>CASJPF010000017.1 GCA_949383255.1 Lachnospiraceae bacterium | reverse complement strand
CCAATGTACCTGTTTCATGACGCATTGGTGTCTTTCGCAGAAAGACGGGTTATATAAATGGAAAACATAGAAACAAAGCAGCTAAGATGGGAAGAATTAGATATATCCAACGATTTTCTGTTTGGAAAGGTTATGCAGAATCCGGAACTGTGCAAAGAATTGCTGCAGAGGATTCTCCCAGACTTGGAGATTGAGCGTATTGAGTACCCGGAACTACAGAAAAGTATCAATGTGGATATGGATGCCTGCAGTGTCAGGCTGGATATGTATGTAAAGGACGATAAAGAGGTTGTTTATGACATAGAAATGCAGGTCAGCAATACAAAGGAACTTCCTAAGAGAAGCCGGTATTATCAAGGGATGATTGATTTACAGCTCATTGATAAAGGACAGTTTTATGATGAATTAAAGAGGAGCTATATCATATTTATCTGCCCGTTTGATTTATATGGAAAAGGGCGGCATATCTATACTTTTGAGAATATCTGTAAAGAAGACAGTAATATTTCTATGGGGGATGAAACTGTAAAGATATTTCTTAACGCAAAAGGAACTTTGGATGACATCAATGATGAATTAAAGGCGTTTCTGGATTATGTGGCAGGAAAGAAGCCGAAGGATGACTATGTGGAAAAATTAGAAGAAGCAGTGAAAGAAGCGAAGAAGAATAGAGAATGGAGGCATGAATATATGACATTGTTGATGAGAGACCGGTTAAATAAAAAAGAGGGTAGAGAGGAAGGGGAAGAAATGATGGCTAAACTGATAATGTTTCTAAATGAAGATGGAAGATTATCAGATGTAGTTAGAGTTTCACAAGATAAAGAATACCGTCAAAAACTTTATAAAGAATATCATATTGTCTAAGAGCAAGGCATCACAAGGCAGAGCATTTCGGTGTTCTGCCTGAACTAATATTATGAGATTTTTTGCACTTAGGTATGTTATGGAGAACCATATCACAAGTAAGGGCGAAGTCAAACGGAAGTTCTTGCAGATAAAGGAGAATAAGAGTTGTATTTTTAACCCCATGGGAGTGAGTGGCTTTCATGGGGGATATTTTAGAAGTTAATTTTACAAAGGATAAATTAAATTTCCCGATAAATCCAGTTCATAGAAGTTGTCCATCCAATCATATAGTTTGATAGAGTGTTTGCCAAGTACAAACGCATTTTCTCGTGTTTGGGAAACAAAAATATCTCTGCCACTAAATGACCATACCTGATTAAAGTTTAAGTCCAACATTTTGATTTCAATTTCGCCATAAATGATATATCCATTTTTCACCTGGTATAAACCAAAGGTACAGCCGAAGCATTCAAACTTTTTATGAAGTATCAACATTCCATCATCAATACATATTTGTGATATTGTATTATTTTGCATAATGGTCAATATTCTGCCGTCAAGAACAGCACAATCGCAATCATAAGAATAATAATCTCCAACTAAGGCAATATCTAATTCATTATTGAATGATTCAATATGAATAGACAATATTTTATAGAAATCATTACGTCCATAATTTTCTGGATTCCATTCCAAATCATAATATTTATTATCAGAAGATTGAACTTCATATATTGTGTCTATTGAAATTTTAACAGAATACAATTCATTTTTCAGATTCAATAGATGTCCCTCCTAAATTTCTTCTGGTTGCATTGTAGCATAACCCTAACATTTTGTAAAATCTATTAAGAGAGAAAACAGGTTCCCTGCTTATTGTAATTTACCAGAAAGCTGTGTATAATAGGAATAGAAGGTTACAAAGTTTTTCGGCAGTATTTATGTTAGTACAGCGTTGCTTAAATAACAGTGAAAAACAGTGTCTAATATTTGTGCCAGAATAAGGCAGAGGATATTGTTAAAGTTTCACAGGATGAAGAATACCGTCAAAAACTTTATATAGAATACCATATTATCTAAGAGTAAGGCATCACAAGGCAGAGCATTCCGGTGTTCTGCCTAAAATAATATTATGCGATTTTTCGCGCTTAGGCATGTTAGGGAGAACCATATCACAAGTAAGTGCGAAAGGGAACGGAAGTATTTGGGAATAAAAAAGAATAAGAGTTGTATGTTTAACTTTATGTGAGTGAGAGGCTTTCATGAGGGTTTTATAATATAGGAACTTCATTCATTTGTGGACAATACAACAGAATTGGTACATGTAAATTCAGAGAAAAGACAGTATAAGGTAGATTACAGTATTTCTGTAGAGTCTTTTAGAATTGATAAGTGGATGCGGGAGAAATTTAAAGATGGCCAGCAGCATAATAATATTAAAACAAGTATACAATTATTCACCAGAGGAAACCATAAAGACATTAAAAAAGGCGATTACAGATGCGGGAATGATCTTAAATAAATTAGAGATTAGATATGACTCTAATGAAAAAATAATTGACGCGGAAGGAAGTATTGGTTTTATTGATGGTAAACATGAATTGCAACAATTTGCTTTTACAGTCAATAACATTGATATATATTCCGAGAAAAGTTTTGAGTGGTTAGTACCGGGGAAAAATTTGTTTTGGGCAATTGATATAGAAGATATAGGAGAATATCATCAACAAGTATTTGAATTTGCCATTGAATACTTTTATGAAAATACAAATGATTACTTATGGCTGGATTCACTTGAGTGGGCTTATAGTGCAAAAGAAATACAAAAACTGGCTCAAATACCATATTGCTCACAATGGCTTTACAATAAAATAGTTTAAAGTTGCAGAACTAGTACAACATTGCATTCATAATCGAGTAATATATACCTGCCTTTTGCGCCAGTACTGCATTGCTGTCAGTCAGCGTAGCTACCGCTATGCCGCCTTCCTCCGCCTTGTCCTGACACAAAATTCAGGCACCTATTACTTCGAAATTAATGCAACGCTGTACTAGGGGAAGATGTGCCAGAAATTATTGGTTTAGTTGAAATATTGAGTTGATTTCAGGAAAAGCCTTTACCCTGACTGTGAAAATAACAAGCCATAGTTGTGGTTCACATAAGGTTTTTGTATTTGTGAGATTTATAGAGAGTCCTAATACAAGTAAATGCGAAAGGGAACGGAAAGCGGATATATATATAAAAGGAGTAGGTGTGATGGCAGATGGCAAGCTAAGAAATATGGCATCCATATACATAGAAAAGGCAGATAAAATGTTATTGCTTTATCGACAAGGCGGCAGCGTGGTAAATGATGTGTGGGTAGGTTCAGCAGGAGGGCATTTTGAGGAACATGAATTGAATAATGCCAGAGCCTGCGTATTGCGTGAAATGAAAGAAGAAATTGGTATAACAGAAAAGGAATTGGAAAATATCAGGCTGCGTTATGTGACTCTGAGGCGGGCAAAAGGAGAAATCAGACAGAATTATTACTTTTTTGCGAAATTAAAAGATGGTGTAGATGAAGAATTTATTTCTAATGAAGGTGTTATAAAATGGATTCCTTTCGAGAAAGTAACTGCATTGCCTATGCCATTTACGTCAGAATTTGTGCTAAAACATTATTTTGATGTTGGGAATCGTACCGAAATGCTTTATGGTGGAATCGCAGATGGGAGTAAAGTAGTGTTTACTGAATTGCCGGAGTTTTAATATTTTTTTGGAGATTTTGAGTTTTCAAAGGACTTTTGCAGTAACAGGTCAGCTTGTCTGAACTGTTACAAAATTTAGTATTGGACAAAGGGGTTAACGCTATTGAAAAGGAATAAAAAAAGATTCATCATTGGAATAATCATTGTTATTGCACTACTGATTGTGGTATTTGTAATCTTTTTTAAAGGGTACAACTGTGCACAAGCCAAATATGAGGAGAAAATCGCAAAATTAGAAGCAGAAATTGATCGTTTGTCTGAGCCTACTGCAGTATATGAAGAAGCAACAGGAGAAATAGACATCAATGTTATCAATGTAGAAATACAAGATATTGGAGAACTCGCTACATTAGAATATTTATATACTGACGCTGGAAAGTTTGAAGATGTAAAACAATTATGGGGAAAGAATATACCATTTACAAGGAAATCGTTTATTGTTAAATGGGATGGCTCTATTAAAGCAGGTGTAAATGTGCAAGAAATTGCAGCAGAAATAGACAATGATTCTAAGCAGATAACAATACATATTCCAAAGGCAAAAATACTTTCCCATGAATTAGATGATGAGAGTTTTGAAACCCTTAATGAAAAAGATGGATTATTCAATCCGATTAAAATTGATGATACAAGAGAATTTGATACAGAAAGTAAAAATGCTATGGAAACTAGAGCTATCGAGAATGGATTATTAGACAAAGCATTTGAAAATGCGAAAGACATTATCTATAAGTTGATAAATACTGATGTAGTTGAAAAACAAGGTTATAGCATTGTATTTGAAGTAATTGAATAGATAGGGGAAAAGCTATTTCTACTCGATTTTATTTGTAACTTTTTATGCGCAGACCCGTGCAGAGGAAATATGCCACTGACGTGGCGCACGGGGCACGCAACGAGTAGGGGAAGATGAAACTTCGTAACAGTTCAGATACCTTCACTGTTACGGCATCCAGCCCATTGAAAATCGCCTTCGGCGAGGGGCTGGATGCTTCCCTATTTTAAGTTTCAATACGGTCAGCGCAGTAAATGCGCAGACCTGTCTGAACTGTTACGAAACTTCCCTACTCGATTAGGAAAGAGAAAAAGACGAAGGTTGCAATTGCTTTATAAAAATGATATGATAAACACAGAAAATATAAGAAAAATTGCCTATAAATTAAGAAGCCAAAAACGAAACGGTTACATTCAAGAATTGCCATTGGTATCTATGATGCGATGCGCTAGGAATTTTAGAGGGAGTTGATAGATATGTCTTATCAAGAAAAAAAGAGTGAGCAGGGAAATTTTGCCGTTAATGAAATGCAAGGAAACAATGAAATCACTTTGGAGCAAGCAAATCCGACGACAAAAAGTATAATTGCAAAATTAGGCTATCCATATCAGATTTTTTCCACAACAGCAAGTTATCAAGATGTAATGAATGCATACAATCGGGCTTTGTTGCAAGGACAAGAGGAAGGTTTTACTCCAGTATTGGTTTCCTCAGATGATGTGTTAGAAGAATATTTTGGGATATTAGAAGAAGACGGCTATATCTTGGAGGATATTTTAAAGAAAGAACTGAAATCTGGTGAGGAGCTGCTAAAGGAATATTTTGAAGGATACATAGAAGATACAGATAATATGGAGGAATTTATTGGTGTATTTGATGGTGAGCCAATAGTAATTGAGGGCTATACAGCTTTTCGGAGATTTTCGTCTGAAAAAATTATTGAGACAATATTGTTAAAGGTTCCGACAACAAAGCCGTGGGAATTGGTAGCGTATGTGCCATTTGGTGGATGGAATGATTGTCCGAATGTAGAGGATATGATGGCTATCTGTAAATACTGGTTTGAAAAATATGGTGCAGTTCCTGTAACGATTACACATGATGTAATGGAAATGCATATATCAACGCCAATTGCAGAAGAAGATGCCTTACAAGTTGCTAAAGAGCATTTTGCATTTACACCAGACAGAGTAAGTCAGTGTACAAGAACAGGAACCCTAGCAGAAGTGGCAGCATGTATTGCCGCATCTGACATATGGTACTTCTGGTGGGATTAGTTACTTCGTTGATGATAGAAAGGGTTTTAGAAATTTTTAGAGGGAAAGAAGGGATAGAAAATGAAACTAGCAGAAGCATTGCAGGAACGAGCGGATTTAAACCGTAATATTGAACAGTTAAAAAGTCGTCTAAACAATAATGTATTAGTGCAGGAGGGAGAAAAGCCTGCGGAATCCCCAGAACAATTAAAACAGGAGTTGGATCGTTCGATTGAGCGTTTGGCTTATTTGATTGCGCATATCAATAAAACAAATTGCGAGACAAAAGTTGACGGACAGACACTGACGGAATTGATTGCGAAAAAAGATACACTTTCGCTAAAAATTCATGTTTATAAAGATCTTGTATATACTGGCAGTCAGACTTCTTATCGGGCAAGAAACACAGAGATAAAGATTAAGTCTGCAATTTCGATTACAGATTGGCAGGCAGAAATTGACAGAATGGCAAAGGAATTGCGCTTGGTGGATAATAAACTGCAGGAGACAAACTGGAATATTGATTTGATTGAATAAAATTGATTGTTAGTAAAGGCAGGGTGAATGTCACGCGGCGACAGCGAAAGTCGCAATGCATGGTTTTGCACTTAAAAGGCAAGGTACATTAAGAGCAAGTGTACAGGGGTTCAATTCCTCAAATTGTTATGCTCCAATTGCGTACAAGTGTACTGTGATTAGAGAATTGTTATTACCGGACATTGACTGTTTTTGTGAGGGTGGGAATGGGGAATAGGAACAAAATAGACTGCAGGAGACAAACTGGAATATTGATTTAATTGAATAAAATTGATTGTTAGCAAAGGCAGGGTGAATGTCACGCGGCGACAGCGTAAGTCGTACTTTGGTCATGCTAAAGAGCTAGTGTGTGGAGGTTCGATTCCTCGAGGATAGTTATGCTCCAATTGCGTACAAGTGTATTGTAATTAGAGAATTGTTATTACCGGACATTGACTGTTTTTGTGAGGGTGGGAATGGGGAAATTTAAGATGAATGTAAGAGCGTTTATAAAATGTATACAGAAAAATCCAAAGATGTTTGTTGATGAAGTTCGGATAGATTATATAGAGCATCTTATTGTTGGTTTTTTTATATGTAATAACGTAAATAATAACGCGGCTGATATTGATTTACGATTTCACGCATATTTTACAGGTTGGCTGGTAAATTGGATTCAAAAAAATATAGATAGAAAATATAGGCAGCATTGTTTTTCATGGAGTCAAACGTTAAAAGATATAGAAATAACGAGTAACGAAACAGAGGCAGTAAAGCTCTTTTTTGATTTGTCTGATAAGTTTTTTAAACAAAATGAGAACAAAGAATATCCTCATAAAACAGTTTGTAACAAAAGAGCAACTTTGAGAGAATATATAAAATTAATTGAAAAAAAACCACAGGCATTCCTGAATGAAGTTCGGATTGATTATTTAGAATATGTTATTGATGGTTTTAAAGTCTGTAATAAAATAAATGATTTTGATGATGATACAGCAGTGCAATTTCATTATTATTTTTCAGACTGGCTGATAAATTGGATTCAGTCAAATAGGGATAAAAGGTATGAAAAACAGCATTTTTTCTGGTATCATACTTTTAGAGATTTAACGAATGATGAGGAAGAAGCGGTAACACTTTTTTTTACATTGTGTGATAAGTTTTTTGAAGAATATGAGAATGAGAAGTTATCTTAAATACTATAAGTAAACAAATTTCAAATTATAAGGAAGTTTTATGGTATATAAAATAGAATGGAACGATAGAAAAAATGTCATATCCTGTTATTTGCCAGAAGATGCCACACCAGATAAAAATGCAATGGCAGAATTACATCAAATGACAGCTCTCGAGGAAACATTGGAAAAGTTGGCAGCAGTACCAGATTATTTTCAGGGAGATGCGCCACAAATTGAGAAACTAATTTTGACGCCTGATTTTCATAAAGGGGCTGGGATTCCAATTGGAACTGTAATGATGACAAAAGGATTTGTGGTTCCGCAGGCGATGGGAAATGATATTAACTGTGGTATGCGGTTTTATACAACAGATTTGTCAGAAGTAAAAATTCAGCAAAACCTTCCAGAATTGACAAAGAAAATTCGCCATATCTTTTTTGAGGGTGGCAGACAGATACCAATGACAGGAAGACAGCGAGAGGCTTTGTTTCGATATGGGCTTGAGGGATTATTGGAAACCTGTCAGGACAGCGGCAAGAATGGATTGTGGAGATATTATCAGCCCAAAGTGCAAGAGAAATGGCTGAATCGCACAGTGTTTCGAGGAAGTCTCAACGCAGCAAAGACAGAAGGTTTGGAAGATTTTATTGGCGATTATCAGCAGTTGACATATGATGATCAGATTGGGACAATTGGCGGTGGAAATCATTTTTTGGAGGTACAGCGCGTCGTTGAAATTTATGATGGTCAGACTGCAAATGCATGGAATTTAAAAAAGGGTGCTGTAGTGATAATGCTGCATACAGGTTCTTTGACAATTGGACATCATAGTGGTCTGTTAAACCGCAAGATTTGTCAGGAGATTTACCCTGTTGGATTTACGCAGCCAGAAAATAAAATTTATCCAATACCAGAATTTTGTACAGCGCAAGATGCGTGGAATCGTTTTTGGTCAACTTCTAAAAATGCTGCAAATTTTGGTTTTGCCAATCGATTATTTCTTGGTTTTATGATTCAGGAGGTTTTTACACAGGTTTTGGGCGCATGTGATATGGAATTGCTTTATGATGCGCCACATAATTTTATTTGGAAAAAGCGGATAGACAATAAAGATTACTTTATTCATCGAAAAGGAGCTTGCTGTGCTGGTGGCTGTGAAGAAATGGATGGAACGGAATTTGCCTATTATGGAGAGCCAGTGATGATTCCGGGCTCTATGGGTAGTTCTAGTTATTTGCTTCGCGGACTTGGAAACGCAGAGGCACTTTGGAGTGCCAGTCATGGCGCTGGACGACAAAAATCTCGCGGAGACGCAATGAAAGGAAATGATAAGGCGTTTCATCAATTTATGGAACAGTTTCATGTGATTACGCCCATTGACCCAAATCGTACTGATTTGAAGGGCAGAGCAGATATTTTGAAAAAATGGGAGGAGTCTATTCGCGCAGAGGCACCATACGCATACAAAGATATTCATGAAGTGATTGCAGTGCACACGGCGCATAATATGGCGCAACCGGTTGCGCGAATGGAACCAATCTTTACAGTGAAGAGTTAGCAGTTCTTAAATAAAATCGAACATAAAGAATGGAGAAAATCATATATGAAATATTTCATTAAAAACGAACAGGATTTGGATGCGCTTTTGGCGGAGCGGTGTGTACAGGAACAAGAAATTGACGGCGACTGGGAATGGGAAAGTGAGCGTGGACACGAAAGTCACTATGGTTGTGATGCAATTATATTAGATGTAAAAGGAAAGTGGTTTGACAAAAATATTATTACGGAATTAAGTATTCTTGAGGGAACTGTAGTTGAGTGTATAGCAGTTACGAAAATAAGTCCAGAAGATGCGCAAAAGGTTAAAAATACAATTTTGTATATTCAGGAAAACTTTGACCATATTTATCAGACAATGCTAGAAAAACTGCTGCCGAATTTAATTGAGTGGGGAATAAAAGACGAAGAAACAGGGGAATTGATTACAACAATTGAGCAGTTTCATAACAGTCGCTGGTCCCGTGAAATTGCAGGAATGGAAGCGGAATCTATCAGGCATCTTCAACTAAACTGTAAATACCAAAAAGACGATATGGTGGTTTATTCTTTGGTTTTTGTTTCCTGTATAGACGATGGTTTTGAGGTGGTCTTTTGGAAAGACCAAGTGATTTTCTTTTTAGATGGAAATACACATGAACAAATATTTGATTTTGCAAACTATGTGGATTGGCCCAATTGCCTTGAAACAAGGTGATTGCAAGTTTACTGGTGGTGACTATAGTGACTGACGACAACATTGCAGATGAACAATCAGACAAATCAATGTGGTTATTTGCTATTGCAAAAAAACGAAAAAGAATAAAAAATTGGATAAAGTATGGTCTGCTTATATCATTGTCAATATATTTGATTCTATGTTTTTCTATGTGTCTTTCGGCACGCGAGACTACTATAGCAGCAGAAGATGGTATGCTGTATTATGTTGTAAATGCGGATGGTATGAAGGGATTAGGGCACAGCATTGTATTGCTTGTGGATAAAGATGGATGCGGGACAGTAATTAGCTTTAATGGTATGCAGCGTTCTTTAATAGAATGTCTTTTGGGAAAAAGTGGTGTGGGGAAAATGAGCATTGGAACCATGACAAAGGAGGAGACGATTGTATTTTTACAGACGGGTGATCTAAAACTAGACAAAGACCAACTTACAGACAATTATGATATGGCATTGTATAGACCTATTACAATGGAAGAATATCATATTTTGTTAGAGCAGATTGCTCCGTATCTTATGGCAGAACAAAAATTTGCAAATTTATATGAGAAATGGGCATTAGAAGAAGACACTGAAAAAAAGAAACGATACAAACAAGAATTGGAGTATCTAGGGCAAGATACAAGTCTGCCATTGTATCAGA
The DNA here is from genome assembly GCA_949383255.1 of Lachnospiraceae bacterium. Classification (GTDB taxonomy): domain Bacteria; phylum Bacillota; class Clostridia; order Lachnospirales; family Lachnospiraceae; genus COE1. Next base: position 67,921 of record CASJPF010000017.1, on the reverse strand, counting down.
TTTATACAAACAATTGCGATCATGTTGCTAGGTTACTAATTCGTTCTATTGATTCTGTGATGCAAGAGTATTCACAGCATACACAACACATAACGCCAAATGGTAATTTAAAAGCCTTCGCAAAAAAAGCGAAAAATTGGGGTGTTATGACATTGGGCACACAATCAATACAGGAAGTAATTTTAATGTTCCTAATGATTTTTTAATAGAATTTAAGAGGAATACATAAGTGGACAAAAGGAAATATGTGGAAACGTGATTATGAGAAAGAAATAGAAAAATACGAAAGCTGATGATAGGCAACAAAAGCGAAAAAGAGAGGAAAACTTTAATATGGGACAAACTTTAGCTGTACAACTGTCTGGCGAGCAGCAGCTATTTATAGAAAGGGCATTATGTGGAAGCAACATTCTTGTAGATGCCTGCATTGGCAGTGGAAAAACCACAGCGATTCAAAACCTATGCAATCAACTGCCAAGCACAAAGAAAATTTTGTATTTGACATATAATAAGCTTTTAAAAATAGATGCAAAATCTAAGATAAAAAAGAGAAATGTAACAGTGACCAATTATCATGGATTTGCTTATATGGTTTTAAGAAAATGTGGAATATCTGTAGGAATTTCAGATATAATACAGAGATTTATAAAAGAAAAACCTCTCATTGGAAAATATGATGTGCTGATTATTGACGAATATCAAGATATTGAGCAGGAATTAGCAGAGCTGTTGTGGCTGGTAAAAGAGCGTAATCCCAATATACAAATCATTGCTGTTGGCGATATGGAACAGAAAATATATGATAAAACAACACTTCGCGTTGAAGTGTTTATAAAGGAGTTTCTGGAAGAATATATTGCAATGAGATTTACGAAGTGTTTTCGTTTATCGGAGGGGTTGGCATCTATGCTTGGAAGAGTGTGGAGAAAGCCAATTGATGGGGTGAATAAGAATTGTAAAGTGGAAGTGATGACAAAGGAAGAGATTGTCTTATTTTTGGCAAATCAGAATCCAGAGGATATTTTGTGTTTGGGAGCAAGGACAGGGCCATTGTCCGATACACTCAATGCCTTGGAAGAGAACTATCCAGATATATTTAATAAAAAAACAGTGTATGCAACAATATCCGATACAGATTCAATAGGAAAGGCAGAGCCAAAAGAAGACTCTGCAATTTTTACAACCTATGATAGCAGCAAAGGGTTGGAGAAGAAAATCTGTGTTATTTTTGACTTTACAGAAAGCTATTGGCAGACAAGAATAACGAAACCACAGCAGTCCTATGCAATTTTGAGAAATATTTTTTGCGTTGCTGCCAGCAGAGGGAAAAATCATATTATTTTTGTAAAGCCAGAAGATGCCATATTATCAGAAGTAACACTTTCTACATTTGTGGAGACAAATCAAAAATTTGATAATATGAATATCAGTCAAATGTTTGATTTTAAGTATAAAGAAGATGTGGAGAAATGTTTTTTACAGCTAAAAACACATAGGATTCCACAAACAGATAATTCATTAATCAATGTAAAAAGTACAGATGATTTAATCGACCTGTCGCCTTGTATTGGAATCTATCAGGAAGCAGTGTTTTTTGACAGTTATGAAATTGATGCAGAAATAAAATTGTGGATGCATCTGAATCCTGATTTAAAGTACCTTTACACAAAAGAAGTGCGCAACAGTTCTTTGGATCACAAGATTTTATTTTTGGTTTCACTGGAGACCAAACAGAACCGATATAGAACGCAAGTGATACCTCCATTTGTAAAGAAAGCACAGAGCGAATTGATAAAGGCACGATTATATACACGACTACATACAGATGAGAATGCGCAGGTTGGATGTCGAATTGATTTTTCTAACAAAAGAGGCGGAAGTGTGAAATTTTCCGCACAGGGATTTGCAGATGTGGTAAAAGACAATGTAGTATATGAATTAAAATTTGTATCAGAATTGACACATGAACATTTTTTGCAATGTGCTGTCTATATGGTTGCGATGAATCTAAAAAAAGGAATTTTGTGGAACACAAGAGATAATACATTATACGAAATAGAAGTGCCTAATAGAAAGACTTTTTTGGATCTTGTGGCAAAGACCGTGACAAAGGGAATGATAGAAAATTATTATGCACCAGCAATAACGTCACAGGAGTTATCTATGGAAGATTTAAAAAATACACCTAAGAAAAAAGAAAAAACGGATAATTTTGCTGTGGTTGACACAGAGACAAACTGGAATGATGAAGTAATGTCAATCGGTGTAGTGGTAGCTGACACAGAGACAAAAAAGAAAATAGATGCAAGGTATTATGTAATCGATCCAGAATATCGAGTGGGTGGAATGTATGATAATGAATTGCAGTTTGATGAAAAGAATGTTGTGGTTACAAGTAGAAAGCGCGCTTTAAAAGAAATAAAAAAGTGGCTGAATACATACAATGTGAAGAAGCTTTTTGCATATAATGCTTCTTTTGATAAAAGACATCTGCCAGAATATTCGGAATATGAATGGTATGATATTATGCGTCTGGCAGCATATCGCCAGTACAATCATGCAATACCAAATTCTGCTGACTGTTATCAGACCGGAAAATTAAAGCGCGGATATGGTGTTGAAGAGATATTGAAATTATTGACCAAAAACAGGCGTTATAGCGAGACGCATAATGCTGTTTTGGATGCGGAAGATGAGTTAAAAATTATGCAGCTGCTGGGACATAGAATCGAAGAATATAAAATTGCACGGATTTTAGATAAAGATCGTAAAATTCTTTAGGAGGATAAATGGACAAGCAAAAATATATTGAGATTATAAAACAATTGTATATTGACCTTGAACAAAGGGCAGATGCAGGTGAAGTGGGAGATGCATGGGGAGATGATTTGCTCTTAGAATTTTATGATTTTTTGGTGGGTGAACTTTACCCTGTGCAGGGTGAGGAACCGGAATGGGCATTTGTCTTTGAGCAGCTCTATAACTGGCAGTTTCAGAGTTTTCATGAGGGAATCGATACTTTTTATACAAATTTATATCAAGTAGATACAAATAATGGCATTAGAAGGATGTCAGACTGTCTGTATCAGTATGGATATATGGAGCTTGCAAAATGGTACGACTATGGAATCTTTGATTATAATCTTTATCCAGATGATGATTATCCTGCCGAATATGGGCTGAGAATGGCGGAGATTGACGAGTGGATTCATGAAAACACAGATATAATATGGCAGATTTATGTGGAACTGCTGCTGGGACATAAGGAAGAATTACTGGAAGCGGCAGCAAACTGGCAATCTAAGTGTGAGACGCAGATAGAAGAACAAAAAGAGAAAGAGGATTCTTTGGAGCCAAAGGTCCAAAAGAAAAAAGCGCTTACTTTTCAGCCTTTTATTAATCTTAAAACGAGTGGCAGTACTACAGATGAAGCAATATCGTGGCTAGGTGGGGATATTTCATCTCTGACAGCTTCCCATATTGATGATATGGTGTCACAGATGGTTGCGGCAAAAGAGCTAAGGCGGATACAGACAACAGAAGCTTTTTCAAAAGAAGCGTTGCGATTGCTGGATGAGAAGTTATTTTCTGTTAGAGAAGATATTGTGTTTCGTATTTATAGTCTGCAAAATGGCGATTTGCAGCATTTTGCAGAGATGGTACATATACGGAAGCTTTGTCTGGATTGTATGGATGATATGGAACATGTGGAGGTGCTCTCTAAATTTACGTATCTGACAGAATTGGTTATAGATTTGCCAAAACGATATGATTTTCGTTTTGTAAACGAGTTGTCACAAGGACTCACCCAATTATCGCTCTATGTAGATTTTTTGCTGGATAATGTTACCTTTGAAAACGATAGAAAGGGTTCTACTGAAGTGGCGTTGCAGGAAGACAATTCCAGTGAGGATATGTCACTGTATGAAATGGAATGGCTGTTAAGGTTTCCAAAACTTGAAAATTTTTATATTGGAAATTCTAGGCGACATATAGAATTTTTAATCCGAAAGGATGGTGTCAGAGAGTTTAGTCTGTACAATATGCCATGTCCGTCACTTGCCGTTTTGCAAATGTTGGAGATACAGAGCGTTATTGTGCATCAGGAACATGCACAGGGATTGGAGCGATTTGGAGAAATAGATTCTTTGCAGGAAATGGAACTGGTCAAGATTGCGGACCTTGATAATCTTGACTTTCTGGAAGGATTGTCTGCTTTAAAAAAGATTACGCTGCGCAGTTTGCCAGAGTTAAGCAGTGTTCCACAGTTTCCAGAGGGGCAGAAGTTGCAGGAAGTTGTTGTTTATGACTGCGATAAGCTTTTAGCGCGTTCTATGGCAAGCGAAAAGATTTTTGTAAGGAATTATTAAGGGGGTTGTATTATGTATGAATTTAAAGAGGACTTTTTGACGGGTATTGATCAGATTGATGCAGAACACAGGCGATTATTTGAGATTGCAGACGAATTATATAATTTAAAATGTGAGGAATTTATGCCTGACAAATATGATAATATCAGACATATTTTGGAGGAGCTGCGGGACTATACGTTGACGCATTTTGAGCATGAGGAAGCGTATATGGAATCAATTGATTACGAGAGATTACCAGAACAGAGGCGCCAGCATGAGGCCTTGGAGGAGACTATTAATGACTGGGATATGGATGCGATTGATGAGAACCAAGATGAGACAATTGAGGAAATCTTGCGTCTTGTGACCAATTGGCTTGTAAATCATATTTTATATGAGGATAAGCTGATTGGCAGAAAGGACTGAAAAAAGCCAGATTGCAAGGGAATAGTAATGGAATAAAAGACATAGAATGAAGTATAGAAAACCTATACTTCATTTTTGGGTGTTGATATGAATAGACACGATATATTTAAACAGGATATTATGAGTGCAGGGGAGCGCTTTGCAGATGCCTTTTCACTGCCAAAGGATATGGTGGTGAATGCCACGCTGTTGCATATGGTAGGGGCGTCGGAGCTTTTTGTGGAAAATTTTAAGGGAATTATTGCTTATACCTGCCATGAAGTATTAATTAAAGGAAATCATATGAAATATTGTGTCTGCGGGGAGTGTCTTACAATCGAACATTACTCGAATGAGGACATGAAAATATCAGGACAGATTAAGGAGGTAAAGGTGATAAGGGAAGCTTGAGGTGGGACTCTTGCAGAATAGATGGATACGCTTTGTCAGAGGATTTCTGGTGATCAAGATTGACGGGGATTACATGGAACGGTTTTTCAATATGTGCAGAATGCATGAGATTGACTTGTGGGAGATAAAGAAGGAACAGAATATTTGCATGTGTGAAGCATATGCCGCGGATTTTCTAAAAATGCCTCCTCTGTTAAAAAAGACAGGTACAAAAGCGCACGTAGTCAAAAAGAAGGGACTGCCATTTTACTTTCCTTTTATTAAAAAAAGGATTATTTTTTTTGCGGGCGTTCTATTATGCCTGATTATGTTAAATTATGTGACAAAATATGTCTGGGCAATTGAGTATGTTGGCAATCTACAAGTGAGCAATGATGAGCTTTCGGATTTTTTGGAACAGGAATCGATTCATTATGGAATGAAAAAGAGCAGTATTAATTGTGAGGAGAAGGAAAAGAAACTGCGGGAGACATTTCAGAATGTCACATGGACCTCGATTTATTTTGAGGGGACAAAGCTTTATATAGAAATCAAGGAGAATGAGAAGTCAGAGCCAGTGCAGTTTGAGACAAAAGGCACTGATATTGTAGCGAACGAAGCAGGTACAATTACCTCAATTGTCACTAGAAATGGTGTTCCGCGGGTCAAAGCGGGGGATACAGTTGAAAAAGGGCAAGTGCTTGTGTCAGGCGGTGTGCCAGTTTATGATGAGAGCCAGAGTATTATTGATTATCAAATTTATGATGCGGATGCAGATATTTTTATTCAGACACCAATTGAGTACAAAGGTTCGATTAACAGTGGATACCCTGTTATGATTTACACAGGCAATCATGCGAATACAGGTTTTGCCCAGATTGGCAAGTATTATATTGATGGATTGGCTTTGTGGGATTTTGCCGGAAAATATCTATCACCGAAAAAAAACGAAACATTATATGAGACAGCTATAGAAAAACATCAAGTGGTTTTGCTGGACAGTATCTATCTTCCAGTCTATTATGGTAAAATAGACAGAAAAGAATATTATATTAAATATTTTACATATACAGATGAAGAGATGCAAAGCAAGCTGTCAGAAAATTTTGAAAAATTTATTTTAGGTTTACAGGAAAAAGGGGTACAAATTGTTGAAAAAGATGTTAAAATGGAAAGGAATAGTATTGGGATGGAATTAAATGGAAGTCTGTTGGTTGTAAAGCAGACAGGAGAGACAATAGAGATACCAAGAAACACCGTTCAGGAAGATGAGACAAAGGAGTAACATTATAGTGGCGAAATTTCAGATTGGAATGCAGATTGAAGCGGAACATATGCAGAATCTTTTCGGCAGTCAAGATGCATATATAAAACAGATTGAAGAGGATTTGAATGTGGTCATTACAGACCGCAATGGAGAAGTTAGAATCAGCGGGGAACAGGCAGCAGTCAACAAGGCGGCAAAGCTTGTGCGCGAGTTGGTGGAACTTTCCAGACGAGGGAATAGAATACAAGAGCAGAACGTGTCCTACGCGCTGGAACTGTCACACGAAGGTGATGAAGATGCGCTTCTTGAGATGGATTCAGAGTGTATTTGTCACACAATATCTGGGAAGCCTATCAAGCCAAAAACATTGGGACAAAAAAAGTATATTGATGCCATTAAGGATAAAATGATTGTGTTTGGTTTGGGACCAGCGGGCACAGGAAAAACTTATCTGGCAATGGCGATGGCAATCACGGCGTTTAAGAATCATGAGGTAGAACGCATTATATTGACACGCCCCGCGATAGAAGCAGGGGAAAAACTTGGTTTTTTGCCCGGGGATTTGCAGAGTAAGGTGGACCCGTATCTAAGACCGTTATATGACGCGCTCTATCAGATTATGGGGGCAGACAGTTTTCAGAAAAATATGGAGAAGGGATTGATTGAGGTTGCGCCGCTTGCCTATATGCGTGGGCGGACACTGGACAATGCCTATATTATATTAGACGAGGCACAAAATACGACGCCTGCGCAGATGAAGATGTTTTTAACGCGTATTGGGTTTGGCTCGAAAGTGATTGTGACGGGTGATGCCTCCCAGAAAGATTTGGCAGTTGGCACGCAGTCTGGTTTGGATGTGGCGGAGAAGGTGCTTGCGAAAATTAGCGATATTGCGTTTGTTAGAATGACAAGCCGTGATGTGGTGCGACACCCTCTTGTACAGAAGATTGTCAAGGCGTATGAGGATTATGAGAGCAAGGTTAACAACAGTCAAAACAAGGCTGTTCGCAAGGAGGAACCACGTATTAGAAGGGGTGGAAAACCATTTCGCAAATAAGGAATAATACAGGAGAAAAAATAAATTATGACTTTTTACGTAGAGAGTGAGACAGACAAAACACTTCCTTTTGATGTGGAGGAAGTGGCAGGTAAGGTGATTGTGGAGGCACTTGATTTAGAAAATTGCCCCTATGAGGCGTCAGTTAATGTGCTTCTTACGGATAATGAGGGGATTCATACAATGAATCATCAGTATCGGGGAATTGACCGCCCGACAGATGTGTTGTCTTTTCCAAATGTGGACTATAGCAGCCCTGCTGATTTTTCGAAGATTGAGGATGCCATAGAGGATTATTTTGACCCTGAGAACGGTGAGCTGTGTCTTGGTGATATTGTCATTTCTATTGAGAAAGTATATGAGCAGGCGAAGGAATATGGACATTCTCCTCTGAGGGAATATGCGTTTCTAATTGCACACAGTATGCTTCATCTGCTGGGGTATGACCATATGGAGTCAGAGGAAGCAGCATTGATGGAGCAGAAGCAAGAGGAGATTCTAAACAGACTGGGAATCACAAGAACAGATCAGTTTGACCTGAGGAGAACAGTTAAATGAAGAAAAAGAAGTCTAATTTTATCGTTCAGGGCGGTATCCTTGCGATGGCGGGGATTCTCTCCAGAATTATTGGGATAGCAAGACGCTTCCCTATGCAGCATATTATAGGGGATAAGGGAAACGGATATTATTCTGTGGCGTATGAGATTTATTCGATTATGCTGATTATATCTTGTTACAGCCTGCCACTTGCGGTGTCAAAGGTGGTGTCCTCTAAGATGAGCAAACGGCAGTATAAGAGTGCAGAAAGAGTTTTTCAGTGCGCTATGTTCTTTGCTGTTTCAGCGGGTGGAATTACGTTTCTAATCTGTGAGTTTTTGGGAGATTTTTTTGCGGCAGATGTGATGGAAGAGCCAATGAGTGCACTGGCATTAAAGGTACTTGGTCCAGCGTTGTTGCTCGTGTCAGTAATGGGCGTGCTTAGAGGTTATTTTCAAGGGCTTGGAACAATGATGCCAACGGCAGTTTCACAGATACTGGAACAGATTTTTGTGCTGATTGGAAGCATTGTCGGCGCTTCTGTCCTTTATAATTATGGGGATAAAGTTGGCGCGCTGCTGCACAACAAAGATTATGCCCCAGCTTATGGCGCGGCGGGAGCTTCTATTGGTCCTGTAATTGGGGCGATAATTGGATTGTTGTTTCTCGCTTTTGTATATGCGACATATAAAAAAGGGACAAAGAAACACAGGCGTGACGGAAGTGGAAAAGTGGATAGTTATCCACAGATTCTAAGCATGATTTTATTGACGATTTTCCCAGTGCTTCTAAGTACCACTGTCTATAACATTAGCGGTGTAATTGATATTAAAATCTTTGGAAGTGTGATGATAGAAAAGGGATTTGGAGATGTTAGAACTGATATTTGGGGTGTCTATTCAGGAAAATATAAATTGTTGGTAAATGTTCCAATTGCCCTTGCCAATGCAATGTGTTCCTCTATTGTGCCAATGCTGACGCAGTTGATGGTGCGGGAAGAATACGGGCGCGCCAAGGAAAAAATTGGACAGGCAATGCGTTTTACAATGATTGTTGCCATTCCAAGTGCGGTAGGGCTTTCTGTGCTTGCTAGACCAATTGTCTCTATGCTGTTTAAGGGGGAAGTGGACATGGCAGTCAATATGCTGCATATTGGTTCTATATCAGTTGTCTTTTATACAATGTCCACATTGACAAACGGTGTGCTTCAGGGTATTAACAGAATGAAAATTCCTGTTCGCAATGCGGCGATTTCACTTGTTATTCATATAGCAATTTTGTATGCAATGCTTCAGATGAATATGGGAATCAATGCGGTAGTATATGCATATATTCTATTTGCAGTTGTGGTATCTGTGCTAAATGCAATTGCAATTCGCAAATATCTGCGCTATAAGCAGGAGTTAGTGCGCACCTTTATTATTCCGGCGATTGCGTCTGCGGCGATGGGAATTGTGATTGCGCTGTTGAATCTGCTGCTTGCAAAGTCAGCGGGCAATGTGGTGACAGTGCTTGTCGGTATTGTAGTTGGTGTGATTGTATACTTTACAATATTAATATTGTTAAAAGGGATTAATGAGCGCGACTTAAGAAGTATGCCGGGGGGGAGAACGATTTTAACGATTGCAAAGAAATTACGCTTAATGTAATTTGATGAATAAAAAGTAAAAATAAGCTGATACTATATCAAAGACGCCAAAGTGTTCAAGTTTCACCAGGAGGCTGATGATGGAAAAGAGATATAAGATTGGCTTATTTTTTGTATTATTGTTAATTTCGGTGTTAGTAGTTGTTTTGCTGTATAGAAGAAGCAATATGGATAAGTTATCAGAGAAGAATAACCTTGCAAAACAGCACTTAAATATTGACGAGCTGTCACAGATTGATCCACAGATGTCCAAGACAGCAGAAGAACTTTATCAAGTGCAAAAAATGAATGTTCAGACGACTTCTGATACCGTTTGTATTTACGAAAATATTGATAAAAAAGACGGTTCTGTTTTTATGGAGGAAGGAAAGATTCCAGTAAAATATATTGGCTTAAATCGTGAGGAACTTGAGAAAATGCTTGCGGCAGACAGTTTGGCACCTACGCTTGAGGAGAAGCAGAAAGGTTTTAAATCCCAGCATTTAGAGCTTTTCTCTGCGGACAAGATTAAGGTGCTGCGTATTTATGACACGACACAGGGAGAATCCGGATTTTATATTATGGAAGTGGATGGCGAAGTGTGTGTGTTTGAATATGATAAGAAAACACTTTACTTTAAAACAGGGCTGCATCCAGAAAATCTTCCAGTAGAGGTTCGACTTGAGTTGCAAGAAGGCAAGTTTATGGATAATGAATTGCAAGTGTATCACTTTATTGAATCGTATAGCAGTTAGGGGGATTTATGGCAAATAGAGTTGTTGTGATAGGCGGTGGGGCAAGTGGGCTTGCTGCTGCAATTGCTGCGGTGGAGAATGGCGCCGCTGTCACGGTCCTTGAACATAAGGACAGAGTGGGCAAAAAGATATTAATGACAGGAAATGGCAAGTGTAATCTTACAAATATGAAGGAGGTACACGGCAAGTATTACAGCAGTGATGCGGCATCTTTAAAACAAATTTACAATACACTTGTTCGGTTTGACGCAGTTCAGACAAGGGATTTTTTTCAGAGACTTGGATTATATACCAAAGAGAAAAAAGATGGCGGTGTATATCCAGTGTCGGAACAAGCTTCTATTGTGTTGGACGTACTGCGGAGTGCATGTAATCGGCTTGGTGTGACAATACAAACAGACTGTGAGGTAATTTCTATTAGGCCAGAGAAAAAGGGCGGTGTGATTTGTGCAAAACAGTATAAACAGATTTTTTATGATAAATTAATTTTGGCGACAGGGGGAAAAGCGGCTTCTGTCGCTGGTTCAGATGGTTCTGGATACGTACTTGCAAAACGTCTTGGACATGCTATTGTAGAGCCACTTCCAGCTCTTGTGCAACTAAAATGTAAAGGAACCTTTTTCAAGGCACTTTCTGGGGTGCGGGCGCAGGGAGTAATTCGGCTGTTGATTGACGGTGTGGAAATGGCTACTCAAGAAGGGGAACTGCAATTGACGGATTATGGAATATCAGGGATTCCTGTTTTTCAGCTTAGTAGACTGGCGTCAAGGGCACTTTATGACCAAAAACAATGTGAGGCATCACTGGATTTTATTTCTTACATTTTTGATAAAAATAATTTATGTGAAAATAAAAAAGACAGAGACAAAATTGATTGTGTTTGCAAGAATTTGACAAACAATGCTATAAAACATTTTTCTCACAAAACGGTTGAGGAGTATTTGTCAGGGTTAGTACATAAAAAGATTGCTACGGTTGTCTGTAAACAAAATGGGATTGCGTCGTGTATGACTGTCAATCAGGCAGGGAAAGAACGTGTTTGGAATTGTATTAAAATGCTTATGGATTTTAGAGTGCAGATTACAGCGCCAAATTCTTTTGAGAATGCGCAGGTTTGTTGTGGTGGGGTGCCCTTAAAAGAAGTGAATGAAAATTTCGCATCATTAAAGTGTGAGGGCATTTATATTGTTGGGGAATTGTTAGATTGTGATGGAATCTGCGGCGGTTTTAATTTGCAATGGGCGTGGGCAACTGGAATAATTGCAGGAACGGATGCAGCGCAGTGTAATGCGATAACGGATAAAAAAAAGATAGGACAAGAGAAAAATGGGAAATGATGAGGAAAAAAGTTCACTTAAAATTCAACTTAAGATTGCTTTAAAAACATGCGAAAACAAAGAAATTATAATAGATAGGCCTACACTGCCAGATATAATTGACAGTGACGCAGTTCTCATTCAAAAAGCTGCAAAAATTTTGGGCGTTAGGGAGACCGATATTTCAGAACTTTTTATTTTAAAACATTCAATAGATGCCAGAAAAAAGCCGCAATTGTTTCAAGTTTATACAGTAGGGGTAACTTTGCGTAATAAAAAGCTACAAGAAAAAGTAATAAAGCGCTGCAAAGATAAGTCCATTGCTCCTTATATACAAAATCCATATACTTTTCCAGCAGCGGGCAAAACAAAATTACGCTTTCGCCCTGTGGTGATTGGCACAGGACCAGCGGGACTTTTCTGCGGATATATGCTTGCAAAGCATGGGTATCGGCCTATTTTGCTAGAGCGTGGCTTTGATGTGGACACGCGCACAAAAGATGTGGAAGCTTATTGGAATGGTGGCAACCTCAATCCTGAATCAAATGTGCAGTTTGGTGAGGGAGGCGCAGGCACTTTTTCTGATGGAAAACTCAATACACTTGTGAAAGATAAACAAGGTAGAAATCAAGAAGTGCTGCGCATTTTTGTACAGTTTGGCGCGCCAGAATCTATTTTATATGAAAGCAAGCCCCATATAGGGACTGATGTTTTGAGGCAGGTTGTTATTCATTTACGTAATGCAATAATAGAGTTTGGCGGTGAAGTTCGATTCGGGGCAAAAGTGACAGGATTTCAAGTAAATGAGGGCGCTCTGTGTGCTGTTGTGGTCAATGATAAGGAGTGGATTCAGACAACCGAGGCAGTGCTTGCAATTGGGCATAGTGCCAGAGACACCTTTGTATCGCTCAATGAAATCCATGTGCCAATGGAAGCAAAAGCTTTTGCGGTTGGAATGCGAGTAGAACACCTGCAATCTAGGATTAATGAAAGCATGTACGGCAAAGAACAAGGTAGCCGATTGCCAGCAGCACCCTATAAATTAACAGCGCAGACAAGTACAGGGCGCGGTGTGTATTCCTTTTGCATGTGCCCGGGTGGCTATGTGGTTAATGCGTCGAGTGAGCCAGAGCAGATTGCAGTAAATGGCATGAGCTATGCGAATCGAAATGGCAGACATGCAAACAGTGCCATCATTGTGCAAGTTACGCCAAAGGATTATGGGACAGAGGGGCCGCTTGCGGGGATTGCTTTTCAGAGACAGCTTGAAAAAAAAGCGTATTTGCTTGGAAATGGCAGTGTCCCAGTACAGTATTATGGAGATTTTGTAAAAAATATATCATCTGAAAATACAGAGAATCGCGAGAAACCATGTATTAAGGGCGCATATCAACTGACAAATTTGAGAGGTCTATTGCCGTCTGCTTGTGAAATGGCATTTATAGAAGGAATGGAACAATTTGACAAGATAATACTAGGATTTGCCAGCGACGAGACAATTTTATCTGGAATTGAAAGTCGAACATCGTCGCCTGTGCGGATACACAGAGATGAGACGCTGCAAAGTCCTGCAATAAAGGGGCTGTATCCCTGTGGAGAAGGGGCTGGATATGCCGGTGGCATTATGTCCGCTGCAATGGATGGCATCTTAATTGCAGAGAAAATCGCACAGAGGTTCTCGTAACAGTTCAGCCTTGCCGAACTGTTACGCATCAAGCCATACAAGACCACTTCGTGGTGGCTTGATGCTTCTCTGCCACTACACAGTTTTACGGACTTTGCAGTAAATGCAAAGTCCTAGATTGAACTGTAACAAAGTTCTCCAGTTTTTTAGAAAGACTAGACTTATACAAGAAATAGATTTAAAATAAAAAGGATTATATTTGGAGGCGAAAGACAATGGATGATTTGCGTGCAAAATTAAAAGATAAGAAACGTGTGGTGGTAAAGATTGGTTCCTCTTCTTTACAGCATTCAGAGACAGGAGACCTTGATTATATCAAGATGGATATTTTGGTGCGGGAGCTCTGTAATATTAGAAATCAGGGAAAAGATGTTATCCTTGTGACATCAGGTGCGATTGGGTGTGGCAGAAAGTCACTACATATTAAATTGCCACTTACCATTGCGCAGAAACAGGCGTGTGCGGCGATTGGACAAGCAAGGCTTATGACAACATACCAGCGTATATTTTCAGAATATAGCCATCAGGCAGCACAAATTCTACTCACAAAAAATACAATTGAAGCCGAGTTAAATCGGCAGAACGCACAAAATACTTTTCATGAATTACTCGCTATGGAAGTGATACCCATTGTCAATGAGAATGACACCATCTCAACGTTTGAGGTAGAGGATGTGATAGGGGACAATGACACACTCTCGGCAATTGTCACAGCGCTGACCGGTGCAGATTTATTGATTTTGTTGTCAGACATTAACGGGCTGTATACAGATGACCCAAGGCAGAATCCAGATGCACAGTTTATTCCACAAGTGGACCATATTACAGATAAGCTACTACAAATGGGGAAAGCTTCGACTGGCAGCAGTGTTGGGACAGGCGGCATGGAGACAAAGCTCAATGCCGCACGGATTGCAACCTGTTCTGGTGCAGATATGGTGATTGCAAACGGTGGTGATGTGCGTGTGATTCATCGTATTATAGAAGGCAGAAATTACGGGACAATCTTTCGAGCAAATAAGGATGAAAACTTTAACTTTACCGATTTTATTGATAATTTGCACCATTAATTTTACAGCATAAGTCTCTTGATGTTTGTGTTTAGAAGAGAAGATATATATGAGGAGGATAACTTATTGTCAGATAAATCGACACAAATAAAGCAAGAAATAAAGGATACAATACATAAGGTAAAAAAGACAAGTGTGCGAAGCATTGTCACTGGGCGAATTGTTTCTATACTGCCTGTGGTATTATTGCAGGGGTTGATTATCTATGCGCTTGCAAAGTGGCTTGTGCCTTTTGCCACGTTGTTTTACAGCGTTTTGTCTGTACTGTCTGCATTGTTTGTTTTGTTTCTTATTTCTAAGCGAGATGAAGGCGCTTACAAAATGCTGTGGCTTTTGGTGATGTTTGTGGCGCCGTTGCCGGGTGCGCTAATGTATTTGCTCTATGGGAATAAGCGAACTGGAAAGGCGTTAGAGCAAAGACTTAAGGCAGTCAAAGGCAATCTTCCTATCACATTACCAGACGACACAGAAATTGAAGCGCAACTAAAACAGGAGAACAAACGCGTTGGAGAAACGTTTGCTTATATCAAGAAAATTACAGGCTTTCCTGTGTTAAGAAATGATACAGCACAGTACTATCCAATAGGAGAACAGTTGTTTGAACAGATGTTATCTGCTTTAAAAGAAGCAAAACGTTATGTGTTTATTGAATATTTTATTGTGCAGGAAGGTGTTCTGTGGCAGGCTATGGTTGATGTGATGGAACAGAAAGTGCAAGAAGGCGTGGATATTCGCGTGTTATATGATGATATTGGAAGCATTGGCACGTTTTCTCACAGAAATAGACGGTCGCTCTTGAAAAAAGGCATTAAATGTGAGAAGTTTAATCCAATGATTGTGTTAAGCGGAGCACTCAACAATAGAGATCACCGAAAAATTATGGTGGTAGATGGTATTGTGGCGTTTAGCGGTGGCATTAATCTTGCAGACGAGTATATCAATGAGGAACACCCTTTTGGACACTGGAAAGATATTGGCTTTCGGATTACAGGAGATGCTATTCGAAGTTATGCCTATATGTTTATTGAGTTTTGGAATGCTTCTTCATTTGATAAGATTACAAAAGAATTAATTGGTGAGGACTATATGCAAGTGCGTGTCCAAAGTGCACAGGATTTTGATGGTTATGTGCAACCATATTATGATTCGCCCAACAGAGAGGAAGCGGCAAGCAATAATCTTTTTATCGATTTACTTGGTCAATCAAAGGATTATGCATGGTTTTATACCCCTTATCTCTTGCTGGGGGATGGATTGCGCGATGCGTTTGTGCGAGCAGCAAAACGCGGGGTAGATGTCCGTATTATTATGCCTGGAATCCCGGATAAAAAGATTGTTTATCGCATGTCGCGAAGTTATTATCGCGATTTACTAAAGGCAGGTGTTAGAATTTTTGAGTACACGCCAGGATTTGTACATGCAAAGGCATCTCTTGTCGATGATTGCATTGGTTCTGTCGGAACTGTTAATCTTGACTATAGAAGTCTATATCTGCATTATGAATGTAACGCATTGTTTTACAAGGCTTCTATTCTTGCAGATTTAAAAAAAGATTTGGAGGCATCTATGGAGGTTAGTAGGGAACGCACGCTGTCAGATGAAAATAATGGATTGATACATGGCATTGTTAACGGTGTGTTGCGTATTTTTGCGCCGTTGGTATAGCATTGCATAAATAACAGTGAAGCGGTATTTATGCAATACTGTACTAATATAATTTTATAGAAGGGAATGATAAAATATGTATTTAGGAAATCATTTGTCCTCGGCAAGTGGTTATGAAATAATGGGGCAGGAGGAATTGAAATTAGGTGGAAATACCTTTGCTTTTTTTACCAGAAATCCAAGAGGCGGAGCAGTAAGGGAACATAATCCAGAAGATGCAGCAAGATTGTGTCAGTTTATGGAGAAACACCATTTTGGCAAATTGGTTGCACATGCACCCTATACATTAAATGTATGTTCGGACAAGGAAAAAGTTAGGAATTTCTCGCGGGATGCAATGGCGGAGGATTTAAGACGTATGGAATATTTGCCGGGAAACTACTATAATTTTCACCCCGGTTCTCATGTGGGACAAGGGACAGAAGCGGCAATTTTCATGATTGCAGATGCAATTAATTCTGCTGTAAAACCAGAGTATACTACAATTGTCTTGTTGGAAACAATGGCGGGAAAAGGTTCTGAGGTTGGCGCAACATTTGAGGAGCTGCGAGCGATTCTTGACTTGGTGGAACATCAAGAAAATGTTGGCGTGTGTTTTGATACCTGTCATGTGTGGGACGGGGGATATGATATTGTTGGTAATTTAGATGGTGTATTAAAGGAATTTGATAATATTATAGGACTTGACCGTCTTAAAGCAGTACATTTTAATGACAGTATGAATGGGTGTGGCTCTCATAAGGACCGCCACCAAAAGATTGGTCAGGGAGAAATCGGCTTGGAGGCGTTAAAGGCAGTGGCAAAACACCCGCTGTTAAAAGACAAGCCGTTTATTTTAGAGACACCAAACGATGACGCGGGATATATTAAGGAGATTGCCATGATAAAAAGTTGGTAAGGAATTATTTTTTTGTTGCAATGGATATAGTGTGGGGGTAATATGAATATAGAGGAAAAAATAAAACGAATTAATGAATTGTATCATAAATCGCAAGCGGAAGGGCTTACTGAGGAGGAAAAGGCAGAGCAGGCGGCATTGCGCGCGGAGTATGTGGCGAATATACGCGCTAATTTAAGAGGACAACTGGACAATATTTCCATAAAGGAACAAGATGGAAACATTACAAATCTTGGTGAAAAGAGAGCCAAAAGAATGAAGGAATGCACGACAGAATAAAGAGACTTTGAGGGTCTATAGAAAATATGATGGAGTGACAAAATGGAAACCAAAGCAGAGATTAGGAAACGAATACTTGAGGTCCGAAAAGGACTGACTGACGAGGAGACAGCATCAAAAAGTGAGGCGATTGTGCAAAAGGTGATTAAAACGCCAGAGTACAAGGAGGCTGACAATATATTGTTGTATGCGGACTATTGTCGGGAGGTTATGACCCACGGCATTTTTGAGGATGCTCTCCTGCACAGAAAAAGGATTTATTTTCCAAAAGTGGACCAAATGACAAACACAATGGAATTTTATCAGATTATCTCTCTTCGGCAGCTTGAGAGAGGATATATGGATATTTTGGAGCCAAGAGAAGATCTGAAGATGCGCTATAAATTTCAACCGAAGGAGGATACACTGGCAGTTTTACCAGGAGTGGCGTTTGATATATCTGGTTATCGCTTAGGATATGGAAAAGGTTTTTATGATAAGTTCCTTGCAAACAGGCGCCAGATTTCAACAATGGCATTGGCGTTTGCCTGTCAGATTGTGGATGAAATTCCACGGGATATGTACGATATTAAAATGGATAAAATTGTGACAGAGGAAATTATCTATTCGTTTTTAAGAATATAAAAATGGAGTTTAAAGGGTGAAAGAAAAAAGAGAAAGGGATAAAATGCAAAATATGACAATCAAAGAAAAAGCAGCCGCTATGAAACTTGACAGCACAAAGATGGCGTCTCAGCCTGCTGCGACAAGAAATCGCGCACTTTCGGCAATAATTGAGGCATTGCAGATAAATCAGGAAGAAATTTTTCAGGCAAATGCGCAGGACTTAGCAGAGGCTACAGAACTGCGCATTCCAGAAGCGGTTGTAAAGCGATTAAAATTTACACCGCAAAAACTTTCTGATGTGGTAAAAGGGATTGAAAACCTAATTGCTATGCCTGACAAGGTTTATGAGACACAGCTTGTACGGGAACTAGACGAGGGGTTAACGCTTGTGCGTGAGAGTTGTCCAATTGGGGTTATCGGTGTGATTTTTGAGGCGCGACCGGATGCGTTGGTACAGATTGCTAGCCTTTGTATTAAGAGTGGTAACTGTGCGATATTAAAGGGCGGAAGTGAGACAAAGCACACCAATAAAATACTGTTTTCACTGATTGCACAGGCAGCCAGAGAGAGCGGATTGCCAGAAAACTGTCTTTTTCAAGCAGAACAGCGCGATGAGATATCAGAATTGCTATCGTGTCATAAATCAGTTGATTTATTGATACCAAGAGGCTCAAATGCTTTTGTGCAGTATATTATGGACAATACCAAGATACCCGTCATGGGACATGCGGATGGTATTTGTCATATTTATGTGGACAAAACGTTTGATATGGACAAGGCAATTCCAATTATTATTGACGCTAAGACACAGTATACTGCTGCGTGCAATGCGGTGGAGACTCTGCTGATACATAAAGATGTGGTGGATTGTTTGATGCCACAGCTAAACAGGGCATTTCAGGAACATCATATTGAGCTGCGCGCCACTGCTGACATTGCCAAACAATATGGTGGCAAAGAGGCAACAGATGAGGATTTTAACACGGAATATCTTGATTTAATACTTTCAGCAAAGACCGTTGAGGACATTGATGAGGCAATTGTGCATATCAATCAATATGGTTCTCATCACACAGACTGCATCATTACAGAGAATCAAGAGGCAGCAGAATATTTTATGAGAATGGTGGATTCTGCCGGAGTATACCAGAACTGTTCAACGCGTTTTGCAGATGGATTTCGCTATGGTTTTGGCGCGGAAGTGGGCATTAGCACTGGAAAGATTCATGCAAGGGGACCTGTGGGCATTGAGGGGCTACTGACTTATAAATATAAACTTTATGGGAATGGACAGATTGTCGCGGACTACGCTTCGGGGAAAAAAGAGTTTCATTTTAAAGATGTGACAAGTAAGGGGGAAAAAGATGAAAAAGACAAAGAGTAACGTATTTTTACAAAAGTGTAAGGTTGGAATATTGCTGATGGTGTTGACTGCCATTATAACAGTGATAAAACCGCCTGCCACAGCATTTGCGTTTAATGTGACCCCAATTGAAATGGTTGAAATGTATTCCACCTCAGCGACGCCTGTGTATGCGACACCAGATTTGTTTTCACCGGTGGTGGTGTATCTGAACAGATTTACAAATGTGCGGGTTTTCGGCATTACAGACAATGGATTTTTTCAGGTTGATTTAAATGGCACTTATTATATACCGGGGCCATATATGGTAGCACAGATTGAACCTGCAAAGACAGAAAAACAGAAAGCGCTGGACAACTTAAACGAGTTGGTGGAAGCCTATCGGATGCAGCTAGAACTTATGGAAAGTTACAGTAAAAATTTTGCGCTTGTTGATGTGACAGGAGATGGTATTCCTGAAATATTTGACGAGGAAGGCAAAGAGATTTATACCTATTATGACAAGCGGCCAGTGATGATGTTTTACTCAGAATATCCAGTAAAATTTTATTACTCGAAAAAAGAAAATAAGCTTCTTGGAAAATATACATGGAATAAAAAGGATTATTGGGAAGTCTATACAAATGATGTTTCCTTGCTGCCGTGGGGGCAGTTTCGATGTGTTGGTTTGGCGACATCGCCTACACAGGATGCACCTGTGATTTCTAGGGATTATACCAACAATGCAGAGACAAGGGGAGATCTCTATGATATTCTCAAAAAGATTTTATCACTATAATGCCAATGACATTAAAAAAGGAGTTAAAATGTTTTGGAAAAAGACGCCAGTACAAAAAAGTTCTTATGATACAGAAAATCAAATACCAATTCTCAAATGCAGTATCTGTAATGGGGAACAGGTTGCTGGATTCAAAGATATTCACACTGGAAAGTTTGAGGAAATTATGTTTATCAAAGACAATGCTGATCTGGAAGCATTTAAACAAAGATATGGAATAGAGCATTTAGAGAAAATGTATTAAAAAATACTTTTCAACTTACAATCTTTGTGATAGAATGGGCGTTGGTATTGTGTACAGATTGATGATGAGATTCCGCAAACAGGCGAAAGGATGACAGACAGATGACAGCAATTCAGGAATGGGCTTCTGATTTTTATAAATGTTTTATTAAGGAAGACCGATATATGCTTTTGGTCAGCGGTGTTGGTGTGACGGTGAAAGTATCACTGCTGGCAGTTTTTATTGGTATTTTTATCGGAATGTTGATTGCACTGTGTAATCTTTCAAAAAGAAAATCCATTCGGTTTATTGGAGGCGTCTACACAGATATAATACGGGGGACCCCGTCGGTCACACAGTTGATGATTATTTATTTTGTAGTGTTTGCCACTGTGGATTTGGACAAGTGGATTATTGCAGCGATAGCCTTTGGTATTAATTCGGGTGCCTATGTGTCGGAGATTATTCGGGCAGGCATTATGTCAGTGGATCATGGTCAGACAGAGGCAGGCAGATCACTTGGACTAAATGCATTTCAAACCATGACACGGATTGTTATACCGCAGGCGGTCAAAAATATTTTTCCGGCGCTGTGCAATGAGTTTATTGTGCTGATTAAGGAAACTGCAATTGTCGGTTATGTGGGATTGATGGATATTCAGAAAGCGGGTGACTTTATTAAGAGTGCCACGTTTATCGCGTTTATGCCACTTATCGGAACGGCTGTTATTTATTATGTGCTCATTAAGCTCTTGACATTGCTGTTGCGCAGAATAGAAAAGATACTAAGAAAGTCAGATGTCCGTTAACTATGACACTGCGTGAAAGAATATGGAAACGAATGGGAAAATTAAATTTTTCATACGGCGAATTTGTGCTTGCACCCAAATTCGCAGATTTTGGCAAGCATGAGGAATTAAGATGATTAAAGTAAAGAATTTACATAAAAAGTTTAATGATTTGAATGTCTTAAATGGGATTGACGAGCACATTTCTCCTGGTGAGGTTGTGGTGGTCATTGGTCCATCGGGTTCAGGCAAAAGTACTTTTTTACGTTGTTTAAATCTGCTTGAAGATGTGACAGAAGGTGAGATTTATGTGGATGACCAGATGATTAATACACCCAATGTCAACATTAATGAAGTTCGACAGAAAATGGGTATGGTGTTTCAGCAGTTTAATTTGTTTCCGCATCTGACCATTATGGAAAATATTACATTGGCGCCAGTTCTTTTAAAAAAGATGACAAAGGAACAGGCTGAAAAGAGAGGACTTGAACTTTTAAGGCGCGTGAACTTGGAAGAGAAGGCACCAGCTTATCCAGCACAGCTTTCAGGAGGACAGAAACAGCGTGTCGCAATTGCGCGGGCGCTTGCTATGAATCCTGAGATTATGCTGTTTGATGAACCAACATCAGCACTTGACCCAGAGATGGTGGGGGAGGTTCTTGATGTTATGAAAGATCTTGCAAAATCAGGCATGACAATGGTGATTGTCACACATGAGATGGGATTTGCGCGGGAGGTTGCGTCAAGGGTACTTTTTGTTGACCAAGGTGTAATTATGGAGAGTGGTACCCCAGAGGATGTGTTTAACAATCCCAAAAATGAGCGAACCAAATTATTTTTAAGTAAGGTTTTGTAATTCGATAGAGTATGGATATTATGCCAGAAGGCTTAATATAGAAATTGATTAGTTTTGAGGAGGAACGATTATGAAAAAATCATGGAAAGCAGCAGCACTTGTGTTTGCCACAGTGATGCTAACAGCGTGTGGCAGCAAGGCGGATACAAATCAGACAAATGATACAGCGGTAAGTGCTCAGCCACAGCAGACAGAAGAAAGTGCAACAACAGACAAAACGAGTGAGGCAGATGTGCAGGAGGCGGTTCCTGAGACTGGCGGTACATTGACTTTTGGAACAAATGCAGAATTTCCGCCTTTTGAGTATGTGGCGAGCAGCGGTGTGATTGACCAATATGATGGTATTGACATGGCAATTGCAAAGAATATTGCTGAGCAGAATGGCATGACAGCAGCAGTGGAGAATATGGAATTTGATTCTTTGTTGGTTGCGTTACAGAATGGCCAGATTGATGCGGCAATTGCAGGCATGACTGTGACAGAGGAAAGAAAGGAAAAGGCAGATTTTTCAATACCTTATTATACAGCGACTCAGGTTATGATTGTAAAAGAAGATTCTGATATTGCCTCAGCGTCTGATATGGCGGACAAGAAAATTTGTGTGATTCAAGGCTATACCGGAGAAATTTGTGTGAAGGATTTGGGTTATCCCTATGAGGCATTCAAAAAGGGAACAGATGCCATTATGGAGTTGGTCAATGGAAAGTGTGATGTCGTTGTGATTGACTCCGCAACAGCACAGAAATACGTGTTTGATAATGACGGATTGAAGATTGTTGAGGATGCTTCTGCATTTGCGTCAGAAGAGTACGCCATCGCAGTAAAAAAAGGGAATACGGAGCTGCTTGACAAGATTAATAAAACAGTTGAAGCAATGCTTGCAGACGGTACAGTTGCCGAGCTTGGCGCACAATATATTGAGGCAATTTCAGCAGAATAGATATTGTATTTGAGGGCAACTTACATAGTACAAGAACGATTTGAAAAGACACGTTTTGGGACGTGTCTTTTGCTGTCTGGAAAAAATATTTTAGTAGCATTTATAGCGCGGATATGATACACTACAAAGTGATGCGTTACAGTAATAGAGGAATTGTGAAAAAGATGGATAAACTTTATTTGTACTAGTTATTTTTCATAGTTCTTTATGATGAATACAATACATGAGGAGGACTAACGTTGGACAGAAATACTGCAAGGGAAAATATTATAGAATTAAAGCATATCAGTCGTACTTTTGATGACGGCTTTCGCGTGGTAGATGATTTTAACTTGACAGTGCAGAGGGGAGAATTTGTTACATTTCTGGGACCTTCTGGCTGTGGCAAAACAACAACGTTGCGCATGATTGCAGGCTTTGACAAGCCGACGGAAGGTGAGTTGCTACTAAATGGCGAGGATATACGAGATTTGCCGCCAAACAAGAGACCCATCAATACGGTATTTCAGCGATATGCACTGTTTCCTCATTTAAATGTCTTTGAGAATGTTGCATTCGGACTAAAATTAAAGAAGCTTCCCAAAGCGGATATTGTTAAAAAAGTTAAGAAAGCGTTAGAAATGGTAGATCTGGAAGATTTTGAGGATAGAGGAATACAGACACTTTCGGGCGGTCAGCAACAGCGCATCGCCATTGCGCGGGCGATTGTGAACGAGCCGGAAATCTTGCTGCTAGATGAACCGTTAGGAGCGCTGGATTTAAAGATGCGCAAGGAGATGCAGCTGGAGCTGAAAGGGATGCATGAGAAGCTTGGCATTACATTTATCTATGTGACACATGACCAAGAGGAAGCACTTACAATGTCTGACAAGATTGTTGTGATGTCAGAGGGAAAGATTCAACAGATTGGGACGCCAGAGGATATCTACAATGAGCCGAAAAATGCTTTTGTGGCTGATTTTATTGGCGATAGCAATATTTTTAGTGGGATTATGACAGATAGATGCAAAGTGCGGTTTTGCGGTGCGGAGTTTGAGTGCGTGGATGATGTTGAGCATGGCACAATGATCGATGCGGTGGTAAGACCGGAAGACGTAACTATTACAGAACCAGAGAAGGGAATTATTCGCGGAAAGGTGACATCTG
Organism: Lachnospiraceae bacterium; assembly: GCA_949383255.1. Classification (GTDB taxonomy): domain Bacteria; phylum Bacillota; class Clostridia; order Lachnospirales; family Lachnospiraceae; genus COE1. The sequence goes on along the minus strand of CASJPF010000017.1, from coordinate 43,919 downwards.
TTATTTTTAAGGGAGTACACTATGAAATTACAGTGCAATCAGGCAAGAATGAGATTGTGGTGCAGTCTACCAGAAAGGCAGAACCAAATGCTCTAGTGGGATTGTGCATCGAGCCAGAGGGGATTCATATTATGCTGGCGGAGAATACAATCAACCGCATTGAGTCTGGTGTGGACAAGGAGTATCGGTTGAGTTTTCTTGGAGGAATGCTGGATTGTGATGTCGCTTCTCTAATACCAGGTGCTGCTTTTAATACAGATGGAACACTTGTTGATGCGCATGGTGATGTGATTGAGCCGGAGCGTATTAAAGTGATTGTGTCTGTGAAACCGGATGATATCACAATGAGCGATGATAAGGAGGCAGGTATTCTGCGAGGGCATATTATCAATTTGATTTACAAGGGTGATCATTATAGTTATGTTGTTCGGACGGAGGAGGACGAAGACTTTATTGTGTCGGATGAATATCTTTGGAATATGGATGATTATGTAAGTTTACGAATACCAAAGGAGAAGTTTCACTACACCTTGAAAAAATAAATGGAGGGTACTAGATGAATCGATTTCGTTTTCAGAGATCGCAACTTTGCATACCATATGGGCTTTTCCTGGTATGTTTTGTGTTAGCGCCTCTGGTGGTTATTATATATTACGCGTTTACAAATGGAGAGGGGCAGTTTACGCTTGAAAATTTAATAGGATTTTTTTCTAGCCCAAACACAATTGGAACGCTTTTTTACAGTTTTGGCATCGCGGTGTCTACTACTGGTGTTTGTCTGATGTTAGCATATCCGATTGCTTATATACTGGCGCGCAGTAAAATGAAACATAAGGCAGTGGTCCTTATGGTTTTTGTGATGCCTATGTGGATTAATTTTACACTTAGAATCACAGCATTGAAAGAAATATTGACAGTGGTGGAGGGAAATTTAGCTTATCATCCGTTTCTAAATACATTGATTGGCATGACTTATGATTTTCTGCCATTTATGATTCTACCGATTTACACAACCCTGTTAAAGCTGGATAATAGTTTGTTGGAGGCGGCAGCAGACCTTGGAGCGGACACAATTCAAACTTTTCTAAAGGTGACATTACCACTTTCCGTTCCGGGGATTATCAGCGGTATTGTTATGGTGTTTCTGCCCTCTATGACAAATTATGTTGTTCTGGATATGCTCTACAATAGCACATATATTATGGGAAGCTTGATTGGAGCGTATTTTAGTGCTTATGACTGGCATAACGGTTCCATGATTGCGCTGATTTTATTGGTGATTATTTTGGTGTTTACTCTCTTTACAAACCGGTATGCAGACGAGGATGCAGGCAGCAGCAGAGGAGGTGTGCTCGGATAATGAAAAAGGTTTTTGGCAGAGCATTTCTGATGCTTATGATAATTATGCTATATTTGCCCATTTTTGTGTTGGCGGTGTACAGTTTTACAGACTCTGCAAATATTGGAGCAATTCACGGGTTTTCACTCAAAAATTATGAAACGCTGTTTACAAAGCCTGATTTGAGAGCAATGATTGTGGGAACGTTAGTTCTTGCAATTGGTTCTGCCTTTGTCTCAACAGTACTTGGCACGTTTGGCGCCGTGGGCGTTTTTTATTCTGGGAAGTTTGGCAATGCGGTGGTAGGTTCACTCAATCAGGTTCCGGTTGTAAATGCTGAGGTTGTGACAGCATTTTCATTGTGTATTTTGTTAATTGGCGTGTGTGGTGTGGACAAGGGTAGTTTTGTTTCATTGTTAATTGGTCATGTTGTGCTTGAGGCGCCTTTTGTATATTTGTCGGTAGTACCCAAATTAAAGCAGATGGACAACAGTCTCTATGAGGCAGCACTTGACTTGGGGGCATCTCCGGCGGTGGCGTTGCGGCGTGTAGTGTTTCCGCAGATTTTTCCGGGTGTAGTATCTGGGTTTGCACTGGCAATCACGCTGTCATTGGATGACTATTTTATTACAAGCTACACAAAACCTGCAACGTTTGATACGATCAGCACTTATGTGGTGAATGCGACGCGAGGCTCGCAGACAGAGATTAAGACAGCATTGTGGGCGCTTTCAACAATTATTTTTGTTGTGGTGGTGTTGATGGTGATGATTATGAATGCGACAGGAAACAAAGGTGAAAAAAATGGCAAGAGGGCAGGTGCAGGAAATGAAAAAGAGTAGGATAATACTTGGGCTTGCCGCGGTGAGTGCACTCGTGTTGTGTTTCTTTTCAGAACAGACAGTGTACGCAGGTGAGGAGCCAATTGTATTGCGGGTTTGCAGTTGGGAGGAGTATATTGATCTTGGTGAGTGGGATGCGGAGGAGGCTATTGAGCTTGATAACGGCAGAGTAATTTTTGGCGAGAAGCCGCTTTATGAGGATTTTGAGGACTGGTACAGGGAGACTTACGGCAGAGAAGTGCGCGTGGAATACTCTTGTTTTGGTACGAATGAGGACTTGTACAATCAGTTAAACATGGGGGATACATATGATTTAGTGTGTCCTTCAGAGTATATGATTATGAAACTGATTGCGGAGGACCGATTGATTCCTTATTCGGACAGTTTTTATGACAAACAGAACAATAACAATTATTATATTCAAAATGTATCTCCTTACATTCAAAAAACATTGGAATCCAATGAGATTAACGGTGAGCGTTGGAGTAAATATGCCGCAGGATATATGTGGGGAATTACGGGAGTGTTATATAATCCTGCGCTTGTAACAGAAGAGCAGGCCGCCACATGGAAAATTTTTGGAAATCCTAAGTTTAATAGGCAAATTACATTAAAAGATAATGTGCGCGACTCCTATTTTGCTGCACTTGGCATCTTAAAGGCGAAAGAGCTAACTGACGAGGATTTTCTTAACGCGACGGACTATCAAGAACGACTTGCAGATGTGATGAACGATGTGAGTCCCGAGACAATTGAACAAGCGCAAGAGCTTTTAAATGAATTGATGGATAATGTTTATTCCCTGGAGACGGACAGCGGGAAGGCAGACATGATAACAGGTAAGATTGTGGCGAACTATCAGTGGTCCGGTGATGCGGTGTACGCGATGGATCAGGCGGATGAAGATGATTTTGAGTTGCGGTTTGCAGTGCCTAGAGAGAGTACAAATTTATGGTTTGACGGTTGGGTAATGCTCAAAAATGGTATTCGTGAGGATGCAGGCAGGCAACATGCTGCGGAGGCATTTGTTAATTTTGTATCGAGGACAGACAATGCTGTCAGAAATATGTACTATATTGGATACACTTCGTCAATTGCTGGAAACGCACAGGATGATACTATTTACGAGTACTTGAAATGGTGTTATGGCGCTGAAGATGAGAATGAGGAACTTATGGATTATCCGGTTGGGTATTTCTTTAGTGGTGATAACAGCGATAAAAATTATATTTTACAATCGACCGTCAGTCAGATGGGCAGGCAGTTGTACAGCCAGTATCCGCCGGAGGAAGTTATAGATCGGGCTGCGGTTATGCGATATTTTGATGAAGATGCAAACAAGGCAATCAATCAAATGTGGATTAATGTCCGGTGCTTTGACATTGCTGACGTGCCAATGGGAGTTTGGGTGGCGTTGCTTGTGGTTCTGCTTGTATTTATCGGGCTGCGTTATTGGAAAAGTTCGGCTAAAACGTTGCATAGATTATAATAAAATAGCTTTTTGACTTTTTGGTGATATCAAAATAAAAGGGTTTGGAAAGCTATTAGAAAGGAATAGGGAATTATGTCAAGTATAGATCAGAGTAAAATTAGAAATTTCTGCATTGTAGCGCATATCGATCATGGAAAGTCTACGCTTGCGGACAGAATTATAGAAAAAACAGGACTTTTGACAAGCCGCGAGATGCAAGACCAGATTCTGGACAATATGGAGTTGGAGCGCGAGCGAGGAATCACAATTAAGGCACAGACAGTTCGCACAGTATATAAAGCACAAGATGGAAACGAGTATATTTTTAACCTGATTGACACGCCGGGGCATGTGGATTTTAACTATGAAGTGAGCCGCGCGCTGGCTGCATGTGATGGGGCAATCCTTGTTGTGGATGCGGCGCAGGGGATTGAGGCACAAACACTGGCGAATGTCTATCTTGCGCTGGACCATGACTTGGATGTATTTCCAGTTATCAATAAAATAGACCTTCCAAGTGCGCGTCCTGACTGGGTGAAAAATGAGATTGAGGATGTCATTGGCATTGAAGCACAGGATGCACCACTAATATCGGCAAAGAATGGTATTGGAATAGAGGAAGTGTTGGAAGCCATTATTACTAAAATACCAGCCCCAAGAGGAAGTGTGGATAATCCTTTACAGGCACTTATTTTTGATTCCGTTTATGACTCTTACAAGGGAGTTATTGTGTTCTGCCGTATCATGGAAGGAAAGGTATCCAAAGGGACAAAAATTAGGATGATGGCGACTGGCGCGACTGCGGATGTTGTGGAAGTGGGGTATTTTGGGGCAGGGCAGTTTATCCCATGCGATGAATTATCGGCTGGAATGGTGGGATATTTAACTGCGTCCATTAAAAATGTGAAGGATACAGCAGTTGGAGATACCATTACAGATGCACAGAATCCCTGCGAGGAGCCACTTCCGGGATACAAGAAAGTGCTCTCGATGGTCTATTGTGGACTTTATCCTGCGGATGGTGCAAAGTACCCAGATTTGCGGGATGCGCTGGAAAAGTTACAATTAAATGACGCGTCGCTGTTCTATGAGCCAGAAACGTCCGTTGCACTGGGGTTTGGTTTTCGGTGTGGATTTTTGGGACTGCTGCATCTTGAAATTATTCAGGAGCGCTTAGAACGTGAGTACAATCTTGACCTTGTGACCACCGCGCCGGGTGTTGTATATAAAGTATACAAGACAAACGGTGAGGTGGTAGAGTTGACAAACCCATCCAATCTACCTGACCCATCGGAGATTGACTATATGGAGGAGCCGATTGTCACAGCGGAAATTATGGTGACTACAGAATTTATTGGTTCTATTATGGAGCTTTGCCAAGAAAGACGTGGGCGTTATCTTGGCATGGATTATGTGGAGGAAACACGTGCGTTGTTGAAGTATGAACTTCCGCTAAATGAGATTATATATGACTTTTTTGATGCGCTTAAATCGCGCTCGCGGGGATACGCTTCGTTTGATTACGATATTAAGGGCTACGAGCAATCTGAGCTTGTCAAGCTAGACATTCTCATCAATAAGGAGGAGGTTGACGCGCTGTCTTTTATTGTGCACAAACAGTCTGCTTACGACAGAGGACGCCGAATGTGCGAGAAGCTTAAGGATGAGATACCACGACACTTGTTCGAGATACCAATACAGGCGGCAGTAGGCGGTAAAGTGATTGCGCGGGAAACTGTGAAGGCGATGCGTAAGGACGTTCTAGCAAAGTGTTATGGTGGCGATATTACACGAAAGAAGAAGCTTCTTGAGAAACAGAAGGAAGGCAAGAAGCGTATGCGGCAGGTTGGCAATGTGGAGATACCACAGAAAGCGTTTATGTCGGTGCTGAAATTGGATGATTCAAAGTGATTGACAGTAATAAAGGGGGAGTAAAATGCATTCTATTGGTGTGTATATTCATATTCCTTTTTGTGTCCAAAAGTGTGTTTACTGTGATTTCCTTTCTGGACCAGCGACAAGGCAGCGACAGCAGGAATATATGCAGGCATTGTTGAGAGAGATTGTGTGGGAGTCGAAATATTATACACAATATGTAATAAAGACAATTTTTATTGGTGGTGGTACGCCGTCTATCTTAGAAGCTGAGGAGATTGCGGAAATCTTGAATTGTCTGAGAGCGCATTACCAGATGGATGCGAAAGCAGAAATTACATTGGAGATGAATCCGGGAACAGTGGATAGAAATAAGCTTTTAAAGTTAAAAAATTCTGGAATAAACAGGCTTAGTATTGGGTTGCAGTCCGCCGATAATGCAGAGTTGCAAATGCTTGGGCGGATTCATACGTATGAAGATTTTTTGTGGGCTTATCATCAGGCAAGAGAGGTAGGTTTTATCAATATCAATATTGATTTGATGTCGGCTTTGCCGGGGCAGCATATGGATAGTTGGATTCGGACGCTCAACAAAGCTGTGGCACTGCAGCCAGAGCATATTTCGGCTTACAGTTTGATAATCGAAGATGGAACACCACTATATGAGAATAGAGATGCTTGGGATCCTGTGCCTGATGAGGAAGAAGACCGACAGATGTATCAGCAGACAAAGCAGATATTGGCAGAATATGGTTATTATCGCTATGAGATATCAAACTATGCAAAAGTTGGATATGAATGTAAGCATAACTGTATTTATTGGCAGCGAGGTGTTTGGCATACAACAGACTTTGTTGGCTTTGGACTTGGCGCAAGCTCCACTGTAGGAAATTGGCGGTGGAAGAACACTGAAAGTATAAAGCGATATCTTTTGGTATTTCAGAAACACAATGCTAAATTGTATGATAGTCGGTTGACAGATAATAGTAGTGTTGGACAAAGTGTGAAAGAGGAAGTGGTTAGGCTTCTTGACGTGGAACAGATGGAAGAATTTATGTTTTTGGGTTTGCGTATGATGGAAGGTGTGTCTAAACAAGAATTTATGGCAAGCTTTGCCGAAAGTATGGATAAGAGGTATGGCGCTGCGCTGCAAAAGTGGATTCAATTAGGAATGATGGTGCAAAGTGGCGATATAGTTAAGTTGACTGAGCAGGGAATTGATGTTAGTAACACTATCTTATCGAGTTTTGTATAGTGCTGTTACGGAATTTGGAAGTTGTATAATAGAGAAGTGGAGCACTCCAAATATTGGAGTGCCTCATTTATTTTAATGTGGTTATTGTCAATATTATTTTATTATACATAGCCACATAAGAGAGTATGCCGCTTTGCGGCTGGGCTGGCACGATACTCACGGCAAATTTTACTTACTGTGAGTATAAATTGTAGGGACAAGGAGAATTGAAAAATGTGTGATTGTATGATTTGTGAGAGGATTGAATGGATTAAGAAGAATAAAAACCCTTATTTTGTGAGAGCGTTAAATACAGGATATGTGGTGATTGGAGACCACCAACGGATAAAAGGGTACTCGCTGTTTCTGTGCAAACAACACGCAACAGAGCTGCATTTTCTGGAACCAACATTTCGGGATGCGTTTCTTCATGAGATGGCGGTTGTGGCGGAGGCAGTCTACCATGCATTTCAGCCAGATAAACTTAATTATGAGTTGCTTGGTGCTGGCAGAGGATTGCATATGCACTGGCACTTTTTTCCAAGAAGGGTTGGTGACACACCAAAGCCCGGTCCAGTGTGGCAGCTTGGAAATGAGCTGCATGCGGAGGAATTTCTGCCACAGGAGGCTGAATTGGAAGAATTGAAGTGGAAATTAGATGCAGAGTTGAATAAGTTATTGTAGTACAACAAACTACCATAATAAAACAGTAATACAATTGCAGACAGAGCGGAAAGGAAATACAATGGAAAAAGAACTGACACATGACAAGATGCATGAATTAGGGATTGCGCATACACATGTACATACCCATAAGGAAACCAAGGCAGTTCTGAACAGAATGTCTAAGATTATAGGACACATGGAAGCAGTAAAGACAATGGTGGAAAACGGTAGAGATTGCAGCGAGATATTGATACAATTGGCAGCAGTAAAATCTGCAATTGGCGGCGTAAGTCGCGTGATATTAAAAGATCATATTGACCATTGTATTGTCGAGGCGGTTCGAGAGAATGATACGGAGTCTATTGAGGAGCTCAAAAAGGCGATAGACAAATTTTTGTAGAAAGGTAAGGTATGATAATGAAAGAATATAATAGTATGATATTGTATTATGTGCAGGATGAAAAAAAGAAGATACAGCTAGAAGTGATTGGTATGAGTATGTCTATAACAACAAAACAGCTAAAGCCATCAGACCTTAATACACAGGTTGGGAAATTAGCTGGAGTTAAGGGGATTGTACCTCTTGATTTGACCCAGACAGAGAAGCCGCCAGTAATTTTTTGTATGCCAGAGATTATAATTTTTTCTGGAGTGTCAAACAAAAAGTTGGATGAATTTTTGCTTTCTTACAAAAGAGTAGGACTTACGCCGACGAAACTTAAGGCAGTTACAACACCGAAAAATATTAATTGGACGTTGTACCAATTGATTAGAGAACTCTCTTCTGAGCGGGTAGAAATTGAAGGAATGGCTAGTAGATTGTCTGCGGTGGGAAAGACTTCCGCAGATAAAAAAGAGAATCTATAGAGTTTGTTAAAAGGGGGATTATATATGCAGATTGATCAGTTTCAACATGAGGATAACTGGCAGAATATCAAGGATGCTGCCATGAATACAATTAATAAGACAACAGGAAAATATCCTGATTCTAAGTGGAAAAGAAGTCTTATTTTGTCAGAGCACTCTCCAATTCGGCGTATGAAATTTTACTGGCGTTGGAAGGGATTAAAGTCATGGGTTAGTGTGCATATGGTGCGGCACAAGATTGGAATTGAGCACTGGGTATCTACGCAGCGCAGTGATCGAACGGGGGTTAGTCGGGATGAGCTTCCACAAGGTTCCTTGGTAAACCATGCATGTGAAGCAGATGCACAGGCATTGATTAATATCAGCCGTAAGCGTCTGTGTAGCTGTGCGAGCCCTGAGACGCGTGAGGCATGGCAATTGGTCAAAGAAGAGGTTGCAAAGACAGAGCCGGAGCTTGCAAGTTGTATGGTGAAGGAGTGTATTTATAGGGGATTTTGCCCCGAAATGCACTCTTGCGGGTATGATAAAACAGAGGCTTTTCAGAAGGAATTAATGGCCTACAGGGAAGGTTTTAGCGAATAGCATTGATTTAAATACGAAAATCACTGCATTCGCGCAAAAACCATTGTGTGAAATTAAAATATGCGATATGGTATACTCATCAGAAGGGCAAAGTGCTGCACCTTCGGCATGATTGCAGGCGTGCGGATTTCTGAGAAGAAAGGAGGAGATATCATGACAAACACAATGGTGTGGCTGGCTGCGATGATTGTACTCATTATCATTGAGATTGTGACAGTAGGACTTACAACCATCTGGTTTGCAATCGGTGCGTTGGTAGCGATTATTGTATCTATGTTAGGCGGCGGAATTATACTTCAAATGACGGTATTTTTGTTGGTATCACTCGGAATGTTGATATTCACCAGACCCTTGGCGATAAGATACATAAACAATACGCGCACAAGGACAAATTACGAGGGTATCATCGGAAAAGTAGTCAGGATTACGCAAGATGTGGATAACATTGCAGGACAGGGCAGTGCGGTTGTAAATGGTCAGGAATGGACAGTGCGGGCTGTGGAGGACAAGAGTAAAATTCCAGTAGGAAGTCTTGCAAAAGTTGTTGACATCAAAGGCGTGAGGCTTATTGTCGAGAAGTATGAAGAGAACTAATAAGATTCAAAAAGATATGAGGAGGAGGTTTTTCGTATGGTAGAGATTTTATTGGTCATATTATTTATTGTGATAGTGATTTTGGCAACAAATGTACGTATCGTTCCACAGGCGTATGCATATGTGATAGAACGACTTGGAGGGTATGATTCAACGTGGGGCGTAGGGATTCATTTTAAGATTCCTTTTCTTGACAGAGTGGCAAAGAAAGTAAACCTGAAAGAGCAAGTTGTAGACTTCCCGCCACAGCCGGTTATTACAAAGGATAATGTAACAATGCAAATTGACACAGTTGTGTTCTTTCAGATTACGGATCCTAAAATGTATGCATATGGTGTGGATAACCCAATTATGGCAATTGAAAAATTGACGGCAACAACGCTAAGAAACATTATTGGCGAGATGGAATTAGACCAAACTTTGACATCAAGGGAGATTATCAATACAAATATGCGCTCTGCACTTGACGTGGCGACAGATCCGTGGGGAATCAAGGTAAATCGTGTGGAGTTAAAAAACATTATTCCACCAGAAGCAATTAGAAATGCGATGGAGAAACAGATGAAGGCAGAGCGTGAGCGCCGTGAGGCAATCCTTCGCGCAGAGGGCGAGAAAAAATCAACAATTTTGGTGGCAGAGGGTCAGAAAGAGTCTGCAATTCTCGAGGCGGAGGCAGAAAAACAGGCGGCAATTCTTCGCGCAGAAGCTGAGAAGGAGAGAAGAATTCGGGAGGCAGAAGGTCAAGCAGAAGCAATTCGTGTTGTGCAGATGGCAAATGCAGAAGGTATTAAATTCCTGAGAGACGCAGGTGCCGACGAAGCAGTACTTACCATCAAAAAACTGGAGGCATTTGAGAAAGCCGCAAACGGCAGTGCAACAAAGATTATTATTCCTTCGGAAATCCAAGGGGTAGCAGGGCTTGCAAAGTCGGTCGGAGAAATATTGAAATAAAATAAGTCGGGAGGAGCAATATACATGACAAGGATATTGGTACTAGAGGACAGTAAGGATTGCTTAAATGCGATTACTGCAATGCTGGAAAAAGTATCTGACAGAGTGTGCGTTGTTCCTGTAAATAGTCTGGATGAGGCAAGGGCTGCGCTTGAAGAGAAAGCGCAACCGCCCTTTCAGGCTTTTTTGTTGGATATTAATTTGAATAGTAGTGACAAAAATGATATTTCAGGGATAACTTTTGCGCGGGAAGTTCGTATGAAAAGAGAGTATGTATTTACGCCAATTGTGATGATTACCTCACTGGCAAATATGGAGCTGACAGCTTACAGGGAACTTCACTGTTATCAATATCTAATAAAGCCGTACGACGAGCAGGATATTGAGAAACTTGCAGGAAAGTTATTATTTTTGTCTCAGCAAGGAGAGACACGGGACGCGTTTGTAGTAGTGAAAAAGGACAGCATTAATTACAAAATATTCTGTAAAGATATTATATATGTCAGGGCAGTACCAAGGGGGGTTCAGCTTGTACTCTTAAAAGAAGAAATGAAAATTCCTTATCTTTCTATAAAACAGTTGATGGAAAAACTTCCGGGCGATCAGTTTCTGCAAGTACATCGCATGTGGGTTATAAATCAGGATTATATTGATTACGTAGATATTGTGAACGGATTTATCAGAATGAGAAACAGAGAACAGGTGGAAATTGGTGTCACTTACAGGAAGGATATTAAGAGGAGACTTTGTATCTAATCGCTTTTTAAATATTCAGTAAAAGGAGCGTATAGCAATGGCTGAACTTGGCAGAAAATTTTTATATAGAATCTTTTGTGTGATTGCATTGGTGATTGCTTTATATCTGTTCGTTGATTTGTATCTAAGCCACACGCTTGATGTTAAAGTGATGGTGTTGTTTGGCATTGTTTTTTCTGTAATAATATTTGGATTTTTTGACTGGACACGCAATTATGCAGCACTGAGACGACAGGAGCAAGAATTAAAAATTTATAAGCTGTACATAAAGCCAATGGAAGAGCTGACGAAGGATATCAGGGCACGGCAGCATGAGTTTGACAACCATATGAATGCGATTTTAAATATGCATGTGACCATCGACAATTATAACGAGCTTGTCAAGGCGCAGTCAGCATACTGTAAGCAAATTTACGGGGATAAATCTCGCTGCAATCCGGCGCTGCTACGTATCTCTGACAAGATATTAGCGGGATTTTTATATAGCAAGATTATCAGTGCGCCTGGTTATATAGAGATTGATATACAAGTGCTGAATCAGGAAATTGTGACACCTGTGTCAGAACATGCGCTTGTCGAAATTATAGGGACGTTGACTGACAATGCATTTGAGGCGGCAACGCCACAGAAAAATAGGGTGGAGATGGTGTTGGATGCAAAAAATGACAAATTGATTTTTACGATTAAAAATCAGGTGGAAAATCTGACAATGGGTGAGATTTCCCACTTTTTTGAAAAAGGGTTCACAACGAAAAAGAATCGGGAGGACAGAGGACTTGGATTGTACCAAGCAAATCAGATAGCAAAACGCCATAGGGGAGAGATTACAGTGGAGCTGTTAGAGTTACAGGATGGACAGGAGATTTGTTTTGGAGTAAAAATATAGGGTTATAAAAAGTGCAAAAAGATTGCTTACAAAAAGGCACCAAAGATGGATAGATCCATCTCTTGGTGTATTTTTAATTGAAAGTTTCATTTGATTATTCTAAATTGGTAAATGATATGGTATAATTACTATTTGGTTTAGAGTTAGACTTCGGTAAAGAAAAATCAAATAAGCACAAATAAACTAAGTGGGAATTAAAAATATACATTTACATAATGTTACCTGATAGGGTATACTAAAAGATAATGAATTTTTTAAGGAGTGAAACAATGGGTGACAACAGGGAGAAGCCGGAATATCTCGAATTTTCCTGTCAAGAGATTGTGTTAAGTGTAGAGCCGGGGGAAACGATAGAGGACAGCTTTACCATACATGCCGCTGATAAATACGCAGAGGGGAAGCTATATTCATCTGATACAAGGATGCGAATCTATGAGACAGAATTTCGTGGTGAGGAAACGCAAATTCTCTTTTGCTTTGATGGAACAACTGCTGAGGCAGGAGGAAGTGTTCGGGGAGAGTTTGTGATAATAAGCAATCGTGGTGAATATACGATTCCTTATAAAGTCAACGTTCTAAAGACACAGCTTCAGAGTTCTATGGGGATAATTAAGAATCTGTTTCACTTTACCAATCTGGCACAGACGAACTGGGAAGAGGCAGTTGCACTTTTTTATTCCAAGAATTTTACTTCTATAATACAGAAAAGTGACAAAAATGCTCGTATGTCTTATACAGGATTGTCGCGTATTGAAGGAAACAAGCAGAATGTTGAAGAGTTTTTAATTGAAGTCAGCAAAAAAACGGCGCTTATTTACAGTTTTGATATTGAAGGTTTTTTGCTTGAGGATATTCAGCACAGTACAATGAAGAGCATTGTTATAACAAAGAGTGGATGGGGGTATAGCTGTGTCAATATCTGGATTGTCGGAGAATTTCTCAGTACAGACAGACAACAGCTTACAAATGTAGATTTTATTAATAACAAATGTAATTTTAATATTTATATTGACGCTTCAAAACTGCATGATGGTGTGAATAGCGGAGCGGTTATCTTTTCAGATGCCTGCAATGAATACACAGTTCCATTTGATATTCTGATAGAGGAAGAGCCAGAGAAAAGGACAGATAGCAGAAAACAAAAACAGGCGTTATGCAATTTGGTGACGGGCTATGTCAATATGAGGTTGCAGTGTCTGACGCAAAATCAATGGATTAGTCAGTTTGAAAAAGGGTTGAGAAGCCTTTTGGATTTAGATGAGGACAGTATTCTTTTTAATCTTTACAGAGTGCAGCTTTTGATTACAAAGGAACGTTTTAACGAGGCAAAGTGGTATCTTGATATGTTAGAACAGCGCTTAGCAAAAGAAGTAGGGAATGTTTTTTACAACTGTTATTATCTATATTTGACTACCTTAATTAACTGTGCAGAAGCGTATGTGAAGGAGGTCAGCGACGAGATTGAGACAATTTATGCCAATAATCCTGCGGAGTGGCGACTTGGCTGGCTGATTCTCCAGCTCAATGAAGATTTGTTAAGGAATCGAGAGCTTCGATGGCAGTTTATGGAGCAAATGTTTGAGAATGGTTGCACAAGCCCAATGCTTTTGTGTGAGGCGGTTTTGCTGTTGCAGGATAATCCAACATTTTTACTAAAATTAGATGCGTTTGAAGAAAATGTATTGTGGCATGGTGCGAGGCGGCAGATGCTCAAATCAGAATTAATCGAGCAATTACAATACCTTGCTGCCCGCAAGAAAACATATTCAACATTACTAATTCGGATATTGGGTGAGGTGTATCGTGTGTACAAATCACCACAGACAGTGGCATCTATCTGCCATATTTTGATTTTGGGAGATAAAAAAGGGGTTTATTTTTATCCGTGGTATAAGCTTGGTGTGGAGTATTCTGTAAGAGTTACTGGACTTTACGAATATTATATGATGTCATTGGAACTTGACAAATATGGAGACATTAAAGAAAGTCTGGAAATACCTAAGATGGTATTGATGTATTTTGCGTATCAGAGCAGCCTTGATTATGAGTTAAACGCCTTTTTGTATGCCTATATTATTAAAAATAAAGACAAATATCCTGATTTGGAACAGAGTTATCGCATTGCGATTGAACGATTTATTGTGGATCAGATTAAATTAGGGCATATCAATGAAAATCTTGCTTATCTATACAAAAATAGATTGGCACCACAGATGATTATGGACGATACGGCATATGCATTTACACCGCTTCTTTTTATGCATCGTATTTATGTGGATAATCCAAAGGTGAAAAATATTGTTGTCATTCATGAAAAGGTGAATGGGGAAAGTTTGTATCCTGTGGTAAACTGTGTCTGCATGATACCGATTTACGGGAGCGAATACAAACTGTTTTTACAGGATGAAAACGGTAGTCGGTTTACAAAAAGCATTTATTATGAAAATAAACAGCTTATGGAACCAAAAAAGCAGATTAAATATATTAGTGGTTATATGAAAGGACGCCTTAGCTTTGATATTTATCTGTGTGAGGTGGACAAGAATTACATAACAATTACAAATGACAATGTCAGACGCTACAAAAATCTGGCGGAGTCGCCTCAAGTGGTGGAGAGCTTCAAAAAGGAAATTCGCACAAAACTTTTGCGATTCTATTATGAAAATGACATGATTGGCGAATTAGATGCTTTTTTAGAGGACATTGAGGCTGATGCGATGGCAGCTTCTGAACGAGCTGAATTTATCCGATATATGATTTCGCGGGGAATGTTTGACAAGGCATACTATTGGCTGAAATCCTACGGAGTGGCAGATGTGGATCCTAAATCTGTGGCGAGACTAGTCAGCAAACGGATTGTTAGCAAGGATTTTGAATATGAAGAATTTCTTGTAAATGTGGCACATTATATTTACAAAAATATGAAATATGATGAAAATATCTTGCGTTATTTAATGGCAAACTATAATGGAAAGGTTGCAGAACTCAGAAAATTATGGAAATCTGCCTTAGATTTAGAGCTTGATACACAGCGAATTATGGAGCGCATTCTCCAGCAGACAGAATATACAGGGGTGTTGATTCCTGACAGGGACTACTTGTTGATTTCCTATGCGCAGTGTGAGAAACAGGACAGAATACTTGTAAAGAAGATTTTGTTAGAAATGTCCTATGAGTATTTTGTCTACGAGGCTATTTTGTGTCCACAAATTTTTGATATGTTGTATCAGAGATATACAAATGGGGAGCTGACAGAGCAGGTATGTAAGCTTGCATTGCTAAAATTCTGGGCAGAAAATATTCAAAATGATGTGGAAATATCAGAAGATATTATTCGGCAATTTGTACAAGAGCTACTGAATGAGGAGGTTTATTTTCCTTTTTATGTGAAACTTGTCTCCTTAGTGCCAGAATTACATTATATTAAAGACAGTATTTTTGTTGAGTATCGAACACAGCCGCACAGCCAAGTGTATATCCACTATACTTTTGATGATGGGTCTCCTGAGGAACCTCCTCTTCCAAAAAGCAATATAGAGCACTCAGAGGGAAATGAATTGGAAGGGCAGGCTGAACAGGCAGTTGACTATGGGAGTTATGATATCCGTGAAATGAAGGAGATGTATGAGGGGATTCATGTAAGCATGTTTCAATTGTTTCACGGAGAGACCATTCAGTATTATATTACAGAAAACTATGCGCAGGATGGGGGATATTCACAAGAACATGTGACACAGAGTGGTACGTTGTATGGCAAATCGGAGGCAGGTACAGGAAGTTATGCGTCTGGCAAAGGCCAGTATGATACAGATGACCGATTTAATATATTAAATGATATTTTGTTGAGTGTCAGCTTGCAGGATGAAGTGACTGCGCAGCAGTTGACTGAGGATTATTTGTATCAGGATTTCTGTGTGAGGGAGCTGTTTAAGGTACTATAAGCAAAAGCGCAAAGTCGGTTCTCTAAAAGAGGGGTATGAAAAGATGTTGATTGACAGAGCACTGGATGAAATAACGAAGAAAAACAAGGTAGTAGTTGGTTTTGACTTGGGAGATGACTACTCGCAGATCAGTTATTGCAGACAGAACCAAAGTATGCCTGACACAATTAGTCTGGTGATGGGTGAGGAGCAGTATAATATCCCAACGCTCCTATGCAAGAGAACTGGTGTGGAAGAAAACGTTGCATGGCTAATTGGAAAGGAGGCTCTAAAGGCTGCCAAAGAAGGACAGGGGGTGCTTGTGGAAAACCTTGTGTTGCTGGCAAGGGATAATGCAAGCGTCAAAGTAAATGAGGAGGAGTTGACAGCGGAATACCTACTTGAGATTTTTGTCAAAAAAGCGCTTGCAATGCTGTCTGCATATATTGTATCAGAAGATATTGCGGCGGTGGCATTTACAATGAAAGATATGAATACAGATGTTATGAAAATGCTAAGTAATATTTCAAAACATGCTGTCTATCGAAAAACAGAAATTTATTTTCTAAGCCATGAAGACTGTTTCTTTCAATATATGATTCATCAGCCAGAAGAGATGTGGGTTCATGATGTGCTCTTATATGATTACAGAAGTGATGGTATCAAGAGTCATCGACTTTCCATGAACAGAAAGACAGACCCAGTAGCATGTTTTATTGATACTGCGCATCACCAACAGATGAAAATTCCAGATTTGTCAGATAAGAGTGAGGCTGCAAAGAGTGTATTTTATAGACAGTTGGATGCTGCATTGCTTGAAATTGTGCGGAAAAATTGTGATCAGAGAGTTATAACATCTGTCTTTTTATTGGGAGATTCATTTTCTAAAGATTGGTGTCGGGAATCGTTAAAATATATGTGTCGCGGAAGACGTGTCTTTCATGGAAATAATCTTTTTAGCAAGGGGGCATGTTATGGTGCGCGGGAACGCATCTATCCCTCCACACTGTCTACCTCTTATGTGTATCTGTCAGAGAACAAGCTTCGTGCAAATATTGGAATGACCTGCGACCGAGGACAAAATGAAATCTATTATCCGATTCTTGATGCTGGTACAAATTGGTATGAGGCGCAGAGAGTCTTTGACGTTCTACTGGTAAAAAATAATATTATTACGCTTAATATAGCGCCTGTGGATGGGAGAAAGACGCGGATTGCACGAATTTCTCTAGAAGGTCTAAAAGTTAGGGGAAATAAGACAAATCGCATAGAACTTCGCTTTTATATGGAAGATGCAAATGCGGTTCAGATTCAGATAACGGACAAAGGATTTGGTGAATTTTTTCCGTCTACAGGTCAAGTCTGGAGAGAATGTTTGCCATTGGAGGCAATTACATAGGAAATAAAGAGGTTATGTAAATGAATAATGTTTGTCTTTGCACAGGAAATTATGCAAAAAATCCATTTTATTTAAAATTTTCAGACATTTCATTGTATTCTATAGAGGAGTTATGTTATTATTTTATGGAAAGGGTGCATTTGCTGGATGACTCTGTGGTTTCAGAGGAGCTTGTGAATTGGATTCGTCAGGAGTGTGGACTCACAGAACTTGCAGATGAACTTGATGTCTATGTCAGGAAGCATGTGTCTGTCGCTGCCTTTGTCTCAACGATACTTGAGAGAACAGGTATGTATGACAGCAGTACAATAAAACAGGTGGACCGTATCTTGAAGGAACAGTCAAGCCTTACTATTATTGAGAAGTACAGAAAAAGAGCGGAGTATCTGTATCAACAAGGGAGATTTCGGCAGGCACTTGCCATTTACAGAGAGCTGGTGGAGTATATTCCCTCACGAGATAATACAGGAAGGGCACTGTTGTATTATAATATGGCATCTATCTATGCGATGGATTTTGCCTATCGGCAGGCGGCGGATTTGTATTATGAGGCGTATTTGTTGCACCCTGACAAACAGACTAGATATGCCTATATTCTTGCGAACAGAAAGGCACTTACAGACTATGCATATGGTGCTTTTAAACGAGATAATCCAGACTGGGAGGAGGATTTTCTAGCGGTGGAACAACTGTGTGCACAGACCGATCAAAAGTGGTTTGCTTCGCGGGAAAAGAAACTGATGACAGAACTAGAAGAATTGAAAGCGAGTGGACAGATGGAATTGTACCATCAGCAGTCACAGGCGCTAATCAGACAACTTAAAAAGGATTACAAGCGCCAGACAATGAGTTAGCGAAAGGGGTTTTTCAAGATGGGATTATTGGGAAAGATTAAGGGATTGTTTCACCGCCAACAGGAGGAAGACGAAAATGTGTACCGACCGGACTGGGAGGAGGAGCGCTTAAAGCGTGATAATATTGACATGCATGACAAAATACAGCGAGAGCACTATGTCAAGGCATGTCTCGAACAGATGTCAGAGGCATCAAAAGAGTTAGATACACTTGGCGGAGAATACAATCTTGTGACTTCTTATTTGACCGATATGGAGGAGATTGAGGCGCAGACAGATGAGGTAAAAGAGCAATTAAAGACTTATGCTGGGAAGATTTTGGAGTTGGAGAGCAATCGGGAGAAGCTTGACAAGAAGCGGCGTGTTATGAAACCGGAAGATTACCTGCGCATGGAGCGTATAGAACAATATATGCCAGAGGGATATCGCAGATTAAAGGAAGCTGAAGATTACCAAATTTTGGTCAAGAAGGATATGGGAAGACTTGAAGGTGAGCGGCACGCCTATTATTTTAGGAAGAATGAGCTTCAGAATGCAATGCGAAATATGAAAGGAATTACTTTTATGTGCATTGGTTCTATGTTGTTTTTAATTTTGTTGCTTACGATTATTGGCGCAGCATGGCATCTTGACGTTTCTCTAGGGTATGCGATTGCCGTTTTAGTCGCAGCGACAACATTAGCTTTTGTGTTTGTAAAGTTTCATGAATCACAGCGAGAATTGGTAAGAGTCGAGAAGGGGATTAACAAACTTGTATTATTACATAACACTGTAAAAATCCGCTATGTGAACAATACAAATCTCTTGGAATATCTGTATGTGAAATATGATGTAAATAGTTCCAATGAGCTAAAAAAATTATGGGATAAGTATTTGGAGGAAAATATTCATCGTGAGCAGGAGAAGCAGATGGAACAGGATATGGATTTCAATGAGGCAGCGCTGATTAAGCTCTTGCGCCGTTGTAATCTTGCTGATCCAAATGTCTGGCTTCATCAGGCAGCAGCGCTCATTGACAACAAGGAGATGGTTGAGATCCGGCATGGTCTTATTATTCGGCGCCAGAAGCTTAGAAAGCAGATGGAGTACAATGCAAAGGTAGCACAGGATGCGCAGGATGAGGTGAAGGATATTGTGGACAACTATCCAGAATATGCCGATAAAATTTTGGATATGGTATCTGTTTATGAAAAAGCGCTTGCATAAAGCTTTTCGATAACAATACATAACTATAAATGAGCAAATTTAAAATTATGAATAAAATTGTCCGCTATACAAAGACGAAATTAAAATTTTATACTTAGTTTGTTCGCGTGTAGAAGACAAAATGCAATATTTTTGTATAGTTTTTCAGATTTGTTCATTTACAGTACATAATTTGATAATAATTATCAAAGAAAAACAGGAGGAAAATAAAATGCAGGAATTTACACCAATTAAAGAGGGGAAAGTACGTGAGATATATGACAATGGAGATAGTCTGATTATTGTGGCGACAGACAGGATTTCCGCTTTTGATGTAATTTTAAAAAATAAAATTACAAACAAAGGTGCGATACTTACACAAATGTCAAAATTTTGGTTTGATTTTACCAAGGATGTTGTGCCAAATCATATGATTTCTGTGGATGTCAAAGATATGCCCGAATTTTTCCAGAACGAGCAGTTTGAGGGGAAAAGTATGATGTGTCGTAAGCTTGAAATGATTCCAGTAGAGTGTATTGTGCGAGGATATATCACAGGAAGCGGTTGGGCAAGCTATAAAGAGAACGGCATGGTGTGTGGCATAAAGTTACCAGAGGGACTAAAGGAGTCGGAGAAACTTCCTGAGCCAATTTATACACCGAGCACAAAGGCGGATTTGGGACTGCACGATGAGAATATTTCTTTTGAGCGCAGTATTGAAGTGCTAGAGGCACAATTCCCCGGAAAGGGTGCAGAATACGCTGTAAAGATTAAGGATGCCACGATTGCCCTCTACAAAAAGTGTGCCGCATATGCTCTGAGTAAAGGAATTATTATTGCAGATACAAAATTTGAGTTTGGCTTAGACAAGAACGGTAATCTGGTGCTTGGTGATGAGATGCTTACGCCAGACAGCTCTCGATTCTGGCCGCTTGAGGGGTATGAGGCAGGAAAGGGACAGCCTTCTTTTGACAAGCAGTATGTGAGAGATTGGCTGAAAGCAAATCCAGACAATGAGAATCTGCTGCCAGATGAGGTTGTTGCTAGAACCGTTGACAAATATAAGGAATCATTTGCCCTGCTTACAGGAAAAGACTTTGTATAAAATAAAATGCAGGGGAGTATGAAAAAATTTATGTACAAAGAAGAGAGAAATAGAATACTTGATGAGACAGGGATAAAGGAGGAATGCGGTGTTTTTGGCATCTATGATTTTGACGCGCATAACGTTGCATCCACCATATATTATGGACTTTTTGCCTTGCAGCACAGGGGGCAGGAAAGCTGTGGCATTGCGGTCAGTGAGACGAGCGGCCCCAAAGGCAAGGTTGTGTCTTATAAGGGAATGGGGCTTGTCAATGAAGTGTTTACACAGGATAGTTTGGAGACAATGAAAGGTGATATTGGTGTGGGACATGTGCGTTATTCGACAGCAGGAGCGTCCACACGCGAGAATGCCCAACCACTTGTCCTAAATTATGTAAAAGGTACACTTGCACTTGCACACAATGGAAATCTGATTAATGCCGCAGAACTCCGACATGATTTAGAATATACAGGTGCTATTTTTCAGACAACCATTGACTCGGAAGTAATTGCGTATCACATTGCGCGGGAACGACTTCATTCCAAAACGGTTGAGGAGGCAGTAAACCGAGCGTGTCAGAAAATTAAGGGTGCTTATTCCTTAGTTGTCATGAGTCCTAGAAAATTAATTGGAGCGCGCGATCCATATGGATTTAAACCACTCTGTATTGGAAAACGCGAAAATAGTTATATTATTACTTCGGAGACTTGTGCATTGGATACGATTGGCGCAGAGTTTGTGCGGGATGTGCTTCCGGGAGAGACTGTCACCATCACGCCAGACGGTGGAATCCTTTCCGATTTGTCACGTGCAGTTTCGAGAGAGCAGGAAGCGAGGTGTATCTTTGAATACATCTATTTTGCGCGTCCTGACAGCCAGATTGATGGGGTGAGTGTCTATGCTGCACGAATCCGAGCAGGGCGTTTTCTGGCAATGGATTCTCCTGTGGAAGCAGATCTTATTGTGGGGGTACCTGAGTCTGGAAATGCAGCGGCACTTGGATATTCGCAGCAGTCAGGAGTACCTTATGGCACAGCTTTTGTAAAAAACGGTTATGTTGGAAGAACTTTTATTAAGCCAAAGCAGAGCAGTCGGGAATCCAGTGTAAAAGTGAAACTAAATGTGCTCAAAGAGGCAGTAAATGGGAAAAGGATTATAATGATAGATGATTCCATTGTGCGCGGCACAACTTCGGATAGAATTGTGCGAATGCTCCGCGAAGCGGGTGCAAAGGAAGTTCATGTGCGCATTAGTTCACCACCATTTCTGTGGCCCTGTTATTTTGGTACAGATGTGCCAGAAAAGGACCAATTGATTGCAAACAACCGGACTGTCCATGAGATTCAAGAGATGATTGGGGCAGATTCATTAGGGTATCTGAATATAGAACGGTTGAGGGAGATGGTGGACGGATTGGGAATTTGCACAGGCTGTTTTAATGGAAATTATCCAATGGATCCACCCACAGAGGATATTCGCGGTGATTTTGACAAATAATAGGAATTATTCACAAATAACTTGTGACAAGAACGCTAATTTATCTTAGTAAGACAAGATTCCCACTTCTATATGTGGTGGGTAAAATACAATTTTGTCTCAGCGGGAGTATAATCTCTGACTGAGATAAGTCTCCGCAGGATCGTAGGCGTGCGAATCCGTAATCTGTCAGCAGAGCTGACCCGCACATTGCAGCAAGAATGATGGCATTCTTGAATGACAGTTTCTAATGAAAGGATAGGATAAGAATATGAGTACAGACAGATATACAAGTCCCCTTTCTGAGCGTTATGCCAGCAAGGAAATGCAGTATATTTTTTCACAGGATATGAAGTTTAAGACGTGGAGGCGGCTTTGGATTGCCTTGGCGGAGACAGAGATGGAGCTTGGACTGAGTGAGAATGGCAAGCCAGTTATCTCACAGGAACAGATTGACGAGCTAAGAGCACACGCGGAGGACATTAACTATGAGGTTGCAAGGGAGCGTGAGAAGGTGGTGCGCCATGATGTGATGAGCCATGTATATGCCTATGGTCAGCAGTGTCCAAAGGCAGCGGGCATTATTCATCTTGGCGCAACTTCCTGCTATGTCGGCGACAACACCGATATTATTGTGATGCATGAAGCGATGAAGCTTGTGCACAAAAAGCTGGTGAATGTTATTGACAAGCTTGCGCAATTTGCAGAGAAATACAAAAATCTTCCAACGCTTGCCTTCACCCATTTTCAGCCTGCACAGCCCACTACGGTAGGAAAGCGCGCTACGCTTTGGATGCAGGAATTTTTGATGGATTTTGAGGATTTGGAGTATGTGATGGGAAGCCTGAAATTGTTGGGCTCCAAGGGAACAACAGGCACGCAGGCAAGCTTTTTGGAACTTTTTGATGGGGACCAAGAGACCATTGACAAGATTGACCCCATGATTGCTGCGAAGATGGGATTTAAAGAGTGTTATGCGGTCTCAGGACAGACATATTCCAGAAAAGTGGATACAAGGGTGGCGAATATTCTTGCTGGGATTGCAGCAAGCGCACACAAAATGTCAAATGATATTCGGCTGTTGCAGCATTTAAAAGAAGTGGAGGAGCCTTTTGAGAAAAATCAGATTGGTTCGTCTGCGATGGCTTACAAGAGAAATCCAATGCGTTCTGAGCGCATTGCCTCGCTGTCTCGCTATGTGATGATTGACGCCCTAAATCCGGCGATTACTTCCGCGACGCAGTGGTTTGAGCGGACACTAGATGACTCTGCAAATAAGCGGCTCTCCATTCCAGAGGGATTTCTTGCAATTGACGGCATTTTGGATTTATGTCTTAATGTTGTAGATGGTCTTGTAGTCTATGACAAAGTAATCACAAAACATCTTATGGCAGAACTTCCGTTTATGGCAACAGAAAATATTATGATGGATGCTGTGAAAAATGGTGGTAACAGGCAGGAACTTCACGAAAAGATTCGCGTACTTTCTATGGAAGCTGGAAAGACAGTAAAAGTGGATGGAAAAGATAATAATTTGTTGGAGTTGATTGCGGCGGATCCAGAATTTAACTTGACGCTAGAACAGTTGCAAGATGCAATGGACCCAGCCAAGTTTGTTGGCAGAGCGCCAAGACAGGTAGATGTGTTCTTGGACAAGGTGGTAAAGCCCATATTGGAGGCAAACAAGGCAGAGCTGGGTATCAAGGCAGAAATTAATGTATAAATATTCTTTACTTCTTCGTTAAAAAGTTGTATTATAGTTAGCGGTGCAAGATGCACTGGAGCAATATGAGATATAATACAAAGAGGAAAAACCGGAGGTATGTCAATGGTAAAAGCAGTAGTAGGAGCGAACTGGGGCGACGAGGGAAAAGGTAAAATTACTGATATGCTCGCGCGTGAGGCAGATATTGTTATCCGCTTTCAGGGGGGCGCAAATGCAGGACACACAATTGTGAATAATTATGGCAAGTTTGCACTTCACACCCTGCCTTCAGGCGTATTTTATAATCATACGACAAGCATTATAGGCAATGGTGTAGCGCTCAATATTCCAATCCTGATGGATGAGATTCAATCAATTACGGATAGAAATGTGCCAATGCCTAAAATTTTGGTTTCAGACAGAGCGCAGATTGTAATGCCATACCATATTCTGTTTGACCAATATGAGGAGGAGCGCCTAGGCGGCAAGTCTTTTGGCTCCACCAAGTCTGGCATTGCACCTTTTTATTCAGATAAATACGCAAAAATTGGGTTCCAGGTAAGTGAACTTTTTGATGAGAAACGATTGAAAGAGAAGATTGAACATGTGATTGTTCAGAAAAATGTGATTCTCGAACATCTGTATAACAAACCAACAATAGATCCGTCAGAACTTCTCGACACGCTACACACCTATCGCGATCTAATCAAGCCTTTTGTGTGTGATGTTTCTGCCTATCTTGACGAGGCATTAAAGGCTGGAAAGAATATTCTTTTGGAG
Source organism: Lachnospiraceae bacterium (assembly GCA_949383255.1). GTDB lineage: Bacteria > Bacillota > Clostridia > Lachnospirales > Lachnospiraceae > COE1. The sequence goes on along the minus strand of CASJPF010000017.1, from coordinate 19,450 downwards.
GGGCAGCTTGGCACTTTAAAGGACCCTGACCACGGTATTTATCCAATGGTTACATCATCATCAACACTGGCGGCTTTCGGTGCAATTGGCGCAGGAATACCACCTTATGAAATTAAGGAGATTTATACGGTATGCAAAGCATATTCTTCGTCGGTGGGTGCAGGTGCTTTTGTTTCTGAAATTTTTGGCGATGAGGCAGAGGAACTTAGACGTCGCGGAGGAGACGGTGGAGAGTATGGTGTTACAACAGGGCGCCCAAGGCGCATGGGTTGGTTTGACTGCGTTGCTTCCAAGTATGGCTGTCGTTTGCAAGGCACAACAGATGTCTGCTTTACTGTGCTTGATGTGTTGGGCTACTTAGATGAGATTCCAGTATGTACAGGATATGAGATTGACGGTGAAATTACAACACAGTTTCCTGTCACAGCGAAGCTGGAACAAGCAAAGCCAGTATTCACTACTCTTCCAGGTTGGAAATCAGATATTAGAGGCATTCGGAACTATGAAGAACTGCCAGAAAATTGTCGCAGATATATTGAATTTATTGAGGAGCAGATTGGTTATCCCATCACGCTTGTGAGCAATGGACCTGCTAGAGATGATATTATTTATAGAAAAAGTACAATAAAACGATAAAATAGAGATGATTTGTTGAATCGTCACAAGATTGTAGGAACAGTTTTGTGACGATTCTTGTTTTTTGAAAATAGATAGGATTTGTTGATATATTTTGAAAATTATGTTATACTGTGAACGTCTTCAAACAAATCATGCAGCAAATTTTTTGCGCACAAAGTAGTCATGAACATGACAAAGGAGGAAAAATTTATGAAGAAGAAAGTATTGTCACTGATATTGACGGCTACAATGGTAATGTCATTGGCAGCATGTGGTTCCGACAACGGTACAAACAAAGATGCCAATGCAAACACAGGGAATGCTGAGGCAGAGAAAACAGATACCAATGTGGCAGGGACAGAGAACGCAGAAGCAACAGAGACAGGGAATGCAGATGCATCGGATACAGCAGTGTCTGATATGAATATTGCAATGGTTACAGATTCCGGTGATATTACCGATCAGAGTTTTAACCAAACCACCTACGAATCTTGCAAAAGCTGGGCAGAAGCCAACAGTGTGCCCTTTACGTATTACAAGCCGGACAGCGATTCCGATGAGGCGCGAAATGCCAGCATTGATCAGGCTGTGGCAGGAGGAGCGAATGTCATTGTCCTGCCGGGATACATGTTTGCGGCTGCGGTTGTTGCTCAGCCAGAATTATATCCAGATGTCAAGTTTGTAGCATTGGATGTTAGCGCAGGCGACATCTGTGAAAAAGGAGTAGGAGAAGGTTATACTTATAATCCAGCAGATTATAATGTTACAGATTATTACAATGAAGAAAATGTTTATTGTTGTACGTATCAGGAGGAACTCTCTGGATATATGGCAGGATATGCGGCTGTAAAATCTGGCTATAAGCATTTGGGATTTTTGGGTGGTATGTCTGTGCCGGCAGTTACCCGTTTTGGATATGGCTATGTACAGGGAATTGATGCAGCAGCGACAGAACTTGGCATTGCAAGTGATGTGGAAGTAGAGTATGTCTGCGGTGGTCAGTTCTACGGTGACGCAGATATTACAAGTGCTATGGATACATGGTATGGAACGAAGAATGTGGAAGTTGTGTTTGCATGTGGAGGCGGCATCTATACCTCAGCAGCAGAGGCAGCAGGAAAAGTAAATGGAAAAGTGATTGGTGTTGATTCCGATCAGCAGCCGATTATTGATGAAAAATATGGACAAGGTATGACAGTTACTTCTGCAATGAAAGGATTGTCTGCAACAGTCAATAGCGTTCTGACAGATATTAGAGATGGAAATTGGGGTCAGTATGCTGGAAAGATTGAGAATCTGGGGCTTGTATCAGAAAATCCAGAAGAAAATTATGTACAGTTGCCACTCACTTCAACACAGTGGAGCGATACCTTTACAGAGGAGGATTATCGCGCGCTTGTCAAGGCAATGTACAGCGGAGAAGTTACAGTGTCCAGTGATATTTCAGCAATGCCGTCAACAACAGTAAAAGTAACAGATTACGGCAGCATTAAGTAATAAAAGAAGCTATTTTTCATAAAAGGGAGGATAAAAAACTCCCTTTTTTTGCACATGGAAGTGGACCAAAGGCGATTTAATAAATTAGCATCATATGAAGGGAGGTAATTACAGATGGCGGAGTATGCGATTGAGATGTTGAATATCACCAAGAAATTTCCGGGCATCATAGCAAATGACAACATTACATTACAGTTAAAAAAAGGTGAGATTCATGCGCTGCTTGGTGAGAATGGGGCGGGAAAATCGACGCTTATGAGTGTGCTTTTCGGTTTGTATCAGCCGGAGGAAGGTGAGATTCACAAGAACGGAAAACGCGTTACAATCAATGACCCAAATGATGCCAATGCACTGGGAATTGGTATGGTGCACCAGCATTTCAAGTTAGTAGAATGTTTTTCGGTTCTTGACAATATTATTCTGGGAGTGGAGACGACAAAGGGCGGATTGCTTCAAAAGGAAGAGGCGCGAAAAAAGGTAGTTGCTTTGTCTGAAAAGTATGGTCTTTCTGTGGATCCAGATGCCATTGTTGAAGATATTACAGTGGGAATGCAGCAGAGAACAGAGATTTTAAAAATGCTTTATCGCGACAATGATATTTTAATTTTTGACGAGCCGACAGCCGTTTTGACACCACAGGAGATTCAAGAGCTTTTGACGATTATGAAAAATCTTGCGGCGGAGGGAAAAAGCATTTTATTTATCACGCACAAACTTGCGGAGATTATGCAGGTGGCAGACCGATGCAGTGTGCTTAGAAAAGGAAAATATATTGGTACAGTTTCCGTAAAGGACACTACACCTGAGAAGTTATCTGCAATGATGGTAGGGCGTGATGTCAACTTTGTTGTGGAGAAGAAACCTGCGACCCCCAAAGAAGTAGTTCTTGATGTGAGAAATATGACAGTGGCTTCAAAGCACCACAAGAACAATGCTGTCAATAACGTGTCATTACAGGTGCATAGAGGTGAGATTGTCTGTATTGCGGGCATTGACGGAAATGGACAGACAGAATTTGTCTATGGTCTGTCAGGATTAGAACCGTTAAAGAGTGGAACGATTACAATGAATGGCGCAGATATTACCCATTTGCCAATTCGCAGACGCTTAACAATGGGGATGAGTCACATTCCAGAGGACAGGCATAAACATGGACTTGTTTTGGATTACTCCCTTGAAGATAATATTGTCTTACAGCGGTATTTTGAACCGCAGTTTACCAATCCACTTGGATTTCTCAAAAGAAAGGAAATCCGAAAGTATGCAAATCGATTAATAGAACAGTATGATGTGCGTTCTGGTCAGGGGGCAGTGACAAAAGCGCGCTCTATGTCTGGCGGGAATCAGCAAAAGGCAATTATTGCGCGTGAGATTGACAAGAATCCTGAACTTCTGATTGCGGTTCAGCCAACAAGAGGACTTGATGTAGGCGCAATTGAATACATTCACAAGCAGTTGGTGGCACAAAGAGATGCCGGAAAAGGTGTTTTGCTGGTCAGCCTAGAACTCGATGAGGTTATGAATGTATCTGACAGAATCCTTGTGATGTATGAAGGGGAAATTGTAGGAGAGTTTGATCCAAAAAAAGTTACAGTTGAGGAACTAGGACTCTATATGGCTGGGTCCAAGCGAAAGGAGGCGGTGCGATGAGTACAGAACAGAAAAAAGAGGGCAGCCTTCTAAACAAGTGTATTAGAAATAATGGGTTTCAGACCATTATAGGTTCGTTGCTCTGTATTATTATAGGGCTTTTCATTGGTTATATTGTGCTTTTGGTGATTAATCCGCAAGGTGCGGGAAAGGCAATCACTGCGATTTTAAAGAATTTTCTGTATTATCCAAGTGCAGCCGCAGCAAAAAAATATTTTGGCACAACACTGGTAAAGGCATCTGCGCTGTTGATGTGTTCGCTATCTGTGCTGTTTGCATGGAAAGTAGGTTTGTTTAATATTGGTGCAGCAGGACAGTATGTGATTGGTGCTGGTGCCTGTCTGTACTGTGGATTAAAATTTGGTATGCCTTGGTATGGATGTCTGTTTGCCGCAATGATTGCAGCGGCGCTTGTAGGAGCCATTTCTGGGGCACTCAAAGCCTATTTTAATGTGAACGAAGTAATTTCCTGTATTATGCTAAATTGGATTGGACTGTATGTGGTAAATATGTTGCTATCCAATGTAAAAGAGCAGACCACGCCATATACAAGACCGCTTTCTAGTGTAAATAAGAGTGCACTGTTGCCCAATATAGGACTGGACAAGCTATTTTCTAAGAATGAGTTTGTCACAATTGGGCTTTTGCTTGCAGTAGTTGTTGCCATTGCTATATGGATTCTTCTGGAAAAGACAAAGTTTGGCTATGAGTTAAAGGCGACAGGACTTAATAAAAATGCTGCAAAATATTGTGGTATGCGTGAGAAAACAAATATTATTCTCACAATGATGATTGCCGGAGGATTAGCAGGGCTTGGCGCAGGAATTTTTTATCTGACAGGAATTGAACAGTGGATGGTGCAGCAAACTTCTGTTCCAGCAATGGGATTTAATGGGATTGCGGCGGCATTTCTTGGAGGTTCTAACCCAATAGGAGCGATTTTTTCCTCTTATTTTATTCAGCATATTACTAGCGGTGGTACTTATGTTGACAAGACAATGTACTGTTCACAGATTTCGGATTTAATTTCAGCATTTATTATCTATCTATGTGGTTTTGTATTTTTCTTTAAAGTCCGTCTAAATAGATATTTGGATAAAAGAGACGAGAAGAAAGGGGGCGCGAAGTAATGTTGTTATTGATTCAATATACATTAATATTTGCTTCCGTTTTAATACTTGTGGCGCTTGGTGGATGCTTTTCTGAGCATAGCGGTGTTATTAATATTGGTCTGGAGGGCATTATGGTTATCGGTGCACTTGGAGGTGCGCTGACAATGCGGTATCTTGCGGCTGGAATGCCTGCTTTTGTTGTTATTTTGCTTGTTGTGTTGGCGAGTGTTATCAGCGGTATGATTTTTTCCCTTTTATTGGGTGTCGCTGCAATTAAATTCAACGCGGACCAAACACTTGTTGGAACTGCGCTCAATCTTCTTGGTCCTGCAATTGCAGTCGTTCTTGTGCGGGCAGTAAATACGGCTGAGAGTGTGGATAATGTGTCTTCTACAGTGGTTTATGGACAGGCAAAGAAAGCATTTTTAGTCAATATGGGCAGCTTTGAGTTTAATTGGTTTATGTTGATTGCCCTGTTAATTTTGATTGCCTCCTATATTGTATTGTATAAAACGCGATTTGGTTTGCGGCTCTGCGCTTGCGGCGAGCATCCACAGGCGGCGGATTCTGTTGGAATTAATGTCTATAAAATGCGCTATGCAGGCGTGCTGATTTCAGGTGCGCTTGGCGGATTGGGCGGTCTTGTCTATATTACTGCTGGTGTAAGTGAATGGAAGTTTGAAAATGGTGTGGCAGGATTTGGTTTTCTTGCGCTTGCAGTAATGATCTTTGGACAGTGGAGACCAATCAATATTGGGCTTACCGCACTGTTGTTTGGTATGTTTCGTGCACTTTCCAATGTCTATATGGGATTTGATGCGCTGGTGGCACTCAAGCTTCCAAGCACAATCTATAATATGCTTCCATATATTATTTCTCTGATTGTTCTTGTGTTTGTCTCCAAAAAGTCAAGGGCGCCAAAAGCAGAAGGAGTCCCTTATGATAAGGGACTAAGATAAATTAAGAAGGGATAGGAAAAACACAATATGGGATTTTTGAACCATCGAAAGAAAAATAAAGAACCAAAGCGCGTAGAAAAATATGGTCTTTTATTCTGCCTAGAAGGCAATTACACAAAAATAATTGATCGGATTGAAGTGCTGTTTCAAGATAAGCCTGATCAAGAGATAAATACCAATAAGACAAACTATTATACTTTGCGTAATAATGATATGGAAATTGTTTTTGTTGCTTTTGGGCTAACGAAGGAAAAAGAAGGAGAACAGGAAGATGATACCAAAGACCAGCTTGAAGGCGTACAGGGATTTGTGTATTCAATTCAGACAGAACATGTGGATATAAAACGCAATTTATTATACCATCTGCGTCAATGTAAGGGATTTGTTCAGATTGTTTTTCGCTTTGATAGTGCAAGTGCGCAGGAAACAGCAGAAAAAATGCAGAACATGATTTCTCCTGTTTTAATGGTTGCAGAAAAATTACAGGGAGTTCTAACTTTTGGAGATGGAACGGCGTTTATTAACAGTAAGGGGCAATTAATTCTTGGTCAAAAAGGAAATACAAAACTAGAGTATTATATGCCAGCGGAGATTCAACCAGGTGAAGATTGGGGAAAGGGTATGCCGCAGGAGACACTGGATCGAAAGGAACGTTCTATGGCATGGCTGAAAGAGAAAAGAATTTATGTCTCGCCGTGGTTGCCTTTTCTCTGCGAGATAGAAGCGAATGGACCAGCACGCACCACAAGAGAAATCTGTGGTAGGGCGGCTGCATTGTTGGCTGTTTCTCTATATTCGGAATGTCGTCTTGGAGATGGAATGGATTATGAACAGGCAAAAGAATTTATCGCTCCTGTCATGGAACGTTTTCTAGTAGAGGAGTTTCTCTCGCCAAAAGAGAAAAACTATCTGGAAAATCCAGAGTCTGCCAGAGAGGAGCAAGTTCAATATTCATGGCAATATGAAAATTTGCTGGTTATGGAGTGGGCACTTGGTCTTGTCGATGAACTTCCATATCCCGATAATATTTGTGATGTGGGTAGAACTGTTCGGGTACTGCATCCATTTGATTCTCTTGAGGAGTTTGAGCAAGGCGTCTGTGTACGCTCTTATAAAGAACTGCTGGATGCAGCAGATTTGATTTATCGGCTAGACTGGGCTTGTGTCGATGCGCGTGTGATGGGAATGAAAGCACCCGCCGGATTGGATGCAGGCGTTGTTATGGAGCGGCATCACTCTTTGTTTTGGCTTGCGGGTGTAGATGCGTGTTGTGCATGGGATGAGGTTGATTTATCTACTTGATTGACAAATGCATCTTGCGATATTCGCTGGGAGTCATTCCTGTATATTTTTTAAATTGTCTCATAAAGTGCAGTTCATTGTCATAGCCGCAGAAAGCGGACAGCGCTTGAATAGACATGTTGGTCGTTTGCAAATAGAATTGTGCGTTTTTTATGCGAGACTGAATAATATCTTGAATGCAGGTGGTATCAAAGAAACTTTTATAGAGACGCTGAAAATGGGTGGGGCTGAGATTGACTTCCCGTGCAATCGAAGCAACGTCCCATTTTTTTTGTGGGGCGTTTTGAATATTCATACGAATTTGATTCAAGCGTTGAAAATACTTATTTTTTAGCCTTTTGTCCTTGCTTACATAAATTTGCTCTGCAAGAGAGTACAAAAGAGTGTGCATAAGAGAATCAATAATTTGTTCTTTGTATAAATGAGAGGATAAATTTTTAGAAACAATTATTTTGACGTATTCTGTCAGTAAGGTGGTATCCGTCAGTGGGAATGGATAATTTAGTGGAAGAACAAGTTTTTCAATGAGATTTTCTTCCTCTAAAAAGTCAAAATGAATCCAGTCATCATTGTAGGATTGTGCATGACAACCATAATGAATATAAGCATTTCTATCATATAGAATCGCTGTGTTGGGGGCAGTATCAATAAATTTTCCATCAATCTCAAAAAATGCTTCTGTTTTTATAAACAGAAGTGTATAGACACCATTGCCATTCGGACGCCGTATATCAAAATCGGTGCGGTGTCTAGAATCAAATCCACAATTGCTTACTACGATCATAATTTGCACCAAGTCTCAAGCGAAAATGCTTGCATTTTATCCCTTTCTCTTTTTTCTTTCACCCTTACACCTAGATGGCGATTAATTATCGCCATTCGCGCCGAGCACAGTTGCTCTGTGGCAATTACACCTTTGTGCGAGTGCGCATCCCCCGGAGGACTATATATGTGGCAATAATTTATTGCCACATATATAGTATCGATGTTGTAACATACAGTGTAACGGTTTCTTTTTTTTATGTCAATAAAAATAGATGGTAAAAAAAGTGCAAAAAGTCAGTTTTTGGTTGATTTGGCAATTGTTTCTTTTATTGTATACATGTATTCTATTTTCCGTGGATAAAATTCAAATCTGAAATAACAGGGGAGGTGAATCTATATGATAAGCAGAAACATATATTTAACAGACATCGATGAAGTTATGGAGTTTGTCAATCAAGTGGAGAAATGTTCTTATAGTGTGGACATTGCTGTGGATAACTCTGTAATTAATGCAAAATCTGTTCTTGGGATGCTCAGTAAGGGATTCCGCCGTATGATGCGAATGGATATCCACGCAGACCATGCAGATGAATTGCTAGAAAAGATTGCAAGATTCTGTATTTAGAGAATGAAGAAGGCGCAAGACAACAGATACAATAGAAAAATGGCAAAGTCCTCCAATTGTGGTTGGAGGATTTTTGTTATGCACAGAGGAGAACAGCTATGTGGAGGAGCGTATGAATTATGATTTGACACAGGGAAATATTATGAAAAATTTGTTGAAGTTTTCTTTTCCAATTATGGTTGGCAATGTGCTTCAGCAGCTTTATAACGTGGTCGATACATTGATTGTCGGAAGGTATCTAGGTAAAAATGCGCTGGCAGCAGTGGGGTCTTCTTACACGCTGATGGTGTTTGTGACATCTATTATCCTAGGACTTTGTATGGGCAGCAGTGCTTTCTTTTCAATGCAGTTTGGCAGACGGGACCAAAAACGATTAGAGCAGGGAATTTATATGGCATTTTTAATGATAGGGACTGTCACAGTAGCGCTAAATATTTTTGTCTATGTGGGAATTAATGGGATTATTGCCTTTCTTCGTGTGCCAGAAGAAGTTGTTTCTTATATGAAAGAATATTTATTATGGATTTTTGCGGGAATTGTGGCAACTTTTTTATATAATTTTGTGGCAAATTTTATGCGTGCGCTTGGAAATTCACTTATACCACTTTGCTTTCTGGGAATCTCGGCTGTGCTAAATATTTTTTTGGATTTATTTTTTATTAGAGTATTATTTTGGGGCGTCGGTGGAGCAGCGGCAGCCACTGCAATTTCGCAGTATGTCGCGGGCGTTGGTATTTTGTTATATTGTCTAAAAAAGTATCCTGAAGTACATATTAAAAAGGAAAATAGACACTGGAATGCTGGAATATTAAAGGAATTGCTTAGTTTGTCATCACTGACATGTCTGCAACAGTCCGTTATGAACTTTGGAATCTTAATGGTGCAAGGGTTAGTGAATAGTTTTGGCTCCGTTGTGATGGCTGCTTTTGCGGCGGCAGTGAAGATTGATTCTTTTGCCTACGCACCAGTCCAGGATTTTGGCAATGCATTCTCAACCTATGTGGCACAGAATTTTGGCGCAGGAAAAACAGAGCGAATCCGAAAGGGAATGCGAGATGCAGTGCTTGGCGCATTTGTGTTCTGTGCAGTAATTTCTGTTCTGGTGGTGGGATTTGCGAAACCGCTTATGTCGCTGTTTTTGGATGAGAGCAGCGCAGATGCAGTATTGGTTGGCGTTGGCTATCTTCGCATTGAGGCGTCTTTTTACTTTGGCATTGGGCTGCTCTTTTTGTTTTATGGATATTTTCGTGCGATGAACAAACCAGGAATTTCAGTTATCCTCACTGTAATATCTCTTGGAATGCGTGTGTTGTTGGCATATCTCTTGTCGGCTATTGAGGTAATTAGCGTGACTGGAATCTGGATGTCTGTGCCAATTGGGTGGATTCTTGCAGATGCTGCCGGGGTGTATTTTTATATATGTGGGCAGAAAAAGTTAATAAAAATTAAAGAATAAGGTTTCCTATGCTACTTTTTGTTCTGTTTCCGCACGATCTTTTTTGACAGCTGGGGACAGTTTTCTTGCAATATAGACAGCTGGAGTATCTAACAGACTTGTGAAAATAAAAATAACATAGCTCGAGAGAACAATATTCATTAAAGTTTTTATTTCATAAACGCCCCAAAATGCGGCAAATGTGTACAAAAAGGTGTTGAAAAACTGAGAAATTAGAGTGGAACCGTTATTTCTCAGCCACAAAAATTTCTTGGAATCATTACACAGCTTTGTAGTTTTGGACCAAATTGCATGGTATGCAAACACATCGAATGCTTGTACAATTGCGTAGACAACGATACTGCTGAGCATTAGCCGCGGCGTATTGGTAAATACAGAGGCAATCGCGGGTGAAGCCCAGTCGTTGGCATTTGGTGTGTAAAGCATCCATGATTGTGAAATTAGGATAAAGGCACCTGATGTAAGAATACCAATTAAAACAGCCTTGTTTGCAGCATGTTTACCTTCTGTCTCACTTAAAATATCAGTGACCAGAAACGTAGAAGCAAATAAAATATTTCCGAGTGTCTGTTCCATGCCAAAGGCATTTACCACAATTAGCACCTCGATATTGGCTGCAATTGTTGCAAGTACAGTCCAACAATAAAGTCCCGATTTTCCCAGAAAACGGTAAAAAAGCACTACACAAGTGTAGATTAAGATTAGGCTAAGGATCAATAAAAGTTCATTGCTCATAAAAAGCTACCTCCAAAATAAATAATATAGCATTCGAGAGTCCATTATAAACAAAATGGCTCACCCAACACCAAAGTCTGTATTTTCTAACAGGATATCGACGCGTTCGTTATCCTGATAAAGTGGATAAATTTTATGGATAAATGTTTCAATAACAGCCGGGTTTGGCTTTATTTTTGTTGTATTTTCAACCATAATATTGATGCAGACACGATTAAAATTTGCAAGTCCTGTTTCGATATCATATTGCATGGAAGTCTCTGTTTGTCCTGCCAGCCCAAAGAGCAGACATACTTCATCAAATAAGGCTGCAATTTTTGCAGGAGAAGTCTCATTAATCCCTTTGTGAAGTACATTTTCACGAAATGGTGCATTAAAAGTTTCCACACCAATTTTTATATTGGCATGAATCCCATATGAATCAAAAGTATTGCGCAGGTTTGCGATAGCATCCCGATGCATCCAGTGACATTCAAAATGAATTTTTTCGATCTTCTTTTGGATGCAGGTGTCGATAATAAGCTGAAATGTCATTTTATCTAGGTCGACAAAGCTTCCTGAATTGATGACTTCCAATCGTTTGTATTTTCCAGTAACATTTTTCAAGACTTCCTGATTCAATACATAGTTGCTGTTTTCGTCAGGACTGAAATCAAGATGATAGTCACAAAATGCGCAACGCCGCCATTTGCAGCCTGAACCGCGCAATAGCACAATCTCCCGTTTATTTTTTTCATTAATTTCCGCGTATCTTGTCAAGGAATCATTTTTCATAAATTCAATATCCTCATTTTATAAAAGCTTTGCCTTTGGTTTAAATAATTTTCTTGTTACTATTTGCGACACATCCATAACTTGTCATATGAGTTCTATTTTTGATCTAAATATTTCTTGTTGTTACTATTTGCATGCCATTTTGAAGGCTTATTTTTTGCTATTGATATGTTTCCTTTCAGTGCTCATGTGTATAAAAACAAAAGGAATCTGCAGTTAGCAGATTCCCACAGCGGTTTTTGTGCCGCGCATACAAACAAAAAGGAGCACAAAGCTCCGAATTTTACAAAAAAGAGATAGGCATAATGTGTCCATAGCACTTTCATTAAAAATAAAATCCATAGTTTTGTTTATAGACAGGATGGTTGCGAACTGTCTGTATAAAATTTATTGTATTATTGACCAATTGTTTCAGCGATTGATTTTTTAAGAAATATTTCGCACAAGTTGTAGATAGATATTTTTAGCGAAAAAATTATAACACGACAATGCTTACATGTCTACTATAATTTTAAATATTTTCTTTTTCGGTGGTATTTTTCTCTTTATCTTTTGGAAAAAATTCTGCTATTGTATGTTTATTTTGCATTCTTCCAATGCAAAACAATAGAATCCATGCAAGCAGTGGAACTGTGATTATTCCAAATAAAAGTGACATAAACTGATTTGCGCATTCCCCGGAAGTAGCTGTAAAGGCAGAGATTACATATGCTATAAGCAAACTAACAATTGCGATTAGTGTGGCAATAGCTGCAAGTCGTTTAGAATTTTTCTTCATAATTTGATACCAAGCCTTTCTGTAGACATACTGAGTGGTCAAAAAGATTGACTGCCGTAAGTACAATAAAAAATATGAGATATAAACGTGATTATAGCCCGTAAGGAAGAAAAATGCAAGCATAAATCCCATTGTCAAAAGCAATTTCTAATGGATTTTGGTCGCAACAGGTCTGCTTGGTTACAGTTCAGTCTAGGATTTTGCACTGTGCTGTAAGGTTCGTAAGAAAATATAGTGGTAAAGATGCATCAAGCCACGAAACATGGCTTTGATACCATAAAGTGGTTCTGCATGGCTTGATGCCTGTGATAGAAAGTCAACGGCTTGAACTGTTATTCCGCTTGTCTGAACTCTTACAAATGTTTTGACTTTCTATAAAGTTTAGTATATACTGTTGCTATGCGGGCTGATGATATTACAGTCACCACACTTGTACAACATATACTATAACTGACATATAAGTTTGTCGACTTGTCATTTGTAGTATTGTTATTGTACTACTGTGAATAACATATCGCAGAAGATTTCATGGTACAAAAATATCTAAAAATATAAGGGAAAAGACGAAAGGGTGTTAAAGATCATGGCAGAAGAAAAGACTTTATTAGAGCAGTGGAGAGGTATGGCGTACAATGAGCAGACAGACAAAAACGTACTTCAGAAGCTTTGGATTGATTATTTTCAGAAAGAAAAGGAAATCTATCAGCAGCTTTTGAAAAATCCTGATGAGGAAGTGCGTGGAACAGTAAAAGGGCTTGCGGAAAAGTATAATGTGGATATTATGACAATGACAGGATTTCTTGATGGTATCAATGAGAGCTTAAAGACAGAAAATCCGATTGAGGAGATGGACGAGGACACAGAGGTAAGTCTTGGGTTTGATAAAGAGAACCTCTATAAGAACATGGTGGCAGCAGAGGCGGATTGGCTGTACAATCTTGAAGAGTGGGATACAATATTTGACGCGGAGACAAAGAAAGCACTTTATAAAGAACAGAAATCTTCGACAACTGTTGTCAAGGAGGCTAAAGTTTATCCCAACGATCCATGTCCATGTGGAAGTGGCAAGAAATATAAAAAATGTTGTGGAAAAAACAAATAAAAATACTCCCTTTTCGGAATTGTGTATTCGCTGGAAATAAGTTTGTAAATATACATTGCGGACAGCAGGCAAATTCTTTGCAATTAGCATATTCCATCAGAATTTATGGAGGTGTATATGTATGGATAGAAAGGCAATTGCCAATCAGACCCTTTCAATTATGGAACAAGGGTATTATGAATATCAGGATAAAAAAATTAATATCCATATAGATATGGAGCACTCAATACGCGATAGTATTCTAATAACACCACAGCAAGCGGATGCATTGCTCGAAGCGTACAGTAATTCTGAAGGTCCTGTAAAATCTAGTGTATGTGTAGAAAATATTTCCACGGTGGATGCAGTTCTTAGGCTTGTAAATGAGGGAAAAGAAAATATTGGGGTACTTAATTTTGCCAGTGCAAAAAATCCGGGTGGTGGGTTTTTGAATGGCGCTATGGCACAGGAAGAAAGCCTAGCAGCATCAAGTACACTCTATAGAACATTGATTGCACATGAGGTGTATTATCAAAAGAATCGTGAACAGCGTTCTATGATGTACACAAATCATGCGATTTATTCGCCGGATATTGTGTTTTTTAGGGACGGAAAGTTTGAATTGGTGGAGAAGCCGTTCAAGGCATCTGTGTTGACGCTCCCCGCAGTGAATATGGGACAAGTGCTGTTGAAAGGGGAAAATCAGGCAGAGGCAGAGCGCGTTATGCGGCGCAGAATGAAACTGGCATTGGCAATTTTTGCAAAACAGGGAGCCAAAAATCTAGTGTTAGGCGCATATGGATGTGGTGTGTTTCGCAATGATCCGAAACAAATTGCTACTTGGTGGCAAGAGTTGTTGGAAGATGAAGGCATGGGGCAGTACTTTGATTTTATTTTTCATGCTGTGTTGGATCGCTCTCAGAATGGAGCATGCATTAAAGCTTTTAAAAATTAACTCTTTACAAACTTGTTTTTTAGGAATAAGATAATAGTATTAAAGTGACACTACTAAATATATGTTTTTGTATATGTATTGCAGATAGCAGTTAAATAAGCCTTTGGCACGCCGCAACAAGAAGGTCGATGGCATTCTTGAAAATTAGGCATAGAAATAGGAATTTGTGAGAAAAAAATATGCTTAAACTTGAGAAGATAAATGGAAAAAACGTATGGGATATTCTGAAGTTGCATGTGTCTGAAAAGCAGAAAAGCTTTGTGGCGAGTAATGATATTAGTATTATAGAAGCCTATACCACCATAATGGGAAATGGTTATGCTTTTCCTTTTGGAATATATGAGGATGATATACCAGTAGGTTTTTTAATGGTAGGTTTTGATACAGACGATTACTGGGATGATGCTCCATTAATAGCCAAGAGTAATTATAATCTCTGGCGATTGATGATAGATAAAAACTATCAGAATAAAGGATATGGAAAAGAAGCAGTCAGACTCGCATTAAAATTTATAAAAACATTTCCGTGTGGTGAAGCAGAATACTGTTGGTTGTCATATGAACCTGAAAATGAAATTGCCAGTCAGTTATACTATTCATTTGGATTTGTTGAAACTGGAGAAATGGATGGGGAAGAACGAATTGCAATTTTGAAACTATAAAGACTGATAAAAGTGAAAAAATAAATAACGCAAAACGTTGATGAGACGAGTAGGATATTGTAATGTAACAGAGAGGAGTGCCATTTGTGCTGAAAGTACTCTTACAGGAGATATTTGAAAACTACCTTGGAGTGATCCTAATCCGGTCCGGTGATTCCGTTATAATCGATGAGTGGTCTGTTTTCAGTTTAGTGATACAGGCAAGCAGGGTGGAACCGCGTTAATACGTCCCATGCATTACAGTGATGTAGTGTGTGGGATTTTTTATTGTGCACAGACCTGCGCAGAAGAAATAAGTCACTAAAGTGATACATGGTGATGGAGTAAGGGAGGAAGATTATGTATGGAAAATATAAAGTAGATATGCAGGGCAAAAAAATTTTTGAAGGAGAGTATTTCCAATCTGAAATATTAAATGAACGGTACAATGATGAAGGGCTGCCGCAGTTGTATCAGAACCATGCCAATTGTCAGGAAGAGATTGAAAATATGATAAGATTTATTGAGATAGTATCTCAAATGCTTCATTTAAAGAAAAGTGAAAATGTCATAGAAGACATTGAAAAGGCAGAAGGTAGGCTGCGAATCAAATTGCCCGATGTGGTTAAGGCGTTATATTTGGTGGTTGACAAAGACAAAATTTTGATAGGAAATAAATGTCGCTTGCTAGAACTGGAAGAACTATTTGTAAAAGATAATGTTTTAGCTGTGTTGTGTCGAGGAAAACGCAAAAAAGTTTATCTTGGAATTGATCTAGCTGTGCATCATAGTATGCTGTGGGAGGAAAATAAGACAGATTCAAGCTGGGAGTATGAGATCTGTATGGAATCTTTTTGTGAGATGATACTAGAATATGTTGCTATACAGGCAATTGGCAGAATGCCTTTTTGTGGGACCTATAGAATAAAAGGGTATCCAACAAGTGAGATAAGCGCTTGTGAGCTTCTCGAGGAGTCTTTTCAGTCAATTTTTATTCGATTTGATGGATATTATAACTGGTCGTGTGCTGTTATGTTAAACCAGAATACAAAAACAATTGCATGGCTTAGGACAGGAGAATTTTATTCAGATATACAGATTGGTTCCTATGAAAGTGATGTGATAGAACAATTTAAGAAAATACGTGGTGAAGATGGATATTCGGAAAAAAGTGGTAAAAGTTTAGCAAAATAGAAAGTTATATAAGAAAAGGAGATTACATTATGCTGCCAGTGTTATGCCTAGTGGTGGGAATCGCAATTGGGATTTTGTTATCACCAGTGAGGCGGTCGAATCTCCGTATTGAGCAACAATGCATTTGGATCAAATAATGGTTGTAGAAACAAAGCCAATGATATGATGATTGGCGCGCGCAAAGAATGATAATATCATAAACAATAGGAATAGATGAAATGAAACAAAAAAAATCAAAAGGAAATATACTAAAAAATTGTACGAGTCAAGTGGTGCAATCTGTTATTCTACTTGTAATTGGTATAATGACAGGTTATCTGATGCTGATGGTGGTGTATCTTCTGCCCGTAGGAAAAATGCAGGAAAATTTATCAAAGTCTATAGATATTTTGACAGTGGAACAAGAGTACCATAGAGTGATTCCAGGATATAACAGTACACAGCTTGACAATTATACAGATTCATGGATGATAGGAAATGCGGTTTATGATAACGATCTTCCTATATGGAAGAGAGCGCTTACTTGCACAAGTGCAGATTATGGCGATGGACCATTGAATGGACTTGTGCACTACTTGGAAGAACCGGATGGATATAAAGAAGTAGAATACACTAGATACTGGCATGGTTATCTTATCATATTAAAACCATTACTGCTATTTTTTAGTTATGCAGATTTGCGTGTGCTTAATATGATACTCGATATATTACTAATGTTTCTCATTTTCAATACATTGAAAGATATGGGATTTAAGCGAGAAGCTTGGGGTTATATTGTGGCAGTTCTCTTTATTATGCCTGTTGTAATTCCGCTTTCAATACAGTTTTCTGTGATGTTCTATCTCACAAATATTGCATTGTGGATTTTGTTGAAAAAGTATGACCAACTTGTGAATAAAAATGGTATGATATTATATTTCCAGATGATTGGAATGGCAACAAGCTACTTTGATTTTCTGACATATCCTACAGCGAGTCTTGGTGTTCCTATGGTGTGTTTATTAATACTTGATTCTAATAGTGCACTTTGGCTGAAAATTAAAAAGATAGTTTATCTTTCTATAAGTTGGGGTTTTGGATACAGTGCAATGTGGGCTGGAAAATGGGTGTTAAGCACACTGATTTTGAGGGATAATGTGATTGCAAATGCACTGTCGCAGGTCTTATTGCGTTCTTCCCATCTACAAAATGGTGAGAAAATCACAACGATTGATACATGGATTCGTAATTTGGAGTTTTATTTTGAGAAACCATATTTGATTTTAATTGTCATATGTTTTATTGTTGCAATCGTAGGAGTTTTTAGAAATAGAAAATCGATAATCAGTGTTATTGTTGATGTTTTTCCATTTCTACTTATCGCTGCAATGCCATTTGCGTGGTATGCTTTTGCAGGACAGCATTCCTATGAGCATCATTGGTTTACATTTCGAGGTTTACTGACGAGTGTATTTGCCTGTATGTGCATCTGTGCACGTTTATACAAGGTGACAAGAAACGTGGAAAGCTCCTTGGATTTGTGATGGAGATTGTGTGACAATGAATAAAATCAGAGAGGTGTATTGAAAAGTGAACGTTGAGACGAGAGATAAAATTAGACAACTAGGATTAGAATATAAAGGCTTTTGTGTTTTTGTACTGTTTCAAGCATTGATATTATGTTTTTCTTTTGTAGGTTTTTTTAAAAAGCCTATAACAATAAAACTGGATGCAGGGAATATGACAATTAGAGATGAAAAAGTGGTTATAAATGACGACAATTCATTTTATATTACTGGAAGAAATGATGCAGAGACATTTGGCAGATGGATTGCTGGCACAGAGTTCTTTGGTTTGAAGGAGGGAGTATATGAGATTTCTGTTGATTACTGGTCTCTCTTGTATGATACAGAGGTAGGTGGTAACTGTGAGGATATGACTGGAACCTTGCAGATTGTCAGGTCAAAGGTTACAGATGATAAGCTCTGCTACAATGATCTTATATTTCAAGATGGATATACCCATCAAAAGACACGCCTATGGATTCGCGACATTGGTGGAGAAGAGGGTCTTCAACTTATGGTTAATTTTCATGGTATGGGAGAACTTCGGATTGATAGAATTGTAATTCAGGAACTTCCCATGTGGCGTGTAATGAAGTTTCTTGCATGGCTTCTTGGATTTTTGACAGTGGATGCAACATATGTTTACTTTTTTGTAAGCAAAAAGGCAGCAAATAAGTCTATTGTTGCGATTCTTATGTTTGCCTCCTTTTTTGCAAGTTTGCCACTGCTGACGGATTTCTTGTTCTGGGGACACGATTTGGATTTTCATTTGAATCGGATTTTGGCACTTGCAAACGGATTGGAAGCAGGACATATTTTTGTGCCAATTCAGACAGAGGTACTAAATGGCTACGGATATGCTTCCCCTTTGTTCTATAGTCAGTTATTTTTATATCTGCCTGCGATTTTGTATAACTTGGCAGTTCCAATGCAGGTGTGTTATCAGATTTATGCAATTTTTATAAATATTTTGACTTGTGGGATTGCTTATTATTGTTTTAAAGGGATTACGCAGGATAATCAAGTTGCTGCCATTGGTGCATTTATCTACTTGCTTTCCCCATATCGAATCACGAACTTATATGTAAGGGCTGCTGTCGGTGAATATACTGCAATGACATTTTTCCCACTGGTTGTATATGGGTTTATGCGCGTTTACACTGAGGAAGAGAAAGCGTTGAAAATTCGTGACTATCTTCCAATTGTTATAGGACTTAGTGGACTAATTGAAAGTCATGTGCTTTCCTGCGAAATATCGGCGATATTTATTCTTGTTTTGTGTTTCGCCAATTATAAAAAGACATTTCAATTAAAGCGTTTTATCACACTTGTAAAGGCTGCAGTACTTACAGTATTGGTAAATATGGCATTTATTCTTCCTTTTTTGGATTCCATGCAGATGAATATTCGAGTAAATAATGAGCCGATAAATTATATACAGGTGCATGGAACTTATTTGCAGCAGGTTTTTAGTGGATTTCAGGTTTCTCTTGGAGACAGCCGCAGAGGAATGAATGCAGAGATGCCATTGTCATTAGGAATGCCATTAGTATTTGGCGTTATTATTTTTGTCGTATGTTATACTGCAAAATATGAATGGCACATGAAAACATATAAGGTAATGAAAGCAGGCAATATTTGCACGATATTTACGGTTGCAAGTATTATTTTATCAATGCGTTTTTTTCCTTGGGATAGTCTTGAAAATCTAAATAGTGTCTGCTGATTAAGCAAATATTTGCAACTTCCAACTCTTACATCTGC
>CASJPF010000016.1 GCA_949383255.1 Lachnospiraceae bacterium | reverse complement strand
ACTATCTGACACCCGACCACTTTGCTGACCACTTTGCCGACCACTATCTGACACCTGACCACTTTGCTGACCACTTTGCTGACCACTTTGCTGACCACTTTGCCGACCACTATCTGACACCCGACCACTTTGCTGACCACTTTGCCGACCACTATCTGACACCTGACCACTTTGCTGACCACTTTGCTGACCACTTTGCTGACCACTTTGCCGACCACTATCTGACACCCGACCACTTTGCTGACCACTTTGCCGACCACTATCTGACACCCGACCACTTTGCTGACCACTTTGCCGACCACTATCTGACACCTGACCACTTTGCTGACCACTTTGCTGACCACTTTGCTGACCACTTTGCCGACCACTATCTGACACCCGACCACTTTGCTGACCACTTTGCCGACCACTATCTGACACCCGACCACTTTGCTGACCACTTTGCCGACCACTTTGCTGACCACTTTGCTGACCACTATCTGACACTATTTTGTATGCCGTTGCTTTGTTTCCTCTTTCTTCAAAATCAATAAATCCTCTTTGCTTTAACTCATTTCTTGCTTTCTGTATCCCTGTCCTTGATAATCCTGTCAGTACTGATAGCATTTGGTTTGGCACTGAAAACCACTCTGTCCAATAGCTCCTGTTGCATACATGCAATAACGCAAAGTATAGCGACACCTGCCCTGTAGACAATGGATTTATCGTGGCTGAATCCCAGAATAAATTAATAAGGTCTAAATATGTCACTTCCCTATACCTCTCTTATCAAAATTTCAATCCGTGGATTATCCCGATCCACCTCAAACCTGTCGGAAAATCCGACAACATACTTCCAGCCGTCACCTTTTAATACGCCGGTTTCTACAAGGGCGTCCTGTATTACTTTGCGACCAAAGCTTGAAATATTATCGCAGTCCCGGCGTTTATCCTTCTCATACCAGGCATATTCCATAAAAACAGGATTTTCTATGGTTATTCCTTTTAACTGTTTCTTTGCATAATGAATAACAATATTCTGGTCTGCTTTCTTCATCTGCCCCCCAACATATCTATTAGAACGTTCGGCAGATATGTAATCGTTAAGATTGTGCAGCTTTCCGGGAATCGTTAATAAATACTCCATAATTACACCTTTTTCGTTTCAGGCCTTTTAATGTCAATTCTAATAACATCAACAACGCGATAGACAGAAATCTTTCCGCCGTCCGGCGTTTTCATTTCCATTTTCGGAATATCCTGATTGTCAACAAGCGTTCTATATGTTTTGTTAATCCATTCTAAATAGTCTCTTTCCACGTAACCCTCCTTTCCGGCGGCAGTTTGGCTACCGCCGATTTTCCGTGATATATAACCCGTATGAATAATTAATAGTTACCGAATTAATCTATTAGCGCTCTTTTGATGTTTCTCATACTCTGTCATATTTGTCATTGCGGTACCACCCTATCAGGCTGTTTCTTCATCTTTGAGATACAGTCCTTGATTTGAAGTTTTGACAATGTATCTACGTTATCAACTTTATAAGTCTTTATAACCGCATTCCAAGTGTATCCAGTTCGGATAAGTTCGTTTTTCAAAGTTTCTAATAAACTATCTCTTTCAGCGTCTGTCTTTGGCGTTTCTTTCTGTTTCTGCGAATCGGCGTCTGCGCCATATTTTGTTTTATCTTTATCCCAGTAGACATCTGCCCCGATCCCTAATTGTTTACACGCAACTGATATTGCATCTGTTGTTGCCATCTTGAAACACTCATCAGAAACATATGGACCTGATTTCTGTATCTCCACAAACATACTTCCACCAGTCCCCTGTATTGGCATAGACCACTCGCCATCAACTTTTATGTAAAGCTTAATTCTTACAAATGCTGCTATAGATTGCTCATAAGATTCGGTCCATTCTCTCACAGATTCATAATACCAACCAATTCCGCATGGTCCAAACATTTCAGTCAGCATCTTTATTCTCCACATGGGATTAATATCCGTCTTCCCATTCATTCTGCCGCCCTGGATAGGTCTTTTTGCAGTATCAGGAACCGCACGCCCTAAATCGTAATATTTAAGATTATTCATCACATCATCTCCCATTCTATTCCAACACTGTCCATGTACATTTCTAACTTTTCCTTTGCATCAGTAGAAAGTGAAATTCTGTACTCATACAGTTCTGTGTCCTCCCATATATTCGGAATAAAGCTTTCTATTACTTCCTGTGCTGCTTCCACTTTCGCCTGCTCAACAGCAACTGCTTTTTCCTCTTCTGCTGCCTTTTCAGCTTCTAAGCGTTCCAGCTCCGCCTGTCGAAGCACAGCCTCTTTTTCCTCTTCTACCTTGCGAAGAACAGCTTCCTTCTCTTCCCTTGCACGCTGCTCTACAAGCACTTTTTTGCGCTCCTCGCGCCTGATGCGCTCTGCTTCCTCATAACGCTGTTTTTCCTGTTCTCTGTCAAAAATTTCCTGCTTCTGCCGCTCATAATCGTTTATGTATGTAATTGCGTCTGTAAGATTTAAATTATCCTTGTATATATTTAATGCCTTTTCAACAGCCTCAGACTGCATGGAAGTAATTGTATTTAAGTCATTTTGCGTTCTGTGAATAAGCCCTGCAATATCTGCCTTAATATCCTTTTCCTTGTATGTAGCATTTTCCCACTTTGGATTGTAAATGCGTTCTAAGGAAATATATGCCTGCAAGTCTTCAGGAACACATTCATAGATTTTCTTAATAATCTGCTTCTTTTCTGAAACACGCTTTTCCTCAAATGCCTGTATTTGCCCATTAATCAAATTAATTGGTTCATCATACAGTCCTATCAGCTTCTTTGCCTGCGCCTCAAAATCGTCCCAAGGCTCCATATATCGTTTTTTTGCATCACGCATATTATCCTGCAAAGACTTTTTTTCTGCCCGCAAACTGGCAACTTCTTTCTTCGCATATGTTTTACTGTCTTCTGTAAATACTGCCTCTTCATACTCTGCAAGCTTATTCTTTATTGCCTGTTCTACCTGTGCAAAATTACAGGTAATTGTTGCACGTTCCTGTGAAATTACCGCTTGTATACTGCTCATTTCCTACCTCTCTTTCTGCCTCTTCATAGGCTTGTCTTTCTTTCCATATCTGTTGCCAATTTTCCTGTTACTGTGTTAAGATATACTTGTTGTGTTAGACATGCCGCCGTAGATATTGCAGTATCAGTCGGTGGAGATTCCGCAGTTTTTCAGTTGAACAACTGTTTTCAGATTGTGGAAACCTGCGGGATATGTTATTTTTTAATTGGTTTAGAAATAAACCTTTATATTTAGTATAATTGTGTTGGCGCACAGGCTTTTGTCCCTGCACGCCCGCTAATCTACTGGAAATGTGATGCATATGCACCACGTACAAAGTACACAGCTTGTCCACATGCCCCCTGCGCGGCACACAGGCATATTTTATCCTGTGTCCGCTGCATATGGAATTTTTAGAAAAGAGGCTGCGACACACCAGCATATGTGCCGCACAGGGGGCACGTGTATATAATTACTCTTCTTCCACTTTGCCTACTGGAATATATCCAAATGCAGCCATATATCTATCGCAAAGATCGTCTATGAGTTCTTGTCTGCGCGGCTCCGGAATCGAGAATAAATCAACTGGCTCCGCTCCATTAATACTAATAAAATGCAGATAAGTTGGCTCTTTTTTTTCTCTTCTTTTTCTGGCCTTTTCTTGCTTTACTGCCATACTATTTACTTCCTCCCATATATCACATATATAATATGCTGTTGCTCATGTACATGTTACTACAGATAACTTTTATACTACCTTTCTGTAACTATTGAAATAGTCCTCCTATTTGTGATAATATATGTTTGTCAGTAATTTAGTTCAATCTTATATGTCGTATTTTTATGACGCACTAAGACGTTGTTTGCATTTTATCTTAATTATAATGACATACCAATTCTATGTCAATCTTTTTAGGAGGTTTTTTATGGATTTCAATATACGTTTAAAAAATATTCGTAAACGTAACAGAACAACTCAAAAATCTATTTCTGATTATCTCGGAATCACCCTGCGCACATACCAACGGTATGAATCTGGCACTATTGAACCACCATTGGAAAATATTGTGGCTATCGCAAATTATTTTAAGCTGCCAGTAGACTGTCTACTAGGTAACGGCTTATTTTCCAATTGGGAGGAAATACTTCTTTACAAAGATGAAATATTATCCTATTTGAAGGAGAATATTATCCCACAACTTGATCATTACGACTTATCTGCGCTTACAGAAAACCAACTTGCCTATACCCTTCCTGCTGTTTTTACGAAGATTACTATTGAAGATTCCGTGATAACTTTTTATTCTCAAGTTTCAGCCACTAAATCCGCTCATCAAATCTCAAAACCCGCTGAGGAATGTTAAACAAATCTTCCAGCGCATCCCAGTTGGAAACTTTTTCTGTGAACTCCCCTGATTCTATTCTCTGATAGGTTCTTGTTGTTACTCCAAGATATTCAGCTACCTGCTTCTGTGTCATGCCCGCTTTCTGGCGGGCTTCTTTCAAGTTCTTTCTCACTTTTAATTTCCTCTCTGCCTAAAGCTTATCCCAAATCTACATCATTCCTTCTCGTCACCCATACTGAATAAATCCATTTGGTTATATTCTGGTATGCTTACAAAATCCTCTGTAAGTTGTACTCCGAACTGCTCTGACACCTTCTTAAAATTCGCCGCTATCTTGTACGATGCAAGTTTTTGTCTATTTGCAACCTTGTCCATGATTTTTAGATAGCTTGCAAGTTCGCCTAATGGAATTTCTGATGGACTAACAGCCATCAGCTCTCTTTCCATTTCATAAAAGCGATTGATGTATCGTGCTGTAAATTCTGTACCTTTCTGACCTGTTAACTTATGGGCAATAAATTCACAGCCTTTCTTTGTGACCATGAAACAAGGCATCACCTTGTTTTGCTCATTAATGTAAGTTGATTCTGCAAAGAAATCGGACTGGGAGATTTTTCCCTCTCCTAGTTGCTCTACATATCTGCGAATATCTTTCAACAAATCTGCATGGCGCTTTTCTACCATCTGTGCCACTTCTATAGAAGTGAGTGTTGTTTTTACTAATTTGCTAACCTTATTGACTTTCTCTGATTGAACCCCTCTTGCTGCCAATACTTTCCACCTCCTCTACAACCATACCTTTCTCGCCATTAGGCAGCGGGATAATGCCACCTAACGCAATATTGTCAGATTTCAATGGCTTTGTATTCCAAAAATCTGCTGCCTGCCTTAACTGTCGTTCCATCATACCATCACCTCCTTTCAACCGCTGTGCCTTTCGTGACTGCTAATGTCCCGACATTCTGGCTTGTCCTACCCTCAACTTCTCTTTTCGCTTCTACTTTAGATTCAACCACACCTAGAAAATAGCCTTTGTCAAAGTCGGACAAACTCGAAAAACCCTTGACTATTTTCATAATGATTTCCATCTCTTTTTCAGATATTATAGCCATATCGCTCCTCCTTTCTTTTGTTGATTTTATAAACAGTATAGTATTTATTTTAAACTTTGTCAAGTTTCTTTTTTAAACTTTTTTCTTGACTTACTTTTTTTTTAGTGTTATTATTAAATTCAGAAGGGAGGACTTTGATGAACGAGCGAATTAAAGAATTAAGAATAGCTCTAGGATTAACCCTTGATAAATTTGGAGGGAGAATTGGTGTAAAAAAAGCTGCTGTTAGCAGGTGGGAAAATGGCGACAATATTGCTGATAGAATGATAATGTCAATTTGTCGCGAATTTAATGTTAATGAAGAATGGATCCGAAACGGAACTGGGGAAATGTTTATTCAGCAGGATAAATTACGAGTTATTTCTGAATTTGCGGCTGACTTGATTAAAGAACCCGATTCCGTTAAGACACGGCTTTTTGAAGCATTGGCTAAATTGGATCACAAAGATTGGTTGGCTATAGAGATAATTTTAGACAAAATTACTTCGCAAAAAGAAAAGGGCTAAACCTTATCGTTTAGCCCAACAGCCTTTTTACAAACCAAAATATAGCATCAATATAGTCTGTGTTACTTACCTGTTTTAACATTTGGATTATTTTTTCTATTTTATTCATGAACAACACTCCTTTATCTTTGTACTATTGTGACTTATGCTATTAAAATGATAGCATATTGCAAGATATAAAGTCTACACTCATTCTTTCATATCTTGCAATAGTCAACAATTTCGTCAGATACTAACAAAAAAATAACCGTCATTTTTTTATAGTTTACTGCACATTGCCAAATAATTTATCGTTTTCTTACAAATACTATCATTTTCTTTTATCATGAAGTATAATTATAAAATATTACATATTCTCCACTTACAATTATCGAGAAAATACTAAATGATTACGAACCGATAAATCATTTATGAAAGGAATTGCAAATGAGCTTTTTAGATATTTTCCAAACCAAAAAATTAAAAGAACAAATTAACACCTTACAACAGACTTCCGACTCTCTCCAACAACAGAATAATACTCTCCAACAGTTTAGTGACAATCTTCGGCTTCGGAATAATACCCTTGAACAAATCAATAGTGAACTCAAACAGAAACTCAATGCTTTTGAGCAAATCAATAGTGAACTCGAACAGAAACTCAATACTCTTGATGCTGATGACTATTTTACAGTTCAGGAGCAAATCAAGCAGTTAAAATCTTCCCACGATTCTATGCTACAACAGTTTAATTCTCTTTCTGATAGATATATCAACCTTACTGATAAGAATGAAAAAACAGAAAAACAATTAACAACCAATCAAAAAAAGCTTAATCGCATAAAAGAATTATACAAATGTATTGAAAATGCCTTAAATAATTACACGAATTTTCAGTTTAAATATGAAGATTGCAAAATTCCCCAAGCGGATCTGGATGAAGCAGAACTAGTGTCGCCTTCTATTATACTAAAGCTTCACTGTATGGATATGAAAGATTTGCGAAAAGCATATCGTGATAACGAAAAACAGATTATGAAACTTCTGGACCAGTATTCTTCCAGATATACTACCAAGGCAAATAAAACTATTTATGATTTAATGGTCATTGCACTCCGATCTGAACTGCAAAATATACTATATAATCTTAAATACGAAAAATTGGATACCTCTGTTGAAGCTGTCAAAAATGTTACTCACAAATATATGAAACTTGCCTGCGACGGTAATCAAAGTATTGCTGGAACTCTTACAAAATTTATAGGTGAAATAGAATACTTATTTATAAACGCTGTCAAAATAGAATACAACTATTATGTAAAAAAAGAACAGGCTCGTCAAGAACAATTAGCGATTAAAGAACAGATGCGTCAAGAAGCAGAAGAGCGAAAAGCGCTTGCCGCTGAAAGAACTAAAATTGAAAAAGAAGAAGAAAAATATAAAAACGAACTAGCAAAACTAAACGAACAACTTACCGATATACCAAATGATACAGAGGCTGACACTCTTAGACAACGCATTCTTGAATTAGAAGCTCAGCTTTCTGGTGTTGTTATCAAAAAAGACGAAATTACCAAATTGCAAAACGGTAAAGCTGGAAATGTATACATAATAAGTAACCTCGGTTCTTTTGGTGAAAATGTATTTAAAATTGGTATGACGAGACGTCAAGATCCACAAGATAGAATTAACGAACTAAGTAATGCAAGTGTACCATTTAAATTTGATGTACACAGCTTTATTTTTTCTGATGATGCTGTGGGACTTGAAGGAAAATTACATGAGATACTCAACGACAAACGCGTTAATAAGGTGAATCTGCGCAAAGAATTTTTCCAAGTCACCATTGACGAACTTGAGCAACTCGTAAATAAAATAGAACCAACCGCAGAGTTTAATCGCACAATGTTAGCTGAAGAATTTCGCCAGTCTCTATCAAGCGATGCAATCTATACTTCCGATTTTGATTTAGACCTTGATGACGAAGAATAAACTTGAATACTTCACAAGCACTATTTTTTTCTATAATATTTAATTACTAAAAAATATCGCTATACATGAAAAAAGGTGCCAGCTTCCAACTCGACACAACCAAATAAAACAGAATATAATTATTTTTTGGAGGGTTCATGCAAAACGGTTGTTTATATATCCGTGTGTCCACTGGTGAACAGTTAGAGCTGTCTCCTGATGCTCAGGAGCGGCTCCTTTTGGACTATGCACATAAAAATAATATTTTAATCAACAAAGAACATATCTTTTCTGAAAATGGCATTTCTGGGCGAAAAGCAGATAAACGCCCAGAATTTCAGAAAATGATTGCACTGGCAAAAAGCAAGGAACATCCTTTTGATGTGATTCTTGTATGGAAATTCTCACGATTTGCACGCAATCAAGAAGAATCAATTGTTTATAAGTCCTTATTAAAACGCAACAATGTTGATGTCATAAGTATTTCCGAACCTCTTCCCGACGGCATGATTGGCACTCTCGTTGAACGCATCTTTGAATGGATGGACGAATACTATTCTATCAATTTGAGTGCTGAAGTAAAAAGGGGCATGACAGAAAATGCCCTTCATGGAAACTATCAAGGTTCTATACCACTTGGTTATAAACATGTAGGATACAAAGAAGTTCCAACCGTCGATGAGGAACAGAGCCTGATTGTGAAACGTGTATTTGCAATGTTTCTTGAGGGAAGCACTTTTACACAAATTGCAAGGTGGTTAAACCAAAACGAATGCCACACAATTCGCGGCGGCGCCTTTGAAAGCAGAACTGTACGCTATCTGTTACAAAATCCTTTTTATATTGGCAAAGTAAGATGGAATTATTACGACCGCAGCAACAACTGTTATCACGATTCTAAAGATGTTATTATTGCAGATGGCAGGCATGAACCGATTATAGATATGGATACATGGAATCGGACACAGGAACGTCTCTCAAAGGTAATCCATGAGCGCAAACCTCGTGATGTATCTACCTGTAAACATTGGCTTTCTGGTATACTTATATGTTCTTCCTGTGGTGCTTCTCTTGCAAACTCAAAAATCAAAAATGTTCGGTACTTCCAATGTTATAAGTTTACCAAAGGTATCTGCAAAGACTCACACTATGTCAATGCCAAAGATGCAGAACAGCATATTATAACAGGTTTGGAAGCCGTTCTTGAAAACAGAAGTATTTACCATTTAAATATTATTAAAAATTCCCAACCAGATAATGAGATTGCTTTATTAAATAAAGCAATCAGCAAACTTGATATCAAATTGTCCAAGATAAAAGATGCCTATATTGATGGCATTGATACTTTAGAAGAATACAAAGATAACAAACAACGAATACTTCAAGAACGCGATCAACTTACGACCAAAATTCACGAGTTATCAGAGATTTCTCCTGCTGCCCTGTCCAGAGAAGACAGTATAGAAAAGCTTTTCGATAATATCCGTGTATCACTTGAAATACTAAAAAATGAAAGTGCAACCTATATAGAAAAAGGAAATGCCATTAGAAATATCGTTGAAAAGATTGTATTTAACAAGGCTGATAATTCATACGCTTTCTACTATTATTCCCATAGTTGAGTTTTTATCTGTTAGTGCAATATGGACCTCCGTATTGGCTTATAATAACCTGTGCAATCTCTGGATTGGTCTGGGTAATTTTTACTGGAAATTGTAATCGCTTCTCATAATTCCACATTAGTTATAGCCTCCTTCCCAAGGCCAATCCTGAGTGGCCCACTTCCATTCCATACTGTCCATATCGACACAACTTAATACAAGAGGTCCATATTTTTCAGTATAGTCCTTCACTAGCTTATTCTTCAGCGCATTGTACTGACGAAAATTAACCATTGCTTGTTGGTCATATGGATGCGTATCAAGATAAAGATTTAGTTCTTTTAATACAAAATCAACTTTGCTGATTTCATACAAAAGCTTCTGTCTATCGGTATATGCATCCATACATGGTTTACATCCTGCACTCATCCCTTTACTCTCCTTCCTAAAAATGGTTTATTGAGCTCTGGGAACACTGTACCTGTCTTGAAAGCCTCATCAAGATTTTCGTACATAATACAATTTCTCTGCCACGGTACATATGCCATCGCTACAGGGAATTGCTCCATATAGGGCATTTGTGGTTTCCATTCCTGCATAGTTGTACTGCTCCTTGTTGTTTTTGCATAGTTACTATCATAATATGTCAAATTTACAAGAATGCTACTACCACAAAAATACAGCCAATATAAACATGTGTTCTTTATCACAGATTTTAGGCGTCTTTCTTTACACGAAACGGTTTTGCAAACATAAACACTCCAAAAATCATGCCATTTATCACAAAAGATATCAGTAACTCACCCCATGTTATTGACTGATTTTCAAAAACACTAGCTGAATAGTTTCCCGAGATAATTGGAGCCAAGTTATTATTCAAAAAGTGCAATATTACTGGAACCCAAATATTCTCTGTTTTCATATAAGCATAGGCAAAAAAGATACCAAGCGTAATACATGTAATCTGTTGTGCCAGCACCATCAGCAATTGACTGTCCTGTGTATAATAAAATAAATCCACTGGAAGGTGCCAGATTCCCCACACAACACCAAGTAACAATACACCACCACGAAATCCAAACCGTTTCTGCATCAAAGGCTGTAAATAATATCGCCATCCATATTCTTCACCCAGAAATGCAGTAAACACCAAAAAGAAATTTACTGGCATTGCTCCTAGTTGAAACCACATATATGGATTTTTTACCATATTGCCCAAAATTGCCCATTCATCAGTACTCAAAACTGCAATTACTGTCCGAAATATATAAAGCACAACAAACAAAACAATACAAAACCATGATGCCATACCTTTATTCCAACACAAACCATATGCTCTGCGTCGTTCTTTTTTAGTTATTAGCAAAATAATCCACCCAATAATGCTAGATCCAATAATTAGTAATTGTGATACCCACGACCATAGCGGAAGAAAATATCCATTTCCAGCATATATATCATAGGGATTTAATATTGAAATAATTGCCACTACGCAAATTGCTACTGTTATACAAATAAAAAATATATAAAATCCTTTTGGAATTAAAGTATCATCTTTTCTTGTACATAAAATAGCCAACATTACTCCTGCTGCTGGATAAAACATTTGTGCGCTAGGAAACACACTTAAATCAAGATTTTTGCTATTTCCATACCACATCAGTAATCCCATTAAAAACGTAATCCCGTAAGCAATTACAATATAGATTATCAACTCTTTGTTCTCTTTTTCATTCCTCATTCCTTTTTCTACCTTTCTATTACATGCATCAAGGCACGCAAAAAACATTATATGATTGACTTTATGTATTTTAACTATATATGCAGCAAGAAGTCCCTCGCTTCTTTTAGTAGGAAACACATCACTTTCTTATCTAATAACAAACTGTATTAACTCCATATCCTCATCAAAGGCAATTGTAAATTGTATTGTTCCTTTTTCGTAACTTCCGACCATCACAACGCCTCCATATACAGCCTGTGTCTCCTTGTCCACATTTCCAAGAAAAATTGTTTTACAAATTTCTTTAAATGTTCCATTCTTATCCAAATATGGATCACATTGATTTGCAAACTCATCCACTGTCAAAAGCTCCTGAAATTCAGCGCTGCCCATATCCAAAATACTCTGATAATCCTGTTCATTAAAAAATGCTATTGCCTGTTCTGCAAGTTCTCTTATTGTATCCTCCTCAAACTGCTCTGGCAAAGGCTGCGCGCCACAGGCGGCAAACGTTAACATTACCATATAAAACACTGTTATCACAACAATTCTTTTCTTTTTTGTCCTCATAAAAATTTTCCTTTCTTCCTTATGTTTATTTATTCAAGGCTTTCTAACATATCAAAAAACTTATGAATGCAAATACCTTTAATTAGTTATTATCCGGAAACAACAAAGTAACAAAAAATGTCTGCCCCTTCTGCCCAGTTTGCAACGCGCCATGATATTTTTCAACAGCATTTCGCACATTTTCTAGTCCAATACCCTCATGCCCTGTCTTATGTGACTGTCCCGGTACATATTTTCCATTCGTAGTATTCGACAACTTTATCACACAAAAATCCTGTATTTGTTCTCCTTGAATCTGCAATTGAAAATGCTCTGTCTCTCGTGCTGCTTCCAGCGCGTTATCCAGCAAATTTGCAAAGATTGTCGTCGTGTCCATCTCAGATAAAAAATCTAACCCAACACCCTGCAAGTGACATAT
The DNA here is from genome assembly GCA_949383255.1 of Lachnospiraceae bacterium. Lineage (GTDB taxonomy): Bacteria > Bacillota > Clostridia > Lachnospirales > Lachnospiraceae > COE1. The sequence goes on along the minus strand of CASJPF010000016.1, from coordinate 66,918 downwards.
GACTTGCTCTGGTTTTAGTCGTTTTAATTTGTCATTCAATATTATATTTAACATACGATTATCTGTATAGTACATCATTCCAAGCGCATTAAGCATCTGATACACATCCTCGACATAACGTGATTCTGTAAACTTCTGTGACTGCTCAATCATCTGCAAATGATTACGAATATCATGAATTACTTTGCGTGACTTGGCATAGTTCGACTCCAAATCTGCATAGAACTGATGCGTCAGCTCATTCTGCTGACGTGTCAACTCCAATTTATACTTTAATTCCTGCGTCTTAGACACATCATACCAAAAATAAAGACAATACAGATTAATCAATAAAATAAGTGCGCAATACACAATCAACCACTCATATCCAAATCTTATAAAAAAAACATCCGCACTAATCGTAAACCAGAAAATCAAAATCATGCTAATTACTGGCACTAGAATCATTCCTCTTATCTTAAACCGCGGCTGCACGGACACAAACCGCTTTCGAATCAACAGCCGAAATAAAAATGTGACAATTACTAACTGAAATGCTTTTAACAATATCATAATATAAAAATGTGTCAAATACTCTAAACATAATACTTGCCAAAGTTTTGTTGCTGCCATAATGGAAATCATCTGTGTCGCATACATAAAAAACATAAATCCTAACTGATATAAAACACCAACTCTGTCACGGTGATATAAAAAATATCCTATAATTATATAGTACATAGAAAGCACTACCATTGTGAGAAGGTCATTGTGTCCAAACATTGGAAGCAATACTGTCAACGCTGCAAAACCCAACCATACCACAACTTTCATTACACGCAAAAGCTTGTTATTTTGTATAACTTTTTTATCGCCTGCTATTAGTGAGACAGGATACCAAGAACACAGCGTTAACGAAGCAATATCCACAAAAGAAAATAAATAATTTACGATTATTTGCCGCATTATTCCACTTCCTTCCTCTGCCGTTCCATTCGTTCTGACAAAAAATTCATAAGTTCCTGTTTCCACGCTTTCTGCTTTTTCTGTGACAACGGGATTCTGTCGCCATTATCAAGAAAAATATCAAAATTTCTAACATTTTTCACATGCAATAAATTGACGACAAAACTCTTATGTGGCATGGAAAATCCCATTGAACTAGTGCGGTCATAAATACTGCTAATTTTTCCAGTCATAAAATAAGTTCTCTGCAAAGTCACCATCTTAATTTTCCGGTCAACAAATTCAAAGTAACAGATTTCCGTCACATCAACACACACTACCCCCTCACTTGTGTGAAAATCCAAAAGCTTCATCTTGTCCGCCTTTTTCACATACTGAAAAGTCTCCTCCAAAATCTGTGTCAAATGTGCAGGTGTAATCGGTTTTAACAAATACTGAAACGCATGTACTTCAAACGCACCTGCCACATAATCTCGATAAGAAGTAAGGTAGACAATCTTTGTTTCACGATCCCGCTCTCGAATCTGTCTTCCTGTCTCTATGCCATTGATTCCTTTCATGTCAATATCCAGAAAAACCACATCATAAAAATTATACGCCGCAATTAATGCTTCCCCAGAATGAAAACAAAATACTTTAATATCTTGATTCCATTTCTTGATTTCTTCTGCCACTATATTACACACTGACGGCTCGTCATCACACACTGCAATTTGATACATTTTTAATACCATTCCTATCTTCTCTATCTTTAAAATTATAGCCTTTTAGAATCTCAACTCTATTTTTATAAAACACATTTGCAAGAAACTGCAAAATAATAACAAATACAAGCTGCACTCGCTATATATCAAAACCGTAAGTCTAGTAAGCTACACTTTTAATATACTAACCAAGTCATAGACCATTCAATATGCTTTTGTCATTTTCTTGCATATTCTAAGTATATGGGAAACACTGTGAAAAGTAAATTTTAATTGAATGAAAGACAAAAAAGAATGTATGAAATACAGATTTTGACATATACTGAATCCATATATTGACGAATGTATACAACTGCATTCTTTAGCGAATCGCAGTCTCAAATAACTTAGAAAGGCATGGTTATACAAATGTATCAAAATTTTGAAGAAAATAAAAAATATATAGCAGAACTACTTCACGTACCAGCGTCATTTGACCTTGTAAGCCGGGATATTCTAATTGGTGACAAAAACGCTATATTTTATTTTGTTAATGGATTCTGCAAAGATGAACTGATACAAAAACTCCTGCAATTTCTGATGGGGTTAAAAGCTGAAGAACTTCCAAAAAACGCAGAAGAACTCAATCAACTCATGCCTTATATCGAAGTCAGTCTCACAAAAGATTTTGACGAAATTGCAAAAAATGTACTCTGTGGTATATTTGCTATTATAATTGAAGGTTTTGATCAATGTATTCTAATTGATTCACGTAGCTATCCCGCCCGCGGTGTATCTGAACCAGATAAAGATAAAGTTTTACGCGGTTCTAAGGACGGCTTTGTGGAGACAGTTGTATTCAATACAGCGTTGATACGCCGGCGTATCCGAAGCACTGATCTACGTATGGAGATACTCAACGCTGGAAAAGCATCCAAAACAGATATTGTACTTTGTTATATGGACAGCCGTGTAAATAAGGAATTTTTAAAAAAAATACGAGACCGCATTAACAATATTAAAGTTGATGCACTGACATTGAATCAAGAAAGTCTTGCAGAATGCCTTTACACCTCAAAATGGTACAATCCATTTCCAAAATTTAAGTATACAGAGCGACCAGACACTGCTGCTGCACAAATTTTAGAAGGAAACATTATCATTTTGGTGGACAACTCTCCCTCCGCTATGATTCTGCCAATCAGCATTCTGGATATGATACAAGAAGCCGATGACTTTTATTTTCCCCCAGTTACAGGTTCGTACCTCAGACTTTCTCGTTTCCTAATTTTAATACTAACTTATTTTATCACACCAACATTTCTGTTGTTAATGCAAAATCCAGACTGGATTCCAGCCGGATTTGAATTTATTGTAGTAAAAGAAGATATCAATGTGCCACTTATATGGCAATTTCTAATCCTAGAGCTTGCTATTGACGGTCTGCGGCTTGCGGCAGTCAACACGCCAAACATGTTGTCAACTCCACTCAGCGTTATGGCAGCACTAATCCTTGGCGAATTTTCTGTAAAAAGTGGTTGGTTTAACGCCGAAGTTATGTTATATATGGCATTTGTTGCAATTGCCAATTATACGCACCCCAGCTATGAACTCGGTTATGCAATTAAATTTTTCCGATTAATTAATCTTGTATTAACTGCCATTTTCCAGTTCTGGGGATATCTCGCAGGCATTATCCTGTTCTTTGCCGCTATTATTACCAACAAAATGGTGTCTGGTCAGAGCTATCTTTATCCACTAATACCATTTAGCTGGCAAAAACTTAGCCATGCACTCTTTCGTCATCGCCTACCAAAATCTGCGGAATAAAACATTTGTTCTAAAGCCTATTTTAAGGAAATTTCCTTAAAATAGGCTTTTTTATGCATAAACTCATACCGAGGAACTATGCCGCCAATGTGGCGCACAAATCTTATCTCCAATATCTGCCGCGTCCGCATCCACGACCTCCTCGACCACGTCCACATCCATATGTACCATAATTATCACAGATTCCATCTCCGTCTGCATCTACAAATCCGACTCCCATTCCACAGCCATATGTACTATAGTTGTCACAAATTCCATCTCCGTCTGCATCTACAAATCCGACTCCCATTCCACAGCCATATGTACTATAGTTGTCACAAATTCCATCTCCGTCTGCATCTACAAAGGAGCAAGAAACACCACAATAACCACAGATTGTTTCTATACTTATCTCCAAATTCTCAGGTGCAATCGCCACCTCTGCTGCAAATGCTGTTGAACTACTAATCGTAAATACGGCTGCCATTGTTGCAATACCTGCCAAAATTTTTTTCATGTCTTTCTCCTTTATTTCATAATATATTTTTAAGTTTCTATATTAGATACGTTCCACCAAGTCAAACCCTTTCATTTTATATAAAAATTTTTTCTTTTTTTTAAAATATTCCAACTTTAATATATTAACCAAACAATTATGAAAGAAGAAATTAACACACCTATGCTAATATGTATTAAACAATGGGTAGTTCACTATACATGTTAGAGTATCCCATCAGACTTTCATCGACCTCTCTTGCACACTCGCGTCCTTGCCGAATTGCCTTCACTACAAGCGACTGCCCGATGTGCATATCTCCTGTGACAAAGATATTTTCCACACTAGTCCTAAATCTTCCTAAATCTGTCTTGACATTTGAGCGCGGATCCAATTCAAGATTAAATGCATCTGTAACATATTTCTGACTGCCAAGAAAGCCTGCTGCAATCAGAACTAATTGTGCATCTAATATTTGTTCGCTCCCCTCAATCTCCTTGCTACTCCTTCTGCCAGTTTCCAAATCATTTTCCCATGTAAGTTTTACAATTTTAACACCAATCAAATTTCCATCCTTATCTTTAAGAAATTCCTTGACTGTGGATTCATAGATACGTGGATCTTGTCCAAAGAGAGCAATCGCCTCCTCCTGACCATAGTCTGTCTTGCAGACTTTGGACCACTCCGGCCACGGATTATCTGCTGCTCTGGTGTCAGGAGATTTGGGCATCATTTCAATTTGAACGACCGATTTTGCCTCAAGTCTAATCACCGTGCCAACACAGTCATTTCCTGTATCCCCACCTCCAATAATAACCACATCTTTTCCTTTTGCAGAGATATAAGCATTATCTTCCAAATTAGAATCCAGAAGACTTTTTGTCACTCCTGTCAAAAAATCTACCGCAAAATAAATTCCTTTTGCATCTCTCCCTTGTACGTTGATATCTCTTGGATTAGAAGCACCACAGGCAAACACAATCCTGTCAAATCCCTCCACAAGTTTCTTGGACTTGACATCGCGCCCGATATCTGTATTCGTAAAAAATTTAACACCTTCCTCCTCCATCACCTGAATCTTACGATCAATAATGTGCTTTTCCAATTTCATATTTGGAATCCCATACATCAACAGTCCGCCAAGGCGGTCACTGCGCTCAAACACAGTGACATTATGCCCCCGTTTATTTAGCTGGTCAGCCACAGTAAGTCCTGAAGGACCACTTCCAATCACAGCTACCGTTTTGTTTGTGCGGACTTTTGGTGGCTTTGCAGCTGCAAAGCCCATCTTGTACGCGTTCTCAATAATAACATACTCATTTTCTTTCGTTGCGACTGCGTCTCCATTCAATCCGCAAGTGCATGCATTTTCACAGAGTGCTGGGCATACCCGCGACGTAAATTCCGGAAAATTATTAGTCTTTTTCAGTCGATTATAAGCGCGCTCCCAATTTCCTGTATAAACCAAATCATTCCACTCTGGAACCAAATTATGCAGTGGGCAACCAGAAGTCATTCCAGCAATTGTCATTCCTGACTGGCAAAATGGCACACCGCACTCCATACATCTTGCTCCCTGTTTTTGCTGTTCCTCCATAGGAAGATACTCATGAAATTCATTAAAGTGTTTGATTCTTTCTTCTGGCACCTCTGTCATGGAAGTTTTTCTCTCATAATCTAAAAATCCTGTTGGTTTTCCCATTTCAACAATGTCCTCCTATCTTACTTGCGCGTGTTGGCGTAAAATGCCTCTATCTGCGCCTGCTCTGCACTGAGTCCCTTCTCCTCCATCTGTACAATGGTCTTAAGCATTCGCTCGTAATCATAAGGGATTATCTTCTTAAATTTTGGCAAATATATGCCAAAATTATCTAAAATCTCTCTGCCCTTTGCAGAATTAGTGTATTTTACATGGTTTTCAATCATTTCTTTTAACTCAATTACATCATATTTATTTGAAATTTCACTCATGGAAACCATCTCTTTGTTAACCCGCATATATAAGTCATTTTCTTCGTCAAGCACATATGCAATACCGCCGCTCATACCTGCTGCAAAATTTTTGCCCGTACCGCCAAGCACCACAACACGCCCGCCTGTCATATACTCACAGCCGTGGTCTCCCACACCCTCGACTACTGCAAGCGCACCCGAATTTCTAACACAAAACCGCTCACCGGCCACGCCGTTAATAAATGCCTTTCCACTTGTCGCACCATACAGCGCCACATTGCCGACAATAATATTCTCGTCCTGCTTAAAGTTGCTCCCTTTCGGTGGATAGACAATTAACTTGCCACCAGATAAACCTTTTCCAAAATAGTCATTGGAATCTCCAACTAACTCCAATGTAAGACCATTTGGTATAAATGCGCCAAAACTCTGTCCGCCTGCACCATTACAATGTACATGAAATGTATCATCCTCCAATGTATCATGATACCGCTTTGTAATTTCTGAACCAAATATTGTTCCAAAAGAACGGTCTGTGTTGGTAACTTCCACTGTAATACTTTTCTTCTTGCCAGACGCAAGTGCACCGCCAAACTGTTTTAACAAAACCTTTTCATCCAACGTCTTTTCCAACTCAAAATCATAACTGTGCCGAGGATCAAACACGACTTTTTCTGCTTGATAAGGATTATTCAATATCAAACTTAAATCAAGCTTCACTGTACCCTTAGGAAGCGTCTCTTTCATTTTTAATAAATCTGTGCGTCCAACCAAATCATCAACTGTCCTGACACCGAGCTTTGCCATATACTCTCGAAGCTCCTGCGCAATAAATCTCATAAAATTCATAACATATTCTGGTTTTCCTTTAAAACGCTTCCGAAGTTCTGGATTTTGTGTTGCAATTCCTACCGGACAAGTGTCAAGATTGCACACACGCATCATCACGCATCCCATTGTCACTAATGGAGCTGTTGCAAAACCAAACTCCTCCGCACCAAGAATTGCAGCGATAGCAACATCACGCCCTGTCATTAGTTTCCCATCTGTCTCAATGCGAACTTTATTTCTTAGTCCATTTTGTATTAATGTCTGGTGTGTCTCTGCCAATCCAAGTTCCCACGGAAGCCCGGCATTGTGAATCGAACTCTTTGGCGCCGCACCCGTACCACCATCATAACCTGATATTAATACCACTTGTGCACCTGCCTTTGCAACGCCTGCTGCAACAGTACCGACACCTGCCTCAGATACTAATTTCACACTAATCCGTGCTTCTTTATTTGAATTTTTCAAGTCATAAATTAACTGTGCCAAATCCTCTATTGAATATATATCATGATGCGGCGGCGGTGAAATCAAGCCAACACCGGGCGTAGAATGTCTTGTCTTTGCCACCCACGGATACACTTTACCCGCCGGTAAATGTCCACCTTCACCCGGTTTTGCTCCCTGTGCCATCTTAATCTGGATTTCCTGTGCACTCACCAGATATTTACTGGTAACACCAAACCGCCCACTTGCCACCTGCTTAATCGCAGAACAGCGGTTTAAACCATCTAGACCAATTACCATGCGGTCCAAATCCTCACCGCCCTCACCAGAATTTGATTTTCCGTGAAGAGTATTCATTGCAATCGCAAGTGTTTCATGCGCCTCTTTGGATATCGATCCATAAGACATTGCCCCGGTCTTAAAACGAGTGACAATACTCTCCACACTCTCAACCTCATCAATAGGAATGCTCTTTCGTGGATAATTAAAATCCATCAGCCCTCGAATATTGCGAATGCTGTTCTCATTGTCAATCAAATCTGAATACTGTTTAAACAGTGCATAATCTCCTCTCTGTGTAGACTGCTGCAACATATGAATTGTGGCAGGATTATACAAATGCTCCTCTCCGCCACCACGTGACTTATGCTGTCCTGGGCTATCTAGTGTCAAATCTGTCGCAAGACCAAGCGGATCAAAAGCAAGCGAGTGCAAAGCATCCACTTCTTTTGCAATATCCTCCAATGTAATACCACCCACTCTGCAAATCGTGTTGGTAAAATACTTATTTACTACATTTGCATCAATACCAATCGCCTCAAAAATCTGAGAACCTTGGTAGGACTGAATTGTGGATATTCCCATCTTAGATGCAATCTTTACAATACCATGTAAAATCGCATCATTATAGTCATCGACTGCCGCATGGTAATCCTTATCTAACATTCCGTTGTCAATGAGCTCTTTAATAGACTCCTGCGCCAGATAAGGGTTTACCGCACAGGCACCATAGCCAATAAGTGCCGCAAAATCATGTACTTCTCTAGGCTCTGCGGACTCAATAATAAGTGCAACACTTGTTCGTTTCTTTGTGCGTATCAAATGCTTTTGCATTGCAGATACAGCAAGCAAGGAGGGAATCGCAACATGATTCTCATCCACACCGCGGTCCGATAAAATAATAATATTAACTCCCTCACGATATGCGCGGTCGGCTTCCACATACAGACGGTCAATAGCACGCTCCAAACTCGTATTCTTATAATAAATGATTGGAATAACCTCAACTCGAAATCCTTCCCGCTTCATATTTTTAATCTTTAAAAGGTCTGTGATGGTTAAAATTGGATTGTTGACTTTCAACACATTGCAGTTTTTTTCTGTATCATGCAGAAGATTTCCATCCTTTCCTATATAAACAGTTGTTGATGTGACTACCTCCTCACGAATTGCATCAATAGGAGGATTTGTCACCTGTGCAAACTGTTGTTTAAAATAGTGTGACAACTGGTGATGTGTCTTAGACAAAACTGGAATGGGAGTGTCAACTCCCATTGCACCAATACTTTCCCCGCCATTTTTGGCCATTGGCAGAATGCTTGTTTTCAATTCGTCATAAGTGTACCCGAATGCCTTCTGCATACGCTGCCTCTCCTCATCGGAGAACGCCGGCACCCTCACATTTGGAATCTTTAATTCTCTTAATGTGACAAGGTTTGAATCCAACCACTCCCCATAAGGATGACTCTTTGCATATTTCTCTTTGAGTGTGTCATCATCAACCACCTCCCCTTTTACAGTGTCCACCAAAAGCATTTTACCGGGCCGCAGTCTGTCTTTTTTTATTATTTTTGACGCGTCAATTGGAAGCACACCAACCTCCGAAGACAATATTAGCTGATTATCAGAAGTAATGTAATAGCGCGATGGTCTGAGTCCGTTACGGTCAAGCACAGCACCCATAATATCTCCATCGGAAAACAAAATGGACGCTGGACCATCCCACGGCTCCATCATTGTCGCATAATACTGATAGAAATCCTTTTTGGACTGAGACATTGTCTTGTTGTTTGCCCACGGCTCTGGTATTGTAATCATAACTGCAAGAGGAAGGTCCATACCACTCATCACAAGAAATTCTAATGTATTATCAAGCATGGCAGAGTCAGAACCCTGTGCGTTGACCACTGGCAATACCTTATGAAACTCATGACTTAAAAACGCAGATTCCATATTTTCTTCGCGCGCAACCATTTTATCTACATTTCCGCGTATTGTGTTAATCTCACCATTATGTACAATAAAGCGATTTGGATGTGCCCGCTCCCAACTTGGATTTGTATTTGTAGAAAAACGAGAGTGCACAATTGCAATTGCAGAAATATAATGCTCGCTCTGCAAATCCTTAAAAAATGTTCTAAGCTGTTTTACAAGAAACATTCCTTTGTAAACAATAGTTCTACTACTTAACGATACCACATAAGTATTGTCAGAGCTTTGCTCAAAAACACGCCTTGCAATGTATAGCTTCCTGTCAAAAGCAAGTCCCTTCTCCACATTTGTCGGTTTCTTTACAAACGCCTGCATAATATAAGGCATACACTCCACTGCCTTATGTCCCAGCACATCCGGAACGCAAGGCACTTCTCTCCATCCAAGAAATTCCAGCTCTTCTTTTTCTACAATAATCTCAAACATCTTTTTTGCCTGATTTCTCTTAAGCTCATCTTGCGGAAAGAAAAACATTCCTACACCGTACTCACGTTCACTGCCAAGTACAATGCCAAGGGGTTTTGTGACCCCCACAAAAAAGTCATGACAAATCTGAACTAAAATTCCCACGCCATCACCTGTTTTTCCTTCTGCGTCCTTTCCGGCTCTATGTTCCAGATTCTCCACAATTTTTAGAGCATTCTCCACAGTCTCACGCGTCTTTGTCCCTTTAACGTTCACAACCGCACCAATACCACAGTTATCATGTTCAAATTCTGCCCTGTAAAGTGGTGCTTCAGGAACATTCCTCTTTGCATCAAACATTTCATTCTCTCCTTCTCTTTAATCGCTTTTCGCTTTCATTTAAAAAAGCAACCAAAAAACAGCTATTAACCGTCTTTGGTTGCTCTGAATTTAATCTTCTATTTTTCTACACTCTACACATTATAAAAAATTTTTTTCTATTTGTAAAGTCTTTCTTGAGATTTTTCATAATTCTTCGTAACAGTTCAGTCATGCAGAATTGATTGTGGAAATTGTACGTGGAAGCTTGCTCACTAAGGACAATTTGTACAATTAATTCTATAAGGCAAACGCCCATCATGAAATAAGTCACCGGCAAAGATCGAATATCATTGGCGAAAATGTGCATTCTGGCGACTTATGAATGGCATGGCTGAACTGTTACAATTCTCCCCGCTCATAAAGCGCATTTGCATACCGCACAGATCCCATAGCATCCTTTGAATAAAAATCTGCACCAATCATATCTGCATACTCCTGTGTGAGCACAGCACCGCCCACCATAACTTTACAATTCACATTATGTTCCCGCAAAAGTTTGATTGTCGCCTCCATATTAACAACAGTAGTTGTCATAAGTGCACTAAGCCCGACTAATTTTACTTGCTGCTCCTGTACTGTTTTTAGGATCTGTTCCGGGTCCACATCCTTTCCAAGATCAATCATCTCAAAACCATAGTTTTCTAGTAATGTCTTCACAATATTCTTACCAATATCATGAATGTCGCCCTTAACTGTGGCAATCACAATTTTTCCTTTGCTCTCGCTGTCTTTTCCCTGTTTTGACAAAGTTGCCTTGATTGCCTCAAAAGATGCCTTCGCCGCCTCTGCACTCATCAACAACTGTGGAAGAAACATCTTCTTTTCCTCAAATCCTTTTCCCACCACATCCAATGCTGGAATTAATTTTTCGTTGATAATAGACAGCGCATCCATATTTTGCTCTAACAACTTGATTGTCTCCTCGCTGGCACTCTCTGCTAAACCTTTAATAATTGCCTCATCTAATGTATACACACTGCTTTTTGTAGAAGATACACTAGGCTTGTCTATTGTCTGTGATGCATTTGCAATATATGCACTGCACTGATTGTCCTCACCAATCAGCGCATTAAAACTATAGTAGGCGGACATCATTGGCTCGCTCGAAGGATTCACAATTCCTGCGCTCAGTCCATTGTTCATTGCCATTGTAAAAAATGCAGTGTTAATACGACTTCTCTCCGGCAATCCAAACGAAATATTTGACACACCAAGTACTGTGTGAAGCCCCATCTCATAACGGATTCTGCGCAGCGCTTCCAGTGTGATATTTGCATTGTCCTTTCCCGTGCTAATCGTAAGCACAAGCGCATCCATCACTAAATTTTTCTTAGGAATACCATATTGTGCAGCCGTTTTGACAATCTTTTCTGCCACTTGCAACCGCCCCTCAACGGTCTCAGGAATCCCGCCCTCATCAAGACAAAGGCAAACCAATACTGCACCATATTTTTTTGCAATCGGAAAGACACTTTCCATTGATTCCTTCTTGCCATTTACAGAGTTTAACATTGGTTTTCCATTATAATATCGCAATCCCCGCTCCATTGCCTCTGTGTTGGATGTATCAATTTGCAACGGCAAATCAATAATCGCCTGTATTCCAGTGACTGTCTCCTCCATTAGCTGCGGCTCATCAATTTCAGGCAATCCCACATTGACGTCTAAAATATGCGCGCCCTTTTCTTCCTGCACAAGCCCTTCTTTATAGAGATATTCCATATCATGATCACGCAACGCCTGCTTAAACTTAGACTTGCCGGTTGGATTGATACGCTCGCCAATAATCAATGGTTTTTTGGTAAAATAAACCGCATGATTGTAAGATGACACAACTGTCAGTTTTTTGTCAGTAACCGGTGCAATCTCTATATTTTTACAGAGTTCCACGACACGCTTAATATGCAATGGTGTTGTACCGCAGCAACCGCCAACCACACTTGCTCCCATTTCTACTAGCGTCCTCATACTCTGTGCAAACTCCTCTGGTTCCACCTCAAATGTTGTCTGTCCATTTACAACAACTGGAAGCCCAGCATTGGGATTCATCACTATAGGTAAAGAGCAACACGCAGTCAACTGTGGCAGCAGTTTCTTCATCTGCTCTGGACCCAACCCGCAATTAAAACCAATAGCGTCAACACCCAATCCTTCAAGCATTGCTGTGACACTTGCCACATCACCGCCTGTCAGCAGCTTTCCATTCTCATCAAAAATCATTGTGACGACAACTGGCAAATTACTATTCTCCTTCGCTGCAAGAACTGCCGCTTTTATCTCATAGGAATCACTGACCGTCTCTATCAAAATCAAATCTGTCTCTGCTTGGTTCCCTGCTATAACAATCTCCTGAAAAACCTTGTATGCCTCATCAAAAGAAACTTCCCCCAGCGGCTTTAACAATTTTCCAATAGAACCAATATCAAGCGCTGCATACATAGGCTGACTACTGTGCACTTCTCCCATTGCCTCTCTGACAAGGCGAACGCCTGCTGTCACAAGCTCATTCACAGTATACTCCAAATTTTTGCACTTAAATGCATTTACCCCAAAGGTATTGGCAGAAATAATATTGCTTCCTGCCAATAGATACTCTTTGTGAATCTGTCTGATAATCTCTGGATGCAAAATGTTCCATGTCTCTGGTACTTCCCCTGCCAAAAGCCCGCGTTCCTGCAACAGAGTCCCCATTCCACCATCAAAAAAAAGTATCTGTCTTCCTAATTGCTCCCTAAAATTCATAAACTCTCCCCCTATGCGCTTCTTTTCAGACTCCCTAAATTCTAAAAATGGTATCTGTTATTTTTCTACAGTTCCCGAACGAAATGCGCACGTTATATTATCACATTGACTGCATTTATCAATATGGCAACTTTGTGGATTGGCAGTCAATCCAATTAATGCTGACACGCTCTTAGTAGGATACATCAACAAACTGTCTGTGAGCGTAATTCCAATTCGTTTAGTACACTCCAACTCCTGAAAGATCATACGTTGATACTGTAATGGCAAATCTCCATATCCAGGACTAAAACGTGGCCGTAGAAACAATTTTGTACCTTTTTTAGACAACTCCTCCAATATCTGTTCCTGCAAAATATTACAGTAGGCCTCAATACACGCTGCACCACACGCTTGTACAATTGCCGCCTTAGTCATATGCAATATCTCATAACGTTGTAACAACTTGTCCGCCTCAATTCCCAACGTTGCTGCAAGCAGAACAACAGTATTACACTGTGCAAGGTTGTCCGCAAGATTTTTACTTTCAAAAACTAGTATTCTGCCAGATTTCTCCAGCACTACTTGACTTTCCGAAATACTACTATGAAATACCTTATAGATATTTCTTGGCTTTATCACACAAAGCAGTGCGTCAAGCACTTCTATAATTAAATTTTGTATACTGTCATCTGGAATCCTTGCACCATATCCCAAATATCTATAAATCTCTCTGAGATTGACTTTGTTTCCAATCTCTCGATTGCTGTCATCCATCTTAATACTCCAATAATATCTTAATTAATATACATCATGGAAGCGTGCAACATCTGTGCACGCTTCCGCAATGGTTCTCTCTTAGTTCTCTTTCTCTTCACACCCACAGGTATTGTTGTCGCCAAAGCCAGCAAAACCGCGTGGTTGTATCATGTCATTGCCGCAGCCACAGCCATTGTTTTGAGAGCAAGGCGGAACGACTGGCGTGGGAAATGTAGGATTGCAGTCACAATCATTGTCGCGCTCACGCGCGCACATGCAATTATTTTGGCAACCGCCTTTTCCACAGAAACACCACAGTAAGATAATCCAAAACCAACAATTCATAAAAACAACTCCTCATGCATCAAGCACTTTTTCTAATACTTAATATATGAGAAGTCATTCTATTGGTTACTTATATCTCTTAGTTTTTATAGAATTTTGTTTCTTCGCTCTGGGAAGAACTTTCTTGCGAATATAGCGCATTGTATATTGCTCTCCATGTCCTGCTAACATATACAATAATTTTTCGAGTTTTTTTCTTGTTTCTTTATGCATAAAAGCACCAGGATTTCCGCTTAAATAATACTTTAAGGGCATATTATCTGTATAGTTTTCTCTGTTGTAATTTTTGGAGGCGGCAACCCGATCAATAAACATCTCCACAATATAATTATCTGGCATTTTTGCAGGAATAATACCTTTGCCCGCATGAGCACTGTAATCCATCCAGTATTCATAATGATGTTTGTTCCTGCCCTTGTGATGCAGCCAAGCAGAAGAATAACCTTTTTCCTTTCGCTCCGCATTATTCGGACTCTGCGTCCCCTGATAATATCTTGCACCAACTAAAAACTCACTTGGCATATATTTAGAAAGGTCATGCAGTAATCCCTGCCTATACAATCCAACAGAAAAGCACCCTTTCATCACCATAAATTTATGATGTGTAATTGTTTTAAAGTGTTTCCAAATATGCACCTTTATTTACCCTTTTTATTCTTATTTTTTTGATTCCTCTTCACAGTGTTCTTTGACACAACAGTTGTCGCACAACGTTTTCTGGAAACTGTATCCGTTTTCTGTGGCGTGTTATCCTTTGCCAACAGAGCATTTTTTTGTTTTCTTTCTTCTTCGGACAACATTCTACCAGTTAAAATTGAAATACTTCTCGCCGCGACATCAATATATTCTGTATTTTTGTCTAAATCAGAAATAACACGATTTTCCTCTGTGCTAATCACAGAAACCCACTTGTGATTTGCGATAGACGGCAATGCAAACCGATGACTATTCCAATGCATATTATAGGCGATATAAATATAATCCCCGCTATCTCCTTTGTCATTCCTCCCACAGTACATAATTCCAATATGCCTGTTATAGCTTTCTAACTGTGCCTTCCAAGCTTCCTCGCCGTGATAGGAAAGGTCAGGATATCCCTGACCAAACTGGTCAAGCATTGTAAGTTTTTGTCCAAGATGGAGAATACTGTGATTTTTCCGAAACGCAATTAATTCCTTTACAAAGGCAAACACATCTGCATTTGCAGAAAGCCCATTCCAATTAACCCATCCAGTCTCATTATCCTGACAATAACAATTGTTATTGCCATGTTGACTATTTCCAAACTCATCTCCTGCATACAAAAGTGGGGTTCCCTGCGCTGTAAATAAAAATCCAAGCGCATTTTTCATTTGCTTATGCCGCAACTGTTTCACTGCTTTTTTCCGCGACGGTCCCTCTGCTCCACAGTTCCAACTGAAATTGTAATCAGTCCCATCTGTATTACCCTCACCATTTAACTCATTGTGTTTTCTCTCATAAGAAACAAGATCATTCAATGTAAATCCATAGTAATTTGTAATAAAATTAATTACTCCACACTTTGGATTCACATTTCTCATATGATACTGAAAACTTTTGAGCATATCTTGGTCACCTTTAAGATATCTGCGCATATCAAACATAAACTCATCTCTGTAATATCCCAATGTCTTAACAGACGGGTTCTCATTTGGATAAATCTCATGCAGATAAAAATTTTCGCACATAATCTTTGTGTCCGCCAAAAGCGGCTCTGTAGCAATCAAAGTCAATGGTAGCCTGCTGCCTTTCAGATGTACACCGTCAATATGGTATTCTAAAACCCAATGTTTAATAATCTCTAAAATATACCCCTGTTTCATATTATCTGGAAAATAAAACTGCATAATGACTTCTATACCATTTTTATGAAGTTTTTGCACCATATTTCTAAACGCTTCACAAGGATTTCCACTCGCAGAGTACGATGCTTTTGGCGCAAAGTAAAACGCCTCCTTATATCCCCAGCAATTTAATCTTTTAGCACTCTCTGACTCCTTGTCTAACGGCAGTTCCTCATCAATATGCTCCACTTGATATGCAATCTGCTGTTTGATTTCTGTTGTTATCGGGTCCCACTCACACTCCTCATACTCATAGGCGGGCATCAATTCTATCGAGTTCACTCCAAGCTCTTTGAGATAGGAAATTTTTTCGGTAAGTCCTTCAAAAGTCCCCTTTTTTGTTACTTTAGAAGAAGGATGCTTTGTAAAGCTTCTAACATTAAGACAATACATAATACTTTCCTGATAAGGAATATGCAATGGTGTTGTCCCCTGCCAGTCAAACACACCATTATCAAATCCTCCTCGCAAAAGAAGACGCTCAAACTCGCCGGAACGCCATTTTTCATTGCCAACAATTCGTTTTGCATAAGGGTCTACAAAGATATGATTTCCAATAAAAAAATTATACTCACAGTTACTAGCCGTAATTCCTTCCACAAAAACACAACAAATATTTCCAATTCTATGCTTCTGGTCAAATAAAATACGCTCTTTGTGCTCAACTCCTTTTCGGTAAAACACAATTCCACACTCCTTATTGGAACTGTTTACCATAGAAAAATTGATACCATTCTCCTTGACGGAGGCTCCTAAAGGGTAGGGCTGTCCATTTTTAATTTTTATTCTCTTCATATAACCTCACAATTCTTGCTGTAATTTAATTGATAATAAGAGGTAGGAATTTACAGATATCATCTCTAATAATAAAATTCACTTTGTTGTTTTGTTCAAATTCACTCTTAGTAAAAAGCACTTTTAGCTGCTCATGTTCTGGAGCTGCACTATATTCAAGTCTGTCATTGTACATATTCTTCCCGAGTATCAAGAGAACATCTGCCGCTTCACAAGCCACTGCTGCCTGTGTCATCATCGCTGACTCAACGCGCTCTCCCAACAGACGGATTCCCGGTCTAATTGCTACTTTGCAGTGATCGCACTGCGGAATCCCTTTCGCATTTATAACATACTGCATATCAAAATCCTTATCACAGTGAGGACATTGATTAATATGGATACTACCATTTAGATCAATTATCTTGTTTAATTTTACATCCTGTGGCAGTCCGTGAAAATTTTGATTGATTACTGCGGAGAGCTTACCCTGTGCGTGCAGTCTCATCAGCGCATCATACGCGGGTGTGGAGTGCATCTGCATTCCCAGAATTTCCTTTTTGTAAAAACGATAAAATTTCTCAACTTTTGCATTAAAAAAGCTTGTTGATAGCATGTCCTCTGGGCAAAATCCGTACTCTTCCTCCACGCGATAATTCTCATCATTTGTGTCAAGATCACATCCACCGCTCTCCACAAGCATCTCTATGCCAAGCACCGCTACAACATTTTTGGATTTTTCTATTTTTCTTTTTATGAAGTTAATGATCCTTTCATCTGTTTTTATTTCCATTTTAGTACCTCAAGTGCCTCTCACGGCAAAATCACAAAATCCGTCTTATCTCATCCGGAGAAAACTCCCGCTTCTATAAGTGGCGAGTAATATACAATTTTGTCTCAACGAAAGTACAATCTCCGACTAAGATAAGCCTCCCGGCAGGATTGCAGGCGTACAAATCCGTAATATGCCAGCAGAGCTGACCCGCACGCCGCAGCAAGAATGCCGATGGCATTCTTGAACTGTGTCAGTTTACGCATTTCTATATTTTTATGATACTCGCTTTCTATACTCTATGTCAAGTAATTCGCGCTTTATCGACCTAATTTTTGAAAAATATTTTCAAAAAAGCAAAACAACTCACAATAAATTGGAAAAACTTCTTGATTTGTCCATATAATTTGGGTAAGATAAGAATGTTGGCAATAATTCCAATTTACTCTCAGGGTGTATTCAAAGATATGTTTACAGGCGAACCCTGAAACTTTTAGAAAGGTTTGGTGTACAAATTCATGACAGACAACAACGCAAATAACTATGGCGATGAAGAGATGACCGTTGAACTTGAACTTGATGATGGTCAAATTGTAAACTGTGCAATTATCACAATTTTAACTGTGGATAAAAAGGATTATATCGCCCTGCTGCCGCTTGATGAGAATGGAAACAATGATGATGGCGAGGTATGGTTTTATCAGTATGAGGAAGACCTAGAAAATCCTGAATCGGAACCAAAACTGACATACATTGACGATGACGAAGAGTATGACAATGTTGCGGACGCTTTTGATGAATACCTTGACAATGTTGAGTTTGATGAGCTCATTAAAAATAAAAACGAATAGAAATTCAGGAGGAAGACAACCATATGGAGGAAAATGAAAAGAACGAAAAAGCTCTTCTCATAGACAAACAATATACCTGTCCAGTTTGTGACAAACAATTTCACTCTAAAGTAGTCAAAGCAAACTCTGCGAAGTTTGTGGATACAATGGCTGATTTAAGACCAATTCACAGCAATATTAACATCACAAAATACGATGCTATCTGCTGCCCCAACTGTGGTTTTGCCGCACTGACCAAAAATTTTACCAACACTACAGCAACCCAACGAAAATTAATTCGTGAAAAAATTAGTTCCAATTACAAATCACACCCTGAGACAGTATGTGATTTCTACACAACAGAAATGGCAATTAGCCGTATGAAAATGGTACTGTTCTGTACGATTACAAAAGGCGGAAAAGACAGCGAAATTGGAAATGTCTGCCTGAAAATAAGCTGGTTGTATCAAGACCTTGCCGATGAGTTGCCTGAAGAGGCTTCCGATACAGCCTCCAAAAAAGAACTCTATCTTAAAGAGGCAGAGAATGCGGCAATGAATGCAAATGATCGCTTGACAAGCGCGCGTATGCACGAAGGCTTTCCTATCGCTGGAATGAACGAGACAACGCTTGATTACCTTTTGGCATACTACGCTTTTCGCAAGGGAGAATACCAGACTGCCATGCAGCTTTTATCTGGCGTTGTCACTAGTAGAAGTGTCAGTCCACGCCTAAAAGATAAGAGTTTGGAACTGAAAGAACAAATCACAAAACTTCGAGAACAAGAGTCCCAAGAATCATAATATTTCATCTAAAAATCGCGAGGGCAGGAGGTTTCCTGCCTCTTTTTCTTGAATATAAAAAAGAAAAAGATTCTCTTTTGCGCGTGTCATTGCCACATAGAACATTCTGCGCTCCTCTTCAAGTTCATTGTCTGTAATAGCCTTTTTATGCGGGACAACGCCCTCATTGACATCTGGCAAGATTACAACGTTCCATTCTAGTCCCTTAGAAGAATGCATTGTCACCATGCTCACTGCATCTGTTTGCGCTAAGTTTGGATCATTTTCTTGCTGTGTTATCTCACGCATTATCGTATCATAATTCTGTATATGTTCCAACCATTCTGGAATGGTCTCAAAATCTTTTGCAAGTTGCATTAGTTCTTCTAACAGTTCTATTTCTTTTGCTGCGTCTTTACCATTCTCCAACGCCTGTTTTTTCAAAAATGCTTCATATCCAATCCCTTTTCTAATAAAATTTACTGCTGAAAAAGGATTTAGCCCCTTGATAAATCGTAGTGATTCATACAGTTCAACAATATTTTGCACAACGTACGCTGTTGATTTATTATTCTGTATTAAGGCTTCCATGCGAAATACTTGACGTGGCACTGTACTTTTCTTAATATAGCGCACTGGCCGATTCATAATCCGCAAAAAATCTTCCAAACAATTCTCATACAACGCATAGTTTAAGTATGCAATAATATCTTTTGCAATAGGATTGTCATAGATATTTTGTGGTTTTTCTTTCATGTGAAACGGAATCCCTTCCTTCATCAATTTATCTGCTGTGTACACTGTATGATTGTTCGTGCGATATAAAATTGCAATGTCACTGTACTTTGCAGCAGGTTGTTCCATATACTGTTTAATAAGCAACACTATACTCTCTGCCTGTTTTAATTTTGAAGAAAACGAATATACATTCACTCCGTCAGTCTGTTTATTTTGCGCTTTTACCTCTTTTGCAAAACGAATCTTATTGTGTGCAATCAGCTTTCCGGCAGTATCAACAATTCCTTGTTTACTTCGATAATTAATATTAAGTAACACTTGTTGTGCTTCTGGATAATCTTTTGTAAAATTCATCATAATTTCAGGTTTTGACCCACGAAAACCGTAAATAGATTGATCGTCATCTCCCACAATAAACAGATTGTCTTGTGGTTTGGCAAGCAGCCTTACAACTTCATATTGCAATGCGCAAATATCTTGAAATTCATCGACAAGAATATACTGAAAGCGTTCCTGCCACAATTTTAGTGTATCTGGTCGCTCTACAAGAAGATTGCGACACAAAAGAACCATATCGTCAAAATCAATCAATTTACAACGATTCATCTCTTGTTTATACTTTTGAAAAATATATTCAAATTCTGCCTGTGATACCGTTGTGCTTTGAATTTCCTGTGGTGTAATTCCATTGTTTTTTACAGCGCTAATCTCCGACAATAAATTTTGTAATAGTTCTATATTATCCTCTATTTGCACTTGAGCATGAAGTTCCTCTGGCATCTCACTGATAATCTGTACCAAAAAACGATATTTGTCACGTTCTCTTATAATATTCTGCGCTGTAAAACGATAGGTATGTCTTAAAATTTGAAAAAAGATTGAGTGAAATGTACCGAAATGAACCGGATAAAGTTTTCCTGCGTTCAGTTTGGCAAAACGATCCTGCATCTCTGTTGCCGCTGCCTTGGTAAAAGTAATTACAAGAATATCCTCCGGTTTGATATGATGTTGTTCAATCAGATATTTAATTCTCTGTGTCACCACAAAAGTTTTGCCGGAGCCAGGTCCTGCTAGTACAAGCATTGCCCCAGCTCCGTGCGTAATCGCCCTGTATTGGGCTTCGTTTACACTGTTTTTATCTAGTATTTTCAAGTAATTCAATACCCTTTCTAATCCTTATTAGGGTTTCTTCTTTTCCAAGAATTTCCATAATCTCTGTTGCCCCAGCAGGTGTCATTTGTAATCCAGAAACTGCTGTTCTTATTGGCCACATAACATATCCGTTTTTCACTTCCTTTTCTGTTACATAGGACAATAAAAGCTGATAGAGCGCATCATTGGAATAGTCTTCCTGCGCTTCTAATAACGGAAGAATCTCTTTTAACACAATCAATGCACTTTCTTCTGTCGTCTTCATTTTTTTATGTGTATACATTGTTGTGTCATACGCTGGCAATGTCTCAAAGAATCCAATCAAATTTTTTATGTCAGGGAATGTCTCAATTCTGGTTTTTACCATAACAGCGATTTTCTTTAAATCCAAATCCTTGCTTATAACCTCTTTCATATAGGGAAGCGCCATCTCATAAAACCGATCAAACTCCATCGCCTTAATATACTCGCTATTCATCCATCTGAGTTTATTCATATCAAATACAGACGGAGATTTATTAATTCTAGTATAGTCAAAATCACGAATTAGTTCTTCAAGAGTGAAAATTTCTCGATTGTCCTCTGGACTCCAACCAAGTAGCGCAACAAAATTTATAATTGCTTCTGGCAAAATCCCCTGTTCTACAATATCTTCAAATGAAGAATGGCCACTGCGCTTGCTAAGTTTTTTGTGCTCCTCGTCTGTAATTAGTGGCAGATGCACATAAGTTGGTATTTCCCAGCCAAACGCCTCATATAAACGATTATATTTAGGCGTGGAGGACAGATATTCATTGCCGCGAACAACATGTGTTATTTCCATTAAATGGTCGTCTACTACATTTGCAAAATTATAGGTAGGGTATCCATCAGACTTAATTAAAATCATATCATCGAGCTCGGAATTGTCAATTGTAATATCTCCGTAAAGCTCATCATGAAAACTTGTAGTGCCTTCTGTTGGGTTGTTTTGACGAATCACATAAGGAATCCCACTTGCAAGTTTCTGCTCGATTTCCTCTTTAGAAAGTCCAAGGCAGTGCTTGTCATAAACTGTGATTTCCTTTCCTTCCACAACCTCTGATTTTAGCGTGGCAAGCCGTTCTTTATCACAGAAACAATAATATGCCTCGCCCTTGTCAATCAGTTCCTTTGCGTACTTCATATAAATGCCTGCCTGCACACGCTCACTCTGCACATAAGGTCCATATCCTTTATCCTTATCGGGTCCTTCATCATATGTCAGTCCTGTTTCTTTTAACGTATTGTAAATAATATCAACTGCACCCTCTACATAACGCTCGCGGTCAGTATCCTCCAAACGAAAAATAAAATCTCCCCCCGCGTGCTTCGCAATCAAAAACTCATATAATGCAGAGCGCAGATTTCCAACATGCATTCTGCCCGTTGGGCTTGGCGCATATCTGCATCTTACTTTTTTAGACATATTCTCAAATCCTCCTCTTTCTTGTCATATATCATATTATTCTGGCTGGCGAACATTATGTTCTGGCAACTTCTGCGCAGAAGAATTTTTAAATCCAATCAAATCCTTTGTCGCAGTTGGAACTGCAATGTTTGTTCCTGCCCCAGCAACACAACCCCCCGGACATGCCATGCCCTCAATCAAACATCCATTTTTTTTGCCAGCTTTGGCAAGCATTAGGATTTTTTTGCACTCTGAAAGGCTTTCCGCATGTTCTATATGAATCTCTGTATCAGGATAATATTCTTTAATGCAGCTCTCAATAGCACTGGCAACGCCTCCTGCTACACCATATCCACGGCCGGCAGCAGTCGCGTCATTCATTGTATCCATCGCCTTGATTTCTTCTAGCAAAATTCCTTTTGCCTCAAACATACCGACAAGTTCCTCAAAAGTAATAACAAAATCTACATCGGAACGAATTGTTCTGCGACTTGCCTCAAGTTTTTTGCTGGCACATGGTCCAATAAACACTACGCTGGCATCTGGGTGTTTTTCTTTAATCACTCTGGCAGTCGCAACCATTGGAGTCAATGCATTGCTAATTTTATCAATGGTTTCTGGGAAAAATTTCTTTGCGAGCATTGACCAAGACGGGCAACATGATGTAAGTAAAAATGGCACTTCCCCTGTTACAACTTCCTTGACATAGTGCTCAGCTTCTGTCATAGCCCCCATATCCGCACCAATTGCTGTCTCGTACACATCAAAAAAGCCTAATTCTTTCAACGCTGTTTTAAGCATATCTGGTGTTACCTTTGGTCCAAATTGCCCTACAAATGCGGGAGCTACCTGTGCAATAATTTTTCTGCCAGACTGCATTGCGCGAATCAACTGAAAAATCTGGGATTTGTCTGCAATTGCTCCAAAAGGACAGCTCACCATACACTGTCCGCAAGAAACACATTTTTCATTGTCAATCACTGCTCTGCCATGATTGTCTGAATGAATTGCATTCACGCCACAATGCGCAAGACAAGGCCGTTGCTGATGAGAGATTGCATCATATGGACATACTGTCTTACACTTACCGCATTTAATACATTTTTCCTGATCAATAATTGAGCGCCCATTTTTCATGGTAATCGCTCCTCTTGGACAAACTTCATTGCATGGGTGCGCAAGACACCCCATACATTTATCTGTGACCTCATATCGGTTTTCAGGGCATGCATTGCAAGCAGACGCAATCACCTGCATCAAAGGCGGCTCATAATATTTCTCATCAATATTGCTCTCCTCCACACCCTGACTCACCTGCACTGGCTCATCTTCTGGGCGCAGCGACATTCCCATAGCAAGTCTTGTGCGCTCGCGAATAATCTCGCGTTCCCGATAAATATTGTCCCAGTAAGGTGAATTTTCAGCATCCACAAGTTTATAGGGAAGCGCTTCCATGTCATCCACAAGATTTGTGGAATGATATGCCATGTTTGCTACTTCCCTGAAAATTGCACGTCTTGTTTTACGAACCTGTGTATCTATTCCTCTCATAAATCTGCCTCCTGCGTAACGAACTGTTATATCATACTTGTCCACAGATATACTTGTAATACATTATGTTCAAAATAGTTTCAATCATCTCCTGTGAACTCTAAACAGTAATATTTTGACATAATTTTAACAATATTTCAATATCCATATGTAATTTTTTATCTCCCTTTTCGGGAAAGTGTTTCCGCTGATTAAAATCTGAAATACAATGCATATTCTTACATATGGTTATTAAATTGGCACTCACTTGGCAATTCTTCAAACCGGAAGTTATCAATCATATTCATCATATTCAGTTCTGCTGAACAAATCTAAAATGAATGATTTATCTTCACAAGCTTTCTTAAACTGAAGAATAAAATTAGCCAAAGCTTCTTTATCCTTAGAATAGGCACAAAACATATCAGCTTCAGGGTCAAAATGTATTTTTTCTTGCATATCTGAACATATTTCATCCAGGAACACCTGAGCCAAGCTACTCCAATCGTAACCATTGCCTATAAAGCCTTCCTCTTCACGAGTGGCAAAAACATCCTGTAAATATTCATCATCAACAGTTAGACAAACCCCCACATTTTCTCCTTGTTCTACCCAAAAAAACGGAGCAATTTCCTTTTTAAACCGTTCTGTAATTTCCATTCTTATTCTCCTTTCAAATCCCGATTTATACATTTGATTATATAATATTTGCCTGTTACTTACAATGTATATTTATAAGTCCATTTTTCGTAGACACACAATTCCGAAAAGGGAGTTTTTTTACAAGTTCAGCCATGCAGATTGATTACAGCAAAAAAACAAATATTTTTATGCATCTTGATAAATTTTTGTGATATAGTTTAGCGCTGCCACTGCATTATCTGGTTTGGTATTCTCAAGCGTAGCGTGCATATACGGCTTTTCTTTTTTCATATAAGGAATAATTCTATCCCAATGGCACTGTCCCTGTCCTACAGGTACAGATATAAACTTTCCATCTTTTATCACAAAATCTTTCACATGTAACACTGCAATATCTTTGCCAAGCAGCTCAATTGCCTCGTCAAAAATCGCATCTTGATTTTCATAATTATAACATTCAAGCAAGTTAACAGGGTCCAAAATAATCCTTAGATTCGGGGAAGCAATCTCATCAAGCACACGCCTTGCACGAGCAGGATTACACACAATATGCCGCACAACTGGCTCAATTGCCATCAGAACCCCCATCTGCTCTGCATACTTTACAACAGGGCGCAGATTCTTTATAAAAATCTGCAAAGATTCCTCATTAGAGCACGCCTCCTCAAACTTATATTCCACATTTGGCGCACCTGTTTCAGTGCCAACAACACCTGCACCAAGATGTGCCGCAAAACGAATATTTGCCATATATTTTTCCTGAATTGTTCTTAATTGCACAGAATCAGGATTTGCAAGATTAAGATAACACCCCAATACAGCAATATCTATTTCATTTTTGTCGAATAATCGTCTTAAATACATCGCATATCCAGGCGTAAGTGCTTGTGGTGCCACAGAATTTTCGTTGATAACCTTTGATAGTGCTATATGTGCACAAGTAAATCCTTGTTCCTTTATTCTTTTTAACCGCTCTTCTATTGGTGCCTGTACAGCATCGTGTAATCTAATTCCAAATTGCATTTTTTCCTCCTAATTATCTTTATATAACGCCTTGTCAATACCAATCCGCGGTCACTTTGGCGCAATCCTCCGGTGAGAACAAATATTCATTCTGATATACTTTGCGAAGTTCTTCCATTGGCTTTCCTTCTAACGCAGTCTTTATATCCTTTTGAAGCAGCGCAATTACCTGACAAAATCTAGGGGTACTATAAATTTGTTGTGTCCATTTTTTCTGTGCAAATGCAGTACAATTTGAATCCTCTTCCATTCCTTCTAACAAGGGAATTTTGAGATCTGCAATATCACCATCAATAATATCTTCAACATTGCTCCAAGCTAACTCATGTTCACGAATCCCATAATAGATATAAGAAAAATCAATAAGAAACGAATCATAACAATCATCCCAATCTTCAAAGTACTTTGCCTTAAAATCATAGTATGCTTCGTCTTCATCCATTTTTTCTGTAGAGCCTGTTGCAATCTCAAATACAACTGCTTCCAAACACTTTGCAAAATATGTAAACTCTGATGGCTCTAGTTTTCCTTCTTGATAATCCCACAATTTTTCCATAATAATATCCATAATCTGTGGGGTTGGATTCTCGGGAATCATTAAGCGATACGAATTCCACCACCTTGTAAAAATCAAGAGCTGTGCATTGATTGCAGTCTCAAATGGGCAATCCATAAAACAATACGATGCAAGAAATCCTAAATCAAGAATAAATTTTGACTTTCCTTCAGGATTTAGTGCCGCAAAATCAATTTCATATATTTTTATTTTTTCCATTATAAAATCAATTTCATATATTTTTTCCATCATAAAATCTCCTACAAACAACGCTGTTTGCTATTCCTGTCAAAAACCAATTACATTTTCGCGTGCATACTCTGCTGCCTCTTTTGCAGTTAACATTTTTACAAATGGCGCGCGCTTCCCTTTGGCACCTTCTCCATAATTTCCATACTCTGCAAAAAACATTGTCTCCCATGCTTCTTTATTATCCCAGTCATGCCAGCCTTCCTCGCGGATATGTGCTCCAATTTCAGAATCAATAATCACACATTTTGCAAATTTTCGCCAAGGTCTGCCAAGGTAGGCGCTCTTTGCTGGGCAATCACTTATAAAACGACAATCTCGAAAAACATATCCGTACTGTTGTTCTTCATAAGTTGAAGGCGCAGTTACATAACCGCTAATATCACCTTTTCGCTGCTTCATAAAAAGCTCACAATTTTCAAAATAAGCTGTGGCACTGCCAAAAATAAAATCGACATTGCCTGCAATATAACAATCTTTATAAAGCTGTCTGCCAACTCGTCTAGGCGCAAATTCTTTCG
This sequence comes from Lachnospiraceae bacterium, assembly GCA_949383255.1. Lineage (GTDB taxonomy): Bacteria > Bacillota > Clostridia > Lachnospirales > Lachnospiraceae > COE1. The sequence continues at coordinate 40,012 of CASJPF010000016.1, read as the reverse complement.
GTCCCTTAAATCCACCTGTCTGCTTTTCCTTTTTTGGCAATGGTGCTGTAAATAGTGTGTCTTGGTGCCCGTCAAAACGGCAGTTTTCAAAAATCAAATGGTCTCCGTCTGCATATACTGCAAGTGCTTGTCCTACCTTATTTCCCTGTCCTGCCTCATTATAAAAGGAAATCTTATTTGCATAGAAGTAATCTGCATCAATAAAAACACTTGGTGTGCGAAACGTTCCTCGTTTGTCTCCCTCTGGCATGAAATCCAACGCGCTGTCAGAATAAGTAATTTTTGTTTGATTAGCATCTGTGCCAATAAAAGAAATGTTATTTTGTTGAATTACAAGCCGTTCCTTATAAGTACCCGGTGCAATATGTATTAGAACTTCACAGTTGGCAAATTGTTTTGCTGCTTCAAGAGCATCTTCAATTTTAACAAATTCTTGCTTTCCTGCAGCATCTACATATAGTTCTTTTTTCTCCATAATCAATAAAAATACCTCTCTTAAAATTCCGCATAAGCAAACTTGCCTATGCGGACTCTACGTTTATCCTTCTTCTAATCTCAACATCTCTGCATAGGCTAACAAAAATGGCGCGGTTCCCTTTGCGTCATCTTTTACAATGGGTTCTGACATATAATACTCATAGCTTCCATCTCGCCGTGGGTTTGTCTCTGGTCCAAGACCTGCCACAAGACAGATACCACCAAGATGCATTTTTCCCTCCTCTGTAGAAAGATATTGATCACAGATTCCATTAAAAGCTCTTATGCCATGTTCACGATACTCTTTTGGAAGATACCCCAAACGTGCACCTTTCATCAAACAATATGCCATAATCGAACTGCCGCTTGTCTCCAAATAATTTTGCTCTCTATTTGGGAAATTTGGCACTTGATACCACATTCCCTCTGGAGATTGAAATTTTAACATAGCATTAATTAAGTCCTGATACATTTGCAACAAATGTTTATAATCAGGATAGTCTGAATCTGCAAGTGTTAATGTGTCAAGCAATGCCATTGAAAACCAACCAAGCGCTCTAAGCCAGAAATTCTGTGAAAGTCCAGTTTCCTTGTCTGCCCAGAACATAAAACGTTCCGCATCATATGCATGATAATACAATCCTGTCTTAGAATCCTTCTGGTTTTTTTCTACATTAAAAAACTGTGTAAAAATATCTTTATAATTTTTCTTATTGTGAAAACGATTTTCATACTCTATGTAATATGGTTGAGCCATATATAATCCATCTAGCCATACCTGATTGGGATAAATCTTTTTATGCCAAAAATTCCCTTCTTTTGTGCGCGGCATCTCCAAAATCTGCTGATAGATTTTCTCTGTCGCCTTCGCATATTTTTCTTTTCCAGTCAAATCATAAAGTGTAAACAGATTTTTACCCTCATTAATATTATCAAGATTTAAGTCTTCTTTTTTATACCCAATAATTGTGCCATCATCTGTAATGCGATGGTCAATATATTTCTCGGCAAAATCAAAATACTTTTGATTCTTTGTTACTTTATAGAGCTCCAAAAGGGACATAATCATGCAGCCATCAATATAATCCCATGAAGCTTTTTTGCCCGCTCGTATCTTCTCAATATTCCAGACAGGTTCCTCTAATGTGCTTCGGTCAATCAATTCATTTACATACTTTTCTATAATCTCAATCGCCATGCAACGCAACTCCTTTTTCTCGTTATAAGTTACACAAATTCTTTTTGTTGTTCTTTTGTTAAACGTTTATATAACGATCAATCCCATCACAAGTCACAGCATCACCATTTTGACCAGATACTGTTACATTCTTTAATTCCAATGTCTCAATATTTTTTGCAAAAATGCCTGTGTTGGTCTGTTTATCAACGCCATCCATCATTGCTGGAGCCCCTGCTGTTGGATTTTCCGCAAAGGAGAAAGAGGCATTCTCAAACACAACATGATGAATCTTCTGTTCTGGCAATCCATACAGATAGGAAGCTGCCGCATGGCAGTTTGTCGCCTTTAAATTTTTAAATAAAAAGTCTCCAAGATAAGGTGTCCGCTCATCTACTGGATGAAACTCCTTCGACTGTACATAATCGGAGTGCCCATCTGCATCACAGAAATAAAAAGAGTTCATTACAACAGGTGTCATCACATGGTCCATAATAATATTCTCAAATTTGATGCCAGTCACAATCGCGTCTTTGCCACGACCACGTCTTGTCTTAATGCGCAATCCCCTATCTGTATGAAGAAATAGGCAATTTTCAACATTAAGATTTTTTACGCCGCCTGCCATCTCACTTCCAATTGTGATAGATCCATGCCCATCACGCATACAACATTGCCGAATTGTAAGATTTTCAGAAGGAGTCTTATATTTTGCACCCATATAAATTTTACCAGATTTAATGGCAATACAGTCATCACCAACTGAGAAGTAAACACCAATAATTTCTACATTTTTGCAAGATTCTGGATCTAAACCATCTGTGTTTGGTGAATCTTTTGGCCCTAGCACAGAGATGTTGATAAATTTTAAATCCTCTGAAAAATAAGGGTGAATATTCCAAGAAGGGCTGTTTTTTACTGTAATGCCATGAAGGACAACATTTTTACAATGATTAAGAAAAATCATACGTGGGCGCCATGCAATACGCTTTACTTTGGGATTATCCCACCAGTTTTCTCTGCTGGCACAGCCGTCAATTGTTCCCTGTCCAGTAATCACAACATTCTCCACATGAATGCCTGTAAGAATACCTGCAAACATATCAAGTGGGTCGCCTTCCCAAGTTCCAAGTAAATATTCCTGTTCCTTATCAACACACTCTATTTTGCCGGGAAGAATTGGGAATTTTGTTCTATCTGTAAAAGCAGAGAGCGTTGCATCTTTGCCAATATCGAAAACCAAATCACTTTTTAAGAAAAGCGGATAAATTTTATATACTCCCTCAGGAATGTAGACTCTCCCTCCCTTTGGACATGCGTTAATAGCACACTGAATAAAATGTGTGTCGTCTGTCTCTCCGTCACCCTTTGCACCAAAATCCTTGACATTTAGCGTGACATACTCCTCCTTTGTTGTCACCTGAAATGTTTCTGATTCCTCTTCACCGCATATTAATTTAATATTGTAAGTGGTTGCAGGTGCCAGCCCAAATACTGTCACTACATTTCGGTTACTCTTCTCAGCAAGCTTGTCATTTACATAAATCTCATGCTCTTGTTCCGATGAAAAATAGCCATTTTCTTTGATTTCTACCACAAAACTTGTGGAAGTCTTATAGATTACCTCAAACTTCATTGTTTCCTCCATTCTGCCAAAATTGAAACGATGGCACATTATTATTTTCCTCACTTGTTGCGGACCTGTACAGTTTGTATTTCTTGAGAAATTCAAGAAAATACATTTTACACACAAGTAATTACCTGTATGTTTGGCATACTGCATACCTCTACTAAGTTCAACCATATTTGGTTGTTCCAAGCTACGTTCTTCTCTAAATATTTTCTCATAATATTTAAAGAACCATTCACATCTGCATGGATAACCTTTCCTTCTTTTGTTTGATACAATCCTCTTTCGATTCTTTTCCCTTGATACCTTTTATGCTTTTTGATTTCTTCCTTATCTATAAAACTACATTTAGAAGTATAGGATTCTTCTTGTTCGATGAGTGTAATTCCATGTAACTGACACTTATACAAAAGCATTTCTTTGAATCTATAAAACGGGATTTCTACAAAATTCTGGTTATTTCTTTTTCCTATACTAATGTCTTGTTTCCATTCTTTATTATAACCTAACACTAAAGTGTTGATATCATTGGAAACTAATTGATTCACTACATAGGTACTTGCTTTATGTAAATAATCTTTGATTTTGTTATTACGTTTTATAAACGTCTTTTTTATCTGTTTGGAACTATATTTTTCTTGTGGTAACAAACTTTTTAAAGTTGCTATCTTTTTATTTGCATACTGGTTGATACTTTTACATGGTTTTCCATTGATAATAAATGGTTTGATTACGTTTGATGTAACCGTAGCTAAATTATTTAAACCTAAATCTATACTTGCATATCTTCCATTCTCTTGTTTCACTTTGCATTCTTTTTGATATCCTAGGATAATTTGAAATCCCCGAAGATCTGGCACAATTTCTACATAACGAATGCTGTCTTTCGATAGGTTCGTTTTGATTTCTATTTCTGTTTGTGATAATTTTAGATACCCTTCTTTAACAAAAGAAATTGCACCTTTTTCATAATGTAATTTTTTTCTTCCTTTTACTTTATCTGCATACTTAGGGATTTTTACTGGGTTTTCATACTTTCCTTGTTGTTTTTTCTTTAAAAGTGCAAAGAACGACTTGAAATCTTGTTCTACTAATTTTTGCACCCACTTGGATACTTTTGCTGGCAATGCTCTGTAATCTGTCTGATTCTGGTGGGTAAATTCTTTATTTACTTGATTGTAATTTAAGTACTTTCCTGTTTTAAAATAATATTGTCTTACTGCATACAACGTTGTATTATAAAGATTTTTGCTTAAAAAACAAAGACGGTCACATTCCTTATAATATTTATGGTTACAGGAAATATTATGAATTTCTACCTGCTCTATTATCATTCTTCCTCGCCACCTTTCTAAAAAGAAACTATTACTCTTTTTCTTCTGGTTCCTTATCTAATTCTATACAAACCTCTTCTTTTACCTTTTTTCTTAATCCATATAATTTTCCAGAAAAAAATGTATGATAGAAATGATATCTTCTGTTTCTGTACTTACAATTATAATTTCTATTTTATGAAAATCGCAAATAAGCTGTAAATAATGAAATCCAAACCTTGTTAATCTATCTTTATAATTAATAAAAATACGAGATACTTTATCTTCCTGAACTAAGGTAATTAACTTTGTGAGTCCTTTTCGATTATCATTTAAACCACTTCCTACTTCCGCTATCATTTCTAAATTTTTTGGATTTTGAGTAATTGCAAACCTTGCTATGTTTTGTATTTGTCTTTCCAGGTCTCCCCGATTTTTTTGTTTATGAGTAGAAACTCTTGCATAAATAATATCTTTCCAGTTCTCTTCCGTTTCTAAATACAGATCCCTGCTTTTCAAAAAATCAATCAAAGAATCTTTTGGAATTAACCGTCTTTTATTTACAAAAATTTCCGAAAGTAAACCATTGATACAATAATTTTGAACTGTTCTTGTACCAACTCCAATCATTTTAGCTACTTCTCCACTTTTGTAATAATCTTTTGTTAAATCAACATCTTTTACCATACTTTTCACACCACCTTTCATAGCTGTATAAAATCGCGATTATGAAAGAATATCAAGTGTTTTTTTCTTTTTATTCTTAATTATAAAAATCTGTTGATAACACCGCTTTGACGTCTTTCTTGTACAGGTCTATGCATCAATAATTACATATTTCTAGCATAACACAACTGAAAATAAATTTCTAGCAAAAAATGTAAGCTCTTACAATTACTTTTTACAAGGCAGAAATACACATATATAAACAGACTTTTAGACTGTGAATAGTAAGCTCTTACATTTTATTATGACAAATATAAAATTTTATGCAAACTCTATAACATTCTTTCAAAATCATAAACTGCCCGCAACAATTCTGTCACACTCCACGCCTGCGCAAAGCACCCTCTTGATACAGTTGGCGTATCGCCGTCATAAATCTCAGCAACTTGAGAAACACAGCCTTCTCGCAGCCATACAGCAAGCGCTCCAAATCCTTCTGTCAACTCTGCTTTAATTCGTTCTATTTCCGTTTTGTCCCCGCATTTCTCCGCATATCGAACACATGCTCTATAATAGGCTCCCAAAGGAAATGCCCACACAGTTCCCTGATGATATGCCCTGTCACGCTCCTCCATCGGTCCAATATAAATTGGGTGAAAATCGGGGTCGCTCTTTACAAGAGTACGCAAGCCAACTGTTGTATAGAGTTCTTCTTTTACTTTTTTCAAAATTAATTTCTCTTTCTCAATAGGCAACATGGTGAACGGCATTGTGAGCGCCCAAATTTGATTGCATCGAATCTGATTTTCATCTTTTCTACCAGAGAGTACATCTTTTAAACATTGCTCGCTTTCATTCCAGAATTTCTCTATAAAAGAAGTCTTAACTTTTGCGGCAAGTTCCTGATACTTTGTTTCCTGTGTTAACTCATACATTACCATCAACGCACTGTACCAATACGCATTGATTTCCACAGGCTTTCCATGCCTTGGCGTCGGCAGGAAGTCGCCCACACGCACATCCATCCATGTAAGCTGTTCTAAACCAGCTCCCGCCATAATTAAACCATCACAGTCCATACCAATATGAAAATCTGTACCATTTTGATAGTTATCAATAATCTGCTCTAACACAGGTAGTATTTCAACTTGAAATGCCTTATCGCCAGAGTATTCCATGTACTCATACACTGCATTCACAAACAATAGCGGCGCGTCAGCAGAATTATACATAGGATTTTCCCCACCCTCCGGGAACAAGTTTGGCAGCAGTCCATTTTTTACATAGTTTGCAAAGGTTTGTAGAATACTTTTACATTCTGCAAAACGTCTTGTGATAATTGTTGCGCCTGCAAGCGATATCATTGTGTCGCGCCCCCAGTCCTCAAAAAATGGATAACCTGCTATAATACTTTTTCCGTTGGTAGAATCCCGCCGCACAATATATGCGTCTGCACTTAACACAAGTTGCTTTCCAAGTTCCGAAGATAATGTAGCCTGTGCAAGCAATTGCTTTTTACGCGCACTATTTTTTTGTACACACGTCTCGTAACATTTTTTCGCATCAAAATCCGTAATTGTCTCTGTACTAAAAGTGACATAGATGTCCTTCTTTGCCTCTATTTTTTGTTTTAAAATACAATTTACAAAGGCATTTCCATATGCTACGCGCCCGTCACGCTCATCTTGCGAAAAATACAATTCCCCAAATAAATGCGCAGGCTGTTGAGACAAGCTTGCATTCGTTTTGAAAAACAGCTTAATATCCCCATCTGTAATACAGTATTGTCTATCCTGTGCATCTGCATTTGTACTAGCATCACAAGGCATTATCTGGTATGCATCCAAATTTTGGGCATCGTTAAAATCCTCTTTTTTTGAAGTAAAACGCAACAGCGGCAACAATTCTAAGGTCACATTTTTCTCTGATGGATTATCAATTTCATACCATAATGCCACCTTGTTTTCACCATGCATCATCTGTAAGTGTTTTGTGATCGTTATGTCTTCAATCCGATAAATCCACATAGGTGCAAGTTCATCAAAATCATCATAAATAAATTTTTCCAGATAATGAAATCCAGTATAATCTTTTCCTGATTTCATGCGCTGCGAAGTCAAAATATATTCTTGTCCATCAACAACCAATCGTTCAAAAATATTAGAAACCAGATGCATTCTAACATTTGGTGCTCTCTTTGCAGACATTAGCAACGCCTGATCGCCTCTTGCTGCTGCTCCTATAACTGACAAACTACTGTAACCACCCAATCCATTTGCGAGCAGATAACAGTCTTTCTCTCCCTCTATAATCGAGGTCCAATTTTTTTTGTCAAATTCAAATCGCATAATAATTCTCCTTTTCATTCAGTTATTTTTTTAATCTTTTGCATTTTGACGAAATATTTTTTGTAAAAATATCTATAAATTCATGATAGGAATAGCATAACATATTATACTTTGTATCTCAAGACTCGAACAATTGTTTAGTGTTCGCTATATTCTTTTTTTCATCATTTGCTTGAATTACGTATTTATTTGTGATATAGTTACAAAATACCCTTCTTTTTGCAGCAACATTATAGTTACAACATTTTGGCTGCAATTGGGTATCTAAAACTGTCAGAAGTAGTTCCTGTTCAGTAATCAGAAATGAGGCAATACCCAACATGAAAAAATTTGTACATAGCCGATTTTTATGTATAGCATTTATATTATCCATACTTGTACTGGGAATTTATTGCGAAGAAATTCACACAAATTCCTCTTTTTTGCATGTTTCGAACACATCTGCTGCCTCTTTGCAAGCTGCTGGTCACGTTGCAGATACACATATTTTTTACGATAAAAATTCTGCAAATTTTATGGAAGAGTTTGTTCTTGTACGTCAGTCTGCACGTACTTCTATTGTTTTGCGTATCAGCCAGTGCATTATTTATGCGCTGCTTCTGCTCAGTGTATTTCTATTATATCTCTTTTTTAAAAATTCTTATCTGTGTACTGACATCTATCAAAATCAGTACAATCACAGAACTCTGGATTATATTCACCGAAATGATGGTAAAAAATCCCACAATTTTTAATTCTTATTCTATTTTACTTTTTAGCGCTCTTGTAAAGAATTGTTATAACCAGCGTTTTTTTTCGTGTGCGCAATTTATTTTCGCGAACAATAAGCCAAGCAACTACAAAGTAATTATTGGGCGAATATCGCGAAAAACTAGTGGAGGTTTTTTATTATGTTTCAAAATATTATATTTGGTATTATGGTTGTAATCGCTGTTGGTGCAGGGATTCTTACTTGCATTTACGAAGTGGGTGGAACATCGCGCTCTTCTTCTGGAGAGTCGTCACAGACAGAACAAAACCACACACAGAATAAATAGTATTTTATGGATTGATTTGGAGGTTTTATTATGAATATCTTTTTATGGATTTTAGTATTTATTGGCGGTGCTACAGGTGCACTTTCTACTCTTTATATTATTGTATCGCTTTTTGCAGTTCTTTTTTATAAAATTTATCGCAAAGCGAAATATCATAAATCTCTTTATGATTAATGTCTGTAATAGAAAAAGGTTAAAATTTTATAACATAACTTGCATATTTTGTTAGAAAAAGTTAGTATTATTATAGATACACTTTATTCAACTAAAGAATTAATAAAACTGTTTTGATTATGTTCGTTTCATACAGTTTCTTTTCGATTTTGATTTATAGAAAGGACAGCTTTATGACTTTTATCCTACTACTTGTAGCAATTGTAATTCTACTCTGTGTAATAGCAGAAAAGTTCTCTGGTAAATTCGGTATGCCTGCATTGATACTTTTTATGTTTATTGGTATGCTTTTTGGAAGTGATGGGATTTTTAAAATTGCATTTAACGATTATAAATTATCAGAAAATATCTGTTCTATTGCATTGCTATTTATTATGTTTTATGGTGGGTTTAACTTAAAGTGGGAACTTGCAAAAGATGTTGCCGTAAAGTCTGTCCTTTTGTCAACAATCGGCGTGGCAATTACAGCTGCGGTCACAGCTCTGTTTGTACGATTTATTTTAGGCTACACATGGCCAGAAAGTTTTTTGGTCGGTGCAGTCCTTGGTTCTACAGACGCAGCAAGCGTATTCGCCATACTCCGTCAAAAAAAGCTTAATTTAAAAGACAGCACTGCTTCTCTTTTGGAGATGGAAAGTGGTAGTAATGACCCAATGGCATATATGTTAACCTTTATTGCGTTGGGGATTATCTATTCAGGAGAATCCGAACATATTGTTATGCGTATCTTTCTACAATTGGTAGTCGGTTCTCTTGTTGGATTGGCACTTGCACTGATGACGATTCGTCTGATGACCAAGACAACATTGGTGTCTGATGGTCTTGACACAATTTTTATGATTGCTATGGTTCTAATCTGTTATGCCTTGTCACAAATTATGGGAGGAAATGCCTATCTGAGTGTCTATATTATGGGAGTTATTATTGGTAACAGCCGCATCAAAAACAAGGCCACATTGATACCATTTTTTGACGGCGTTACGTCCTTAGCGCAGATTTTAATATTTTTTCTATTAGGACTACTGACAATTCCTCATGAAATGTCAGATGTTATTTTTACTGCAATTATAATCACTGTGATTCTTACCCTGATCGCAAGACCTGTCGCTGTTTTTCTGCTTATGAAACCCTTTCACTGTTCTGCAAGGCAGTGCCTTCTGGTTTCATGGGCAGGGCTTCGCGGTGCCTCCTCCTCAGTATTTGCTATAATGGCAGTTGCAGGAGGTGTAATTATGCCTCACAACTTGTTTCACATTGTCTTTATGGTATCGTTGTTTTCGGTTGCTATACAGGGAACACTGCTTCCAAAAGTGGCAGAAAAACTCGATATGATTGATGAAAATGAAGATGTCCGCAAAACTTTTAACGATTATCAAGAGGAATCTTCTATCACTCTAATTCGCATGTACATACCAAAAGGGCATAACTGGGAAAACAAACTGGTAAAAGAAGTATCCTTTCCAACGGGTTCTCTTGCACTCATGATTAAACGAAATCATGAAACTATCATCACAAAAGGAAATACATTAATTCTTGCAGGTGACAGTATTATTTTAAGTGCACCATCCTACAATCCAAGCGGCAACGAACTACTCGATGAAATTTTTATTGATCGATACCATTCATGGTGCAATCGCACAATTGCAGATTTAAATCTGGCTCCTGATGAGTTAATCGCAATGATTATGCGCGGAGAGGAATCTTTAATCCCTGATGGAAAAACAAGAATCCTAGAAGGTGATAGAGTGGTAACCTACCGTGAGTAGGATACCACTCCTCCCTTAAGAAACCGTAAAAATTAATGTTATGCGACCCTTAAGCCACAAATTTACATCTCTAAAATTTTATCGGCAAGCGCCTTCAACTGTGGAATATTCTCCGCTTTCATTGCGGATTTAATCGTTACAGTTGGCTCTACAATTGTCAGTGCCTTTGCTCCTTCCAACAGAGCCTTCATACTTTTCGCTGCTGTTGGTCCCCATGAACCATTTTCAATAATACCAACAGTGCGACTCTGATAATTTTTAGCTCTAAGTCTATTTAAGAAATCCTCCATAGGTGGAAATACACTGGCATCATACGATGCGGCTGCAAGTATCAAGCGACTATAACGAAATGCATCTGCCACTGCCTCATGAAGATCCGCTCTGGTCAAATCTGTTAAAATCACCTTTTTGGCACCCTTTTGTTCCAATAACTCTTTCATTTTCTCCGCTGTATGCAGTGTATGCCCATGAATAGAGGCACAGGCAATCAACACACCTTCCTCTTCTGGCTGATAACTGCTCCATGTCTGGTATTTGTCAATATAATAGCCAAGATTTTCTGTCAGCACAGGTCCATGCAACGGACAGATCGTGTTAATTTCCAATGTAGCTGCCTTTTTCAACAATGCCTGTACCTGCATACCATATTTTCCGCAAATATTAATATAATATCTTCTTGCTTCCTGTGCCCACTCCTCCTCTGCATCGCGTGTCCCAAATTTACCAAAGCCGTCTGCGCTGAACAATACTTTTTCTGCCTGGTCATAAGTAACCATTACTTCTGGCCAGTGCACCATTGGAGCCATAAAAAACTGTAGCATATGTCTTCCAACAGAAAGAGTATCCCCTTCCTTTACAGTGACAACCTTATCATTAGAAGTTATCTCAAAAAACTGCTGCAACATTTGAAAGGTCTTTGCATTTCCGACAAACTTCATATCTGGATAACGCTCTAGAAGCTGCATAATACTGCCGCCATGATCTGGTTCCATATGCTGAATCACCAAATAATCCACTTTTCTTGTTCCCACCGCCTCTTCCAAATTTTTTAGCCATTCCTGTGTTGCACGTGGGTCAACTGTATCCATCACAACAACCTGCTCATCCAATATGACATAAGAATTATATGCCATACCATTTTTCACTTCATATTGACCTTCAAAAAGAGTAATTGTTCTGTCATTCACTCCTATATTTATTATATCTTCTGTAATCTTTTCCACGGTTTTAATCTCCTTCTCTCTAAATTTTAAAACTGCTGCCAAATATTTATCTTTCAACAGCTCTAAATCTTATTGTATCACAAAATTTCTGTACGAAAAAGCCCCAACTTAAATTTTACACATTGTCTCAATATCAAAATAGGGTATCTAATATTCTGAATCACAATCCAGAACATTAGACACCCTATCTTGAAAATATTTCGTCAAAGAACTATAAAACATGTTTGTTGGCATATTAGGGTATTGATTTACATCTTCTATAGTTGTTTTAACTAATATTTTGCTGCGCATTATATATATCGGTGAATTTTGGAAATTTTTTATATTATTGAAAAAAATTATGTAAATTTCGCAATTTATCTATATTTATTATACTATTGTTATTAAATTTTACTAATTTTTCCATATTTTCTAAAATAAAACAAACTTTTTGTTACTCAATTGTACATTTTTGCACACAAAGTATGCCGCTTTCGCGGCACACTTCTCTAAATTTTATTAAACGGATCGAAATAACGAGAAACAAGGTCAATCTCCTCTTCAATTCGCAATAGTTGATTATATTTTGCCACTCTGTCGCTTCGGCAAGGTGCACCCGTCTTAATTTGCCCCGCATTCATTGCTACTGCCAAATCCGCAATAAACGAATCCTCTGTCTCGCCGCTTCTGTGACTAATCACTGCTTTGTACGCATTGTGCTGCGCCATCTCCACAGCCTCAATTGCCTCACTCACCGTTCCAATCTGATTTACCTTAACCAGTATGGCATTTGCAACATGTTTTTTGATTCCCGCATCCAAACGCTTTGTGTTTGTCACAAACAAATCGTCTCCTACAAGCTGCACTTTCTCTCCAATTCGTCTGGTAAGCTCTGCCCAGCCATCCCAATCGTCTTCTGCCAGCCCATCTTCTATAGAAATAATTGGATATCGCTCTATCAACTGTTCATAATATGCAATCATCTCCTCCGTTGTGCGCTTGATTACTGGCTCGTTGTCCTTAACATCAAATTCCTTGCCTGCTTCATAACAGGCACATGCACCATTGCCATCTACACTTGCCTTTCGACGTTTCAGCTCTGTCTCACCACTAAAATGATATGTGCCGTCCTCCTCATTATACAATTCAGAAGCAGCCACATCCAGTGCAATCTTAATATCATGTCCTGGCGTATATCCTGCTGCCTTAACTGCCTCCACAATCAAATCTAACACAGCAAATGCATCTGGAAGGTCTGGTGCAAATCCTCCTTCATCACCTACTCCTGTCGAAAGTCCTCTCTTATGGCAAATTTTCTTTAAATTGTGATAAATCTCCGCGCAGATTCGCAATGCTTCCCGAAAGTTCGCCGCAGAGACTGGCATAATCATAAATTCCTGAAAATCAACAGTGTTTGTGGCATGTCTGCCCCCATTTAAAATATTCATCATTGGAACAGGAAGTCGGTCTGTCTTCACTCCGCCCAGATACCGATACAATGGCACTCCCAGAGCAGTTGCCGCAGCGCGTGCGGCCGCCATTGACACGCTTAATGTAGCGTTAGCCCCCAAATTTCCTTTGTTGTCGGTTCCATCTGTATCCACTAAAATATGATCAATCAACTTCTGACTGCACACATCAACACCAAGCAATTTATCTCGAATTTTTGTATTTACATTATTGACAGCTTTCTCTACACCAAGACCCATATAACGCATCTCGCCATCTCTTAACTCCACTGCCTCAAACTTTCCAGTACTTGCTCCTGATGGTACACTTGCTCTTCCTTCACAGCAATCATTCACTATAACCATCGCTTCTACTGTTGGGTTTCCCCTAGAATCCAGCACTTCTCTTGCGTGTACATCCGTAATTTTAAAATGTGATGTTCTCATATCCACCCTCCTGTTTTCTATAATTGTTCTATAACGAAACATCTAGTTACGACATTTCAATATCAAAAACAGTATCTCCAAAAGGGCAAAATAAATTCAGACATCTTTTTCCTAATTTTTTCCAGTGGAACCAAACCCTCCACGATTTACGCCAGTAAGTTCTGTAACCTCCTCAAAGACAATCTCTGGCTGCTGTTCCATAATCCGAAACTGACAGATACGATCATTCAAATGAATCGTTGTATCTCGCATTGCATACATTGGAACAAACCACTGGTCATCATTGCCACAGTAACCGCCCTCACCGGTCTTTCGGTCTGGTCCATCAATAACCCCTTGATGATTTACTTGTATTAGCCCAAAATTTTTAAACGTTGAACTCCTTGGTACTACATGAGCTTCATATCCCTTTGGCAGTTCTACTGCAATTCCAAGAGGAATTAACCTAAATTCCCCCTGTTTCATCTCCACATCTTCTGAAGCTCTTAAATCAACCCAGTTTCCTTTTGCTATTTTCTCTAATTTTTGTATTTTATCTGTAAAATATTTTACCTTTATATTCACGTTTTTTCTCCCAATTTCCTATGCCTCACAGGCATTTTTTTTGATCGCACTACTTCCGTCTGTGCTAAATGGCACAATCTTTTGGTCTGATACTCCGGCAGTCTCCCGCCCCATAGGAATATCATCATAATCTCCGCAATGAAGCACTGGAATTTGTGGATTCTCCTGCGCTAAGGTAGCTTGTACATCAATAACACGTTGATTACTGCTTCCTTTCCACAGAAGTGTTGCGTCTTTTTTCTCCTGCACAAATTCTCCGTCGACAAGTACATCAATATATTTCACCAGCGAAGACTGCACAACGTTTTCCCATATATCGCCCGTATACAGCCAGATATTTTTATTGGGATATTTTTCCTTAATCTCTCGCGCAAGCGCTTTTACTCCATTTCGATTTGCACAATGCAATGGATCACCACCCGAAAATGTAATTCCCTCTATATAAGGTTTGTCCAACTGTTCAAAAATTTCTGCCTTGGCAACATCATCAAACAACAATCCTCCGTTTGGATCCCATGTCATAGGATTCTGACAGCCCTTGCAGCAGTGCTCACATCCTGCAACCCATAAAACGACCCTTAACCCATCACCATTTAACATATCATCTTTTGTGATATTGTGATATCTCATATTACGTCAAACCTCCACCTTACTGTTGCTATTCATGGTCCAGAAGACCACTCATAACAACGATTCAGGGCGATATTTAAAATTTTGCTTCGCAAAAATCGCCCCTCACTTCTCAATTATATTCTCACGGAATGCGCATAAATTGCGCATTCCCAACCCATAAACCGCAATACTTTACATGCTTTTGCGTTCTGCGATTTCTGCCATCTTTGCATCGTTTAACCTAGTATCTCCATGAACACGGGAATACGATAGATAACCGTTCATGCGGTCAATTTTGGTTAAATTTTTGCTGCCACATTTCGGGCACACATCCATCTCAAGTTCCTGATGACCGCAGTCATCACAGTATGCAAGGGATAGATTGACTCCCTCATAAAAACCCATCTCCATCGCACGCCTTACAAGTGTTTTAATTGCAGAAATATTATAATCAATCGGATATTTCACATATTGAATCTTGCCCCCATTAGACAACTCCCAAAACCGATATTCTAAATCCTGCTTTTCAATTGGTGTAATGTCCTCTGTCACATGACAATGAAAACTATTGCTGACATACTCCCTATCGGAAACGCCTTCCACAATACCATACTGTGCGCGGAACTGTTTCACCTGCAACCCACAAAGATTTTCCGCAGGCGTGCCGTAAATCGCATACAGATTTCCGTCTTCCTCTTTAAACCGGTTGACTTCTTTATTGATGTACTCAAGAACCTCCAACGCAAATGCCCCGTCTTCTACAAGAGACTTACCATTGTACAACATCTGAAGCTCATTAAATGCCGTAATGCCAAAAGAAGCTGTCGCATATTTCAGCAATGGTTTAATCTTATCCGAAAGCTTGAGATGGCCGCCCAAAAATCCGCCCTCACAATACGCTAATGGATTGGTCGAAGCGCGCATATTTCCCAAATACGCATAGGTTCTGATATGCAACTGACGAATCAGATTCAAATAATAGTCAAGCACCTCATAAAAATCTCTGCTTTCCTGCCTTGCTTTGGCAAGAATCATTGGAAGATGCAACGAGACAGCCCCAACATTAAAACGCCCTACAAACACTGGCACATCTTTGTCGTCTGCAGGGTGCATACCACCCCGCTCATACCACGGGGAGAGAAATGCACGACACCCCATCGGTGAAATAACCTTACCATACTGCTTGTACATACTAGCGATATAGCCCTTTCCTGTCAGACTAAGCCAATCAGGATACATTGTTTTTGCAGAACACCGAACACCTGCCTCAAACACATCTTCAAGCGGTTTTCCCGGTCCATGAAGATTTTCATCATATAAAAACACAATTTTTGGAAACAGAACCGGCTTTTTACACTCCTTTTTGCCTTGTCCTTTCCGTCTGACATTTAGCATCTGTATTGTCGCCATTTTCGCAAAGCGTTCTGTTCCAATTCCAGCGGTCACTGTAATAAACGGATAGTCACCGCGGCTGCTTGCCACAGTATTAAACTTATATTCCCACCCTTGAAATCCCTGTTCAAACTCGCGTTCTACATCTGCAACAGCCACCTCTTCTGCCTTTTTAGCGTCGATGCCAAGCCTAATATATTTCTCAACTGCTGCTTGATATGTCTTCTCTGCATAAGGTGCAAGAATTTTATCGACTTCTGGAACTGTAAACCCACCATACTGCTGACTTGCCGCACTGAGCACAATATCACCAATCACATCAAATGCCACATCAAGCGATTTTGGTTCGTTGTACCAGATATTTCCCATCTCAAAGCCACCGGAAAGCACGTTCTCTACATCAAAAAGGCAACAGTTCATTGTGTCGCGCCGCGCTGACATATCATGAATATAGATATATCCGTCCCTACATGCCTGAATCTCCTCTGTTGTAAGGAAGAATTTCTGGTAAAGTTCCTTGTTAAACTGGTTAAAAATCAGACTTCTCTTTGTAGAAACAAGTGCAGAATCCGTGTTTGCATTCTCTTTATCGCCAACATACATAATGGACTGACTTTTTTTGTATACATCATCCATCATACGCACAAAATCTTGTTTGTAATTTCTGTAATCGCGATAACTTTTTGCCACAATCGGTTTCACGTCCTCTAATGCACTCTCAACAATATTGTGCATCACTGGAATTGGAATCCGCTCACTCTCCATCTCGTTTACCTTATCGATGACATCCTGGCAAATCTGCTGCTTTTCTGCATCAGTAAATTTTGTTAGTGCACGATAGGCTGATTTTCCGACAGCAATGATAACTTTCTGCACATTAAATGCCTCTTTGCTGCCATCTTTTTTGATTACGTAGACCGCCTTTTTGGGCTGATACAGTACACTGTAATCGATTTCTTCGCTCATTTAAATCCTACTCCCTTATATGCATTTTTCTTTTATATTGTGTCTGTTATTTAATTATGACACTATATATAGTGTCTGTATATAAGTATAGTGCAATTTCTATTTATTGTCAATTGTGAAAATGAAGAGTTGTTTTTCGCAGATTATGCAAACCCATTATTTCTCCTGTGGCCGTACACTCTGTCCTTGTTTTAATTCTCTTGTGGAGTAGGTAATTACTTTTGTGTCAGCACTAATGGTTCCAGGTTCAATTGCAGCGTAGCGGTCATTTTTGTCTTTTACCTGCACCTTAATTTTTTCGGTATAGTACTCACTTCCAAGGATTCCCTCCTTTTCGTTTAATGTATAAATATAATAAGCACTGTTTTCCTCATAAACAGCCTCCACTGGCAAAGTCAAGTCATGATATTCTCCCTGCACCGATTTTCTTACACTCCCGCTTAAACCGGGCTGCCCTACCTTTTCAGGAAGCAGGCAGGTAATATCGTAGCCACCCTGCGCATTCTCCGCAACATAATCCACGGTGACATCCATCTCTGCGGATTGCCCATTCAATTTTACCGCAACAGTATCTAACAGATGAATATATTTGCTTTCCTCCTTTGTAATATGAAACTTAAACTGGCAGGGGCGTTGTGCATCTGTCAACAAAAGCGCTGCTGTATCTGCTGTCCTGCTGCCAACTTCTATTTGAATCCTTGACACCATGCCATCATGTTCCGCCTTAATTTCTCCTTTTTGTTTTTTTATTGTATAAAGTCGTTCTATTTCTTTCTTTTCCTGATTTATTTCAATTTCATAAAGTTCGGCGGTTGAATCTGCACGTGATGTAACTTCCGCAGCCGCAATCTCTCTCATTTTCTGCCGCAGCGTTACCTCGCGCGCATAGCTTACATCATTGTAGTTTTCTTTTGCCTGTTGTATGGCTTCCTCAAGAGAACGTTTTGTATTCTGCCATGTATCAAATGCTGCTTCTTCCGCGGAATAGTCCGGCTGTGTAACTGCATCTCTGTCATGTTTTGTCAACTGATCGCGCAGCGTAAGCAATTGTTTATTTGCTTTTTTTATTTTATTTAGAAGTTCTGTTCGTTTTTCTTCGTCTGCCTGATTCTGATTCTCCTTTGGCTCTTGTAAAGTATTTTTGTTTTCTAATTCTGTACTCTCTAATTCTTCATTCTCTAGTTCTGTATCTTTTGTTTCTGTATTTTCTATTTCTGTATTGTTTATTTCCGTATTTTCTATTTCTGGATTCTCTATTTTCGTATTTTCTGGTTCCTTCTCTTCTAATGTTGGATTCTCTGGTTCTGTGTTATTAATTTCTATATTTTCTGTTTGTGGATTCTCTATCTCTGTATTTTCTGACTTTATATCTTCTATTTTCTTATCTATCTCTATAGAATCTGTACTATTTTTGTTCTTCTCTATTGTATTCTCTAAACTTCCTGCTGCTCCTGACAACACTTTTGGCAATTCATTTTTTCCTATTTCCTCTGTTGTATCAACACGCTTTTCTAACTCAGCAAGCTGTTCCTCCAACCGCTGAATCTCGCGCTCTTTTTCTGTAATCTTATCCGCTATACAATACCCACTATTTACCCAATTATGATATTCCTCCCATGCATTGCGCCGTGCATTGTCCGCAGTATATGGCACCGGATCTGCAAGATGCTTTTCTAGCGCCTCTTGTGCCTTCTCCAACGCCGCTTTTGCGCGTTCTTTTGTCAGTGCAGTCTCTTTGTCCGCCGTCTCATAATCTTCCTTTGCCCATAAAATCGCCACTTCTTTTTTCTGTGCATCAATCACTGCATTCGCCTGAAAATCAGAAAGATTACACATAAGTTTAGACAGTTCAATCTCCTTTGCGTTTATTCGTTCAGCAATATCAGTTGTGTCAATGGTAAAAAGAATATCTCCTGCTTTCACAGAATCCCCTTGGCGCACATAAATTTTATCCACGCGCAATCCCGCCCGTGTGTTTACAGCAACTTCGCCATCTGCGGTCACAATTCCATCCGTCTCCACAATATGTTCCACATACTTTTTTGTGGCTGTATCTGTTCTTACAAGTGGCAGACCTGACACATAGATGCTCTTTGAAATAATTGTGC
This sequence comes from Lachnospiraceae bacterium, assembly GCA_949383255.1. Classification (GTDB taxonomy): domain Bacteria; phylum Bacillota; class Clostridia; order Lachnospirales; family Lachnospiraceae; genus COE1. The sequence goes on along the minus strand of CASJPF010000016.1, from coordinate 20,685 downwards.
ACAGCCAAACAAATACCAGAAATATCAAAAATATTTTGATCCACTTCTCCATTCGCTTACGAGCAAAAAGCCTCTCCTCATCCTTCTCCATAATTCAAACCCTTTCCTAACCCTTCAATCCGGAATAAATAATCCCCTGTTCCAGATAATCTTGTCCCATCACAAACACAAAAACTGCTGGAATTAACATTACCACAGACGCCGCAAACGCAAATCCTGCCTGTGTCCAGCTAATTTCAGGCAAATACAGTGACAATGGCCATAAAGTTTTATTCTCCAGAAATGCAAATGGCTGTTCAATCATATTCCAATACTCCAAAAATCCAAGCACCAGCGCAGAAAGGATTCCACCCTTTCCAAGCCCTATTCCTACCATAAAAAAGATAGAAATCTCCCCTGCTCCATCAATTCTCGCAGCTTCAATCAAAGACTTTGGTATCGCTCGAAATCCACCGTAAATTACAAAAATTGGAAATGTGTTAAACACCGCAGGGAAAATAATCGCCCAGTGGGTATCTAACAATGATAACCTGTCAAGCGTCAGATAACTCGAGAGCATTGTCACCTGAAAAGGCAGCAACATAAGCACAACATAGATGGTAAAGAGTACATTTTTTCCTCTTACTGTATATGTCGCAAATGCCCACGCCGCGGGAATCCCTACCACCATCTGCCCTAGCAAAATCAAACCGACTATTTTTACTGAATTCCAAAACAGCACAAAAAATTCTGGTGAATAAAAAAGCAGTCGAATGTAATTTTCTACAGTAGGATACTGCGGAATCAGTTTCCATGATACAAACCCTGTCCCATGTTCAAACACTGGCGCCAAACACTCATACAAATCCCCTTTTCCCATAACAGAACCTGTCACAACAAGAAACACTGGCGCACAAATTACAATTCCTACCGCAATAAATATCAATTTTGTAACTGCCTCTGACGCTGTGTAGAAAAATTTTCTTAAAAACCTTCTTAACTTCAATTTAAGTCCCCTACTATTCAAATAAATCTCTGCCATCTGCTTTGCAATTGCTTGACTTATTATTTTTTACTGCTGGCTGTAATATTGAAACAATAAAATAAATACAAACAGCACCACAGCCACCAAAACACTGGCAGCCGCCATCTTGTCAAACTCCAAATTCACATACCAATTATTAAACGTATGTTGCAAAAGGTAAATATCTTTTCCCGGGTAAGAACCACCGACAAGATACGCCTCTCTATAGATTTTCATAGAATTTAAAAACGATAAAATTACAATTGTGTAAACGCTGCCTTTTAGACAAGGCAGCTTTACAAATATTAGGCATTGAAATTTATTTGCGCCATCCACCTTTGACGCCTCAATCAATTCATTCGGGATTGCCGCAATTCCTGCAAGCCACAGCACAATGGTATATCCTGTGTTTTTCCACAAATAGCTAATAACTAAACTTTCAAAATTCTGTTTGTAAAAAAACATTCTCCACACAATAACCACTGTTGCTGTTGGCATTGCCATTGGAAACAAATATAGGCTTTTTATCACATGAATGTCTTGTATCTTGCTAAGCACAAGTGCGGCTGCCAGACTAATTATAACCAACAGCGGTATCCCCACACCCATAAAATGGAGTGTATTCTTTACTGCAAGACGAAACGCCTGATTGTGAATCACTGTTTTATAATTGTTTAAACCTGCAAATTCCCCTGACATTACTGTCAAAAATGAACGCCGCACCACATCTGCAAAGGGAATCAGCACAAAAATCAACACTCCCATGAAACTTACACCAATAAAAGCTATAAAATAAGCCAATTCCCGAAACCGCTTCATTCTTTTACACCCATTCTCTCAACTAAAACTTTTCAATCTTATTTCGCATAGATATTATTCAAAAAGATAAATCTCCACACTGTCTGCAATTGCTTTCACTGCTGCGTCAATATCCTGTGTTCCCTCAAGATATTTTGCACCCTCCTTATAAACTGCCGTTTCCAGTACAGTATCACTCAGATAGGGTGTATCGAGCTGTGCAATCCACGCCTCCAACTTGTCAATTCCTTCCTGATTTACTGGATAAATTGTATAGCTAAAGTGCTCTCCATTCTTCGTTGAAAAACTCATATAATACTGCCCGCCGTCATCTCCAAGTTCACTCTCATCATAGGCAAACTGCGCTGGTAACGCTTTCTTATTTACAGGAAGCCCAAACTCTATTGTTTCTTGAACAGCCGCACCAAGCATCATTTGTACAAACTGCTTCGCCGCCTCTGCATTTTGCGTTGCTGTGTTAATTCCTGCAATTGACGCTGGATGATAAACGTTGTCACACTGTCCGCTCATCAGCTTTATCTGCGTATTTTCCAGCCCCTCAATTCTTGGCACAGACAACAAATCCCTATAAGTACTTGCACTAATTATCTCCCCATATGCAAATGGTGTCTGCTGCATCAGATAAAGATTGTCTTGTGTCATCAGAAAATACTTTCCTTCCTCGTAGTTTTCTCCGTCTTCATTTATCCTCTGTTTGTACATATTGATATATTCTTCTGGGGTACCATTCATTTCCACGTCATAGAGTCTCTTTGACTGCTCTAAAAACGCACGCACTTTATCTTGGTTAAGCTGCCCGCTCTCATCTTTCCATGTGGGTGCACACACTGGCATAAACCGTCTCATAATACCTGTCGCGGAACACACCCCCAAAAGAGTCGTATCTGGATATGCCTCCCTTGCCTTCTCTGCCATATCCGCTATTGACTGATAATCTTTTGCGCTGTCCACATAACTTTCATTGCCAAAAAGAACAGGAATATAAAACTTTGCAGGAACAGCGTACATCTTGTCATCTGTCCGAATCCCATTTATTAAATTTTTGTAAAGTCCCTCACTCTGATCAACTTCATTGACAATATCAGACAAATCCATTAACACACCTTTTTCTGCATAAGTATCAATATTAATTCCATCGAGCATAATAACATCTGGACCGCTGCCGCTCAGCAACTGTGTATTTAATTTTTTCAGTGCATCTTCTCTTGTAATGCCACCTTCCTCCATTCCAATTTGATACTCGATAAACAAATTAGGATACTGTGTCTGATAGGCTGAAATTGTCTGTTTTACAAAGTCATCTTCACTCAAGCTGTATACCGTAATCTTGTCGTTTGGAACAGAGGGTACTGTAGCATCATAAACAAATTTTACAATTTTACCACCACTGTACGCCGCAAAAAACTCATTTTTATCATTCATTGTCATTGCCAAAATGCTATATGTAGGATCGCCCAATGAGGAAAGACTTCCATCAATAACCTGTTCCATTGTTCCTCCGCCAATAACATGACGATGCAATCCTTTCTCTCCTGCTACATAAATGGTTTTGTCTGCACCCAAAAAAGAATATGCTGTATATCCGCCCCCTGTCCATGACATTCCTTCATAATTTTGCTCGACAAAACTGTCTAGCACTTCATCTTCAATAAAACATTTGTTTTCCAAATCATAGAGAAAAATCTTCTCAAAAGTTGAGCACATTAATATGCCATCTCTACATTCCATCAAATCAGTTATATCCTCAAGCGTCAACAACTTTTCCGCTGTACCTGCACTGACATCCACTTGATAGACTATCTTGCATCCTGATGCAAACGCATACAAAGTTCCCTGTTCATCAAATGCCAATGTCCTCAAATTAGAATTTGTGTCCGGCAGCGGAACAGCAATCTGCTTTGTAGTACCATCTGTATTGTAAATATAGAGGTTGTACTCATAGGTACTCTCTGTTCCCTCTATTTTATCCATGCCGACAATCGCAATGGTTCCATCTTTTGCAATCGCTGACGCCGCTGGATAATGTTCCTCAATAAAACTAGAAAACCCCTCATCAATCTCTGTGTTCCATGTCTCACCATTGTCCTTTGACACAACTTTCTGTTTTGTAAGGCTATTTAAAAAAACGATCTGACCATCACTTAAAATCTGTTGCTCTACGTTGTCATAAAATGTTTCGCCTTCTCGAACACTCGTTTCTATATAGCGCCCCATTCCTCCACTTGCTGTCTCATCTTTCTGCCCGGACTCGCTAGAATGCTCTTCTGTTTTATCTGCCTCTGTCGAAATGTCTGAACGGTTCTCATTGCTGACAGTTTGATCCTTTGCGCTGCAACCAACTGTTGTAACACTGACTGCCGTCGCCATAAAAAGAGCGACTGTTTTTGCGACCATTGATTTTTTTCTCATAACTTCCCTCCATGTATTCTTTTATTTTTTGCACCAAACCTCAAGTGAAAATGCTTGCATTTTCATTTGAAGTGCAAACACAAAAGGTGAAAGATATGTGTTTGCATTTTATCTCTTTCTCTTTTTTCTTTCACCCTTTACACATGGGTATTGTAGCATAGTTTTCTCTAAGAAATCTCTAAGGAATAAGCCTCAAGCCATACACCCTCTTATATTTTTTATAAAAAAACTATAACTTTACTGGTTATGTGCCGATAATATAAGTAAGCAAAAAAATTTGAGAATCTATTATATTATTTAGGAGGAATTTATATGACAGTTCAATTAAAACCGCTTATGCCAATGGATCTTATAGAAAAAATCAAGAATAATAATTTTTCCTATACAAGCTCTTATGTAAAGAAAATAACAGAAACCGACACGGATATTAAAAAGCTTCAGGACAAAGAAGATTCTTTTCGCCAAAAATTAAAAGCATTAAAACGCTACTCGCCAGGCGGAACTTCAAAAGAATTGGCGGGAAAACGTTTGGAAGACTTTCTAAAATCCTATAATGAATTGAAAAGTAGCTCTGATTCCATAACAGATAAAGAGATCAAAAAGCAGATTTCTAAACTAGAAAATTTATTCTCAGAACATGAGAAAGACCTAAAAAAGATCGGCATTACAAAAGAAAAAGGCAAATATACACTTAACACCAAAACTTTTGCGAACGCGAAGGACACAACGATTAATGAACTGTTTATTGGACATGATTCCTTTATCGGAAAAGCAGACAAAATTATACGTAAGTTAGAAGAAACTACTGACGGCGCAGAACACAATGTTGTTGAACATAAAATGAGCAAAACTACTAAATACAAAGATACCGATGTAGCACTCGCCGCCAATATAACTCTTGCTGGATCGACAATATCCGCTTTGCAGAAAAATAACACTCTTGTGCAATCCAATCTAACTTCTGATCCTACAGTTCAAGAGTCCGTTAAAACGTTTCTTACTTATTTTGCAAAGTCTATCTATAATACAGACAACACGGACCATGTTGAGACAATTGGCAAATTAAATCAGTTGTGCCTTGACCACAAAGATGAACTTTCCAAAATAGGTCTAACTTTTGATAGTGAAAATAAAAAGATGAACTTCGATGACACGATCGCTCTCACTACTAATGAGTTCAAAGATAATTATAATAAACTATTTGGTGAAAACGCAGCATTTAGTAAGACCGCCGCAGAGCATTGCAAAAATATTATTAATGACCTGCTTCAACCTGAAAAGATTGGTGTATCCATTATTGACCAACAAATATAAATTAAATTTTACACCCTTGTAATAACAAAGTGATTTCTATCGAAGATAAATACCCGATAGAAATCACTTTGTCTAATTTTATCTTGTAAGAAAGTTCCCATTTTATAATTACTTTGCGAGCTTCCTAACTCTCAAAGAAAACATCTGTTATTCCTGTTTTCTCTGCGAAATAGCGTTTCTTTGACATCAATTCTTTTTGTTTATGCTGTGGCAGACGGGCAAATATATCTTCATAATCCAATTCAATCAACTTTGTCCCTTTTGCCAACTCAAAAAGTTGTGTATTCAACCAATCTTCCCACAAGTCTTCAAACAGTTCTCTACTATCCGTAAATACCAACATGTCACTAAATCCATAAGGTGGATTATAGTATTGCAGCTTAATATAGCCATATCTCCCCGCATCCAACACCACAATATTCTGTTCTTCGTCCTCATAGATCTCCGCATAGGCATCTGCCACTCTTCTGCATTTTTCACGTTCCTCTTCTGTAATATACATTTTTTTCTCCATTGATACCTCCTGTTATTCTAACTTCCTATACTCTCTATTGTAACCTCCCTGTAACCTTCTATGATAAGAGACGATTGTAAAACGATAACAGATGATAATCACGTTCAATCTCTTATAGAATATGGTGCACACACGCACCATATTATTATAATTCACCAACATATAAAATACAAGAAGGAGGACTATATAAAATGATAAAATATGACAAATTATGGATAACTCTCAAACAGAAACATATCAGTCAGTACAAACTGGTCGAATATTATGGGGTGGATAGAGCACAATTACAGCGTCTGCGCAAAAATGAAATTGTTAAAACACTTATCATTAACAGCCTATGCAATATCCTGAATTGTAGGGTTGAGGACATCATGGAATATGTTCCTGACGACAAAGTTTCAAATTCCTAAAGATTTGTAGAAAAATAACAAATACATTTTGACTTGTCTATTTATTGATAAGGCAATTTGCCTTATCAATTGGCAAAAATCTATGTTTTTATTAAGTTAGAACCAACAAATCACATCCGCAACAAAACATCTAATATTTCCATAGGGTTTTCGGCAAAAACGGTTGCCCCGTGCGCTATAAGAAACTCCTTGTCTCGAAATCCCCAGAGCACACTAATACATGGAAGTCCTGCATTTCGTGCTGTTGCCAAATCGACATCAGAATCCCCTACATAAACAGCTTCTTCCCTGATTTTACCAAGCTCCTCCAACGCTAGATAAACACTATCAGGGTCAGGTTTTCTTCTCATGCTTTCCCGGTCTCCGATCGCAACATCTACCTGTGGGAAATATCGATGATTTAGATCTTGCACTGCTGAATCAATTTTATTGGAGACAATCGCAAGTGCATAACCTCTGTTTTTTAACTCTTTCAAAAGTTGAGGAACTCCATCATATGCTTTTGTCGCATCATTGCAGTGCAGTCCATAATATTCTTTGAATATCGCAAAAGCCCGCTCAAATTCTGGATTCTTCTCTCCATCAGGCACAGCACGAATCATCAGATTTCTCACACCATTGCCTACAAACCGCCGCACTTCCTCCAAAGTCCGTTCTGGCATATCACAAACCTTTAGCGCATAATTTGTCGCTTTTTTTAAATCTTCCAATGTATCTAAAAGAGTTCCATCTAAATCAAAAATTACAGTAGTTATTTTCCTATCAGACATTTTTATATCTCCCGTTATTTAATTCTCCATAAATTTTATTGTAAGCTTCCAAATAAGAAATCCCCATTTCTCGACACATTGATATCAATGATTCGTATTCAGGATATATTCTTTCTCCGCATACTTTTACTGCAATTTTACCCAAACTGGTATTCAATATCTGGTGTTCCCTCTTTAAAATAGTGCGTTCCATCTGCACTCTTCTAATACCAATTGTCGTGGTTTCCTGAAAGATAATCTGTTCCAACTTTGCAATATCTGCCTCCTTACAAATCACACTTAATTGATACGCAGGTCGATTCTTCTTCATAAAGACTGGAATATAGTACACATCTCTTGCCCCCGCCTCAAAAAGCCTGTCCATCACATAGCCAAATGCCTCGCCCGAACAGTCATCAACATTTGTCTCCAACTTATAAATTCCCTCCTGATTCTCGGAATTCTCCTCAATTACCATTGCCCGCAACAGACTAGCCTTCTCATAGGCTCTCTTGCCTGCACCAACACCACTTGCTATTATTTGAAATTTTGATGGCAGATGTGCCTTTGTTCTGACCGCCGCAGCAATTGCCGCACCTGTCGGTGTCACAAATTCACCCTGAAATTCCATAAAGTGTACTGGAAGTTGATAAGATTCCAAAATGTTTGCTGTTGCTGGAACTGGTATTGGTAAAATTCCATGCTGGCAGCGCACGCTTCCATGCCCTTCGTATAATTCCGATATAACAACATCTGTTATACTATATTTCTCTTTCAGTAAATCAATACATACGGCGGCTGACAAAATATCCACAATGGAATCCACTGCCCCCACTTCATGAAAGTGCACTTCATCTACAGGTTTATTGTGCGCCTTTGACTCTGCCTCAGCCAGAATCTGAAATATACTCTTTGCTAGTTCTCTTGCGCCTTCTGTTATTTTAGCCTGATCCAAAATATGTGTTATTTCTCTTAATCCGGTATGATGGTGATGTTCTTCATGTTCATGATAACGCTCTTTTTCAATATCAGCATGTCCATGCAAGTATTCCATATCATGATCGTGGTTTTCATGTTTCTTATCAAGAATCACCGCAAAATCACAGGCACAAACCCCCGCCTTCTGCACTTTCTTTATTGCGATATCAAATCCATACACAAGCGACCTAATACTGTCGATAGCTTCCTCAAGCACTTTCTGATTCACGCCGAGATCAAGCATCGCCGCAACTGTCATATCTCCACTGATTCCAGAGTAACACTCTATATAAAGAATCCTGTTCATAATAATATCCTTTCTTTCTGCTGTCCTACTATTTGTATAACCACAAACATAGTGCAAATTTTTTATTTTATACTTGCAAGTCTATTAATCTGTGTCGCAATATAGCCTGCTCCATAACCATTATCAATATTGACAACCGCAATGCCATTTGCACAAGAATTAATCATTGTAAGCAATGCCGATAAACCATGTAAATTTGCTCCATAACCAACAGACGTTGGAACTGCAATAACCGGATTGCTGACAAGCCCTCCAATCACACTCGCCAAAGCTCCTTCCATACCTGCCACTGCCACCACACAATTTGCCTGTTGTATCACCTGTGCGCTCGCCAACAATCTATGCAAACCACTCACTCCCACATCATAAATTCGACTTACTGAAGCTCCAAAATATTCCGCGGTTTGCGCCGCTTCCTCCGCCACAGGAATATCCGCAGTTCCCGCTGTACAAACCGCAATTTTCCCAATCTGTTTTAATGCTTTCTCCTCTGGTTTTTCCTCTATTTTTAAAATTTTTGATACTGCATCATACTGTACCTGTGGAAGACTTTTGGACACCAACGCATACTGTTCTACACTTGCTCTTGTTCCCAGTACCTCACCATTTTTCTCATATAATTTTTGAAATATAGACACAAGATAAGCATCCTGTTTGCCTGCACAATATACAACTTCTTGAAAACCAGTTCGGACCTCCCGATGCAAATCAAGCTTGGCAAATCCCAGTTCTTCAAATGGCTGTTTCTTTAAATATTTTTCCGCCTCTTCTGTTGAAATTTCTCCACATTGTACTTTTTCTAATAATTCCCTAATTTCCATTTTGTCCCGCTCCTCTGCCAATCTTACGAAGCATATAAATAACTTAACTCGTTGCGCTAATTAATTCAATTTTTTATAATCAATATATTGTATTTTTAACATATTCACATAGCATATATTGATTACATACAATAATACGCCTTACTGCTTGGTCGAACCCTAATGTGGCAAAAGCATTTATTCTAAGCTATGCTAAACAATTTTTTACTTGTACGCACTTATCTCATAAAACGTTACCATCATAATCATTGTATCTGCACGTTTTCCTATCACTTTAACAGTCACGCGATACCACACATCCTCTGTAAGTTCATACTCAAGTGCCTCTGAAAAATCTCCTCGCACAATTCTTGCAAATGCCTTATTTAGAAGCACTTTTTCTGTCTCTGACCTTCGATAATGCTCTTGTTCATCCACTTGCTTATCAAATGCAATATCTGCCTCGTATCGAATATTTGTTCTAAGCAGTTCTGATTTTCCCTTTCGATACTCATAAATAGCAATTGGTGTTTCCAACAAATCAAAAAATTTGCTGATACTAGAGCGCGTATTCCACAATTCATTGATAATCACTGTATTCTCATTTGCGCTGCACTTCGTACCTGCCTCTTCCTCCCGAATTAAAAACTTCTCATACTCTTCTATCCGCAAAGGCTTTGCATAATAATATCCCTGTGCATATTCGCATCCAATGCACTTTAAAAAGTCCACCTGTTCAACAGTCTCAACCCCTTCCACAATCGATGGAAGATGCAACCATTTTGCCATACGTATAATAGAAGTGAGTACTTTCTCGCCTTTTCCATTAAACTCCTCAATTTGCAAGAACTTCATATCAACTTTCAGATAATCTACTTCCATATCCTTTAGGACATTGAGTGACGAGTAGCCACTTCCAAAATCATCCATCATTATTTTAAATCCTAATTTATGCAGACTGCTCATAGTCTTCATAATCAAATCCTGATCTTCCATAAAAGCACTTTCTGTCAATTCCAGATTTAGCAACTCTGCAGGAATCTGATACTCTGTAATTAACTTTTTGAAAATCTTAACAAGCTGCGGATTATAAATATTTACCCGTGAGACATTAACAGAAATGGGATTTGGATTTTTCCCCTCGTCAATCCACTTGCGCAATAATTTGCAGACATGACGCCACATATACTGATCCAATCTGCCAATAATGCCATTGCGCTCATAAACAGGAATAAACTCTCCGGGGGAAATCATCCCTCTGTCTGGATGATTCCAACGCACCAAAGCTTCTGCCCCATAAGAACGGTCTGTTGCCAAATTTATCTTCGGCTGTAAATACACCTCGAACTGTTCTTCTTCAATCGCTCTGTTAACCTCATTGATAATAAATTGTTCCTGTCGCATATTTTCAATCATACTATCATCATAGTAGACCACACTTTGCGTAAACTTACCTTTACAACTTTTGGCAGCCAACAATGCCCTATCATACATATCGGGTACATCTAACGAATCATCTTTGATAATATATACTCCACAGGAAATTTTTATATTATAATCCTTGTTCACCCTTTTTAAATTGATTTGCAGCGCATTTACCAACAAGTCAATATTTTCCTCTTTGTAGGGCATACAGATAGCAAAGATATCATTCTCAAATCGTCCATATACAAATTGGTCAAAAACAGTTGAAATCTTCCGCAGCTCAGAAGCGATACTTTGCAGCACCCTATCTCCTTCCTTGACACCATAAAAATTATTAATCATCTTAAAACGGTCTATATCAAACCGCACAAGCGCAAACAATTCCTCTGTCTCCTCTGTAAGAAGGCTGCGTACAGTACGGTAAAATTTGAACTTCGTATAAAGTCCTGTCACCGCATCCATCTCAGCCATAATCATACGACTCTTTTCAATTGCATTTTTAATACGAAACCGCAAAAGTACAGGGTCATATGGCTTCATAACAAAATCCCACACACCAGCTTCCAAGCATTTCTGTTCCGCATGCCAGTCTTCATCAGAAGTGGCAATAATCACAGGAATATTATCATATGCCCGATTTTTCCGAAATGCATCCATAAATTGAAACCCATCCATAATAGGCATCATCAAATCCAAAACAATCACCGCTATTTTGTCAACATTGACCGCCAAAATTTCCAGTGCTTCCCGCCCATTTGATGCATCCAACACCTCAAATGCATCCTTGAGCACATCTTTGAGCATTCGTTTGATTATTTCTTCGTCATCTACAATTAATATTGTGTTTTTGCTATACATATATGTATCAGCTCCTTTTATTGCTGCGCACGATTTTAAAAATAACTACTTCCTGCTATCTTTACGAACGCTGTACCAGCACAGTTCCCAATTCGATTATAACAGTTTTTCAATATACAATCAATTAAGATCTACGACTTAAAGGCTTCTTAATAATCTATCCTTTAAACAATAAAATAAGAAGAGCTTCCGTACCAAAATAAGCTCTGAAACCATAGAAGCTTATCTTGGCAGGCAGCTCTTCCTAATGAACCATTTTATTTGTAGAGCTTTCGCGCCCGTTCCAACGCCTCATCAATATGCATACAAAAATTCTCTATTCCGACCGCCTTTGTAAAACCAGCTTTATCCATAACAGCCCTTGGCTGCTCGTTTACATGAGACAAAATCATCTGAATCCCTTTGTTAGAATATTTTTCATAAAGCTGTTCTAACGAATGCATTGCGGTTGCGTCAATCGCGCTCACACTCCTCATACGAAGTATCAAAAACTGCGTGTCATCCTTTACAGAAATATTCAGAATCTTATCAGCCGCAGCAAAAAACATTGGACCTGAAATCTCATACACAAGCGTGTGCGGTGGAACTTCGCGCAGTGTAATGCTATCTGGATCATCTTCGCCATCTACATATTTCCACCCCTCCACTTCCATAACATCACTCATGCGCTTCATAAAGAGAATTGCCGCCAGTAAAATACCCACTTCAATCGCTGCAACCAAATCAAATACGACCGTCAGCACAAACGTTGTGACAAGCACAATAATATCACTCTTTGGTGAGGATTTGCACAGATTGACAAAAGTTCTCCACCCACACATATTATAGGCAACCATAAATAAAATAGCCGCAATACATGGCATTGGAATCAACGCCGCATAGGGCATCAATATCACCAAAATTAGCACCAGCGTAACCGCATGAACCATACCAGCAATCGGTGTGCGCCCACCATTTTTAATGTTAGCCGCTGTTCTTGCAATTGCACCTGTCGCAGGAATTCCGCCAAACAATGCTGCTCCAATATTACCGATACCCTGCGCAATTAATTCCATATTAGAACGATGTTTTGAGTTAATCATACTGTCAGCTACCACACATGACAGCAACGACTCAATCGCCGCAAGAATAGCAATTGTAAAAGCATCTGGAAGCATTTCCCTGACAACGCCAAAGGAAATTTCAGGAATCTGTATTTGAGGAAGCTTATTGCTAATTTCATACAAATCTCCAATTGTGTTGACATTAAGGTTGAGAAGTTTCACTATAAGAATCCCAGCGATAACAGCAACCAAAGAACCCGGAACTGTTTTGTTTATGTATGGCCATATTATTAGAATTCCAAGGCATATTAAACCTACAATCAATGCCTGCCAGTTGACTGTTGCAATATTTTTGACAACCGCCTCCACTTTTTCCATCGTCTCAATCGTAACAGTCCCTTCAGGGTAGGTAAGCCCTAAAAAATCTTTTATCTGCCCAATTACAATCGTCACCGCAATGCCAGCAGTAAAACCTGTTGTAATTGTAAATGGAATATATTTGATTAAATTACCCAGTCTTAAAAATCCCATCACAATCAGAATGATTCCTGCAAGAATCGTCGCAATAATCAATCCGTTCATGCCCTTCTGTGCAACAATCCCTGCCACAATCGTAGCAAATGCCGCTGTAGGTCCTGCAATCTGCACACGACTTCCACCAAAAAAAGAAATTAAAAATCCCGCTATGATTGCCGTATAAATACCTTGCTCTGGTCCAACACCAGATGCAAGTGCAAGTGCGATTGACAGTGGCAATGCGATAATTGCAACAATAATTCCTGCCACAATATCTTTTATAAACTGTTGTTTTGTGTACGTTTTCATCACTGAAAACAACTTTGGTTTTAACTTTTCCATTGTAATCCCCCCTATTACCTCCCTAAAATAAGGGCTGGTAATTTATCTGCTCATTGGTTTGTTTTTGCGCAATAATTTTTGTAATTGATGCTCCTGCATATTAATCTTGCCAAAATAGTAAAATCCATGTGCTTCCGTCAGCTTCACATCTACAATTTTTCCAACCAGACAAGCATCTCCATCAAAATGTACTAATGTATTCTGAGAAAGCCTGCCAGTCAGTTTCGCACCATCGCTCTCTTCCACAAGAACACTGTGCGTCTCACCAACCATACGATCACCGCGCTTTTCTGCTGTTTCATGTACTGCCAACAGAAGGCGATCAAAATTTTCCTTGACTTGTTCCTCACTCGTCGGATTGGGTATTGTGGCGGCAGGTGTACCTGCTCGCTTTGAATAAATAAAGGTAAACGCATTATCATATTGTACTTTCCGAACCACATCAATTGTTTCATCCACATCCTCTGCCGTCTCACCCGGAAATCCCACTATAATATCTGTTGTAAGTGAAATATCTGGCATCTCACTCCTGATCTTCTGCGCAAGTGCAAGGTATTGCTCTTTTGTGTAACGACGATTCATTTTCTCCAAAATCCTAGTTGAACCTGACTGTAATGGAAGATGCAGATGACGGCAAATTTTTTTAGAATTTTTCATAACTTGAATCAACTCATCCGATAAGTCTTTTGGGTGCGAGGTCATAAAGCGAATTCGTTCCAATCCCTCAATTTTTTCTACCTCTTGTAAAAGTTGTGCAAAACACATAGGTTCCTCAAGCGTCTTTCCATAAGAATTGACATTTTGCCCCAAAAGCATAACCTCCACTACCCCTTCTGACACAAGCTTTTCAATTTCCCGAATAATATCCTTTGGATTGCGACTCCGCTCACGTCCACGCACATAGGGAACAATACAATAACTACAAAAATTATTGCAGCCATACATAATATTGACCCCTGATTTAAAAGCATATTTGCGCTCCGCTGGCAAATCCTCTACAATCTGATTCGTATCTTTCCAGATATCAATAATCATTGTATCTGAATTGTACATTGCAACAATCAACTCCGCAAATTTGTAAATATTGTGTGTTCCAAAAATTAAATCAACAAACGAATAACTCTTTTGTATCTTTTCAATTACAGAGGGTTCCTGCATCATACAACCGCACAGTGCAATCTTTTTGTGTGGATTTTTCTTCTTCATACTATTTGCAAATCCCAATCTGCCATACACACGCTGATTTGCATTGTCCCGAACGGTACAAGTATTATAAAATACTAAGTCTGCCGACTCATCCTCAATCATTTCAAACCCAATATTTTCAAGAATGCCAATAAGTTTTTCACTGTCTTTTGCATTCATCTGACACCCAAATGTCTCTCCATCAGCGGTCAGTCTCCTGCCTAATTTTTCACTTTTTGCATGGACAATCTCACGCGCTTTCTTTATAAAATAATACTGACGCATTGGCTCATCTGTAGGTGCGTCATCTCTCAAATCAATCGTATTTAATATTGCTTCTAGCTCTTCCTTTTTAATCATAACTTTTCCACCTTTCTTTTGCTATTTTATTATACCAAAGTCAATAGCATTTTCAAGTAATAGTAGTATACATCATTATATAACAACCGTTATTATTTTGATATTACCTTCTCTAATCGCCACACAATTTGTGTGGCATCTTAGTATCTTATTTCCTTTGCACAGGTCTGCGCATAAAAAATGGCTCAAACCTCTATAAATAAAGATTTAAGCCACTTATAATTCATGCAGGAGATGGGACTTGAACCCACACGGTATTGCTACCACAGGCACCTGAAGCCTGCGCGTCTGCCAATTCCACCACTCCTGCTAACGAAATATATTCTATCGTGTTTTAAACCAAATGTCAATAAAAATTTTATTTTTATAAATATCTATTACGAGATTTGATAAAGTAGTGATTGCAATCTTCACATTTTGTATGTTATATTATAGGAAGATTTTTATTACAGCCGTGTGAATCCGTTATATGTCAGCAGAACTGACTCACACGTCGCAGCAAGAATGCCAATGACATTTTTAAATAAATTACGAAAGGATACACTACAATGCAAGAACAAATCAACATACAAAAATATTTGGACTATATACTTGATAAAACCCAAAAAATATTGACAATTGATAGCCCTTCCGGTTTTACGAAAAAGGCAGCGAACTATATTATGGAGGAATATGCAGCGCTCGGGTATACTCCCACACAGACTACAAAAGGCGGCATCCTTTGCGAAATCAGCTCCAACACCAACGCGCAACAAAATAATGCTCTTATAATGGAAGCACATATTGATACGCTTGGCGCTATGGTATGTGCAATCAATCCAAATGGTTGTCTTGCTCTATCTCCCATAGGTGGTATGAATGCCAATAACGCCGAAGCCGAAAACTGTAGGGTTTATACAAGAGAAGGCAAATCCTACACAGGTACATTCCAGCTATGTGACGCTTCTATTCATGTGAACAACAAATTTGATGAGACTTCCCGCTCTTTTGATGTGATGGAAGTCGTACTTGACGAAAATGTCAAAACGAAGGAAGACACTCTTTCTCTTGGTATACTGCCCGGTGACTTTGTATGTTTTGATCCACGCACTATAATTACAAACTCTGGATATATCAAAAGCCGTTTTTTAGATGATAAACTTAGTGTTGGCATTCTTCTTGGTTTTGCCAAATATGTCAAGGAGGAAAACATCTCTCTGTCCAGAAAAGTATATCATCACATTACTGTTTATGAGGAAGTAGGACATGGCGGGGCTGCCTCTATTCCATCAGATGTCTCTGAAGTGCTTTCTGTCGATATGGGCTGCGTTGGAAACAGTCTTTCCTGTACAGAACATCAAGTATCTATCTGTGCAAAAGACAGCCGTGGTCCTTACAATTATGAAGTCGTTTCCAATCTTATTGCTGCTGCAAAACACCAAAATCTTGATTTTGCAGTTGATGTATATCCTCATTATGGTTCTGACGCAGATGTCGCACTCACGGCTGGACATGACATCAAACATGGTCTGATTGGCGCTGGGGTGTATGCTTCTCATGGCTATGAGCGAAGCCATATAGATGGAGTACGAAATACATTCCTGCTATTGACAGAGTATGCAAAATAACTCTAATTTCTATCTGGATGGAGTACTAGAGCGTGTCTGAAAAATATTGTCAGAGTTGACATTAGAGCAAATAAAAACTTGTAACTTTTATTTCTTAGTTACAAGTTTTTTAGAGCGATAGACGGGGTTCGAACCCGCGGTCTCGACCTTGGCAAGGTCGCGCGTTACCAACTACGCCACTATCGCATTTCATATTGTATCCAACATTTCCTGCGGATACAATATATTCTACTATGCTATTAATTATTTGTCAATCAATATTTTAATTTTTCTAATGGATTTTTACTTTCAGGCTTTACCTTCTATATGGTCTGCACATAAATGCGCAAACCTATCTAAATTAAATTGTATCTTTATTCTAGTGCATTTTTATATTTCACACGATAAATGCGATACAAAGATTCATAGATGCGTTCTTTGGTAATGGTTCCATCGGACACCGCCTGTAAAACCCCTTTGTATGCTTCCTCATATTCTGCGGGTTCCAAGAGCAAATCTGCCCCTGCCTGAACCGCGGCAACTGCTGCCTCCGCAGAATTATAATTGTCAACTATGGTACTGTTACTGAGTGAATCTGTAATTACCACTCCATTAAAACCTAAAGTTTTTCTCAATAGATCCTGTATTACAGCCGACGAAAATGACGAAGGCATATCCTCTCCAGTAATATTATTTGCCTTAACATGAGAAATCATAATACAGTCCACACCGCTTTTTATTGCTGCATCATACACAATAAATTCATTGTTTTTTAGTTCTTCCAATGATTTGGATTCCGCTGAAATACTAGGAAACTTCAGCAAAACCGCACTGATTTCCGCAGACTGTATCGCTTGAACAGATGCATTTACCAACAACGCTGTAGCAGATGCATCAGTGCCAAATGCATATTCCTCTGGGGAAATTTCCGCTATTGGTGCCAAATCCATATTAACCCCATAAGATGCCAACTTTGAGGCGATACTTCCATATGCTTGAACAACTTGATTTGCATCTGTAAGCTTTGCCGCCTTTGGCGTTTCATCCAAGCCAAAGGCGGTTGTCCCGCACTCTGCCTGTACAACTGTAAAAAGCGGATATTTTGAAAATCCCCTTGTATTGGTAATCATCTGCTTAAACTGCTCTTGCGATTTAAAGTTCTTTGACGCATATACAATTCCACCAACAGGATTCTCAGTGATAGCTGTCTGCGTACCCTCTCCTGCCTGTATCGCTGTCTCAACGCCAGTAATGGACTCCGGTGATACAATAAACATTCCTGCAACCATCTCTTCCATAGTCATTTCTCCTAATAGAGACTCAACAAGCTGTTTAAGTTGGTCATCCGCCACCGGCGTTGTGTAGCCTTCCTCGTATTGAATCCCGCTTTCTTGTGTTTCTGCATCATTTATCTCACTGTTTGACTCTTGGGACGCACTGGACTCTGCTTCCTCGATAAATCGATTAACTTTATCATTGTATTTATTTACATAATCAATAATATATCTTACACCAAAATATCCAGCGACTAACACCAACACAATAAGAATAAGCAACGTCAGATAAGCCAACATTTGATTTCGCACACGTCTGCGTCTTCTTCTCTCCCTATTTGTCTTTTCCTCTCTCATATAATCTTGATACTTAGGTCAAAGGATACTTGTCTGTAAGTGATTGTACAATATCCCTTGCACCAGCAATACCATTCTCCTGATTCTTTATCACCATAGCGATTGCCTCTGCAATCTGATCCATATCTTCTTCCTTCATACCACGACTTGTCACAGCAGGAGTTCCAAGTCGAATACCGCTTGTGACAAACGGTGACTTCGGATCGTTTGGAATTGTATTTTTATTGCAGGTAATATGCGCCTCATCCATAAGCTTCTCGACAACCTTTCCTGTGAGGTCATATGTTGTCAGGTCTACAAGCATCAAATGATTATCTGTGCCGCCTGAAACAATCTTAATCTCTCGACTAATCAGCCCTTTACAAAGAGCCTGTGCATTCTTGACAATCTGCTGCTGATATTCCTTGAACGCATCCTGTAATGCCTCCTGAAAGCAGACAGCCTTCGCTGCAATCACATGCATCAATGGTCCCCCCTGAATTCCGGGAAAGATTGCCTTGTTGAAATTATATTTTTCTGCTGCTTCCTTGTTGGCAAGAATCAGACCACCACGAGGACCTCTCAAGGTCTTGTGCGTTGTTGTTGTCACAACATCCGCATAAGGAATAGGGCTTGGATGAAGTCCTGCCGCCACTAGACCAGCTATATGCGCCATATCTACCATAAGCACAGCACCAACCTCATCACAAACTTCACGAAAACGCTCAAAATCAATGGTTCTGGCATATGCACTTGCACCTGCAATAATCATCTTAGGCTTGCATTCCAGTGCAAGCTTTCTCATTTTATCGTAATCAAGAAATCCATTGTCATCCACACCATAAGGAACCACATGAAAATATTTGCCGGACATGTTCACAGGCGAACCATGTGTGAGATGCCCACCATGATCCAAATTCATCCCCATAATCGTATCTCCCGGCTGCAAAATAGCAAACTGTACTGCCATATTTGCTTGCGCACCAGAATGTGGCTGAACATTTGCATAGTCGCAGCCAAACAATTGTTTGGCACGTTCTATCGCAAGATTTTCAACGACATCTACACATTCACATCCGCCATAATATCTCTTTGCGGGATATCCCTCAGCGTACTTATTTGTCAGCGGACTACCCATCGCTGCCATAACCGCCTTGCTGACCCAGTTTTCAGAAGCAATCAACTCAATATGGCTGTTCTGCCGCTCCTGCTCTGCCACGATAGCCTCTGCAATCTGGGGATCTGCTTTTCTTACTTCATCAAGTGAATACATGAATCTCTCCTCCGTATTTATATTTTAATCTGTTTTAAATATTCGTGCGACTGTAAAGTCTGTATAGAGTATAACCGTTTTTTGCCAATTTTACAAGAGTTAATTGAAGTGGAAAATCCTCTGGCAAAGCTTATATCCATCCACCGAAATTTTTCTGCCTAGTTTTCCCGGAAGGTTCATCGCGTTGCCAAGAAGTCCCATGCGAAGGCGAACCCACAACAGCTTGTCCTTTGTCTTAATATACTCCCAAAGTTCTTTCTTCTTTTCCAGATTTTCCTCCAACTCCGAGCGAATTAAGAGCACCGAGGACACGGTTGTGATAATATCAAGATAACTAATCATATATTTCCTTACCTTACCATTAGTCAAAATATGCTGTTTCTCTGCCACATAATAATCCACTAATAACTTATTCACCCGAATCTGTTGATCGATTCTACTAATCATAACCTGTTCATTGACAGACTGATCTGCTCTTCCAATAAAATAACGGTAGAAATTTACATCCATATAATACATCGTTTTTACATAGGGAAGTGGATGAAACACAAAAATATTATCCACATAAAAAGTATTCTCGGGCAATCTTAATCCGCAGTCCCGCAACAGATTTGTCCGATAGATAACCGAGTGCATCAGAATATATTGTCCTACTCTAAAATGACGCACATCCTTCCATGTAAAAATTTCATCCTGCGGCAATGCATGATGGTACTTCATAACTTTTTTGCGCTTTTCCCCTTCTTTTTCATAGACAAAATTACTGATGAACATGTCAATCGATTTCCCACTCTTTAGCAATTCTTTCAATTTGTCAAGAATCTGAATATAAGCGCTCTGACTCACCCAGTCATCACTATCCACCACCTTGAAATATAGTCCTTTCGCCTGTTCAATTCCCACATTTACAGCGGAACCATGTCCACCATTCTCCTTGTTTACCACCTTAATAATTCCCGGAAAACGCTCTCGATACTCTTCGGCTATATCTAGTGTATTATCACTAGAACCATCATTTACAACAATAATCTCCACATCTTCCCCGCCCGGAAGCAGAGAGTCAATACATTTTCGCATATATGCCGCCGAATTATAGCAAGGTATCGCTATTGATAATAATTTCATAACCTACTGCTACTCAAAATGTGGTAAAATGTACTCACATCGAGATGATTTGCCTAAAC
>CASJPF010000015.1 GCA_949383255.1 Lachnospiraceae bacterium | reverse complement strand
GCAGATGTAAGAGTTGGAAGTTGCAAATATTTGCTTAATCAGCAGACACTAATTACTATATGCACCACTTGTCTATTGCAAAGAAACTTTGTACTATCTTTCCATGATTCGCTATCACATAACTCAGGTGGAACTACAACTGGTACTATTCCAATAATATGTAAAGTATCACTATACTCTTTGTTCTTGAAAAATAAATATACTTTTTGGCAAAACCTATATACTTCGTCATCAATGCCATAGTGCTCCTTAAAATAAGCAGGGAAATTGACATTTAATTCCATGATACGCTATTCCTCCAAATTCCGCATTATATCAACGTATAACATAGTCTACAGATACAACGCTTATGTTTCTTCATCTGCAAGAATATTTGTTCCCTTTCGCCCTTACTTATGATATGGTTCTCCATTTATAATTCTGTAACACCTATAAATCTGTTCTATCAAAATAACCCGCATTAACTGGTGTGGAAATGTCATATCTGAAAAACTAAGTGTTTCATCCGCTCGCTGTATCACACTGTTATGTAATCCGAGTGAACCGCCAATCACAAAAACAAGACTGCTCTTCCCACTAAGTCCAAGCTGCTCTATATGCGTTGCCAAACAAACAGAATCCCGCTTTTTTCCATCAATTGTCAATGCAATACAATAGGCATTTTCTTTTACAGTCTTTAAAATACGCGTTGCTTCCTTCTGTTTAATCTGTTCCGCCTCTGTCTCTAACGCTTTATCTGGCGTCTTTTCGTCTGCAACCTCCACAATCTCTAACTTGCAATACTTTGAGAGCCTTTTCTGATACTCAGCAACTGCATCTCGAAAATATTTTTCCTTAATCTTCCCTACTGTAACAAATGTGATATTCATTGTAACCTACTTTTATAAACTTTTGCTTATATCTATCCCTTCCAAATATTTCTAAAATACTACTAAGAAACTGTAAAAATAATGAATACAGTTTGCATATATTGTGTTTGATTTTTGCTTACACTAATATGCATTGTAAAATCTTAACCCTATAGGTTATTCCTTATGATGCATAAACCACTAAATTTTTTTAAAAATTGATCCAAACAGAGCAAGGCATAAATCAATTACTTTATATATAGAATATTTTTCTGCAACCCCTAATCAATTTTCCTCAAAAATCTCAGCATATAACGCCTCACACAAAGCATCGAGATAAGACGCATTCAGATTGCCAAACTCCTGTGTCACAGCAGCCTTAATTCCCTCAAAATACTTAAAATATTTCATCTCATCTGGCGTGCCTTCCTCAAACCAAACCCGTTCCTTAATAGATTCTGCTGTAATATGTTCCTTTGCCCACATCTTAATTTTGCCTGTCAAATCCTCTTCCGTAATAGCTTCCTGCGTATACTTTTTTGAGGATTTTAATGACAAAATACCCATCACAATAAATACGCCAAACACTGTCCCCATCACACCATAGGTAATATATTTTCCAGAACCAGCAAGCCGAAAAGGGAGTACACCTGCTTCCATTAAAATAAACGCACCAATCCCAAGCACACCTACTATTAAAAGTGTATAGGCAGAGCTTTTGTAATCCTCTGCCTTTGCTTTCTTATCTTGATATACTTTTACATCATCATTTCTCTCTGACATGCGCAAATCTCCTATTCATAATAGCCTCTCAAAATATACAAAAATAACCTGCACAACTTGCGCAGGTTATTTAGGAACTGTAAAATAATCACTTTACAATCTTGCTCGCCTATGTCTACGATTGCATATTCATAAAGCAATTTGCCTTATCAATTGAAAAAGCCTCAACATAGCCCGCTATGCCTACGTTTTTTGACATACACGCTCGAAGGCATATCCTACGTAATACTATAATGTTATTTCTTTACAGTTCCTTATCATTTTACTTTCCAGATAAATAATTGTGAATGCCCTTTGCAGCTGCCTTTCCTGCTCCCATAGCAAGAATAACCGTCGCTGCACCAGTCACTGCATCACCACCGGCAAACACGCCTTCTTTTGATGTTCTGCCAAATTCCTCATCAGCGACAATACACTTCCATTTATTTGTCTCCAATCCCTCTGTTGTCGAAGAAATTAGCGGATTTGGGGAAGTGCCAAGCGACATAATCACTGTATCAAGCTCCATTTCAAATTCACTTCCGGGAATCTCGACAGGTCTGCGTCTGCCCGATGCATCTGGCTCGCCAAGTTCCATCTTAATACATTTCATCCCTCTTACCCAGTTATTTTCATCTTCCAAAATCTCTGTCGGATTGGTGAGCAAATCAAAGATAATGCCTTCTTCTTTTGCGTGATGTACTTCCTCCACTCTCGCGGGAAGTTCCTCCTCGCTACGTCTATACACAATATGAACCTCTGCACCCAAACGAAGCGCTGTTCTCGCCGCATCCATAGCAACATTTCCGCCGCCGACAACAGCAACCTTTTTACCGCGCATAATTGGTGTATTGGAATCTTCATCAAATGCCTTCATAAGATTACTTCTAGTTAAATACTCGTTTGCAGAGAATACACCATTTGCATTTTCTCCTGGAATCCCCATAAACTTAGGTAATCCTGCACCAGAAGCAATAAATACAGCCTCGTAGCCCTCTTCCTCGATTAGCTCATCAATGGTAATAGACTTGCCAATAATAACATTCTTCTCTATCTTAACTCCTAACGATTCTACATTGGCAATTTCCTTTGCCACAACATCCTCCTTTGGAAGTCTAAACTCTGGAATCCCATAGACCAGCACCCCGCCAGCCTCGTGAAGCGCCTCAAAAATAGTAACATCATACCCAAGTCTTGCAAGATCCCCCGCACAGGTAAGACCTGCAGGGCCAGAACCAATCACTGCTACTTTTCTTCCGTTCTTCTCCTTTGCTGGTTCTGGTTTGATATTATTTTCTCTTGCCCAGTCTGCCACAAAACGCTCTAATTTGCCAATGGATATTGGGTCTCCCTTAATTCCTCTAATGCATTTTCCTTCACACTGGCTCTCCTGCGGACATACCCGTCCACACACAGCAGGAAGCGCTGATGATTGACTGATAATCTGATATGCCTCTGCAATATTTCCAAGTTTTACGTGCTCAATAAACGCCGGAATGTCAATCGCAACTGGACAACCTTTGACACATTGAGCATTCTTGCAGTTAATGCAGCGCGCTGCTTCCTCCATCGCTTCCTCTTTATTATATCCAAGACAAACTTCATCAAAATTTTTGGCTCTGACAGTTGCCTCCTGCTCTCGTACTGGTATTTTTGTTAACACGTCCATTAATTTTCACCTCCGCACTGACCACATCCACCGTGATGGGTATCACCTTCTTGCAATTTCAACATTGCTCGTCCCTCTGCTGTCTTATAAATCTGCTGACGCTTCATCGCCTCATCAAAATTTACCAGATGTCCATCAAATTCAGGACCGTCTACACACGCAAATTTTACTTTATCGCCGACTGTAACACGGCATGCACCACACATGCCCGTACCATCTACCATAATTGGATTTAAACTGACAGTTGTAGGAATTCCAAGTTCTTTTGTGAGTTTGCAGACAAATTTCATCATAATCATAGGACCAATTGCAATACACAAATCGTATTTTTTACCTTCATTCACAAGCTCTTGAATTGTCTGTGTAACCATGCCTTTGCGCCCGTAAGAACCATCGTCTGTAGTGATATACAGATTGCCAGCCACTGCCTCCATTTCTTTTTCCAAAATCAATAAATCATGATTCTTTGCGCCAACAATCACATCCGCTGCAATCCCATTGTTATGTAGCCATTTCACCTGCGGATAAACTGGTGCTGTACCGACACCGCCCGCCACAAACAGAATCTTCTTCTTTGCAAGTGCTTCTTTGTCCTCATTGACCATCTCTGAGGCACACCCCAACGGTCCCACAAAATCATGGAACGAATCTCCTGTTTTTAACGCTGCCATTCTTGCAGTCTCAGCACCTACTGTCTGAAATACAATGGTTATTGTTCCCTTTTCTCTATCATAATCGCAGATTGTAAGAGGTATTCTCTCCCCATCCTTATCCATTCTTACAATCACAAACTGTCCCGGCTGGCAATTCTTTGCCACGCGCGGCGCCTCCACCACCATAAAATAAATGTTGGCAGTGAGTTCTCTTGCTTCTAAAATCTTGTACATTCGCTACTTCACCATACCTTTCTTATGAGTTCTGTTATAAATGCACCTTTCGCATCTTTATCATTGTATCTGAAATATAGTATAATTTCAACTTTTTTCTTATTCATACTCCTCTAAAGGCTGTAAATGATATACTCCCTCATCCGCTTTATAGGCTTTGAATAAATCCGCTGTATTTACATCAATGGCATAAATTTCA
Source organism: Lachnospiraceae bacterium (assembly GCA_949383255.1). Classification (GTDB taxonomy): domain Bacteria; phylum Bacillota; class Clostridia; order Lachnospirales; family Lachnospiraceae; genus COE1. The sequence goes on along the minus strand of CASJPF010000015.1, from coordinate 76,774 downwards.
TTTGTATCATGCACATTCCCATCAAGATCTACATATTCCTCATAGACAATATAATACATGGTTTCGTCTGCCTTATAAAGTGTTTTTATTTTATATTGATTGCTTCCCGGTTTATTCGGCAAATTTCCATCGGCATCTAGCAGCTTCCCGCTCGCCCACAAATTATTTTTCAATACCTGCAATGCAAGCTCCACATCAAAGTTTGCTTGTATCCTAAGCTGATAAGAACGATTGACAACCTTACTGCAAAGCCCTGACGCATCATAAGTAATAAAAGCAAAATTACTGATACCATAAGGCATCTCTATTGGGTCTCTATATCGAATGCTATTCCTGTCTGGCACAGAGCCATCTGTTGTATAATACACACTAGTTCCCGCATCATAAAATGCCGCTATCAGCACTGGTTGCGCATAAGTCCCGCTCTCCGGTTTTACCACAGGACTGTCAGGCGCAGATTGATTGATGACATAGTGCTGCGTAACTGTTTCACTCTCCACTCCATATGTGTTCACAAACATGGCTTTTATCACATAATCTCCTGCCTCAAGCAATATTGGGTTTTCATACACAATCGAATCTGTTGTGGGCATTGCGCCATTCATGGTATAATACACCTTTCCTAGCGTATTTCCTTTTAGTGTTATAGAAATCCTCTCATCATATACTCCACCCCGTCTGTTAAACTCTGGTTTAAATGCCATATATTTATTGTAACGAAAAACAATACGTGGTATATCACACTGTTTTAAAAGACGGTCCATTTTCACATACTCTTTCTCAGATTCATAAAGTTTCAACAATCTATTATAAACTTCTTCTCTGTTGGAATAGTCAGCTCCCATATCCAAAATCTCTTCCAACAATGTAATTGTTCTTTGCCGTTGTCCATTTTTTTCATTGTATTCCGCAAGCAATAATCGTACATCCAAATTTTCTGGTCGAATAGCAAGTGCTCTCTCCAAGTAATTTATTGCGCTGGAATAGTCATTTTCAACAGCACATACAATCGCCTTATTGTACTGATAGTCAAAAGAATGATATCTCTGATCACTGACAGAATGAATCGTAAACGCAACAATAACGACTGCTAATATAATAAGCATTAAAACAATAATAATAATCTGCAATTTTCGGACACCGTTTGATTCTGTTGGAAAATAAGCACTTGGATCATTTGTAGTGTCCTTTACTGATTTATTTTCAGGCTCCTGATGAGAATCGTTCTTGCGCAGCTCCTCTGCTGCCATATCTTGAAGCATATCACTTATGGATTCTTTCAGCTTGTCTTCAAGCTCTATATCAAAGTCAGGTACAATTTTAACCTCTTCGCCGCAGTATTCGCAAAGCAGTTTCCCCTCCTCCAACTCATTTCCACAATTTGGACACTTCATGCTTTACAGACTCCTTACTCAGCTTAAAATAATCCTGTTATTGTACCATCCTCTGTCACATCAATATGGTAGGCAGCAGGATTTTTGGGGAGTCCAGGCATTGTCATAATTGCCCCCGTAAGCACAACAATAAAGCCAGCACCTGCCGACACATAGACTTCTCTGACATTCACAGAAAACCCTTCAGGTCTTCCTAACAACTCTGGGTCATCAGAAAGAGAGTACTGTGTTTTTGCCATGCACACGGGCAAACTGCCAAAACCAAGCTCTTCCAATTTTTCTATTTGTTTTAGGGCAGCAGGCGCAAATACAATATCCGCTGCACCATAAATCTCTTTTGCAACGCATCCGATTTTCTCACTAATTTTAAAAATATTGGGATAAAGCGGTGTAAAATCACTTTTTTTTGTCTCCAAGGTATTAAGAACTGCTGTCGCAAGCGCAATACCGCCTTCTCCTCCCTTTTCCCACACTTCCGAAAGTGCAAATTCACAATTTCTGTCCTCACAAAATTTTTTTACAAATGCAATCTCTGCCGATGTATCAGAGACAAAAGCGTTTAAAGTGACCACCACAGGAACCTTATATTTCTGTAAATTTTCAATGTGTTTTTCTAAGTTTACAATCCCCTTTGCAAGCGCCTCCAAATTCTCTGTATTCAAATCACTCTTTGCCACACCACCATTGTACTTTAACGCACGTATTGTCGCCACCAGCACTACAGCATCTGGCACAAGCTCCGCCTGACGACATTTGATATCAAAAAACTTTTCCGCTCCGAGGTCGGCGCCAAAGCCAGCCTCCGTCACGACATAATCCGCCATTTTTAAAGCAGCCTTTGTCGCGCGAACACTATTACAGCCATGCGCAATATTGGCAAAAGGACCACCATGAATAATCGCTGGTGTATGTTCTAATGTCTGAATTAAATTTGGCTTGATAGCATCCTTTAACAGTGCTGCCATCGCACCTGTGGCATGAATCTGCCCTGCACAGACAGGCTCTCCAGCATAATTGTACGCCACCACCATCTTATCCAAACGCTTCTTTAAGTCTTCCATATCTTCTGCAAGACACAACACCGCCATAATCTCTGACGCCACAGTAATAACAAAGTGATCTTCCCGCACAAAACCATCTGTCTTATTCCCCATGCCGACCACTACGTTTCTAAGTACTCTGTCATTCATATCCAGACACCGCTTCCACACAATCTGTCTGGTGTCGATTCCTAGTTCATTTCCCTGTTGAATATGATTGTCAAGCAATGCTGCACACAAGTTGTTAGCTGCTGTAATTGCATGAAAATCTCCTGTAAAATGCAAATTTAACTCTTCCATAGGAACAACCTGCGCCATTCCACCGCCAGCCGCACCGCCCTTAATCCCAAAGCAAGGACCAAGAGAAGGTTCCCTTAGTGCAATCACTGCTCTTTTTCCCAATCTTCCAAGTGCTTGTCCAAGACCAACACTTGTTGTAGTCTTTCCTTCTCCCGCAGGTGTGGGATTGATTGCTGTTACCAAAATCAATTTTCCATCTTTATTCTTTTCTATTTTTTTTAAATATTCCTCAGAAATCTTTGCCTTATATTTTCCATATAGTTCCAAATCATCTATTGTCATATCAAGCATTTCCGCAATCTCAGTAATTGGATATAATTCCGCTTCCTGTGCTATTTCAATATCAGACTTCATCGTTTGCTCCTCCTTTGCTGCCAGCTTCACAACAGTATTTCTTCGCTACTGTTATAATAATATACTATCTACTCACTTATTCTAATAGAATACCATTTATCAAAGCCTCTGTCCATTAAATTACATATGTTCTTCCAGATAATTTTGGAATTGTTCCATACTCATCAAAATTCGTCGTGGTTTTGTCCCTTCCTCTGCACCAACCACGCCTGCTTCCTCAAGCTGATCCACAATGCGTGCCGCACGGTTAAATCCAATCTTAAACACGCGCTGAAGCATACCAATCGACGCCTTTTCCTTTTCGATAACAAACCTTCCTGCCTCAGCAAAATAAGCATCCATATCACTGCCCCCCGATGCGCCAGCACCACCAAATCCGCCAGCAGAAGATTGCAAGGTCTTAATTTTCTCCTCAATATCACAGCTATATGCAATATTTCCTAACTTTTGATTTTTCAAAAAATTTACCACCTCAGACACTTCTGAGTCAGACACAAATGCACCCTGCACTCGGGCAGGCTTCGTATATCCCTGTGGATAAAAAAGCATATCCCCTTTCCCTAAAAGTTTTTCTGCTCCGTTCATATCCAATATTGTACGGGAATCTACGCCACTAGACACACTAAACGCAATCCGACTTGGCATATTTGCCTTAATTAAACCTGTAATAACATCGACAGACGGACGCTGTGTCGCAATTACCAAATGAATTCCACAAGCTCTTGCTAACTGTGCCAAACGGCAAATACTCTCCTCAACTTCCCCGGAAGCCACCATCATCAAATCTGCAAGCTCATCTACAATAATTACAATCTGAGGCAGTTTTTGCAGTGGCTCTCCATCTGGTGTTGTCTTTCCCATCTCTATGGCATTATTATACCCCTTCAAATCACGAACATTTAAATCCGCAAATTTTTTGTATCGGTCATTCATTTCCGCCACGCCCCAATTTAGCGCAGCCGACGCCTTTTTTGGATCCGTCACCACTGGTATCATCAGATGAGGAATCCCATTGTACACACTTAACTCCACGACTTTCGGGTCAATCATAATCAGTTTTACATCCTCCGGATTTGCTTTGTACAAAATACTCATAATAATTGTATTGATACACACTGACTTACCAGATCCTGTAGCCCCTGCAATTAGTACATGTGGCATTTTTGCAATATCCGTGACAACTACCTGCCCCCCAATATCTTTTCCAACTGCAAATGCAAGGTTGGAAGAGAAATTCTGAAATGCCTCTGACTCAAGCAAATCCCGAAATGCCACTGCACTTGTTTCCTTATTGGGAACTTCAATCCCAACTGCTGCCTTTCCGGGTATTGGCGCCTCAATTCGAATATCTGTCGCAGCAAGATTTAATTTAATATCATCTGTTAAACCCACAATCTTGCTGACTTTTACCCCCTGCTCGGGCTGCATTTCATACCGCGTGACAGAAGGTCCTTGGCTAATATCTGTGATAGTTACCCTGACACCAAAAGTCTCTAATGTCTGTTGTAAATGCAACGCTGTTTCTCTCAACTGATTTGAAGAATCACTCTTTTTTCTCTCCCCTTTCTTTAACAGTTCTATCGGCGGAAATATATATTGTTCTACAGCTTCCTCCTCTATGCTCGCAACTTGTTCTTGACGAATTTCATAAATATCCGCTCCTAAAGTTGATGGTATTCCTATTGACTGTGATGGAACAATATCTTCTGTTATTGGTTCTGGTATAGTATTCACTGTCCCTTCATCATACAATTCCAGAAAATTATTATTATGTACCATTCCATTTTGTGTGTCTGTATTAGATTCAAATGCATCCAGAAAAGAACTTTTAGCAGATACGCCGGGATTATCTGTAAAATAATCAATTGTCCCTAAATCTACTTCCCCATTGCAAGCTTCCTTTTCTGGCATCTCATTGTAGCACATTTCGCTGTCAGATATTTCATTATAAGAAGACTCATCATAAGGTGTCTCCTCATACGCCATCTCGTCATAAGGTGTTTCTTGACATGCAGCCTCCTCATAGGTAGTCTCACTGTATGCTTCTTCCTGATAGTACTCTTCCTGATAGGAAGCCTCATTATATGGTCGAGCCTTAATATCTTCATAAATATTTGCCATCCCAGATTCGTCTTCCAAAATAACAATTTCATGGATATCTTGCCGCGCAGTAGGCTCCTCATTTCTCCCTGCCTTGAGCGTCACAGAAGAGCTTGACACCACACCTCTAGCTCGTTTATCCATCCTGCGCACTTTTTCCTGAGAAACCTCCGCTGGCTCCTCCTTTCCTTTTTTTGTCCGTTTAGAACGCACCTTTTCCGCATACTTGGACTCCTCATCATAATCGTCATATCTTTCTCTTAAGCTCTCCCTGTATTCCCGCATTCTTACAGCGTCTTCCTTTGCAGATTCCAGAATATAAGAACTGCCTTTCTTTAAGCTGGACAAAAAACTTTTCTCTGTAATAAACACAACACTGATAATGCCAAGTACAACAACGACAAAAATAGTTCCACCAATTCCCATAAGCGCATACATTCCATGTGCGATAGTACCAAAAAGTACACCGCCGCCTGCATGATGTTCTGCAGAAGTCTGATACAACTCCTGCATTAAGGAATCCCCAGTAAGTAAATTTTCCTGTTTCATAAACAGATACGCCAAAATCCCCAGTAAAAATAATAAAATAACAGCACTAACCATTTTCACAATCGCAACTGTATTTCCTTTATTAGAAATTCCAAAAGCAAATCCCAAAAAAATAAGAATAGGAACTAGATATGCAAGCAATCCAAAAACTCCAAACATAACATTTCTTATTCCTGCAGACATAGAGCCGCCCAGCCCCATCACGCACAAAAACATAAAAATTGCCACTGCAAAGATTACAATGAGTATTACTTCGCTTTTCACCGCACTATCAACATTTTTTCTCGCAGAAGCAGAAGATTTTTTTCTACTCCTAGTTCTAGCGCTTGTTCTTTTTGTATTTCTTGATGTACCTTTTCCTGTATTTTTTCTGCCTCTTGATGCACTATTTCCTGATGCCGATGCCATGATATTTCTCCCCCTAAATGAGTTTTACATGATATTATAGCACTTTTTTTCTTACTTGTCATATTTTTATTTAAAATCTATTTGCCGTACCCCTAATGTGCCATATAACGACATATTTCCTCTGCACGGGTCTGTACAATCGAGTAAGGAAGTCTCATTTCCCTACTCGCGCGCTTGATGTCCGTAAGCTTTACTGACATACTTCATTTGGACGCTCATGCGCATAATAAAAGCACCTTTATTGAATAAGATGCTTTTTAAAATATCATTATTGATTTTTCGCTTCAAAATCTTCAATGTATTGAATAAGTAATTTGACCGTCCCATCCACGCCAAGAATACTGCTGTTAATTGACAAATCATAACTGTCTGAGCGCCCCCATTTTTTTGTGGAATAATAGTTATAGTAGCTTTGTCGCTGTCTGTCCTTCTTTACCATCATCTCGCGCGCTTTATCTGCATCAACTTCATATTTGCGCATAATCCGCTCCACCTTGGCATCTTCATTCGCATGGATAAAAATATGCAGACAATTTTTGTATTCTTGTAGCGCATAATCTGCACAACGCCCGACAATCACACAAGCCTCCTCTTCTGCAATCTTTTTGATTGTATCAAACTGCGCCATAAATACTTTATGGCTAATTGGCATATCCACAAATGAGGAGGAATTATAGCCAAACGTATATGTATCCATAACCAAGTTATAGAGAAATGAATTGGTCGGTCTCTCATCGTGATTCCGAAGCATCTCCTCACAAAATCCGCTCTCTTTTGCCGCTCTTGTAAGCAATTCTTTATCAAAACATTTTATTTTGTAATGGTCAGCAAGCTTTTCTCCGATTTCATGTCCTCCAGATCCAAACTGACGTCCAATTGTAATTATAGTTTTCATATGTATCACCCTTTCTGACAGACATTTTTATCACCTAATACTATTATATACTGATTCAGCAAAAATTTCAAACGAAACTTTATTGGCTTTTCTCAACTCCGAAGCGTAGATAAAAGTTTCTCAAAATAGTCTGGCAGAGGTGCTTCAAATTCAACATAACAACCACTTCTTGGGTGGATAAATCCGATTGTCATTGCATGTAAAACCTGCCCTTCCAGATGAAATGGTGCTTTTCGGTTTGTATAAACAGTATCACCCAGTAGAGGATATCCAATACTTGCCATGTGCACCCTAATTTGATGTGTCCTTCCAGTCTCTAGCTGGCACTCAATATAGGTATATTGGACAAAACGCTCTAGTACTTTATAGTGTGTGATTGCATGTTTTCCATTTTTCTCATTGATTGCCATTTTCTTTCTGTCATTTGGATGTCGCCCAATAGGCGCATTGATTGTTCCTTGTTCATCCTTTATAGTGCCATATACAATTGCCCTATATTTTCTAGTAATCTGATGTGTTCTAAGTTGCTCTGCAATCGCATGATGTGCATCATCATTTTTACAGATTATAATGGAACCTGTGGTATCCTTATCAATTCTGTGTACAATTCCCGGACGTAAGACGCCATTCACTCCTGACAGTGTTCCTTTACAATGGTACAGAACGGCATTGACAAGTGTTCCCTCATAATGCCCGGGAGCTGGATGCACTACCATATTTTTCGGCTTATTTATAATCAGAAGATCCTCGTCTTCATATAAAATATTTAGTGGAATATTTTGTGCTGGTATATCAGGTTCCACACAATCTGGAATGCAGCAAACTACCCTGTCCTCAATCCTGCCTCTGTAATTTGCCTTGACCACAGTATCATTCACAAGCACATTGCCCTCTTTGATGAGCTTCTGGATATAGCTTCTTGATAAATCTGTCAAATAACAACTGATACATTTATCAATACGCTCATTTTCCATTTCTGGCAATATATCAAATACTACTTTATTCATATTACACCAATCATTTATATCTTGACTTGCCTATTTCCAAAACAAAAAATCCAAATCAGATTCCTTATATACAAACAGTAATAAACTAGCCAGCATTATTGACGACAAAGTTACATAGATATCAGCCACATTAAATATCGGAAAATTAATCAAGCTAAAATATAAAAAGTCAACTACATAGTCATATCGTATTCTGTCAATTAGATTCCCTATTGCTCCGCTTGCGATAAACACAAGTGTTATATGCAATTTTATATATTTTTTTTGATAAGGTGTTTTTATTAAAACATACGCAATCACAGCAAGAACAACCACGGAAGCCAGCACAAAAAAAACTTTTTTTCCTTGCAACATGCCAAATGCAGCACCACGATTCTCAAGATACTGCAATTCAAATACCCCTTTCCACAACACAAAGGGATTCTGATTCTTCAATTTGACGACTGCAAATAATTTTGTAATCTGATCAATTATAATCAACAAAAGCATTAACAGCACATCAATTACCAATAATTTCTTTTTCTTTCCAATCATTTCTTTTTATGAATCCCAATCCTCGTCTGTGAAATAGATTTCGTTAATGCCAGCTAAGATTTCTTCCTTGGTGACAGTCGTGTCTATCATAGCTTTTCCTACCTTTTTTAAAAGAATAAACTTAATCTGCTCACCCTCCATCTTCTTGTCAGAAGTTGTCAGTGCATAAATCTCTTCTGGGTCAATCCCTTCTATGGAAATTGGAAGATTAAACGGCACAAACATATCCCGGATTTCATAATATTCATCCTTTGACAATAATTCCCGCTTCCAAGAAATATATGCCGCAGCAATACAGCCAAGTGCAACGCATTCACCATGCATCAGTTCAAAATGTTTCGCTTTTTCAATCGCATGGCCAATTGTATGACCAAAATTTAACAGCGCCCTTTCTCCTTTTTCTAATGGGTCTTTCTCAACTACTAACTTTTTGCAGGTACAGCTTTTATAAACCATATCCTCCAACGTATCTAGATTTCTCTCATGAATTTCATACATATTATCAATAATCCACTCATAGAACTTCGCACTCTTAATCAAACCATGTTTTAAAACTTCTCCCATTCCTGAATAGTATTGCCTGTCGTCGAGTGTCTTGAGTGTCGACACATTCATATATACCAATCTTGGCATATAAAAAGCTCCTACCATATTTTTGTACTGATCAAAATCCACTCCTGTCTTACCACCAATGCTGCTGTCAACCTGTGCCAATAATGTCGTTGGAATCTGCACAAAATCAATGCCTCTTAAATAGGTAGCCGCCACAAAACCTGTCGTATCACCAACTACGCCGCCTCCTAACGCCAACAACATATCTTTTCGTTCAAACTTATTTTGTATCAAATACGCATAAATATTCCTTACTGTATCCAGACTTTTGCTCTGTTCACCACTCGGAAAATCATAGACAACAATCTCCTTGCAATAATCTCTCAATGCCTCACAAACCGCATCTGCATAAAAGTTCTTAACCCTAGAATCTGTGATAATACACAATTTTTTCTTTTGTATTCCAAATTGTTCCAGCTCCTTTGCCAAGCTGTTAAAGTCCTGTTCATACACAATATCATAGATTGATTTATTGTTCATATTAATTGTTAATCTCTGTGACATCTTAATCCTCCCCTGTATACACTATTACTATTCGCGCCATAGAAGCCTCTATAAATTGAATAGGAAAAAGTTTTTCCTACTCATCGTGCGCCCCGAGCACCACGTTAGTAGCATATTTCCTCTACGCGGGTCCGCGCATAAAAAGCTCCCCACTCTCAACACAAGTGGGAAGCCTACCCCTTTTATCCCAAAGCTTTTCTATAAAATTACTCATTAAATTACTCCGCGCGAAACTGGAACATCAAATGTTCCCGAAAATATCTCCTGAAAATCTCCCGAAATATCAACACATGCAGGTGTAATAATAAATATGTAATTGGAAATTTTCTGAAGATTTCCGCTAATTGCATATGTAGATCCAGAAGAAAAATCTATAATTCTCTGTGCAATCTCAACATCCAATCCCTCTAAATTCAGTACAACTGTACGATTTGCTAAAAGTGTTTCTGTAATCTCTCGAGCATCCTCCACACTGGTAGGCTTAATCACACATACCTCCATTCCATTTCCGGGTGCACGTTTTACCGCGCGGATTGGTGTTACTTTCTGTGACGATTTTTTTACTTTCTCTACAGGTTCATCATAATCATCCTCATTGCGGACTATCTTCATCGGTTTTCTGACTGTATTGTCGATGATCTCCCCCTCATCATAAAAATCATCGTCATCATAGTCTTCTTCCTCGCTGTTCAAATGTAATGCATCTAAGAACTTGTCCATTACTCCCATAGTCATATTCCTTTCTCTACGGCATATACTGCCTTAATCCGAAGATACCAGTCCCGACTCTGACACAGGTAGCTCCTTCTGCTACGGCTACTGCATAGTCGCCTGTCATACCCATAGATAAAATTTCCATATCTATATTATCAATGTTTTCTTTCATAATGTCAACCGATATTTTCCTTAATTTACTAAAAATTGGTCTGTTTTCTTCAGCATTTTCTACAAAAGGCGCAATTGTCATAAGACCTTTTACTCGAATATTGGGTAATTTTGCAATATCGCGCACAAGTTGTTTTACTTCTTCGCAAGCAATTCCAAATTTTGTTTCCTCGTTTGCTACATTCACTTCCACTAAAATATTGACACACACATCTTTTTTGACAGCCTCTTTGTTAATCTCCTCCGCCAGCCGCAGAGAGTCCACACTGTGAATCAGATAAACTTTATCCACAATATACTTTACCTTATTTCTTTGCAGATGCCCAATCATATGCCATCGAATGTCTTTTGGCATCTGTTCATATTTATCTAATAACTCTTGTACTTTATTTTCACCAAAATCTCTACATCCATATGCGTACGCTTCTTGAAGCATTTCCACAGGCTTTGTCTTGCTTACTGCTATCAATGTCACCTCCTGACCACCTCGTCCAGACTCCTTGCAGGCAAAAGCAATTGTATCCTCCACCACCTTTAAATTTTCTCTGATTGTTGCATCTTTCATATAATCCCTCCCTCTTTCTGTCTACGGACCTTTCAAAACGATTTTATCTTAGCCGGAGTCTCCCCCACTTCTATAAGTGGCAAGTAAAATACAATTTTGTCTCAGTGGGAGCACAATCTCCGACTGAAATAAGTCTCCGACAGGATTGCCGACGTGCGAATTTGTAATATGTCCATAGAGCTGACCCGCACGCCGCAGCAAGAATGCCGATGGCATTCTTGAACCACATCGAAATAACCTTATTGATAAACAAAAGCATCATTGTCAACGCTCGCAGCATCAAGCACAATTCGATCATATACCGTCAACCCATATTTTGTATTGGAACTAACAATGGCATATTCATCATTTTGCGCTAATTTTGTAATCTGTTTAAAATCCGCATAACCTTTATTCATATTGTACACCCCATCAAGTGTTCCTGACTTGCTAATTGCCATTTTATCTGTGGAATTTGGCTTGCAGATATAGTTTCCAACTTTTAGATTGCTATTATCCACATAAAATCCATTTTCATCGGAATTATAGACGGTAGTCTCAACAAACTCATAAACTAAATTTCCATTTTCATCTGGTTTTTCCATTAAAACTCCGTAGTTTCCATTAGCTCCACCTTTGCTCATATACTCTTCTGGAATAATAAAAAATTCTTTCACAGCAATGGCCGAATTTGGTATTTTTAATCCCTGTTTATCATTCACATAAAGTTCAATGTCTACATAGCGGTCTGAACAAAAAGTAACACATGAATTATTGAACTTCAACTCCACATATTCCCCTCCTCCAAGATGATGCACTACCACTTGGGCCCAAGAGGTTTCCTGTGTTTTGATGAACTTGACTTCAACGTATTCTTCCTCCTCCAATTCAGCTGCCCTGTCCTTCTCAACAGGTATCATCAACGACCAGTTTTCATCTGTGACCAGTTTACCTATTGTTGCATTCTTTTCTATTAAATCATTATTACTGATTCTGGTCTTCTCATATTGTGTCTGGTCAAACATTTCTGGCGTAATTTGTTCTGGAGTTAATGCCTCATATCCATCGGTACTATACACAATGTACCCAGTCTTGCCAGCAGTGCAAAGAGAGACCATTCCACCTAAATTGGATTGATTTAAGGTTTCCATACTTTCATACATGCTAGTATTTACCAACTTCATTACAGAGCCTTCCAAATCATACTTAAAATCATACACACTGCTAAATTCTTTGTTGTCAAATCCTCTGTCATAATGTACAACCTCAGAGCGAAACTCCCCAAGCTCAGTATCTGTATAAGTAGAATCATCTTGACGATTGGCATTTAAAAGGGAGGCAAGCTTTCCACTCTCATCAACAGAATATACAGTATCTCTCGAAGATACACGCTCCCCTTCTCTGATATAATAATTGATATAACCCGTATAGGGAGATTTTAAAATCTCTTCTTGCCGAATTGCAATTCCTGTATAAGTTTTTGACACAGAGAGAGAGCCCAGTTGAACTTCATAACCCTGAATCGGCTCTGACTTTAAATACATCACCAGAACTGCAACAATATAAACAAGCATTGAACCAAAAATTGCAAATTCGATTCGATTCATTGTTCTTCCAGATTTATTTAATTGTTTTCGATGTACCACCTGACGATTCCTAGAAGCCACAGACATTCTCCATTCATTAAAAGTCTATATGATTATAAGTGCATAAAAAAGCCCCGGTCATTTATTCCGAGGCTTTCTGTTTTGTATATAATCTGTGTTTCAATCCATTATAAGGCTACAAGCACCTTTGACTTTAAGCTCTCTGGCAAATCTGCCTCATCTATTGAAATACTTGCTATAATTTTAAACCCATATGTATCACTAATGGAATCCAGCTTATTTAATACTTCTTCTACTTTCTCAGAGCCATCGATACAGGAAATGTTTAAAAATCCATCAAAATAAACTTGCTGCAAATCATGGTCTTGAGAGATGATACCACGAATAAAACCAACAAATTCGTCTGCATTGGCAACTCCATAATCCTTCACATTGATAAGTCTTACCTTATTGTTTAGTTCATACATATGATCATTGCCTTTGTCAAGGTATACAATATTTCCAGATGCGGTCGCTACTTCTTTATTGACCATATCCAGAATAATCTTTGTCTTGCCTTTTCCCTTTTTTCCAACTATAAGCTGCACCATAAGCAATACCTCCTAAAATTTATATCCTTAATGTAATTATACGCGCGACTAATAAAATTTGTCGTGTGTATCGCGCTATCCGCGGCCGCAAAGCGACAAATACCGTTGCTGTTCACTCCGTTCCAGTAACAAGCAAAAATTCATGTAAAATTTGCTTCGCGAATAAATCTTTACCTGCTATATGCATGTTTTCATACGAACTTAGCAGTAAATGCTAAGTCCTGTGTGAACAGTAACCAAATACCTTATGCGAATATGCGCATCACATTATACCAAGCGATCACTTTTTTGACCGCCAGCATAAATAAATGCACTATGTTCATTATAGTTGAATCCTACAAAAAAAACAACTCTAACTTTCAATATTGATAAAAAATTTACGAAATCTCACTTAATAAATCTGTCATTTCCGTATACATCACAGTTCTATCATTTGACTGCATAACAATCGATATATAGGGATTTCCAGATTTATCTCTAGAGTACAGAATCAAACAATTTCCCGCCGCGTTGGTTGTCCCAGTTTTTCCACCAATCACAGTCACATTTTCCGGTGCAAACGCTTCTCCTTTTATATAGGCATTTGAATTTTGTATGTCAATACTTTTTTCATTATTGTTTCTATCATGATATGTCGAAGTATACGACGCTGTATGAATCAACTCCAGAAATTTATCATACTTCATCGCTTCATTTGAAATTAAGTAGAGATCATAAGCTGTTGTATAATGATTTGAATCAGTAAGCCCATGAGGATTGACAAAATGACTGTTTGTCGCTCCGAGACTGTTTGCCGTGTCATTCATCAATTGGGCAAATCCCTCGACACTTCCACTGATATGCTCTGCTATCATAATCGCCACATCATTTGACGATTTTAGTAAAAGTGCATGAAGCGCTTGGTCCATTGTCATTGTATCTCCTGCTGCAAGCCCTAATTTTACCGCGCCAGATTCACTGATATGAACATTTTCTGAAGCAGTCAACATATCATCAAGGTTTCCATATTTTAAGGCACATAGTGCAGTGAGTATCTTGGTCAAACTTGCCGGATTTAATTTTTCATGAACATTCTTCGCATAGATAACCTTGCTAGACGAAATGTCAAACAGACCAGCAGCGCCGGCCTCTGACATATCCACATCTGTTCCTTTAACCACATCCCCCGCCGCAATACACAGCTTTGAGGCGAATGCCTCCATTGTCTTTCCCTGTTCATATGACGCGACAGAAAAACTAGAATTATTTCTGTTTCTGTCATATGCAAACGTATACTCCTTGGATCCGCATCCCGATAAGCTTACCGCTAATATAACAGGAAACATTATCACACATAATACCCTGCCAAATCTATTTGTACATTTCACGCCAGTCCAAATCTCCTCTGTCAAGTGACTTGATCAAAAGCTCTGCTGATGCAAGGTTTGTTGCTAGTGGTATATTGTGCATATCGCAAAGCTTGACCGCATTGTTTACATCGGGCTCATGGGATTTCGAGTTCAATGGATCCCTCAAAAATATAACAAGATCAATCTGATTGTGCTCAATCTGTGCACAAATCTGCTGCTCTCCACCTAGATGCCCTGCCAGATACTTATGAATACTTAGATTGGTAACTTCCTCAATCAGCCTGCCTGTCGTCCCGGTAGCGTACAGTTCATTTTTGCTCAGTATCCCTCTGTAAGCAATACAAAAATTCTGCATCAGCTTTTTCTTTCCGTCATGTGCGATCAACGCAATATTCATAGTCTATGCACCTTCCTTTGTCAATTTTTAATCTAGAAATATTTTATCTAAGAATATTTTAACCCTTCTACATTCAAAAATCTATACTTATATCATTTATTCAAAAAAATTTAACATTTTTATCCTGATTTGTGCAACCTGACTATCCTTCATCTAATTATTATACTTTCTAACGCATTGTAATCGTACATTTAACACAATGCCCATACCGATATAAAGACTTACCAACGAAGTAAGACCATAACTGACAAATGGCAGCGGAACGCCTGTATTCGGAAAAATGCCTGTGGCAACCGCCATATTGACAAAACTTTGAAATCCAATCAGGGCAGCCATTCCAGAGGCAATACAAGTTCCTGCGAGATCCTTTGCCTTTCTCGCCACATTTAAACACTCCAATGTGATAAGGAACAACAAAACCACCACTGTACAGGCTCCCACAAAGCCAAGTTCCTCTCCCACCACAGTAAAAATAAAATCCGTCTCTGGCTCCGACACAAAGTTACCATTTTTCACTGAAATCATAGTATTATTCAACCCTTTGCCCCACAGTTGCCCAGAACCGATTGCCATCACAGCATTTGTCTGCTGATATGCTGTTGTCTGCGCGTATTTCTCTGGCTCTAACCATGCTAAAATACGCTCTTGTTGATATTCATTGATAATGGTCTGATCCGGCTGCAGAACCATCACAAAAAATATAATTGCCGCGGGAACTGCCACTGCAAGTACCCCAAATATAAATTTGTAGCTCAGCCCGCCGACATACCATACAACACAGAAAATCATTGCAATTACAATACTGGTAGACATATCTGGCTGATCGTAGATTAGATACAGCGGCGGCAACAACAGCAAAATCATAACTGCTATATTCTTTAAGGAATTAAGCTTTTCCCAATGTTTCATAATGTATTGGGAATAAAATAATATCAGCATAATCTTGGTAAGCTCCGATGGCTGAAATCGTATTCCACCGATCTCCAGCCATCGCTTTGCGTTGTTTACCACCTTACCGAAAGGTATTACCATCAGCAAAAAAGCAATGTTTAAACCATAAATTATCCAGTAAAAACGCAGAAAAAAGGAATAGTCAAAAAAAGAAAGCACAATCATTATGAAAAATCCCATGACAAATCCCAATATCTGTTTGTTCTGAACATCCGTCTTAGCACTGCCAATAGAAAGTATCCCAATCACTGTCACTGCTGCTAGTAAAAATATTAATTTAAAATCATAATCTCTCACTCTGTATCTTTTTAGCATTATCCCTGTCCTTTATACAATCTAGCTGCGCAAATCCAAAATTGGTATATTTGCGTATAATACAGGCATTTTTTTACCATTTCTTGCCGCGTTTCCAGTCTTGGCAATCTGAACCTCCATGCTGGATGCATCAATCTGCATATACTTTGATATCACCTGCGCAATATCATTCTTAATCAGTTCCATCATCTCAGGAGAACAGTTGACTCTGTCTGATATCAGCAAGATTTTAAGTCTATCTTTCGCAATTTGACTCGACGTTCTTCTTTTAAAAATAGAAAATAAACTCATGCCCTCTCCTCCTGTAGATTTCTTTTGAACAATGCTGAAAATCTTGTCCAAATTGTAATATTTTTGCCAAAATCCCGAAAGGGAACTTCTTTTCCTTCTAGGCGCTTACAAATGTTGTAAAATGCCTGTCCAGCTTCCGTGTTTTTTCCTACCAGCGGTTCACCCTGATTTGTAGCTATTACAACATTTTCGTCATCTGGCACTACCCCCAAAAGTGGAAGCCCCAATATATCGATTACGTCATCAACCGTCATCATCTCGCCCCGCCGTATCAAATCTTGCCGCAGTCTATTCAACACCAAATCAACCTTTTTAATCTCATTCGCCTCGAGGAGTCCAATAATTCTGTCTGCATCTCGTATCGCTGAAACCTCCGGCGTCGTCACAACAATTGCGTGGTCAGCACCCGCAATGGCATTTTGAAATCCCTGCTCAATTCCTGCTGGGCAATCCAGAATTATGTAATCAAACTGTTCTCTTAAACTGTCAATAAGCTTTACCATCTGCTCTGGTGTGATGCAATTCTTATCCCGCGTCTGCGCTGCTGGCATAAGAAATAAGCCCGTATGTCTTTTGTCCTTTATCAGTGCCTGTTTTAATCTGCAATTTCCTTCAATTACATCGACAAGATTATAGACGATGCGATTCTCCAGCCCCATCACAACATCCAAATTTCTAAGTCCAATATCTGCGTCAATCAAAACGACACTTTTCCCCATCTCAGCCAGACCTGTTCCTACGTTTGCAGATGTGGTGGTCTTACCCACACCGCCTTTCCCTGATGTAACAACAATCACTTCACTCATAGGAAAAATCCTCCATTACTAATAATGGTTCTCCGGACACCTATACGATTTTATATACTATTATAGGGTAAAATTGTCCAGCAATTCTTTCGTAATAGATTCAATCAGCACTTCACCATTGTACGTGTACGCAATCTTTGGTACTGCCTGAGGCTTGCGAAACCCCCATCTGGATGTTTTCTGTAGCTGACCACTATACACAAGATCACCAATCTGAAGAACGCCGGGATTCATGTCAAGAGCCACAATAAAATGACTGTTATTTCCTCCTGCCCCCGCATATACATCCCCTGTCAATGTCCCAAGAATAACGATATCTTTGCTGGAATACACACAACTTCCTTCACAGACGTCACCGAGAATGATAATACTGTGTTCCGTCTCTATGCTTGCCCCTTCCCGAAGCGTCCCTCTGTAAAATTGCCCGCTGTTTTCATCATTGTAAAAATTTAATCTGTTTTGTGCTTCGAGAAATTTTAAATTTTTCTCTTCATCTTTTTCCATAAGGCAAAGTATTTTTAATCGAGAGTTCTGCGTGATTGCATCCAAAATCTGGCGCTCCTGCACCTCAGTCAATTCTCGCCCTTCCAGAGCAATCGCCACAGACGCGTCTTTAAAAAATCCATCTGCACTCTGGAATTTGGCTGCAATATCATTCAGCAGTTCCTCAAATGGAATCACACTGTCCAAAATAACTGATATGCCGTTAGAAAAACTTTTTAAAATAACTGAATTTTTCACATCTGCTCCTTTTAATCCTGTTGTGTCCCACTGACAGCATCAAGAGTTGCTGCTGTACCTGTCAGAAGCTCATCCTCCTCTGCCAGACCATAGTAATATTTATATACATCCCTTGCAGTCTGTGCTGCATAATCTGAGCTGTATCCATATGCGATACGCACTGTTACTGATATCTCAGGATTTTCATAGGGTGCATAACTTAGAAAGAGTGCATGGTTGGTGCGGTTGCGCCCCTCCTGTGCCGTACCAGTCTTGCCAGCAACATCTACTGGAAGCGCATTGTAATAGGCTTTCTTTTCCACCACAGACCGCATTCCAGCATGGATGGCATTCCATATACTATTGTCAATCTCAATTGTATTTCTTATTGCAGGCTTGTAATCCTCAATGAGATTTCCCTGTGAATCCGTCAGCTTATCCAAAATACTTAGCTGATAGACTGTACCACTGTTTGCTACTGCTGTCAAATATCTTGCAAGTCCTACTGTTGTGTAGTTGTTTGTTCCCTGACCAATGGCCGATGGAACAGGATATTCGTCAGAAAATTTTGGTTCAGATTCTGTTACTTCCACACCAGACTTTTCTGTAAGACCAAACAAATCTGCATACTTTTCCAGTCTTTCAAGACCATATTCACTGTTGTAACCAGTATTGTCCTGCGCAAGCCGATAGCCAACTTCATAAAAATATACATTACAAGAATTTGCAATTGCATTTGACAAATTCATTGCACCGTGCCCTACAGAAGACCAGCATTTGTGTGTTGTCGCTGTAAGTTTATCAAAAATACCATTGCAGCGAATTGTCTCACTCAAAGAAGAAACAACTCCTTCTTGCATTGCGGCGACAGCCGATACCATCTTAAACGTAGATCCAGGTGCAGTCTGCTGTTGTGTGGCAGCACTCCACTGTGGCACAGATAAATCTGCCTGTAATTTGGCAAAATATTCCGCGTCTACTCCATTTGCCAGCTTGTTAATATCATATCCTGGATAGGATACCAATGCTAAAACTTCTCCTGTATTGACATCTGTGACAACACAGGAACCTGTACAGGGGTCCAAAGCCAACTGCGCCGGCGTAATCTGCAATGTTCGTATCATTTCCAATATAAAACTATAAGGACTCGTCGCTCCATTTTTTAGGGCTGTAATCTTGCTTTCCTCAACGGTAATCAAATCCTGCTCCCAGAGCAGCATACAGATTTGTCGACCAGTGATTGTCTGATTGCTAATCATATACTTATATATTTTTTTAGAAAAACGTGTGTTGTCCTTTAGATTGTCTATAATGTACTGAATCACGCTGTTCAACACTTCTGCAGAATCCGAATACTGAGATTTCACAGATAATTTTGTAATGTCTATCCAATTCTGTGAAATCGCATAAGTCAGGTATTCATTCAAGCTGATAACTTCGTCTGTGGTCCATGCAATATAAGTTGGATCTTCCTTGTTTATGGCGGAATGCATCAGAACTTCCTTTTCCGTCAACATCGAGACAATATAGCTCTGATAGTTTTTGTATTCTTTTGTGAGTTTATTGTATGGTGTCTTTGTTGTGGATAATTCTTCTGTAAGTGATGCAAGAACGTCCTGTTGCTTTTCCAAAAAAATCTGATAGACTTCTCTCTCTGTATCATAAGCATCCGCGTCTGTAAAATGATTCATGTCAATCACATTATTGTTAATCAGGGCAAAATACACATCATCAATTGGAATAATAATATTCTGCCGTGACGACGAAGAAAGCGGGTCATAATTAAAGATATTTCTAGTTTTATTGACTAGAATACCTGCTATTTTTTCTTCCAAAATATTGTAAATCGCAACTTGCAAATCTTTGTCTAATGTCAGATAGACATCATTCCCTGCTTGCGCCTCAACATGGTCTGTTGTATTGACAACCTTTCCCATATTATCGACATAAATCGTTTCAGAACCCTTCTTTCCCTGAAGTTTGAGTTCCATTACCTGCTCAATACCGCCCTTTCCAACGGTGTCATTCATCGTATAGCTATTATCCTGCTGTGAGAGCGTTGCAAGTTCCTCAGAAGAAATCTTACCAGTATATCCAAGAATATGTGAAAAATAAAATGGGTAATTATACTTTCGTATCATATCTTCCTCTATCGCAACACCCTCTAATTGCACCGCATTTTCCATAATAACAGCCACTGTCTTTAGTGAGACATCTGTCGCGACAGTTGTCGGAATATATTTCTGATAACTGTACAGGTTCATCTGATATCGAAGCGTTGCAATCTGTAAGACTTCTTTTTTACTATATCCTTCTGCTGGCACAAACTCTCTCTTACCGCTCTCATTCTCATGATAAGCTCCAATTTTAAACCGATTGACAAGATAATCTATAATTTCCTGCGCAGAAGCATTTTTCATATAATATTTAAAATCAGGTCCATCTATTTTAGGGCATCCATAGACATCTGCTTTAAAGCGAAGCAGTCGAGTCCCCTCAACAGTAAATTCATAATCCCCATTGTCATTTAATATAATATTAAAATCGCTGATGATGTTATCGCCGTTTTCTTCAATCATATGAATCAGCTTGTAAAGCGTCAAATTAAGCTTTTCATTTGATTCATAGACATCCTCTATCGTAACTGAATACGCAAGTTCATTGTAGGCGAGCAGATTGCCATTTCTGTCATAAATATTCCCACGTGTTCCCTCTATGACCTTTTCCTTCTGTACCATCAGTCGAAAATTGTTCAAATAGGATTCACCATTTACAATTTGCAGGTCAAACAGCCTGTAAATCAAGATCGCTGCCATTCCCACAAACACAATAAACAGCAATAACAGTCTAGATGTCAGCAGATTATACAGACTTTCACCAATCCTTCTAAACAACCTTATTTTCACCTCTTTCGACATCATCTATTGTTCTGTTTAAAAACAATATCATCGGATATATAAACACTGTAACAAAAATAGTATACACAACCTCTGGAATCATAATATATTTCAAATAATATAAAATATCAAACCGTCTCCGCAAAAGATACAACAACACATAGCAAATAAATGTATAGACAAAATCACTCACAAGAATTAGCACTAGCGGTAATTTGATATCATCCTGATAAAAAATACTGTGAAATACGCCATTTGCAGCTCCTATGTACAAATAGACCAAGGCATAAAAGCCAAGAACATTTCCATAAAAAATATCCATTAGCAATCCACACAGAAAGCCAACCACCATACCACATTTCCCGCCATACATAAATGCATAGGACACTGTAATAATAATTAGTATATTCGGAGATATCCCGCCAAAACTCAGCGTCTGAAACAGTGTTGTCTGAAGAACAAATCCACATAACATTACTAAAAATAGTATAATATTTCTCTTCATGAACCTACTTATCCCCTATTTGCTGTTTTATCTTTAAAATAACAAGCACCTCCTCAAGGTGTTCAAAATCGACTGCAGGCGTAATTTTTCCCGATTTTGTAATATTATTGGAATCCTGATTAATCTCACTGATATATCCAATCAAAATACTTGGCAGATACTTGTCGCTGATATTTGATGTGACTATTTTGTCACCAACTTTCACAGTGTTCTGTGAATCAATAAGCTGCCCAAAACCAATCACGCCATCTCCCATTAACTGAAGCGAACCGCTGACCATCAAAATATCGGAACTTGCAAGCACCATGCCACTCACATTGGAATCGTCGTTGATAATGGCGTTAACCTTTGCCCAGTTTGGTCCGATATCAATAATTCTTCCAACAAGCCCTCCGCCAGCAATCACGTTCATATCGATGGCGAGTCCATCTTCTTCCCCCTTGTTGATTGTAAATGCATGAAACCAATTCCCACTGTCCCTCGCAATAATTCTGGCGCCGACCTTCTCATATCCACTGTACTGTTCATCCAGCTTGTACAATTCCCGCAGATTGTTCAATTCATATTTGTCCTGCTGAAGCTGTGTATTCTGAACTGTCAGCTCGTCGAGTTGTTGCTTAAGTTCCTGATTTTCCTGAAGTACAATGCGTAATTCTCCAAGCTCATCTATCCGGACAGATATCCAAGTGCCAATCCGACTGACACCATCTTGAAATGGAACTACAATATAACCCACCAACTTATTGAGCGGCGATGCAGAATAATCTGTAAAAAATGTCACCGCCATCAACGCTACACAGACACAAGTCAAAATTAACAATAGGTATTTGCTTGGAATAGAGAACTTACCTTTTTTTCTCTTCGCCACCGGACTCATGAATACTAGCGCCCCATTCCTTCTAAATATGCAACTGATTTATAGTTATCATCTTTGATAATCTTGGCAAGTCCAAGGGCAACGCCAGACACCGGATTCTCACTCACATTTACCCTTAAACCGGTTCCTTTTGCAATCAGTTCTGCCAAATGCACAACCTGCGACGCACCTCCCGTCAGATAGATTCCCCTGCGAAAAATATCTGCGGACAATTCTGGCGGAGTTCTTTCAAGAATTACTCTAATGTTATCAATAATCACATTAAAATTCTCAAGCATACTCTCGCTCACCAAATCCGTTGGTATTTCCTTCTCCATAGGAAGCCCTGTCACAATATCCCGGCCATATACAACTGCTTTTCGCTTATCCTCCTCAAGTTCCCGAAGATCTATCTTGACATTCTCCGCAGTTTTGCTGCCGACAATCAGGCTAAACTCCTTGCGAATCGCATTTTTAATTGACTCATCAAACTTCTGTCCTCCTACTTTTATCAGACGGCTAAGCACAATACCTCCCAGTGATAAAATAGAGATTTCCGTTGTATGAAACCCGACATTGACAACAAGAATTCCCTGTGCATTCTTGACATCAATATCAAGCCCAAGCCCGTCTGCAACTGCTTTTTCCACACGCAAAATCTTCTTCGCCTTGATATTGGCGTCTTTCACCAAATCGGAAAACGCCCGCTTCTCCACCTCAGTTATATCTGATGGAACTGCAATATAAAACTCTGCGGGCTTCACAACTCCCTTGTTACAATCCAATATAAAATTCTTGAGAATCAACTGCATATTTTTAATATCCGCAATGACTCCATTGCAAAGCGGATAAGATATTTCAATACTAGATGGTGCCTTCTCAAACATTTCAAATGCAGAATCACCATATGCAAATAAATTTTTCTTGTCCTCAATCGCGATCATATTTTTCTCAACAATAACGTTGTCACTGTGAGCGTTGTAAATCTTAATTGTTCTGGTACCTAAATCAATACCAAATGCGTTGTTAGCCAACATAACAACTCCTTTCCTCATAAAAGTCCTTTTTGAATAAAGCTGGTATATCTGTTATCCCCAATAATGATATGGTCCAGCAATGGAATTTCAACTAAATCGGATACTTCCTTTATCTTCTGTGTCACTTGCACATCCTGCCTGCTAGGCGTCGGATCACCACTGGGATGATTGTGCAGAATCACGATATAGGATGCTTCATTGCGCATGGCCCTAATACAGATTTCTCTAGGTGAAATCAGCGTCGAATTAAATGTGCCTGTTGACAATACAGACTCGTCCACAATATGCCGTCTGGCATCGAGAAGCACCAATAAAAGCTGCTCTGTATCTCTGTGCCGCATCTGTTCCATATAATAAGCCGCCACGGTCTCAGGTTTGTCAAAAGTAAGGTCTGGCCTTGCCTGCATATTGGAAGTCCGCTTAGCAATTTCGGCAATGCAAAGCAATTGCACTGCCTTGACTTCACCGATTCCAGATATCTGCATCAAATCCTTAATTCCAAAATGATACAGCCCCAAAAGCCCTATTCCCTCACCAGCCAATTTTAAAATTTCCCTGCCAAGTTCAATAGGAGTTTTTTCTTTTGTTCCAGTCCTGAGCATGATAGCAAGAAGCTCGGCATCCGAAAGACATTCCGGTCCAAGCCTCATAAATTTGTCATAAGGCAACTCATCCTTAGCATATAATTTTTTAAAAAGACTCATGTATTTACGCCTTGCTCTCCATCTAAGCGTATCGGACAACTGCAATTTTATAGCCTTTTTATACCATGCAGTCATCCTTTCCAGCTTTCTTAGATATCTTACCACACCATCTTGCGTCTGTACATAAAAAAGATTAGTTTTTTTTCGACATATTTCCTATTTTGGAAAGTTTTATGAAATTTTTAATACTTTTTTTAAATCTCTATAATTCCTGCATCAACAACAGTCTGAAGGGTCTTCATAATGCCAAACCGTGCGTGCTCAAAGGTCAATCCTCCTTGAAAATACACAGCATAAGGCGGTTTCATCGGACCATCCGCGCTCAATTCAATTGAGGAACCCGAGACAAATGCCCCCGCAGCCATAATCACCGGCGCATCATATCCGGGCATATCCCATGATTCTGGTATAACAAAACTATCAACCGGCGCTGCTGCCTGAATCCCTTTACAGAAAGCAATCACTCCTTCGGCTGTCCCAAACTCGACCGCCTGTATAATATCATGCCTTGATTCTGTACTGTTTGGCACAACTTTAAAGCCCAACTTTTCATAGATATTCGCCGCAAAGATGGCTCCTTTTAACGCGCCTGCCGTCACTGTTGGCGCAAGAAACAAGCCATGATAAAAATCCCGCAGAATACCGAGCGAAGCCCCAACCTCCTTGCCAAGCCCGGGTGATGTAAGCCTGTAAGCCGCATTTTCCACACATTCTTTTTTCCCAGCAATATATCCGCCAATCGGCGCAAGTCCGCCTCCGGGATTCTTGATGAGCGAACCGACCACCATATCTGCTCCCACATCAGTAGGTTCTATGCGCTCCACAAACTCGCCGTAACAATTATCAACCATACAAATAATATCTGGTTTCATTTTTTTGATAAATGAAATCAGTTCTCCAATTTTTTGAACGGAAAGCGTTGGTCTTGTCTGATATCCCTTGGAGCGCTGTATTGTGACAAGCCTTGTCTTTTCGCTAACTGCTGCCCGAATACCATCATAGTCAAAACTGCCATCAGAAAACAAATCTACTTGCCTATATGAAATGCCATACTCTGCAAGTGACCCTTTTGATGGACGGATACCAATTACCTCCTCCAACGTATCATAAGGCTTTCCCACAGGAGACAACAGTTCATCACCCGGGCGTAGATTACTCATCAACGCCAACGCCAGCGCATGTGTCCCACAAGTAATCTGTGGTCTAACCAGCGCATCTTCCGCGTGAAAAACAGATGCATACACTGCTTCCAATGTCTCTCTGCCAAAATCATTATAACCGTAACCAGTAGTTCCCAAAAGGCAAGCTTCACTGACCTTATTATTCTGCATTGCCTGCAACACTTTCAGTTGGTTATACTCCGTATTTTGATCAATCTCCTCAAAGCGCAATTGTAATTGTTGTAAAATCTCTTGACAAAAGCGGTAAACTCGAGCCGAAATGCCCAATTGTCTGTATATATTTTGTATGGTAGTATTCTTCTCATTTGTTGGTTCTATCATTTTCTCTAGTTTCCTTCCATCATCCTATAACTTCGTTTTTATATAGTGTAACATTTTTTCTTCATCGTATGCAAATTTATCCTTTTCTATCCAAATAACATCGCGTTCTCTGCGAAACCAAGTAAGCTGTCGTTTTGCAAAATGGCGTGTGTCCCGCTTAATGGTATACACTGCCTCATCCAAACTAACTTCACCCATTAAATACGAAATAATCTCTTTGTATCCAAGCCCTTGCATCGCTGTTGAATCCCGCTTGCATCCCATTTCCAGCAATCGCCTTACCTCGTCGACAAGCCCTTCTTCAATCATCTGATCTACACGTTTGTCAATCGCCTCATAAATCCTCTCTCTTTGGTCTGTCAGCACAAAATAACGCGAATCATATGCGGACTTTTTTTCCCGCTCCATGTTATTGTGTTCCGAAATCTTCTTGCCAGTCTGTCGGTTAAATTCAATGGCGCGGATTACACGTTTAATGTTGTTTGCATGGATTTCCTCTGCTGCTTTGGGATCACATTCCTTCAAAATATTATGGAGAGTTTGTGCACCTTTTTCCTGTGCAAGCTGTTCCAATGTTTTTCGGAGCACAGAGTCCTCCTCCCCCTCCTGAAAATCAATATCATATAGCACTGACTGAATATAAAATCCTGTGCCACCAACAATAATTGGAATCTTTCCCTTCGCATAAATTTCCGCAATCGCCTCTTTCGCATATTTCTGAAACAAAACAATATGAAATGCTTCTGTCGGTTCGAGAATATCTACTAGGTAATGCTTTACACCCTGCATTTCCTCCTGCCGAATTTTGGCAGAGCCAATATCCATATGTCTGTATACTTGCATGGAATCAGCGGAGATAATCTCACCGTTTATCGTTTTTGCAAGCGCTATGGAAAGTTTCGTCTTGCCAGCCGCCGTAGGACCTGTCAAAATAATCAATGGCTTCATGGCGCAGCAGTCTCCTTTCTATTTTTTGTTGTGCCAAAGTCATTATCTTTTTGAAAGCAAATATCGTTTATGGTACTTTAATTGTACATAATTCATTATACGCCTGTAATAAATAGGATTGCTAATACCACCCAAAACGCCTGCAATTGGAAGCCCTTGAATAAACTTGGCAAGCAACATATCCACAGCAAATGCATTCGCTGTATTCTTAATTTGCTCTGCAAGTTTTGTCTCCTGAAGATACTCGTTAGAGAAACAGTTGTCAACTGCCAAATTGCACACTGTCCACTGTTCCCCCTTAGACATAGCCGCCTCCAAAAGCTTCAGAATATACATTCGTTCCTCCGGCGTATCATAAGAAAATCCATATTGCAGTGCTGTCTCATAAGTTCCTTTCAGAATCATTGATAAAAATAATACAATATCTGGCAATCCAATCCCCAGAATCCCCAGACCAACTCCTTCAACAGTGCTGACTGCCATATTTACCAAATTTCCACGACTTACATCTGATTTCAGATGACGAAATTCCTTCTTGCCACCTTTTAAGCTTACCGCAAAATCATGTATCCGAAAATCTTTTTCCATCGTATCTTTGGAGTATGTCTTCTCAATCAGACTTGTACCTCGTTCAAATATTAATTCAAACGCCATACAAAATGCTTTTTGCAAATTTTCATGCACCTTAGAAGGAATCTTTTGTTCTAATGTCTCCTTCCACTTGGCAGCATGGTACTCCACTGCTTGTCTTTCAAGCTTTTTTTCCTCACGTACAATCCGCTCTAATTCCTTTTCAATCGGAGATTTTTTTATTTTCATCTCTTACTCTAACTCCCTTTCGCCCGCCTTAGCAGATACTCAAATCAAACTGGTCAAATCTCTGACTTCACACGATCCTTTTAAATTTTTTTTCTATCTCATACTTTGACATGGAAATAATTGTTGGTCTACCGTGTGGACAATTATAAGGATTCTCCAATTCTAGCAACTGTTCAATCAATTTGTCCGCTTCCTCATAAGTCAGTGAATGATTTCCCTTCACAGCCGCCTTACATGCCATAGAAGCAATTTTTTCCCGTATAGTCTGAGGTACGCCACGCACCGGGCTCTCAGACATCTGAGTCAGTACTTCCTCAAAAAGTTCTTTTATATTATGACCAAATAAGTCAATTGGCACACCTCTAATTGCAAATGCATTCATTCCAAAATCCTCAATTTCAAACCCAAGTTCCTTAAAATACTGTGCATAACTATCCATTAATGCAGCCTCTTTGGGCGTGACGCTAATAACAACTGGCGGAGTCAACATTTGTGTATAAATCTCATTGTGTTCTGCCTTAGTCAATATTTGCTCATATTTTACCTTCTCATGTGCTGCGTGCTGGTCAATCATAAGCATCTTATCACGATACTCAATAATCCAATATGTATCAAATACCTGCCCTACAATTTTATACTCTTGTCTTGCCTCTTTGGTAAGTATTTTCTCGTCAAAGAAATTTAGTTGTTCTGGCTTCTCCACAAGGATATGGTCTTTACTCTTAATCACTCCAAGATTTCTAGTATCTGCTTCCTTGGATGGCGTACCTAATATTTTTCCCGTCAACACATTCTGGTTCATTTGATTAATCTTTGCATCTTTTCCTCTGTTATCCACAAAAAAATAATCCTTGGAAACCGTTCCAGATATTTCCTGTGTTTCCTTATTAGAACTGCCATCAGAAGAAGATAAATTGTATTGGCTCTCCTGTTTTAGTATATTGAGAGTCTGCTTTTCATCTGCATTTGATATTTGCTCTGCAAGGCGGCGCTCCTTCTCAAAAGGTTCTGGCACATCTATTTTTATTGCTTTTTTATCCTTCTTTTCTTTTTTTTCTGGTCCAAGAACTGCATCGGGAATCATCTCCTGCTGGGACAAAAAATCAGTAATATTTTCAGCAATTAACCTGTAGAGACTATTCTGATTAGAAAAGCGCACTTCCATCTTTGTCGGGTGAACATTGACATCCACACTTTCTGGCGGCACAGTAATATGTATCACGCAAAATGGATACCGGTGCTGCATCATATAGGACTGATACCCCTCCTCAATCGCCTTGGAAATTATTTTACTTTTTATATATCTCCTGTTGACAAAATAGTTTTCAAAATTTCTGTTTGCGCGATTTAGTGTTGGTTTTCCCAAAAATCCTTCCAGTACAATCTCCTCATCAACCGCTTGAAATTCTAACATTTCATTGGCAATATCCCGACCAAAAATGCGATAGATAATCGCCTTCATATCTCCATCGCCGTTCGTGTAAAATTTTGTTTGATTATTTATGACATACTTAAATGAAATCTCTGGTCTTGACAATGCCATGTGCTCAAGCAAGTCTGTAATATAACTCGCCTCTGTCATTGCTGTCTTTAGAAATTTGCGCCGTACAGGCGTATTAAAAAACAGGTTACGCACAATAAAAGTGGTGCCATCAGGGGCGCCAACCTCCTCAAATGAAGTCTCTTTCGCACCTTCCAGACATAGGCGCGTTCCAGTCATATCCTCCTTTGTCTTAGTGACAATTTCAACTTTTGCCACCGCCGCAATACTTGAAAGCGCCTCTCCGCGAAATCCCATACTGTGCAGACACATCAAATCAACAACAGAATTGATTTTACTTGTGGCATGACGCAGAAAGGCATTTCGTAACTGGTTCTGTTCAATACCTGAGCCATTGTCTGTCACACGGATGAATTCAATTCCGCCATCTTTAATTTCAACTGTTATTGCAGTTGCACCTGCATCCATAGCGTTTTCCACTAATTCCTTGACTACACTGGCTGGCCGCTCCACCACCTCGCCTGCCGCAATCTTGTCTATTGTCGCATCATCCAGCACATGTATCTCTGCCATGTCTCCTCTTTCCTTTCCTCTACAATAGTCTTCACCAACGATTTTTCAACTTATTTTGTAGTCGGTACAATGTGTTCAGCGCATCAAGTGGTGTCAGATTCGAGATGTTAATTTCCTTCAATTCATTTAAAATATCCTCATCCTTTACTGTGTCAATCAAAGATATCTGTCCCAAATCCACATCATCATAATGCTTAGACCGCTTCTTTTCCCCTTTGATATCGACCGCAATACACTGCACCTTTTCCGTGATATCATTGTCGCTCAACTGCTCCACAATCTCCTTGGCACGGTCAATTACCATATCTGGCACTCCTGCAAGTTTTGCCACTTGAATGCCATAACTTCTGTCTGCTCCTCCTTTGACTATCTTTCTTAAAAAGATAATATCATCGCCTTTTTCTTTTACCGCAATACAATAGTTGATGACATTGTTCATCTTTCCTTCTAACTCTGTAAGCTCATGATAATGTGTCGCAAACAATGTTTTAGCGCCAAGTATTTTTTTGTTGCTGATATGCTCAATCACTGCCCAGGCAATACTCAACCCATCAAACGTAGAAGTACCGCGTCCAATCTCATCGAGCACTAACAGACTTTTCGATGTGGCATTGCGTAGAATGTTTGCAACTTCATTCATCTCCACCATAAAAGTACTCTGCCCACTCGCAAGGTCATCCGATGCACCTACCCTTGTGAAAATTCTGTCAACAATACCAATATTCGCACTCTTTGCTGGCACAAAACTGCCAAGCTGTGCCATTAATACAATCAGTGCAGACTGGCGCATATAAGTCGATTTTCCCGCCATATTAGGACCCGTAATAACCGCTATACAATGGTTATTGTTATCTAAAAAAGTATCATTTGACACAAACATATCATGGTCAATCATCTTTTCCACAACAGGGTGTCTTCCTTCTTTGATATCAATCAATCCCTTATCATTTAATGTCGGTCTGACATAGTGATTTTGTTCTGCCACAACAGAAAGCGATGCAAACACATCCAGTCTCGCCACTGCTTTTGCTGTCTTTTGTACACGCTCCAAATGCAT
Organism: Lachnospiraceae bacterium; assembly: GCA_949383255.1. GTDB lineage: Bacteria > Bacillota > Clostridia > Lachnospirales > Lachnospiraceae > COE1. The sequence goes on along the minus strand of CASJPF010000015.1, from coordinate 46,223 downwards.
TGCAAGATTGTCGCGTATTTTGCAAAACATATCATATTCCAACACGTTGAGCTTGTCCTCCGCATTTAAAATCGTATCCTCAAGCTCTTTCAACTTTGCTGTTGTATATCGCTCTGCATTGACAAGCGTCTGTTTGCGCACATAATCGCTAGGCACTTGATTTTTATAAGAATTGCTCACTTCAAAATAATAGCCAAATACCTTGTTGTATTTTATCCGAAGATTTTTAATACCAGTCCGCTCCCGGTCCTCCTCCTCAAGCTGAGCAAGCCAATTCTTCCCATCTGTCTTTGCTTTGCGCAAATGGTCAATATCCGTGTCAAACCCTTCTCTGATAATTCCTCCCTCACGAATCAGTATGGGTGGGTCCTCACAAATTGAATTTTTAATTAACTCATATAAATCCTCAAGAGCATCAATCTGCTCGTCAATCTCTCTTAACAGTTTTGCATCAAAGCCTTTCAAAACTGTTTTGATATGGGGAAGCATCTCCATAGAGTTTGCAAAGGATATCAAATCCCTTGGATTTGCTGATTTATAGCTAATACGACCAAGCAGACGCTCCATGTCATAGATTGGATTCAAATATTCTCTAATCTCATCTCGCGACACGGTATCTTTACAGAGTTGTTCAATTGTGTCAAGCCTGTCATTTATATCATTTTTACTGACCAGTGGCTGTTCTATATCAGTGCGCAACTGTCTTGCGCCCATCGCTGTCTTTGTCTTGTCAAGCACCCATAAAAGAGAACCTCGTTTCTGTTTTTCCCGCAGTGTCTCTGTCAGTTCCAAATTCCGCCTTGTTGAGCTGTCAAGCAGCATATAACGGCTTGCCAAATAAGGGGTAATGTGTGTGATATGTGTAAGCTGCGTTTTCTGTGTCTCCAACAAATATTGCATCAGCACACCACAGGCAATCAAACCTGATGGAAAATCTTCCAATCCAAGTCCAGTGAGCGTATTGACTTTAAAATGCTCCATCAAGCATTTCCGACATCCATCCTCATCAAAATACCACGGTTCCAACGGATAGACCACAATCTTCAAGCGGTTCTTTAAGTCATCTATATCGATTCCACTCATCATCAGTGCATCATTACAAATAATTTCTGTTGGCATATATTTATAAAGTTCATCAGTAAGCTTGGAAAGATCCTCAACCTCTGTCATATAAAAGTCACCTGTTGTCACATCTGCCACAGAAATTCCAATTTTATTTGGAAATTGTGCAATACACATAATATAATTGTTTTTTGATTCCTCAAGTGTCTGCGCATTCAAGTTTGTACCCGGAGTGACAATACGGACAACCTCACGCTTTACCAATCCCTTTGCAAGTTTTGGGTCTTCTACCTGCTCACAGATAGCAACTTTGTATCCTTTTGATACCAACCTGCTCAAATAGCCATCTACTGCGTGATAGGGAACTCCACACATAGGTGCTCGCTCTTCCATTCCGCAGTCCTTTCCGGTCAAGGTCAGCTCCAACTCCTTTGAGACAAGCTTTGCGTCCTCAAAAAACATTTCATAAAAATCACCGAGTCTGTAGAAAAGAATACAGTCTGCATACTGCTTCTTTGTCTCCAAATACTGTTGCATCATCGGTGTCATTCCAGCCATATATTAACCTCATCTTTCTGTATTTTATACAACCTTATTTATCATAACATACTGAAAAACAGGCAAAGAAAACTGTCTGCCTGTTCTTTCTCATCAATATTTTAACAATTTTTTCACTATCTTTCAAGCTTCTCTTTTATCTTCTTAGGACATACGCATGAATGATTTTATGACCCCAAATTTTACCTTTTTTATTTTTTTAAGATTCACGATCTGTTCCAGTGCCGTGCTCCTTTCAAGCACAAACAGGTGGAGCTTTGAGTCCGAACCCTTATCATTGGTATAAACCCTATTTATTTAGTCGCAGGATGACAGTCAATGTTGCTATCCCTTTTAAGGTGATGGTCCTTATGATGAAGCTAAAATACTCCATCTGCTGTGGACTTGACGTCCACAATAATGTTATCGTTGCAACCATCGTAACTACTGATAAGAACGAAATATCTGAATATATCCAAAAATCTTTTTCCATCATAAACTCTGATATTCAAAAATTTTACAACTGGCTTATCGAGAATTATTGTTATCGTGTCTGTATGGAATCCACTGGCAAGTACTGGATTCCTATTTTTAATTACCTTGAAACCGATATTGATGTATGCCTGACACATCCTAAATACGTCAAGGGTAAGAAAACAGACAAAAAGGATTCCAAATGGATTGCTGGTCTCTACAAATTCAATTTGGTCAGATGTTCCTTTATTCCTCCAAAAGATTTCCGACAGCTCCGCAAACTTGCCAGATACCGTTTTAAGCTGGTTGATATGAAATCTTCTGAGAAAAACCACATCCAAAACTATATGACAGTTTTCAACATTGGCATTGCAAGTGTCCTGAAAGGCTCTTTTTGTAAAGCAGCGACTCAAATCATGTCCTATCTGCTGGAACACACGTCAGATACCATTGATGAAAAGGCTGTACGCAAACTAATCAAAAAGGGAACAAAAGCCACATCAGATAAAATCATTGGAGCAATCAAAGGTTATAACATTGAAACCGATCAGCCTAAAAAGCTGAAACTTGCACGCGACCATTTGAGTTACCTTGAGGAAATGATCACGCGGACAGAAGTGGAGCTCTATGTCCGCATTAAGCCTTATTATGAATTGTCCTTTGAAATACCGAAAATGTAAATCAATGCCTTGTGGTAGCTGTCCATCTTACCAACGGTCACATTATCCTCGCCTGTTCCAGTTTCTCAAAATAAAATTTCTCGTGTTCCCCGTTTGCAAAAACCATGTGTGTTGTTGGCGCTCTGCGCCCCTGCCCTTAACGCTGTGTTGTTCATGCCTGAACCTCCTTGTTTGAATTTTTAAATAATAAAAGGACACTTCCTACTGGAAATGCCCTTATGTTCCAATCAGCTTCCGCCTTTTGCAAGAACTGTTTACAGTTCTTTATCTTCAATTGTATATAAGCCCTCTTTCGTGTTCCCACAACCGAGGTCAAGTACCACAGAGCAGTTAATTTTCTGAATGAGGTGTTTTTCATCCCGAAAATGACCGTCTCCGCCAAATTCAAACATGGTTACAAAGTACGTAAACTCAAGGACTTCTACGTATCTTGCCTTTGTAGTTCCACTATAGTCTCCACATGTGTTGTTCCCGGGAACTGATCGATCGCAACCGCCCTCTTCACTCTATACCCACAATCCAGCAGCACTTCTAGATCCCTTGCGAGACTTGTCGGCTTACAGCTTATATACACAAGCCTGTCCACCCGAAAATCAATAATCTTTTGAAGCGCCTTAGGATGTATCCCATCACGCGGCGGATCTAGCACGATAAAGTCTGGCTTTTCACCAATATTATCAATTACTTTGAGCACATCACCCACAATAAACTCACAGTTATCTAAACCGTTTAATTTTGCATTCTGCCGCGCCGCTAAGACAGCCTCCTCTACAATCTCCACTCCAACAACCTTTTTTGTTATAGGCGCTAAAAGCTGAGCGATGGTTCCAGTTCCACAATATAAATCAAATACCGTTTTATCGCGCTTTCCTTCATCGGATATATCCCCCAGAAAATCTCTTGCTGTTTTATATAAAACTTCTGCTCCCAATGTATTTGTTTGAAAAAAAGAAAATTGAGAAATTTTAAATCGTAGTCCCAACAATTCCTCATAAAAGTAATCCCGTCCATATAAAATAGTCGTCTCATCACTCTGCACAACATCTGCTAACGAATCATTTTTTGTGTGAAGTACACCTGTTATTTTTCCTTTTAAACGCAATGTTAACAATTGTGATACTAATGGTTGTAAATCTTGTGTCTCCTGTGTCGTTGTCACCAATGCAATCAATATTTCCCCTGTTTTCTGTGCTTTTCTAACAAGCAAATGTCTCAGATACCCTTCATGACGAATTCTATGAAAATAACTACTGTTTCTTTGTGTAAAATAATTTAGCACACAAACCAGTACTGTTCTGTAGTCCTCATCCACAATTTGGCAATTTAACACAGAAACAACATCATAAAAACTCCCACGCTTATGCATTCCTAATGCAAGTGGACCATCCTTATATTCATCCCCGAAAGAAAATTCCATCTTATTTCTATATTGATATTGAATTGGACTTGCCTTGATTCCTTCAAAAATTTCATTTATATATTGATCAGATTCCTTTTGTATTCCTTCCAATAACATCTGTTTTTCAAAAACAGGTTTTAAAAGACTCTTCACTTGGCTTTCTTTTATTTCAAGCTGCTTCTCGTAAGGAACACTCTGGTAATTGCATCCTCCGCACACTCCAAAATGTGGGCAGACTTCTGTCAATTCATAAGGTGCTTTCTCAATCACTTCCAGCAGTTTTCCCTCAACCTTCCCTTTACGCTTTTTGCTGATTATAAATGAAATCTTTTGACCCGGCAATATATTTTTAACAAAAACTGGTTTATCTTCATATAAGATAACTCCCTTATTGGGAAAATCAACACGTTGTACATATCCTTCGCAGATCTGCCCCTTTTTCATGCGCTCCTCCATTGATTCAATTTCATTATTCTATGTTGTACAGCGAACTATCCAAATCGTATTATTGAAATTTAATCATAATTCCTTAAAAACAGATAAATAGTACAATCAAAAATTATTCCTGCCATCTATATATACAATAACGGCAAAATATTATATTCACTACTTTGCACAATATTTGCGCCAAATTCAATAGACGCAGTTGTACAACTCCTTCTCATCTGTAAGATGATTTCATCTTTTACAAACTCCGACGTACATTTGACAGAAATCATTTTTCAACACGCTCCAGAACTTTAATAGGGTGCTGTATCATCAGCACCCTATTACTTCGCGACACTATTTCACAGTTGTGTACTCATTTTCCTTTGCAGGTTCCTGTTCCTCATCTTCCTCATCATCAAAGAAGTCATCCTCAAAATCATCATCAAATTCATCATCGAAATCATCAAGATAATCTGGTGTCATATAACGGTATACTGCATATGCAATAGCTGCCACTGCTGCTACCGCACCAATAATGGCCAACACCCATAGCACTGTGTTTCCCTTCTTCTCATTGTCCTTCTTGAGATCACACTTTGTGCAGTATTTACTTATGATGTCATTACTCACCAAATTTTTATCCTGCAAATAATCTACCAATTCATCCAACTTTTTCATTGCAAAAAGCTCCTTTCTGTTTTTACTTTGCACACAGCAAAGCTCTGTTGTATATATCATAACATTATTTTATAAATTTTACTACCATTTTCACAGAATTTGTTCGATTTTTGTTGCACCCCAACCTAAGACATGTCAAAAATTGCACTAAGGCTTCGCATTTACTGTAAATTATAGCTCCACAAGCCACATAAAATTGCGTAGTGGCAAAAAACATTATGGCTTTGACACCACAAGGTAGTTTAATACTTGTAACAAGAAATTAAAATACTACTTTTTCCTGTTCACATCACTTCAATATCAGATATCTTATCCAAATAGTAACACCATTCATTGATGTAATGAAAAGCTCATGCCAATTATTGTTATATCTTTTGTAATTTTGCAAATGCCGCGTACATAATTTTATTACCATATGCGTCAAAATTCACAGTTACTTTAAAATCTCTAATATCCTGTACAATATTGAGAACAGTGCCATCGCCATATTTAACATGGCTCACTCTATCTCCTATGTCATATCCTAGACTGCCATTCTCTAATATAGGCATCCCTTTGGTAAGACCTTCCAACGATTTTGCAATATATGGTTTGTTTGCCGCAGGCGTCTCCTTCTTCTTTACAACAGCTTTAGGACGAGAAACCAATATCTCTGACAAATGCTTTTTTACAGTGGACGATGTAGTATTGTGTTGCTCTATTGGTTTTGCTATATTTTGTCCTGTCGATAATTTTGTCACAGGTCTCCTTGTTGAATCCGATTGTGGTGCATCTGTCCGAATTACAGAAGTTTTTGTAACATCTGCACCGACCCCTGCTCGAATTACACGCTTCGCGGCAACATTTGTCTGTTGCCGCGAAGGCTTCAATACTTGTTCTGCTGCCTCCCAATTATTGCGGGGTTTGTCAAACACTGTATCACTTAATTCCTCGCGCTCTACAAACCGCTTTGCGCCCCCATTTCCTCTATTCAAAGAATAAAATTGCCCCTCAAATGAATTTCTATTATCATAATCTTGTACATCCCATTGATTAACCCCGGGAATTTTGCTGTCAAGCAATTTATCTGGTATTTCTCTTACAAAACGACTAACTGCATTGTACTGATTTTCCCCCTTAATCATACGAGCCTTTGCATAAGTGATTGTTAAATCCTCCTTTGCTCGCGTGATCCCTACGTAGGCAAGACGCCGCTCCTCCTCAATATCCTCAAGTTCATCAGAAGTAATTGCCATATAGCTCGGAAAGATTCCGTCTTCTAGCCCTGACAAATATACATTAGAAAACTCAAGTCCCTTCGCACTGTGCAATGTCATCAACAATACCCGATTGTCATCTTTCGCCACTGTATCAATATCTGAAACAAGTGCTACCTCTTCTAGAAATGCAGAAAGAGTCGCCTCCTCCCCTAAATTTTCTCGTTCCATCTCAAAGCTTACTAGTTTGGTAATCAATTCATCAATGTTATCAATTCTATCCCTTGCTTCGTCCTCATCGGATTCCTCTAATTCCCTCACATAACCTGTTGTTTCTATAACATCAGTTATTAAATCTTCCAAAGAGCCAAACTGCATTTTTGTCCGAAACATACGAATCATTGTTGCAAAATCACGAAGTTTGTCCGCAGCTTTGCTTTTTCCCAACACTGGTATCTCATCTACCTGAAGCAAGGCTTCAAAAAAGCTCAATCTATTCTGGTCTGCATACTCCTGTACTTTTGTAATACTTGCCGCACCAATGCCGCGCCTTGGCACATTGATAATGCGTTTTACTGCCAAATCATCTTTTCCATTATCAATCGTCTTCAAATATGCCAAAATATCTTTAATTTCCTTACGCGCATAAAAATTTACACCACCCACCACATTGTATGGAATATTGAGTGTGATAAAACTTTCCTCCAAAAGACGTGACTGTGCATTTGTCCGATAAAGAACTGCGCATTCCTTATAATCACTCACCAGTTCTCTCTTTTTGCGTTTAATATCAGATGCTATGTATTCTGCCTCCTCATAAGCGTTGTCAAAAGCTCTAAAATGCACCTGATTCCCAGCATCTTTCTGTGTCCAAAGCGATTTGGATTTTCTTCTGATATTATTTCCAATCACTGCATTTGCAGAATCTAAGATATTTTGCGTAGAACGATAGTTTTGTTCTAGTTTAATCACTATTGTATCTGGATAGATTTTTTCAAAATCAAGAATATTTTTAATATTTGCCCCTCGAAATTTATAGATAGACTGGTCATCATCTCCCACAACACACAGATTTCTATCTCGTTGTGCTAAAAGCCGTATCAACTCAAACTGTGCTGTATTTGTATCTTGATACTCATCAACCATAATATATCGAAAACGATTTTGATAATTTTCAAGAATATCCGGGCACTTCTTAAAAAGTTGTACTGTCTTGCCAATTAAATCATCAAAATCCAAGGCATTATTCTTTTTCAAAGTTAGCTGATACTCCGTGTACGCCGCCGATATTCTTTTCTTAAAATAATCTCCTGCAGCTGACAGTTCATATTCTGTAGTTGATATCAGATTATCTTTCGCGTTGGAAATGGCACTTAAAATCGTCTTTTCCTTGAGCATTTTTGTGTCAATATCTAGTTTTTTGCACACATCTTTCATAACGCTCTTTGCATCATCTGCATCATAAATCGTAAAGCTATTATCAAAGCCAAGGCTGTTAATATGCCTTCTAAGTATCCGCACACAAGTGGAATGAAATGTCGATACCCAAATGCTCTCCGCACCATAACCTACAATATCATTCACTCTGTCACGCATCTCGCCTGCTGCCTTGTTTGTAAACGTAATCGCCAAGATGTTCCACGGATTGACTCCCACATTTTCAATCAGATATGCAATCCGTTTTGTAAGTACGCTTGTCTTTCCGCTGCCTGCACCTGCAAGGATTAGCACAGGACCTTCTGTGGTAAAAACTCCCTTTTTCTGTTGTTCATTTAGCGTATCATAAAGTCCCATCTTTTTAATCCTCTCCTAACAAACCCTTTTTATAAAAATAAAGTACTATAAAACAACACTGTTGAAATCCTCTTATATAAACTGCCTATTTTCTAAAATCACTTGGATTCCTAATTCATTGTTCTTGAATCAAACTTAGTTGTAACCAAATAAGGACATATACTACCTTGCAGTCGCGACTGGCGCAATGCTCAAAGCAAATTTCATTTACCGTGAGTATAACAAAAAATTGATGCTTTGGCAACTGTTCGTTTTATAGCCTTACCTTCCCATCTAGTACAGCGTTGGCTAATTAACTTGACTATATTATTCAGAAACACTGATAAATACTGCATTTCTAAAATATAGTTATCTGAAAAACATTGTACTATAATTAGTAGGACTAGGGTCATATTGTTTCAGTGTCCTCCCACAATCACCCTTATTTACTTTTCAGCATATAATAATGAAAACAATTTTTGGGGATTCCTATGAAAAAGTTTAAATCACTCTCAATACTTTTGACAATCGTCTTGATTATTTCCACACTGATAAGCGGATGCAGTCGGAAAACAGAATCCTCTGGGCAGACAAAAAAAGTCATATTAAATGAAGTTGCGCACTCTATTTTCTATGCTCCTATGTACGTTGCCATCGAGGAAGGATATTTCGCAGCAGAAGGCATTGATCTTGAACTGATCACTGGATATGGTGCAGACAAAACCATGACAGCACTACTCACCGGCGAGGCTGATATCGGTTTTATGGGCAGTGAAGCATCTATCTATACCTATCTACAAGGTGCTCAGGATTACGCAGTAAATTTTGCACAACTGACTCAGCGCGCTGGCAATTTCCTTGTAAGTCGTACTCCGATTGACAATTTCAACTGGAACATGCTAAAAGGCACTTATGTCCTTGGCGGACGCAAAGGTGGTATGCCACAAATGGTCTTTGAGTATATTCTCAAAATGAATCAAATGAATCCAGACACTGATCTCACTATTGACACAAGCATTGATTTTGGATCCACTGCCGCAGCTTTTGCAGGCGCAAAGGAAGGTGATGCTGGATACGCGGACTTCACTGTTGAATTTGAGCCTCACGCCACCTCCTTAGAAACACAACAAAAAGGCTATATTGTCGCTTCTCTTGGCGTTGACTCTGGCTATATCCCCTACACTGCATTCAGTGCTAGAAAGAGCTATATTGAAGAAAATCCCGATGTTTTGCTCTCCTTCACTAAAGCACTTCAAAAAGGAATAGATTATGTTGCAAGTCATTCTGCCAATGAAATAGCAACCGTTATCAAACCTCAGTTTCCCGAAACAGAACTTAATACAATCACTACAATTGTGACTCGTTATCAGACACAAGATACATGGAAAAAAGACCTGATTTTTACAGAGGAAAGCTTTATTCTATTGCAAAATATTCTAATGGAAGCAGGAGAGCTCGAAGACTATATACCATATAAAGATTTAGTAACCCGTAATTTTGCAGAACAAGCAAAATAAAAAACATACACACAAGCAGGGAGAGCCTTCCCTACTTGTGTATCTATGTATGTAGAAAAAAGGACAGTGCTTTCTGTCCTCTTATCCTACACACAACATCATGTTTTTCTCTGTCCGTACACCAAACAAACCTACGCCACATACAGAAATATGATAAATTCCCTGTTGATTTAAGTCATACCTTCCTGAAAGATTAATCGTGTACTGACCAAGCTCACAAATATCACCAGCAGCATTTATCAAACCAACTGCCTTATAAATATCCTCTTGTGACGCCCCCACCGGCAAACGCAGTACTTCGTCTGTATTTTGATCTGTCAGATACAATGTGGGTCTAACCTGATTCCACGGATTTTTAGGGTCTGTGTCCGTTGGGTCCCATTTTTTCATTGGATTATCCGCTGTAATTTTTAACTCTGTCGGCTTCCCTAGCGGTCCCGGATTCTCAAGATCATCATATACAACTACCTGTGTACCCGGCTTACAATTATCATATATCCACTTTGCATCTGCACATGCAAGTCTTACACAGCCAAGTGATGCCGCCTCTCCAAGGAGATTAAACTGCTCCCACTCCATATTCCCTGCATTTTGAGTATAATATGGTATAGAATGAAACATAATTCCACGGTTAAAGCGAACTGCATAATGCCCATAAGAACCATCTACCATTAATCTCCACTGATAATAATTGCTTGTCTTAAATGTTCCAAGTGGTGTCTCATGACCTTCTCTGCCACAAGAACATACAAACGCTTTGATTGGAACACTAAATTCTCCATTGCTGTCTTTCGCATAAACTGTCACACAATTTGCTGCTCGATTGACCATAATTTTATAGATTGGAGTGCTATCCTCCGCTGCTGCAGCTATCATACTGCCTTCCAACACAACCCCTATGCACAAACATATGGCAAGAAAAAATGCAGCAATTTTTCTAATGCCAACAACACTCAAATTTCTTTTCATGCAATCCCCCTCCGTGACTACTAATTCAGCTTTTCAAATTTTACCAAACACGAATAATCATACACTATCTTTCTACATTTTTCAATAAAAAAACACCCTAACAGGTGTTTTTTTAGATTTTTTAAGAAAATGGTATAAACCCTGTTCCATTCAGACGATCTCTCAATCGATTTTGCATTCCCATCATCCCGATAGTATCGTTTAGATAAGAAACATAATCCGACTTTTGGACCTCTTGCTTCTGTGAAAGCATACTCTCCTGTATGCCAAGCATTTCAGCAAAATCACCGCTCGCTGTACTTCTCGTCGCCTCCAATGCGCCGTAATCTTTTACATACAAATTTTCCTTTTTGTCCTCTGACGCGATAACAAGCGGCTTACCAGAACGATCATTGTTCTGCCCAATCTTCTGAATTGCATTCAAACTGTAAGGATTACCATGTATTGACGAAATTCTATAATTGCCAAATCCTGAAATTGCTGCTATCCCCATAAAATACCTCCTCTCTATTTCCCTATTATAATGCTATTGTCAGACAATTTCAAGTTTTTTACAACAATTCTTTATCAATCTCTTTCCTTCTCTTTCATTGGAAATCCATCTTCTCTAATTGTATCAATCAACTTTTCTATCAATTGCTTTTTCATATACACATCAAAACTTAAAAAACAGATAAAAGAAAACAATTTTAGAAATTCTCTGCTTTCCTCTGGAGCATCTTCAAAAGTTCCCATCGCACAATTATATTCTTCGACAACATGCTTTTTTAGCGCCTCAATCTGGTCATATCCAACCTGAAAAACCTCCTCATAAACAGACTGAATATCAAACCCTTCCTCTTTATGAAAAAATTTATCTGTGATAGGTCCTAACAATGCCTGTATGTCACTGATTGACAAAATTCCCTTATAATAATAAATAAAAATTAGAATTAGAATATGCTCCCGAGAATATTTTTTTCTGACAGGAGGCGGTAACAAATCATTCTTTGCATAATTATTAATCATTGTCTTTGTCATAATTTTGTCATCTCCGGGATATCTGGTAGTGTTGCGAAAATTTTTATCCATAAAAGTAGTCACCTGATCCATATAAAGATCAATATTTGGAATATCCGAGGACTTCACATAACTAATCCTGTCAAAACTCTCCATAATACTGTTTAACAAATCTTTCGTGTCTATATGCATATGACTTACCATGCCTTTCTTTTAAAATCCAATAAATAATCATAAAAATATTACTATTATTATAATATAGTATTCAAAACTACTTATCAAGACTTTTAATGCTTTTTTATTTTCACTCCTCAGTTTTTACCAAAATTTTAGGTATTGTTAGCGCAAACCAATAACTTTACACACAAAACGCTAAAAGACAAGCATTTTATCGCACGCTTTTCACTACTTTTGTATGCCCGTGAACCAATGTCAGTCAGTTAAGGAAACATCTTAAAAATGCCTTTTTATGGACTTTTCAAGTCTTTTTACAGACTGTTTTGGTTAAAATTGGGGTTATACCCCTTCGATTTTGAGAAAGGGGTAACCAAAAAATACATAAAAATGATATAAAAGGTACTGCTAAACCTAGTGTTTATCAGGATTGCTTAACTAACATTGCCGTGAACAGTAACTATAGCAGTGTAATAGTACATATCTTTTTTATCTGCACATTTACATTGATACTAAAATATGTTACAATATTTAAAACTGTAAAACTTTACAGTATTAAAGCATTTCATAAAAACATATGCTATCTGTTGTATGGAGGTAAAACATGAATAAAAAAATAAAAACGGATGCTGTAGATCATTTAATTGACGCTCTGCTCTGCCTTAAAACAAAAGAGGAGAGTTATAATTTTCTCGAAGACTTATGTACTGTCAATGAATTGCTCTCGCTCTCCCAGCGATTCGAGGTTGCCACAATGTTGCGCGATCATAAAACTTATTTGGAGATCGCAGAGAAAACAGGTGCCTCAACCGCAACCATCAGCCGTGTAAACCGTTCCCTAAACTATGGAAGCGATGGTTATGAACTAATTTTTGAGCGTCTCGACCATGCCAAATCCAATTCAGCCGCTAATATCCATAAGGTCTAAAGGATCGATAAACTTCTCTTCCTGAATAATCTGATAACCTAATGTTTCGTTCCCAGTTTCTATATGAAAAAGCGTTGTCTCACCAGTGACACTGTCTCCCTCTTTCACTCGTGGTTCCGCATTGTTTCGGTATACTGTATAATATCCGTTACCGTGGTCAATCATTACAATATAACCCGCTTCTGCGCTGCCAGCGATTGAGGAGACAGTGCCATTTGCTGTGGCGATTACGCTTGTCCCTGCGGAAGCTTGAAAAATTACGGCTGGATTTCCCTCCAATTCTTTTTCTTCCTCATTGTATGACGCCGCCCCTTTAATTGGAAATCCTGTCGGAATATAAGATTGTATCATCTGCGCCTCTCTCTTTTCCTCTTGATACACCTTATTGTTTACTGTATCGCTAAGAATTGTAACCTTTTCCTGCAATTCTTTATTTTCTTTGATTAAACTTGTATTTTGCTCCACGAGTTCCTCATTTTGCACCTGAAACGATTTCATACGTCTGTTTGACGCATTTCGTTCCTCTATTAAAAGATAACAATATGCCAATGCGGCAATCATTACTAGAGCGATTGCCACAAAAAATACAATAAATACTTCCAAACTGACCGAAAATTGTTTGGTTGAATTTTTTTCTTGATCTAATACAATTAATACTTTATAATGATCTCTGTCCTTCTTTTCCATATCTATTCTGTCCTCCAACACAGACATACAAAGTCTACCAAAATGTAACTTGAATTATTTTATCATAGAATACTAAAAATAAACACCCTTTTGCAAACTTTCTCCAAATTTTTAAAAAATTCATAACAGGTCCACTTTTCTAAACTGTTATGAAAGTTCCAACATGTGCAAAAATATTGCTATTTACGCCAACAATGCTTAAAATTCTATTAATAACTAACAGGGATGAACAGTAGTCTTATTTGATTTTTATTAATCCAACAAAAACAGAATATCTTTACTTTTAGAATACACTATGATATTCTATTACTGTTGCAGTGCATGTCACTTGGAACTTGTGTTTTTCAATTGTCAAGCTCAAAAAGCAAGGACAAAAAATGCAAAAAATTTAGGAAAGGAAAAGCTAATTAGATGAAAACTTACATAATTGCATAGTCAAGCAAGTTGTAAGTATGTACCGATATCTCATCGGGAATTTACGACTGTGGAGTGTATACAAACATATGAGCAGTGCATTACATGTAGTTGCCAACACATACACGTTGAAGCAGTAACTACAAATCGTGAGATTGTAGCAAATCATCTAACACATACACTTTTGTGTATGTTTTTTAGTAGCAGGCATCTGTCATGAACAAAGGTACAGTAAAATGGTTCAATAACCAGAAGGGATACGGTTTTATCTCTGATGAGGCTGGAAATGATGTGTTTGTACATTACTCTGGACTTGTAATGGACGGTTTCAAATCCATTGACGAGGGCGCTAATGTAACATTCGAAATTGTAAATAGTGAAAAAGGGCCTCAGGCAATCAACGTAACAAAATTATAAGATTGCATATAAATTTATTGTACAAAAAGCTTCGTGATTTTCTCACGAAGCTTTCATTCTTTTAATTACTTCTTCAAAAGCAAGTTTCCCGCCAAATATATCAAGTGCGCTCCCAATTGTCACATTAATTTTCCCGTGTCCAAGTTCTCTCAAAAGTTCAATATCCTCATAACTGTGCACGCCACCTGCATAAGTAATTACTGCATTATCCCTTGTATTGCACCACTCTCCAAGCTGTCGGATAAGTGGCTGTTCAATTCCCTGACTCTTGCCCTCCACATCCACAGCATGGATCAGAAATTCATCACAATATCCTCTCAACAAATCAAGCGTGCTGTCTTCTACACTCACATCTGCAAATTTCTGCCAGCGGTCAGTCACAATATAATATTGCCCATTTTTTATGCGACAGCTCAAATCCAAAACTAGATGTTCTTTTCCTACAGCATGACAGATTTTATCCAAATGTGCCATATTTATTTCGCCGTTCTGAAACACATAGGAAGTTACTATCACATGGGAAGCTCCTGCTTCCAGATATGCACTTGCATTTTCAGCTGTGACACCGCCGCCAATCTGAAGTCCACACGGATACGCCGCAAGCGCTTGTATTGCCTGCTTTCTTGTCGCTTCATAATAGGGGCTAGATACAGTATTTAAAAGAATTATATGACCTCCTTTAATCCCATTTTTCTGGTATAAATTCGCATAGTATTCAGCGTCTTTTGAGGCCACAAAATTTTCTCTTGCATGATCTCCCTTATCCATTAAAGAACTGCCAACAATCTGTTTGACTTGCCCATTATGAATGTCTATACACGGCCGAAACTCCATTTGTTTTATACCACATCTTTCATATCATATCTACCAGCAGGCTTTCCTTTTAGGAATTTTGCCGCCTGAACAGCACCTTTCCCAAACAATGCCTTAGAATATGCCCGATGGGAAAAAGTGATTACTTCATCCTCACCTGCAAAAATCACATCATGATCACCCACAATTGTGCCGCCTCTCACCGCGCTAATACCAATTTCCTTGTCTGTGCGTTTTGCTCGTACTTGGCTCCTGTCATAAACATATTCGTATTCATTGTCAAAAGATTCATTTATACTATCTGCAAGTGCAAGTGCCGTCCCACTTGGCGCATCCACCTTTAAATTATGATGTTTCTCTACAATCTCAATATCAAATCCAGCAGGAACCAATATTTCTGCTACCTCCTTCAAGAGTTTTAACAACATATTAATTCCTAGTGACATATTGGCAGATTTTAAAATCGCTACTTTCTGCGAAGCCTCCTCTACGTGTGCAAGCTGTGTCTCAGAAAGTCCAGTTGTACAGAGTACACATGGAATCTGACGCTCCACACAATAGTCAAGAAGTCCGTCAACTGCCTGTGCGACACAGAAATCAATCACAACATCTGCTGCCACGTCACACGCATCAATACTGTGAAACACGGGATATGCATTTTTTATATGGTCTGATGTATCGATCCCCGCCACTATTTCTATCTCAGGATCAGAAGCTATAATTCCAGTTATCATCTGTCCCATTTTTCCATTACAGCCATGCATTATCACCTTCGTCATCTCTTATCGTATCCTTTCTTAATTCTGCTCTCATCCAACAATTATCTTATAAAATCCCATAATTTTTCATCGCTTTCTCAAGCCGCTCAACATTTGCAGGCTCCATCTCTGTCAAAGGTCTTCTGAGCACACCGCCCTCCATACCAATCAGATTTACTGCCTTCTTTACTGGTATTGGATTCACCTCGCAAAACAGTGCGTCAACAAGCTCAATCGCCCTTAATTGCTCCTTACAGCTCTCCTCTGTCTTTCCATCAAAGTAAAGCTGACAGATATTGTGTGTCTGTTCTGGTGCAACATTAGAAAGCACAGAAATAACCCCTTTTCCACCAAGAGAAAGAAGTGGTACAATCTGATTGTCATTTCCTGAGTACAAATCTACACAACCATCAGCCATTGCCATCAACTTCGCTACCTGCGAGATATCTCCACTCGCTTCCTTTACACCAACAATATTTTCAACATCTCTGCAAAGGCGCACAATTGTAGCCGGCGCAATATTACAGCCTGTTCTTCCCGGTACATTATATAGAATCACGGGTATCTTTACAGATCCTGCAATCATTTTAAAGTGCTCATACAAACCATTCTGTGTTGCCTTGTTGTAGTAAGGTGTTACCAGAAGCAATCCATCTGCCCCAGCTTTCTCAGCTTCCCGAGAAAGATAGATTGCTGTCTTTGTACAGTTTGAACCCGTTCCTGCAATTACTGGTATTCTCTTGCCAACCTTTTCCACACAAAAACGAATACAGTCCAAATGCTCCTCGTGTGTAAGTGTTGATGCCTCTCCAGTCGTCCCACATACAATAATTGCGTCTGTCTTGTTCGCAATTTGGAACTCAATTAGCTTTGCAAAAGCCTCGTAATTTACTTCTCCATCTGGTTTCATCGGTGTGACAATCGCAACACCTGCTCCTTTAAATATAGACATAGACATGCCCTCCTTAAATAATATACTGATTAACAAAGAAAAAACCGATCATCTAATCAATAGACGGCCGGTACTCTATCCTCACACAATGCCATATACTAGCTCTAGCTGAAAATGATAGCGCTCCATCTGTTGATGACAGTCATATAGCTCTTAACCACATGCCCAAGCAGAAAGCACTCAGGAACCTTCTGCTTTCGGCGTTTTTCCCTTTCCTTCTCCCTCAAACGATGCCTGTCACCTCAGGAACTTGTTACTGTTCATTTCATTCCAGTAACAGATAAAAATCCATGCAAAATTTGCAAAACGATCGAATTCGCTGCGCAAATGGATTTTTACTTGCTACATGTACGTTTTCATACAGGCTTAGCAATAAATGTTAAGTCCTATGTGAACAGTAACAGAAACTTTACATTATGAAAAACTTACATTGTATTGTTATCGCTCTTCAAATGAATTAAAAGTACTGATAAAAAACGCAACCTCTATCTTTTTATATTATTTCATTATATATCCTATTATCTGGACTGTCAACTAACAAACCAGATTTTTATCACAGCAACAAAGGAGCTCAAACAGCTCCTTGTCAATTTTCTGGTCAAATATTAATACACCTTATAATTAACTGCCTCAATCTTAAAAATCTTATCTGCAAGCTGACACATATCATCATTGAGGTGTGCTCCTGTCAGAATAATATCTACATCCTCCGATTTCATCTTCAAAATATGGTGTAAATCCTCGATTGTTATAATATTATTATCAATCAGCCCAAGTACTTCATCCAAAATCAGCAGACCACATTCTCCTGTTGTGAGAACTTTTTTTGCAAAATTAAGTCCATTTTTTATATTATAAATCTCTTCCTGCTTATGTTCGTCAGAAAGTTGCGCAAATTCTACTTCGCTTTTCTCAAAACGAAAAATTTTAATTTCTGGTTCCATCCGTTTGAGTAAAATTTCATTTAGATTTCTCTTTAGGAAATTGATAATCACCACATCCCTGCCTGTACTTGCAATCTGAATAGCTCTTCCGAGCATCACGGCAGACTTATCATACCCTTCACCACTGTATATCTGTATTAATCCTTTTTCCATAAATCTATCTCTTATGCCCTTTCCTCGCAACTGCATCATTTGTGCAGATATAAACATTTATCACCCGAAAATAATAGCATAACGTACAGAATTTTGCAACTTTGAATTTTACATTTCGTTAATTACAAGTAACAGTTTCGCCTTCGGTTTCACTGTCACGTCCAATGCACACAAAATGCTCCAAAGCCACATTTTGACGCCTTCGCAACACACAGCAATACGATTTTATTCGCAGAATAGCATAAGTCTGAACTGTTACAATTCCTCTGTGCCTTCCTCTGGAAGTTCCAACTTGCTGACAGAAACCTCGTAAGCAATCCGTTTCTCTAGTTCTTCCTCTGAAATTTTTTTCATATACTCTCTCGACTGAATGCGTCCCCATACCAAGCAACGCTCTCCCACCCCAAAATTTGAGGCATAACGAGCATTTCTTCCCCAGCAGATACAAGGGATATAATCTGACTTGCCATATGGACGGTTAACTGCCAACAGCAAATCTGCAATCTCGCGTCCTAGAGGAGTCTTTCTATATACAGGTTCCTTGCACACATAACCATCAAGAAAAATCTGATTCGTTTTGATATTCTCACTGATTTCTTCTACAAATTCAATTTCCCTTGCAAATACAGACAGAACCAGTTTATTTTTGTGCTCCTCATGCCTGTTGTATGAACGAAACTGACCATTCACAACCACCATCATCCCTCTATAGTCTCCACTTACATCGAGCAGTCTCTCCGAAATCATCACTGGGATAATATCCATAGATTCAGACAATCTTGCCACCTGAATATCAACCATATAAAAGCCCTCACCAAATATTTCGTGGCTGAATGAGAACTCACTTACTATCTCCCCCATGACTGTTACCTGATTGTTTTCAATCACCTGCTCATGATACCCATTTTTTGTCTTTAATGTTTCTTGCATTTTTTCATTCTCCCTTCGTTCTTGTAGTTAAATCATATGCCAGTTTATACAGTAAATAAAGCATGAAATATCGCAGAAACACTGATAATTCATGGCATTTTGGCAATGTTTGACGACATTTGACAAATACCTATATCTCATTGCGCCACAAATTGCAAAACGCCGTAGAAAAGTTTTCTCTTTATATTTTTCATTGCAAAAGCTACACATAAGTGCTATACTGTTTTAGTTTTGAAAACAAATTCTTGATTGAATCATGTGTTTGAAAATATGGAGGATTTATTATGATACAGAAAAGAGAAGATGTCAGAAATGTAGCTATAATCGCCCATGTAGACCACGGCAAAACTACACTTGTAGATGAACTGTTAAAACAAAGCGGCGTGTTTCGTGAAAATCAGGAAGTTGCCGAGCGCATCATGGATTCCAATGACATTGAGCGAGAACGCGGCATTACAATCTTATCAAAAAATACAGCGGTCATGTATAAAAATACAAAGATTAACATTATTGACACTCCCGGTCATGCTGATTTTGGCGGCGAAGTGGAGCGTGTCCTTAAAATGGTAAACGGTGTTATTCTTGTTGTGGATGCATTTGAAGGTGCCATGCCTCAGACAAAATTTGTACTTAAAAAAGCTTTGGAACTCAAACTTCCTGTCATCGTATGCATCAACAAAATCGACCGGCCAGAATCACGCCCTTCCGAAGTGATGGAAGAAGTACTAGAACTTTTCCTCGAACTCGACGCAGACGATTCCCAGCTTGACTGCCCCTTTGTATACGCTTCCGCAAAAACAGGTGTTGCTTCCTTAGAAGAGGAAGAAATAGGTGTTGATATGACACCATTATTTGAAACTATCCTTGATTATATTCCTGCACCAGAAGGAGACCCTGACGCTGGAACACAAGTGCTAATTAGTACGATTGACTACAATGAGTATGTTGGCCGCATTGGTGTTGGCAAGGTTGACAATGGAACTATCGCTGTCAATCAGGAGGTCATTATCTGCAATCATCACGAGCCAGACAAACAAAAAAGGGTAAAGGTCAGCAAACTTTATGAGTTTGATGGATTAAATAAAGTAGAAGTACGGGAAGCTGGCATTGGCTCAATCGTTGCCATCTCAGGGATTGCAGATATTCGTATTGGTGATACACTCTGCGCTATTGACAAGATTGTTCCTATTCCCTTCCAGAAAATTAGCGATCCCACGATTGCTATGCAGTTTATCGTAAACGATTCGCCGCTTGCCGGACAGGAAGGAAAATATGTAACCAGCCGACATTTGCGCGACCGGTTGTTCCGAGAATTGAATACAGATGTGTCATTGCGTGTCGAGGAGACAGAAAATACAGATGCCTTTAAGGTATCTGGTCGTGGTGAACTGCATCTTTCCGTACTAATTGAGAATATGCGCCGTGAAGGCTTTGAATTTGCAGTTAGTAAAGCAGAGGTTTTATACAAGACAGACGAAAATGGCAAAAAGCTTGAACCAATGGAACTTGCATATGTCGATGTTCCCGAAGAGTTTTCCGGCACTGTCATCGAGAAACTTAGTCAGCGAAAGGGAGAATTGCAGAACATGGGCAAGGCAAGTGGGGGATATGCTCGTTTAGAGTTCTCCATCCCCTCGCGCGGTTTGATTGGATACCGCGGTGAATTCTTGACAGACACCAAAGGAAATGGTATCTTAAACACAATATTTGACGGTTATGGTCCTTACAAAGGTGATATCCAGTATCGCAAACAAGGCTCTCTAATCGCATTTGAGGCTGGTGAAGCAATCACCTATGGTCTGTATAATGCACAGGAACGCGGCACTTTATTTATCGGTCCCGGAGAGAAGGTTTACTCTGGCATGGTGGTTGGTCAAAATGGAAAAGGCGAGGATATCGAACTCAATGTCTGCAAGAAAAAACAATTGACAAACACGCGTTCTTCAAGTGCAGATGAGGCTCTACGGCTCACTCCACCCAAAATTCTAAGTTTGGAACAGGCACTTGATTTCATTGATACAGACGAACTTCTTGAGGTTACTCCCAAGAATCTGCGCATTCGCAAAAAAATTCTTGATCCTACATTAAGAAAAAGGGCAGGTTTGAAAAAAAATTAAAAATAGGGCGACCGCAATCCCACTAGCTTTAGACGGCGGGTTAAGGCAACCAAAAGTAGTAGTTGCTATAGTGTAAATTTTTTGTTATCATTTATTCATACACGGATATTGATAACTGTATATAGATGGTTGTGCTGAGAAATCAAAATGCGAAAACCAAGCAATCCTTCAGCACGTAAAATATACAAGGTACGAATGTACGGTATATATCGTTATAGGGCAGAGACTGTCCAAATTAACGTCTATGGAGATAGTATGTCGAAGAAGCAGGAAGCCTATTGGCTTTAGACAATGGGTAGTTCACAAATCTGCCCAATTTCCCGATCTGTCATTGTCTGATTTTACAGAATTGATCGAGGGTTTTTTGGAAACTAACGAACTACCTTATATAGATCGGTTTGAAGTCTCATGTACTTTTAAAGCCCAATATGAATATCATCAGCTTATTTGTGGCGTATACGGACAGAAGTGGTTTCTGGGCAGATTATCCGTTGACCACAGACGGAGAATTAAATGATCTGACCTTGCAGATGGAGTTTCTGTTTACGAAGTTAGGAGTGTTAGCCGCTAAAATTTTAAATGCACATGTAATGTGAGAATTTTCGTTTTATCGAAAAATGAACACGCGTAACACAATCAAAATCCCCCGCATATATTATAAAAAACATATGTAGGGGATTTTTATGTCCAATATTATAAAAGCAGAAACCCCGGCTTATTCTGGAGATTTAACCATCAGCGTTACATCATCGCTGGGATTTATCCCCATAGATAATGCCACTATCACCATTTCTTATTCTGGCGATCCAAACTCCGTCGTCCAAACACTCACCACAGACGACTCTGGACAGACTGCCACAATCGCACTCCCAGCCCCCAATCTGTCTTACAGTACACAGATTAGTGATGTCCAACCTTACTCAGAGTACAATATCTCTGTCACTGCTCCGGGATATGAACCCGTATATATCTCTGGTACAGAGATTCTTCCCGATGTCACGGCTGTTCAGCCAGTTACTATGAATCCAATCGAGGTTGAACCACCGGGGGAAACTGAGGACGATATTGTAATACCTGACCATACATTATATGGCGAGTATCCACCCAAAATACCAGAGGACGAAATTAAACCAATGGATGAAAGCGGAGAAATTGTTCTAAGCCGTGTCGTAATCCCCGAATATGTTATTGTGCATGATGGTGTTCCACAAGACTCCTCCGCCCCAAATTACTATGTGCGCTATACGGATTATATCAAAAACGTTGTATCATCAGAAATCTATGCGACATGGCCGGAAAACACAATCTATGCAAATACACTTGCAATTATGTCCTTTACATTGAACAGGGTATATACGGAATGGTATCGAAACCAAGGCTATAACTTCACCATCACCTCCTCCACCGCCTATGACCAGAAATGGATTCGCGGCAGAAACATATACGAAAATATCAGCCGTATTGTGGATTCCATCTTCTCTAACTTCCTTTCCCGTCCGGGAGTACGACAACCGATTTTCACTTCATACTGTGATGGTAACCGTGTTACCTGCAATGGTTTATCCCAGTGGGGTAGTAAGTATCTAGGCGATCAGGGATATACACCAATAGAAATTATTCGTTATTATTATGGAAATGACATGTATATTAACTCGACTTCATATATCTCTGGTGTTCCCTCTTCTTGGCCGGGCTATGATTTAACAATCGGTTCCTCTGGCCAGAAAGTATTGCAAATGCAACAGCAGTTAAACCGTATTGCTCAAAATTATCCAGCAATTCCGCGTATCACCGAAGATGGAATCTTTGGAACCGCCACGGCCAATGCAGTTCGTACTTTCCAGCGTGTATTTGGTCTTGCTCCCACCGGAATTGTAGATTACCCTACTTGGTATAAAATCTCGGAAATTTTTGTAGGTGTAACCCGCATCTCAGAACCGGGTTAATCTACCAAATTGTATTACTAATCACTTACTTTACACAGAATAATACAGATGTTCCAACTCTTCTATCTTTGCACAGGCACTTGTCACCTCTACGATTTCTTTGCAAAGGCGGTCATACTCCTCGATTGGTGCTATGACCGTCATCTCTACATCCGCCATATAAGCACTATCCTCTATCTCAATATTTTTATTGGCCAAAATATATTGTATTTTTCCAACCGCATTGTAATCCGTCCGAATCTTTAATCTTACGCCAAAATGTTGGCGGGCTGTCTCACATTTTTGCAATGCTTCCTTCAGCGCACCAGAATATGCTCGCACAAGACCACCAGTTCCCAATAAAGTCCCACCAAAATATCTTGTAACTACCGCAGCAACATTTCTAATCCCACTTCCAATTAATACCTCAAGCATCGGTCGCCCCGCAGTGCCACTTGGTTCCCCGTCATCATTGCTTCTAATAAGTTGCGCTTTTCTTCCTATTATGAAAGCGGAACAATTATGTCTGGCATCGTAATATTTCTTTTTCATCTCTTCTATAAAAGCGATTGCCTCTTCCTCATTCTTGACAGGACGCACTGTCGCTATAAATCTCGAATTCTTTTCCACAAGTTCTGCCTCTGCCCCTTTTACAAGCAATATAAAATCCTCATACACCTGTTCCTTTGTATCTTTTTCCATATCCAACCTCCAACAAATCAACTTTTTATATTCCTATCATAACCTGTACTTGTATAAAATGCAAATATTCCGTCTAAACTAATATTTATATATAACAGTTCGTTACATTTCACTCCTCTAACAAAAGAGTGAAATGTATATCCCAAAATACTTTAGTACATTAACTGCAAATTATGATCTTACAATTCATGTGAAATTGTATCATAGCAAGGGCACAATCAAGCTACGAAAAGCGGTTCTCTATGAATTGAAATAGGCTAAACTGTAACTTATATGCCAAGTGCTACCATTCTCACCAAAAATGTAAAAAAATGTAAATAAATAATATAATTCCTATAAACTCTAAAAAAAGTTCTTTATTTACACAAAGGATTTTGTTATAATGAGTAGAATGAGTTTTAGTTTGACGGAG
The DNA here is from genome assembly GCA_949383255.1 of Lachnospiraceae bacterium. Taxonomy (GTDB): domain Bacteria; phylum Bacillota; class Clostridia; order Lachnospirales; family Lachnospiraceae; genus COE1. The sequence goes on along the minus strand of CASJPF010000015.1, from coordinate 22,184 downwards.
GTGATTCAATGAATTATGGGAAAAGAGGCATTTCAAAAGTCCAGAAATCCCTAACTTCAAAATCCATAAAATTCAAAAAAATGTTTCTAGTCTCTGCATTGAAGCTGATGCTGGTCAGTGTCATGTCAGTGATGATTGTTGGTGTCTGTTTTGGTATTGGTGCCTTCAAAGGAATTTTAAATTCAGCTCCTGACGTAGATCCTGCTGCCGTGCTTCCGCAAGGTTTTGCCACGGTTGTGTACGACGCAAAAGGCAATGAGTTGACCAAATTAGTTGCTGCCAATTCCAACAGAAGCTATGAAGAAATTGATAAAATTCCTAAATATCTTTCAGATGCTTTTGTCGCAGTTGAAGACGAACGTTTTTACGAGCATAACGGCATCGACATCAGAGGTATTATACGTGCAGGTTTTGCAGCGCTGCAAAATGGAGAGCTCTCGCAAGGTGCTTCTACAATCACTCAACAAATTATTAAAAATAACGTATTTGACGATTGGGTGAATGAGGAGACAATGCAGAAAATTAAACGTAAAATCCAGGAACAGTATCTTGCGATTGAACTAGAAAAGAAAATGTCAAAAGAGAAAATACTGGAAATTTATATGAGCACGATCAATCTGGGACAAAATACCTTGGGGGTTAAAGCTGCCGCTTTGCGCTATTTTAATAAACAGCCTTATCAACTAACGCTATCTGAGTGTGCAGTTATCGTTGCCACCACATCAAACCCTTCAAAATACAATCCCATATCCCATCCAGATAATAATGAAACAAGGCGCAAAATCGTTCTTGAAAAAATGAAAAACCAGGGCTATATTACACAGGTTGAGTACGATGAAGCAATGGCTGATGATGTGTACAGCCGTATTTTGGCTGTAAATGAAGAAACTGTGGACAAATCCGTCTATACATATTTTGTAGACGAAGTTACTAGGCAAGTACTGAACGATTTAATGGAAATCAAGGGTTTTAATGAAACACAGGCACACTGGCTTCTATTTAGCGGTGGTTTGAGTATTTACACAACACAGGACCCAGATATTCAAGCAATTTGTGATGAAGTATATGAAAATGAAGAAAACTATCCAGAAACCATCAAATGGTACTTAAACTATGCCCTCACAATTGAAAAAGCCAACGGTGAAAAGGAAAATCATAGTACCGAGATGTTCAAAGCGTTCTATAAACAACAAAATCCTTCTTTTAACTTACTATATGCAACGAAAGATGATGCATATGCGGCAATCGAAGCCTACAAGCATGACGTCATGTCAGAGGGGGATAAAGTTGATGGCGAACGTATCACGCTCACTCCACAACCACAAGTATCTATCACTGTAGAAGACCAATCTACTGGACATATTGTCGCTATGGTAGGTGGACGGGGTACAAAAGAAGCAAGCCGTACTCTTAACAGAGCCTCCAATACAACAAGACAGCCGGGTTCTACCTTCAAAGTCGTTTCAACCTACGCGCCAGCCCTTGATAGCGCAGGTCTGACGCTTGCCGATGTACAAAATGATGCTCCATTTAACTACAACAGCGGACGCCCTGTAAAAAATTGGTGGGGAAATAATTATAGAGGACTTCTAAGTCTTCGCTATGGTATTGTACAATCTGCAAATATTGTAGCGGTAAAAACACTTACACAGATTTCTCCACAACTTGGCTTTGACTATCTACAAAACTTTGGTTTTACTACACTTGTTGACAAACGTGTTGAGAAAGATGGAACTGTTGTATCCGATATTGGGCAGCCCCTTGCACTTGGAGGAATTACAGATGGTGTTACTAACATGGAACTAAATGCTGCCTACGCTACCATCGCCAATCAGGGAACTTACGTTAAACCGAAGCTCTATACAAAAATCGTTGATCACGACGGCAATGTTATGATTGACAACACAGAGCCTGAGTCTACCCAAGTTATTAAAGCCTCCACTGCATGGCTACTTACAAGCGCTATGGTTGATGTAGTCACATCTGGTACTGGCGGCTCCGTAAATTTTGGAAATATGGCAATTGCCGGAAAAACAGGAACTACTTCTGATTATAAAGATGTATGGTTTTCTGGTTATACTCCATACTATACTGCCACAACATGGACAGGTTACGACAATAATGTCAGTATGAAAACTTCAGCTGAAAAGAATTTGTCAAAAACCATGTGGAAAAAAGTTATGTCAAAGATTCATGAAAACTTAGAATACAAGTCATTCCCTATGGCTAATGGTATTGTCACAGCTTCTATCTGCTCCAAATCTGGAAGGCTTCCAATTGCAGGAGTATGTAATGGCAGTGTCAAAACAGAATACTTTGCAGAAGGTTCTGTCCCCACTGAATACTGTGACGTACATTACTTCTCAAATATATGTGGATACTGTGGACTCTCGGCAGCAGAGGAATGTCCTTTTAAACAAGCATCTGTTATCGAACAGATACCTGATCGACTTCAGGACAATAATCTTGCATCATCCCTTACAAAACTTCCTACAGATAATACCGCAGAAAACACACAGCTTTGTCCGCACAATAGTACTTTCTTTGCAGCACCAAACGCGCAGGAAGTTATTCAACAGCAGATGTTAGAAATGCAGTTAAGAGCGGCTGGCATAACACCCCCCTCACTGGAGACACCTGCGGAACCACAAGCCCCTGTATCTGATACAGATTAGAGCGTATTGGAAAAATACTGACCCGTACAATGTCATAGCACCTTATTTCTTCTGTGCGGGTCTGATAGAATAGGTTAGAGGGTTTTCGCCCTCTTTCCCCCCTTATCAAACCATGCATGAAGTTCTTCACACGGCTTTCCGACATTCTTCTTTCTATAGCCCTATACCTTTTGTTGTTACATGCTTTCCTAACTACTTCGAGTGCTTATTTTGCACTTCGTTTCGGTCGGAATCTATGGATCTGCCTGCCTGTGGTTAGCCTTCTCCTCATAATGTCCTTTATTCTCAAGAAATAGGAGGCTATCTTACATTTTACAGTCCTTCAACTCTCTCGGTCTATCTCCTATACAATACGCCCATAAAGGACAATCGACAGCAGAATGCAGGCGTACTTCTGCAATTTGATTACAACAACAATCTAAGCATTTTTTTGACTGCCTTAATTGGTGTCAATTTCTCCACAATTTGCACCTCCTGTAAACTATCGCTAACCAATGGGGATTTCTATGCAACATTGTCAAGTGATGAATTTAATTTTGCCCACAAAAAAGCAGGGATTTCTCTCGAATCTCTGCTTTCATATATTTTTCTCAGAATTTAGATATACAACTCATTTGCTTTTCTTGCTGAACACACTTTTTTCATTGCTAATGCAGCAACTGAAACCATAGCGCCATTTACTTTGCGAGCCGATTGAGGACATTTTACAACACAACGCATACAAGAAATACACTTTTTACTGTCTGTATCCTTGAAATTTTCCTTACTTATTGCCTGCGCTGGACAATTTTGGGCGCAGAGTCCGCAATTCGTGCATTTATTATCAGCTTTTGGTACCAAACCTGTTCCACCTGCTTTCTTATATGGATAGTTCCCTGGCATTTGTGGTGCAGATGTTTCTGTCACATTATTGTTTATTTTTTCTACAATTTTTTTAGCAAAATTTTGTAACTCTTGTTTATCTTTGGCATCAGGTCTTCCTGCTGCATACTGATGCATGATGGAATGCTCCGCAATGGCTGTAACCGCAGCAATTACTTTGAAACCGCTTTTTTCTGCAATATCCTTCAATTCTATCAAAGTATCCTCATATGCTCGATTTCCATATACACAAACAATAATGCATTGTGCTCGATTACCACAAATTTTTGAAATTCTTTGGGTTGCGAGAGGCGGAACACGCCCACCATAAGAAGGAACTGCAAGAACCGCAATATCATCTTCTTTCATATGAACAGAAGCATAATCAAATTCTGCATTCGTCAAATCAATTTCGCTGACTGGCATTCCACACGCTTTTGTTATTATATCTGTAACTCGTTTCGTTCCTCCAGTCGGACTAAATATAATTTGTGAAATATTCATATACAAACCTCCTGTAATTTTTAAATTTACACCATTATAACAGGCAAAAGGTGTAATGTCAAGATTTACATCAAAACACATTTATGGTACAATTCTTTATAGGAGGAGAAATACTATGCATATCAGTACAAAGTGTTCCGTTGCGATTCATTGTCTTATTTTTATTTATGAATACGGAGAAAAGAAAAAAGTAACCAGTGAACTTTTATCATTATCCACTGGAAGTAATTCTGTTACAATTCGCAATATTTTAAGTTCATTGAAAAAGGATGGTATCATATCCGTTAAATTTGGAACAGGCGGCGCAACACTCAACTGTCCATTAGAAGAAATAACAATCCATCGTATATGTAAAGCGATAGAACCAGACTTTGTTTCAAAATTGTTTGGTATTCATTCATTGCCTTCACCACTCTGCCCAATAGGAAAAAATATTCATAACGTATTAAATCGTTCTTACCAGAAAATTCAAAATGATTTATGTGATAGTTTAAAAAGCATTACACTAAAAGACCTTATATCCGATTATCACTATTTCAGAATAGGGGACTATAAATATTATTAAGGCATTTGGTAGTTTTTGAAGACTTTATTTTAACCGTTTATATTATCATTGATGACTTGTATCATCAGTTTGTTTCTCCAGAAGTGGTACTATGTCAAGAAAAAGTACAAGTATCCGATTTCCTGCATTTTTGCTTCCATTCTGTCCAGATATTGCTTTTCATATTCGCTCGGAGAGCAGTATCCACAATGGCTGTGGAATCCATCCATAACTGTTATATGGGATAAAGATAAACTCACAAACGAGGGTTGCAAGGGCGCGCCGGATTGGATTATTGAAATAATATCACCTTCCAGTCGTCAAATGGATTATAACAAGAAATTATTCAAATATAGAACAGCAGGAGGTAGAGAATACTAGACTGTTGATCCTATGAAAGAATCGATAATAGTTTACAATTTTGAACATGATACTTTTGAACAATATTCTTTTTCAGATAAATTAAAAGCTGGAATATATAAAGACTTTGAAATTGACTTTGCAGGGATGAGTATTGAATAATACAGACACTAAAAAGGATTGGTTTTCCAGTCCTTTATGTTTTTACAATCGAGTAGGGAAGTTTTATCTTCCCCTACTCATGCGCCGGGTGTCCGCCAGCTTGCTGACATATTTCATTTGGACACCCGTGTACATAAACAAAAGCACCTAGTAAAAACTAAATGCCTTTGGATAATTGATGATACTACTTACTATACTTGAGAGTAAAAAGTATGTGTCACTTAAGAAACCCATGAACCTTAGCAAGTTCCAGACTCTTCCTGTTGCTCCTGAATTATTTGTGTTATGCGTAATTCTGGCTGTTTCTCTAAAAGACAGAAAAATGTTTTCATAGATAGTACATAACAGCCGCTTTCGATACCCTGCTTTTGGAAAATGTCCCATTTTTGGAGTATGCAACATGAAATGCAACACACAAAAGAAAAAGCCTAGAAAATCTAGGCTTACATTAAGCTGCTAACGGGAATCGGACCCGTGACCTCCGCACTACCAATGCGACGCACTACCGACTGTGCTATAGCAGCTAGTTCATAACAGCTTTACTGTTATTACCGAGATATATGTTACCATAATCAGCAAAACATGTCAATTATAATTTTAAAATTTCTGTAGTAACAGATTACAATTTCGTTTAGAAAACATAGTGGCAGAGATGCATCAAGCCCCAGAACGTGACTTGATGCTTGTAACAAGAAATTACCAAATTCTGTAATTACCACTGAGCGCCAAGAAAGCAAAGAAATACAGACAATTATCATAATACCTTCTCTCTCCTGTGCGCATAGGCGTTTTCCAGAAATTCTCAACCCACTCTTTACTGTAATCTGTGGTGGCTGCCAACGTTGACATTGCCACAGTTGCTGAAATTGCTATTGGATGAAGTGCCAGCTCCCCTGCTATACTTCCATTAATCTCATAAATATGATATGTATTTTTTCTACAATCCTCTAGCAGAAACTCCTGTATCGCCTGCGCTGCATGACACTGCCCCTCATCTTTTCCAAACCATTCATAATCCAATCCAATGTTTGCCACCGTGCGATAAGAATCACTATAAAACCAATCATGTCTGTCGTCTGTCCACGGTAATTTCCTACGCATTGGGCTTCCATCAAACTCAGCGTACTCCGCTGAAAAACCAGTCTTTTCATGACATGCCTTAATTAAGTACTTGCGGCTCTCCACTGCTGCCTGTTTCCAGAAATCCCTATCTTCCTCATATGCCCATAATGCAAACAACTCATAAAAATGTGGCAGATGATAAGATGGATCTGTAAAATCACTTCCGGGCACAAATAAAATCTGATGATTATCATGATTCCACATTGGAACCCCAGATCTGCCATTTTCCCCTTTATGAAGACATGCTCTTAGAATTTCTTTCGCTTCGTGAGAATAATTGAAAATACCTTCCCTATCTCCCCATCTATGTGAGGCAAAGAAAAGCGCCATTGCAAAAAATTCCTCTCCATCTGGCGCAGGGCTGTCCGCATTTTTTGTGCCATCGGTCGCGCAAGACCATGCAAAATACCCCTCGTGAAATCCATTTGACATCCACATATAGGTCTTTGCCCATTTCCAAAGACGGTCAAACTCCTTTTGCATATCAAGTTGTACACAGAGCATCATCCCATAAGACATACCTTCTGTACGAGCATCATTGTTCCCCGTATCCATAATGTATGCCATATCGTCCCCTACTGGATAATAGACGCGCTCCTCATTTCCATAAAAATAATTATACCGAATTTCCTGAAGACGTGCTTCTATCTCTGTTGGTTCAATCCCAATTTCTACGAATATATTGCGATATTGCTTTTTCATCATTTATTCCTTTCCTCAAAATACTATTTTTGCTTGAATACCTATTCATTTTATCTTTGTTTTCAATAAAAGCTACTCAAGAACTGCTATCTTAATTGAATAAGGGATTTTTGGTAACAGTTCAGATAAACTGCCCTATTACAACAAAAATCCATTTGTGCAACAAATTTGTTTGTACTGTAAATTTTACACGGATTTTTACTTGTTACTAGAACAGAATGAACAGCAACAAATTTTTTCCCTACTTGTTGTGTCCATATACAATCAAGTAGGAAAAGGATATCTCTTAGCATTTGACGCACCTTCCCGCTTTGTCTTTACATAGGCTTACACGGTTGCAATTCCATCCATCTTTCCTATATCTTTAACTGTAAAAACAATCTCCACACCATTTTTCACCCTTGGAATTCCAACAAATGTAATGTCTCGATATTCATAATCTGTATAAGACAACCCATCCAAACGAATAGAGCGCCTCTTGTGTCATGTAACGATAGGTGCATTCCTTTATCGAATAATTCTCAAAATCAGGAAGTTCTTCCATTGTCTTATAAAAAGTAACCGGAAGTTTTCCTTAAGGATTTACCTCACCAAACAAAATATCCGTAATTGCCTTTCTATTTTGCACATTAGAATACCATCTGGCATCGAGATAATCCTGTTCCCATGTAAGTGCCGTAGCGCTGCCACAAAGCACTACAAAAATCACTGGCTTTCCACATTTTTTCGCAATGTTGATAATATCATAACAATTCCTAATACTTACTATAAGCTTTAATTTGTTTAGCAAGTGCTATCCTGCGCTCAAGCTCCCTTTGCATTTCCTCAAAAAAGATTTCAGGCTGGCACGCCGTATAATGTTCCATATACTGCTGCCACATTCCTTCAAAATCCTCTGTCATTACAACGCGTGGAAGATAATCATTTTTAACACTTTTCATCTGTTCCCACACTCTTCCCGCCTCCGATTCTGGCGTGAGCATTTCAGAATACGAGTACATAGGATACCAAGGTCCCGGCTCACTGTTCGTTCCAAGCATTTCCACATAGTTTCTGCATTTGTATGCCACTAGACATTCCCTCACATCGGGAGCCAACGCATTCAGAAATTCATCCGCCTGATATTCAGGAGAAAATGCATTGATGCCATCACTCAACATCCCTTCTATTCTCGGAAAATGAGAATAGATACAAAAGTGTGCATCACTGTAATCTAGATTTCTCGCACGCGCTCTCTGCTCTGGCGTCCTGTAATACACTCCATTTTCATACACATCATAATCTATCCCTTCAATACCCCAATACCTAAGCTTTAGAATTTCCTCATCGAGAAGATCATTGATAAACTGCATCGCTCCCTTCAAATCTTTACAACTCACTGTAATAGAAATACCATCTGCCACACTCAATTCCGTCCCTCGTTTTACATGCCACTGATTTTTAATTCCTCTATCGATCGTAATTGGCAATGGCACATATCCATATCCTTGCACAGGCATTCGATCCTGAGAAGTATTGACGGAGTATGCAAACTGCCACCACTGATCCACCATGCCAAGCACTCTTCCGCTAGCAAGTTTTTCAAGATATTCCTGATAACTCTGCGTAAAAAATTCTTGGTCAATAATTCCGTTGTTATATTCCTCATTCAGCTTTTTAAAATATCTTTTGGCAGTCTCAGAACTATTGTAATCCATCACCGTCTGCATATCCACATCCACCATACAGCTTCCATCATTAGGATATCCATCCAGAAATTGCGGCGGATTTTCCAAGCAGAAATATCTCCAATCATCACAAAGTATCGTAAACGGAATGCTCTCCACCATCTCCCCCCGCCGAAATGGATTTTCCATCAATGGATTCTCTGCTACATATGCTTCAAGTAAGTCAAAGTATTCGTCCAATGTACGAATATCAGGATATCCTGCCCATTTAAGAACGCGTGTTTGTATCCAAAATGCCTCACCTTCATGCAACACCTCCGCAACCTTGCCATGTACAATACCAAACTGTGGAATCCAATAAACATGCCCATCTGCCTGTCGAAATCTATCCCACAATTCCAGTGTCAAAAAATTTTTGATATTTGGGTAATCATCCCAATATACATCAATTGGTATCAATGCCCCCGCCTCGTAAAGTACCATGTTACCTGAAATAAAATCTGTGTACTCACCACTTGCAATATACGAAGCGATTGCCTCGTCAGCAGACTTTCCAGAAAGCCACTGTTCCTGACAACGCGCGCCAATTTTCTGTGCGATCAGTTCTCTAATCTCATTATCCTCATCAATCTCGTTCCCAGGAACATCAAAAAAGGCTGTAAACTCCTTAATTTCCCGATTTTTTTTGCTGTTTGTTATCCTCACTGCAAAGAATAAGGTCAACACAACCCCAATTAGAACAACCCTTAGTATGGTCTTTCTCCTCATCTGCTGACTCCTTCTTCTTATATCTTTATACTCATTATAACCATTTCGTCGCAAGTCAGCAATCCTAAAAATTTATTCCTTTACACCACCAATTGTAAGTCCAGTTACAAAATATCTCTGTAAAAACGGATACAAACAAATGATTGGAAGCATTGTTAAAATCGTAGCTGCCGCACGAACCGAAGTTGGCGTAACAGTTCCCGCCGCGTTCTTCATCGCCTCCGCTGAAGTACCCTGATTGGTAACAGAAGACAGCAATTTCATCAATTCATACTGTAATGTTGTCAAATGAGAACTCATTCTATTATACAGCATAGCATCAAACCATGAATTCCACTGTCCTACTGCTACAAAAAGTGCGACTGTCGCATATACAGGTTTGCAGAGCGGTGATATAATTTTTATAAAAATTGTTGTATATCCTGCACCATCAAGCTGTGCTGACTCCTCAAGGCTGTCTGGGATTCCCGTCATATATGTACGAATTACCAACATATTGAACGCGCTGAACATTCCAGGAATTACATAAACCCAAAAACTATTGGTCAAATGAAGACCTCTATATAATAAGAAGGTAGGAATCATGCCACCATTAACGTACATTGTAATAACCCAAAACAAGGAAAGTTCCTGTTTAAAGAGAAAGTTCTTCCTACTTACGATAAAAGCAAGAATTGCATTTGCTACCAGCGCGAGCAGCGTTCCTATAACTGTCCTTGCCACTGTAATGTAAGCACCTGTAATTAGATTTTGTTTTTGGAGCACTGTGATATAATTTTTTAAAGTCCACTTTCTTGGCAAAAGATAGATACCACCTCTGAGTGCGTCTGTACCATCATTAAATGAAATTGCAAGTGTATTCAATACTGGATACAATGTAATAATTACAAACAAAATCATAAACAAAGTATTGCATACAACAAACACTTTATCCCCTGCAGAAGTTTTTATTTTAGTACTTTTTACCTTTTCCATTTGCTTCTCCTTCCTAGAATAACCGCTCTTCGCCGTTTTTCTTTGCAATCTGGTTTGCAATTATGATTAGCACGATACTTACAAAACTCTTAAAGATACCTGCTGCAGTACCAATGGAAAAGTCATTCTGGCTGATACCCCATTTCAACACATAAATATCGATTGTTTCTGATACGCTCTTTACCAAACCATTTCCGAGCAAATACTGAATTTCAAAACCTGCATTTAACACATTACCCACATTCATCAACAATAAAATCATAATTGTCGGTTTGATTCCAGGAAGTGTCACGTAACGGATACGCGCCCAACGCCCAGCGCCATCCATATTTGCTGCTTCATAGAGTGATGGGTCTATCGCTGTAATTGCAGATAGATAAATGATTGCATTCCAGCCTGTCTCTTTCCACACATTTGCAAATGCAACAATCGGCCAGAAATATTTTGGGTGTGCAAAGAAATTGAGCGGCTGATCCAAAATATGAAGTTTTAAAAGCAGCTCATTAATAATTCCTGTGCTGGACAGCGCATCATGAAGAATCCCTGTAACAATAATCCAAGAAAGGAAATGCGGCAGATACGAGATTGTCTGAACAGTTTTCTTTCCTCCATTTGATTTTACTTCATTCAACAAAATTGCAAACACAATTGCCGCAACAAATGTAACTACCAGATTGATCACACCCATGCCCAGTGTATTTCTAATAACACGAATAAAAGTATCATCAGAAAACAATTGTTTAAATTTAGCCAATCCCACAAAAGCGGAGTGGAACAACCCATCTTTTGGTTTGTAGTTCTGAAATGCCATCACCCACCCAGCTAACGGCAGATAGCAAAAAATAACACCATATACCACTATAATAAGTGACCATATAATTAATATTTTCTGCTTTTTTATCTCTTTCCATGTTATATTTCTTTTCTTTTCCTGTGAAGCCATATTTTCACTCCTTTATATAAAAGGCGGACCGTTTTAATTAGTCCGCCCTGTCTGATTGCTACTGCTTATAATTATGATTTTTCAGACATCCCCTAGTTGTACTTTGCGGCTTCCTCCATTCTGCGGTCAAGTTCTGCCTGCATCTCATCAATAAATGCCTGTGGGTTACAACCAGCATAAACCTCCATATACTCTTCCCATGCACTCTCAAAATCATTTGCCATGACAACTTTTGGTAAGTACTCATGTTTAATCTCGCCTATTTTAGCCCATGCTGTACCACCTTCTGTGGCAGTTGTCATATTGTTAGAATAAGAATACATTGGATACCACGGTCCTGGAGCTTCGCTTGTTCCTAGCATGTCTACATAAGTTTCTGCACCATATGCATCAAAACATTTCTGAACATTTTTGCTTAAACTGTCATAAAACTCTTTAGGCTGATTCTCCGGCTTCATAGCATTAATACCATCTGTGCTTGTTCCCCCATACTGTAAGAAATAAGAGTAAGTACATGTATGAGAAGCTTTATAAGCGGTATCAGCGGATTGCATTCTCTGATCTTCTGTACGGAAAAATTCACCATTTTCGTCCACATTATAATCCACATCCTTTACTCCCCAGAAGCGAAGGTCATGCACATCCTGTTCTAATAGGTCATTAATAAACTGTAATGCCCCTTCGACATCCTTGCAGCTTGTCGTAATTGCAATACCACTTGACACATTCAAAACTCCGCCGGAATTATGCCACTGATTCTTAATTCCCTCGTCAATGGTGATTGGAAGTGGAACATAATTGCATCCCTTAACATCAAGTCCCTGCTGTTTCAGTGCATCATTTACTGTGTAAGCGAAGTCCCACCACTGGTCAATCATACCCAGAACACGTCCTGTAGACAATTTGGATATATACTCGTCATACGTCTGTGTAAAGGATTCTGGATCTACCACGCCTTTCTTAAACTCTTCGTTTAACTTCTGAAAATATCTCTTTGCTGTCGGTGTTGTATTATAGTCAATAATTGTGAGCGAGTCCGGATCGACAATACAGCTTCCATCATTGGGATATCCATCAAGGAACTGCGGCGCATTCTCAAGGCAGAAGTAACGCCAATCATCACAGAGGATAGTATATTGAATATTTGCTGTCCCATCCTCCATTGTAGGGTTTGCCTCATTGTAACTCTCAATCAGATCAAAATACTGATCCATTGTATGTATCTCAGGATATCCAGCCCATTCAAGCACTCTCGTCTGAATCCAGAATGCCTCATCATTATGCGTTGTCGCTTTCTCTTCCCCGTAGATATTTCCAAACTGGTTAATCCAATAAATATGCCCGTCTTCTTGTCTTAGCTTATCCCATTCCTCTGCTGTCAGGAAGTTCTTGATGTTGGGATAATTGTCGATATAATCATCCAATGCTACCAGAGCACCTGCATCATAGAGTTGTGCAGAGCCATCACCTCCATCAATAAAATCAGGGTACTCACCTCCTGCGATCAATGTTCCGACCGCCTCCTGCGCTGTCTGTCCAGTAAGCCATGTCTCCTTTACCTTTGCCCCAGTCTTTTCCGCAATCATCTGCTGAATCTCATTGTCATCGTTGATCTCTGAACCTGGAACCGCAAAAAAAGCTGTAAACTCCTTGATATTGCCTGAATTAGATGTTTCACCGCCTTTGTTGCCTCCTGAGGACGATCCATTAGCACTTGTACCTGTATCGCCACTTGTGCCCGAATTTGTCGATGTTGCATCATCGCCACCACATCCTGTTAACATTGCGGACATCACTGCTGTTGCCAGTAAAACTGACAGTATTTTCTTTGTTCTCATGTGTATGCCTCCCTTATTATTTTAGTAATATAATTCTACTTTATATTAAACTTAAAAAAACCCAATAAACGATATATAAAAACATAAAAAAGTATAGATTATTAGTCTATACTTTTTCCTATACTTTTTCTTTACCCTGTTTTGATAGATTGTTTTCTAAACTTAGACGGCGTACAACCTTTTGCAGCTATAAACTTATTAATAAAATAATCTGTATTCTTATACCCCACATCCTCTGCTATCTTGTAAATCTTATCATCCGTCCGCACAAGTAGCGCTGCCGCCTGTTCTATGCGATAGTTGTTCAAATAATCCTTGAAAGATTGATTATACTTCTTGCGAAACACTTGTCCAAGATAGGCATTGTTGATATAGTATTTTTGTCCCAAGTCTCGCAATGTCAAATTTTCTGCAAAGTGCTCCCTTACCTCCTGCTCAATCATAGCCAATATACCTCTCGACACATTTTTTCTAAGCTGTGCAAGATATTCTGCATACTCGCAGGCAAATCTTGCCAAATGCACTTTGCTTCCCCGCTTCACTCCATCCTCAAAAGCACTCTCACTGATCAGGTGCAAAATTTCTTCCTGATTCACACAGTCATCCTGTTCTGTAGCAGTATGAATCAATTGGAACAAAAGATAATTGATATTTAAATTGATTGTCTCCCCCATCGCCCCCATCCTGCGCAATTCTTCATATAACTTGTCCACCGCCTCGTGAATGCGCACCTTGTCATTTTGTTCAATAGCGGAAATCAAATTGTCAAGTTCTGCTTTACACAAAAGTATACCATCACTGTTAACCTGAATCTCTTCCTCATAATAATAAATATTTTTGCGATCATGAAATGCTTGGAGAGAGTTGAGCATACAAGCAGTCCCATATGATTTTGACACAGCCGCAATATCTGCAACACGTTTTCCTACCAATATTATAATCTTTTGTTTGAGTGTCACACTCAAATAATTAAAAAGTTTTTCAAGATACTCCTTTTCCATACAGCCATTCTTTGCCGCCATGTAATCACAGTAGATTAAACCAACATCATATATATTTTCCTCGGCGGAAACATCAAGAATACAATGTGACTCGTCCTCCTTCAAAAATTCCCTGCAACCCTGATACAGCTTCCTCTGCATGGAACGCATTTCCATTTCCTCCATGTCTTCTGGATCTGAAACATCCACTAACTGGATATCAATATATCTGACTCCATTGGAAAGCTGCATATGGTTAGAAACATATTGCAGATTCATACCATCATATTTACCGATCAGCAAGGAGATCACATTTCTCGCCAAATATGCCCGCTCCATCTGCCTTTTGTCCTCCTGACGCTGTATTTCAGTCGCTGACATATTGGCAACCTTTCTAATTACCTCTGTCAAAACTTCTTTCTCAACAGGTTTCAGTACATAGTCCATACAAGAATATCGAATTGCCTGTTGTGCATAAGAAAATTCTCCATAACCGCTAAGGATAACAAAATACGCATCTGAAACTTGTTCCCTGCGGATCGTTTCTAACAATTCCAACCCTGTCATCTCTGGCATTTTAATATCCGCAATAATTAAGTCAACCTTATTTATTTTTAGATATTCCAGTGCTTCTCTTCCATTTTGTGCTGTTCCTACAATTTCATAATTCTCCTTCTTCCAGTCAAGGAGCTGACAAAGCCCCTGTACAATAAACGGCTCATCATCCACAAGCAGCACCTTTAACATATCTCAACATTCCCTTCCAATGGAATCCGTATTTGCACCATTGTTCCAACGCCCTTTTCACTCTCCAGTGCAAATTTTACTTGGTTATCTGTTATCATTTTCAGGCGAAGACAGGCATTTACTATCCCCACTCGTCCTTTCTCTTGAAGTCGGTCAATACTTGCGTTCTGCATCATCCACAGTAGTTTTTGCTGTTCTGATTCTTCCATGCCACTGCCAGTATCCTCCACCTCTATGCAAAGTGCTCTATATGATTCTTTCTCTTCCATATAGATTCGTACAAAAATCCATCCTTTTGTCGCCTTGTTCTCAATCCCATGAATACAAGCATTCTCCACAAATGTAACCACAGTAAGTTTTGGAATATTAATATCCAAACATGATTTGTCTACCTCTAATTCATATGACAATTTATCCCCAAAACGATATTTTTGCAAACTAAGATACGCTTCAACAAACTCCATCTCTTTCCCAATCTCCACAGTATCTGTTGCCCAATCCACATTCTGCCGCTCCATAATCGCAAGTTTTTCTACCATCTCTGCAATCTCGGGTTTATTTTGAATAATACAGTGCATTCGTATGCTCTCTAATGCATTGAATAAAAAATGCGGATTAATCTGACTATGAAGTGCTAAAAGCTCCGCATTTTGTCTGGCAATATCCATCTCTTGTTCCTTAATACGATCTTTATATACCGTCTGTATCAATTCATTTGTTCTCAATGCCATTCTATTATAATTTTCCATAAGTCTGCTAATTTCGTCACTGCCATTAATCTCGTCAATCCGACAAAGCTCCTCATCCTCCACATTATCAAACACTTGGCTTAACTGCTCTATCCGCACTGTAAGCGAAAGATTGAGTTCTTTCATCAGCCACCCCGGGAGAATTGCATTTGTGAGTATTAACAGAACAATTAGAGGCATATTTTCTAATATATTCTTTAGAATATCAGTCTCAGGTTTCAAAATATAAATCTGCAGTTCACAGCCATACAGACTCATCTCTTTGCACACACCAACTTTATGCTTCATCTGAAATTCTTCAAAATTCTGGTTAATGCTACTGTGCCCGTTATTTGCCAACAGCACTTTCTTTCCCTGACACACATATACAGGAAACTCATATCCCAGTCTGACAAGTCCCCGTACCATATTGCTATAATCAAGCTCTATTTTTAAAAACTTGTCACATCTGCTTCCACTGAAAAAATCCAGTTTTTTGAGAAATAAAACTTTTCTTTTTGCCTCTACTGCTGGACTCTTTTCATTGTCATAATAAAAGTATAACATCGTATCCTGCCCAGATTTTTTGAAGGTATTGTACCAGTTCGTTTTTTCTATAGAGGACATGCGAGAGAACTCGCCTCCATTCACAATCGTGGGGTTATCTGCATACATTGTAATAATTGTGTTGTCCATACCAGCCCCGCCTTTGAACAGAGTCGTTTTCACGAAATCCTGATATGCCTCAACATATGCGAGTGCACTTGCGTAATTATGATTCAAATACCGCTCTATATATTCATTCATATAGATCTGCTTTGCTGTAGCTGCCGCATAGTCAATACTGTTCGTCAGACTATATTGTATGGCATTTGCTTCATTTTCCATAGCATGTTGTCTCTTGGCATACTCATTATTTAATACAATATACAACAGGATACTGTCTGTGACAATCAGTGGAATCAATACGCAGAATACATACAGAATTGTTAATTTCCTGCTGAGCTTAATATTATTCATATGTTGATAAAATCTGCCCATCCACTTCTGTTGATAATGTTCCCTATGTCCATCTTGGATTATATTCACTGAAATATCCTCTCCTCGTATATGTGTTTCATCGCCTCTGCCAATACAGTAATATCACAATCCACATTTCTATGCAAGGTCCATATAAGGATCTGTACTGAAATAATTTAGATTCTCGTTCACCACAGTAGATAACTGCTTAAGTTCTTGCGCTGTCTTTGCAAGAGATGTAGTCGCATCGTTCAGCTCGTTCATAGAAGCTGTGGTCTGCTGGGTCGATGCTGCATTTTCTTCCGCAACAGCCGACAAATTTGTCATTAAATCTACTACTTTTTTTCCTGCATTTCCACATACATCAGCTTGGATTAGCATGTCTTTCATGCCATTGTATGTTGAATTAATTCCAATCTCAACAACATTGAACTTTTCCTTTGTCTCATCAAGCTTTTTCTTCTGATCTACAACAATATTCGTAACTTCATTGATCGATCGCACTGTCTGTTGGGATTCCTCCGATAATGACAGTATAATTTTATCAATAATCTTTGCCGACGAATTGGTTTGTTCCGCAAGCTTTTGTATCTCACTTGCTACCACTGCAAACCCTTTTCCCGCCTCACCGGCTCTTGCAGCTTCTATGCTGGCATTCAGCGACAATAGATTTGTCTGACTTGCAATCTCTGCGATCAGATTAACTACTTCCTGAATTTTTACCACAGAAGCATTCGTCTTGTATATTTGCTCTGATATTCTGTGAAACGCTTCCGTCGTCATATTACTTGTACTGCTTAATTCCTGAACGATTTTTGTCGCTTCTCTTCCGTTTTCACTCATATCACTTGAAACCACCGACAATGTACTTACACCTTCTGTAATCAGCATCATATTTTCTTGCATATTGCTTACCTGCAATGAAGAACTTGAAATATCCCCCGCCTGCGCAGATGCCCCTTGCGATATCTCATCCAATGCAGAACTTATAACTTGGGCAGCTATTTTGGTTTTGTTGGCTTTATCCTCGAGCAAACCACCGGACTTCGCAAGCTCTGTCGAAATATCTTGAATCTGTCTTATCGTACCTACAAGCTTATCCAAGAATACATTTAGGCTTCTGCCAAATTGGGAAAACTCATCCCTCCCATCCGCCTTTACTCTAACTGCAATTTTGCCTTGTGTTATCTTATCCAAAGTCTTTTTAAAAAGTACAACATTTCTGTCAATGCTCATGCCAATCAGCATAGTCATGCCAATCAATATTATGGTTGCAAGCACTATTACAATGATACTAATACTCATTACATTTCCTTTTATCTCTGCCATATCGTTGGAAGCAGTTGCTTTAATTGTCTCGCATAGCAAGGTCAATCCATTATTTAATTGTACATTTTCAGACTTTAATGAAAGTATACTGTCATCCAATTCTTTCATTTGCCGAATAATTTCTTCTTTTGCATTTAATTTAGCAAGCGAATTTTGAGCAAGTTCCTCACTTGCCGTATAAAGGGGAATATTCTCTGATATTTCTGTGAGCAAAGTTACGATCTGCCCATAATGCTCTGTAACATCTTTACCTTCCACCACCAATTTACTGTAATCGCTTATATATCTGTCAAGCTTTTCAACCATTCCTGTAAAATCATATACACCCGAGTAAGAGCCTCCATATTTATAATCATATCCCATGCCGTTTGGTTCAAGATACATTGTATATTCTATATTTGTATAATTTTGTGTATCATAACCTTTTACTGAAATCTGTGCCGCAAACTCTTCCCATCCTTCGTTCGCTGCATTGAAATTACAACCAATACGAATTGCAGGTTTTGCATCAAATGTAGTAATCTCACTGTCCATATAGGCAAGCCCTGTTCCAGTCACTGTATCCAATGTATTGATATCTATTTCCATAAATTCTGCATTGTTTATCAATTTGATATCTGTAACATAACAATCCAAATCGTAGGTAAGTGTACCGCCCACGCGAAATGCCAAATTATCTCTTTTCACCCCTTCTGGTATCGGACCTCTATATACTAATTTTACATACTCTTTCCCATTAACTGTCACATACTCACCATCTGTCCACATATGTGCATCAATCCATTTTAATTCAAGCCAAGTCTCTCTATCAATTAGTTCTCCCAAACTCTCTGTTAAGGAATCCCTTGCATCTGCGTACTGTTGATACAATCCTGCATCTGTATTAAAACTTCTCATACTGCCAAACTTACTAATATTACTATAATTTGCTTCAATCTTCGTGAGGCTGTCAAGCATCTGATTTACATCACTTGCATACTTATCGCTTGTCATAGTCTGCAGAGATTGTACATATGTAGTCATTTGATGCAAATTATCTAAAATACCATCTAGATATTTTTGTTCTATATAATATTGATATTGTGCCTCCAATGCAAGATTTTTGGCCTGCAACACATCGATTTCTTTGGCAATTGACTCAATTTCACTGTTTGTCTTATTTCTATTTATAGAATTAATTCCTATTGTGCCAATCACAATTGACACCAAGACAGAGAATAACCCCATAATCAATATCTTACCTTTTATTGTCTGAAGCATCGCAAAACCTTGTGCCTTTCCTTCATCCTTCATCATGCTATCCTCCTATCTTTCCATTTCTTTCGTACAAACCATATAAAAAACCCTTTACACAGTATTTATTTCATACTGTGTAAAAGGTTCTATTTCGTAGTATGAAATTTCAACTATTACTATAAAAATCTGTGATTTTTATAGCATGGACGGTCATGTGTCCGCTAACCTTGCAATTCAGCCGCAAGAGAAACGCTTACTATAAAAATAAACAAATACTTTTATAGCATAAACGAACTATGACCTGTAATGGCATAGGTATCATACAATGTAAATTCTAATCAATTACTAAATAATCTACATATGCATCCCATAATCCATCATCTGATGTAACTTTCAATGCAACTGTCTGATTTCCTGTCCCATGATAAACATTACGAATCGTATATTCCGCGGGATATGCATCACCAAAGTAAAAAGTCCCTTTATATTCTCCTCCGATCAACAAATCAATCCTAGCCATATTTTCATTGTTTGAACAGCCCCTCAAAGTAAAATTATTACAGTCATTTGCAAAGTACTGAGTATATTGGCAGGAATCATTATTTGCATACAGACCTACACCATCAAAAGGCTTATCGATTCTTCCAGCGTACTCTCCTAAAATTGTCATATCCTCGCACTCTACTTTTACAGTTGTATTTTCCCTTATGTTAATCACATTTTGATATACATCTGCCCATCCATTGCTTTGATAACCTTCTACGTTCAAAGCCGTCTCATATAATTTTCCCATTGGCATTCCCATATTTTCCCATGCCCTAAAATGATCTGTCACAGAAATCGTACCACTTGTTCTCCTTGATGTGCGGACACTCCAATATTGTTTGAATGTCGTATCTCCTTGAATAGAAGGCATATTAACTCTTGTTGTCTCATACACATCATATGTACCACCATCAACTGTGATAGTTCCTTTTGAATCAGCTCCAGGCGGACGCCACGAACCCCAACTCTCTACAATATAATATTCCACAAGAGGATCTACACTCCATCCATATACACATAAATAGGAATTGCCATCTGGCTGATAATTACATCCATAATCGATTGATATATCTCCAATCTGCTGATAGGTTTTAGTACTGTCAAACTTTTTACCTTTGCGAAACAAAGCATTTCCTATGTCGCTCCACTGACAACTAAATGTTCCTCCGTCGTTCAGTGTCATACTTGTTGTACCATAATCTTTCCACAGTTCATAGTTATAACCATCCTGTGTTCCGATTTCATTATCGTATATTGTTCCTGCCGCCTGTACTTCTATTGTTGGCATTATAAGTTGCACACACATTAGTGCCGATAGAATTATACTTTTTAATCTTTTTTTCAAACAGTTTCCTCCATTCCTTTATTTTTGAGCATTGTTAAATTTTACTCCGTATCATGGGATTCTTTTCCTCCTTTGTATTATTTTACTAAAGTATTAATTTATTTGAACCCATCAAACTAAATATAATACCCCTATTTTTTATGAATACTTTACATATCCTTTATCTAAAAATCGAATAAAGAAAATAAATCTTCTCTACTTGCACGCTTAAAAATCATTATACACTATATTGTGTTTTTATTTGAAAATAGGGTGACCGCAATCCCACTGGCTTTAGACGGTGGGTTAAGGTAGCCAAAAGTAGTGGTTGTCATAGTGTAAATTTTTTATTATAATTCATTCATACACACATTGATAACTGTATATAGATGGTTGTGCTGAGAAATCAGAATACGAAAACCAAGCAGTCCTTCAGCACGTAAAATATACAAGGTACAAATGTACGATATTTTAAAACTAAAACCGCTTTCCAATTGTAAAATTTAATATTTTATTCTATAATAGGAGTTAAGAACAGCTCTCCATCAGCTTATCTTTTTTTGAAAAGGAATTATAAAATTTGCAAAAAACTAATATAAATAAATATTTCACTTTAATAGATAATTTTGTACAAGAAAGTCAAAATATACTCGGCGAAAATCTTGTTGGTGTGTATCTTCATGGTTCCGCTGTCATGGAGTGTTTTAACAGTCAAAAAAGTGACCTTGATTTTATTATTGTCATTAAACATACACTCCCCAATAAAACAAAACAAATCTATATGGACATGGTTATCAGGCTGAACAAACAAGCCCCCAAAAAAGGAATTGAACTTAGCATTGTCAAGGAAAATGTATGTACCCCTTTTGTCTATCCAACTCCATTTGAACTGCATTTTTCCATTGAACACTTAAACTGGTATCAGACGAATCCCAATGATTATATTGAAAAAATGAAAGGAACTGACAAAGATTTGGCGGCTCATTTTACCATTCTTTATCACAGAGGCAAGACACTCTACGGTAAACCGATTCCTGATATTTTTTCCAAAGTCAGCAAAGACGACTACTTTGACAGTATTTGGGACGATATCAAGAATGCCCGAGAGGAAATCAATAAAAATCCTACCTATATAATCCTCAATTTATGCCGGGTACTTGCCTTCCACCAAAACGAGTTCATTCTATCAAAACTGGAAGGCGGTAGATGGGGACTTCAAAATGTTCCTAAAAAATACACAGAACTAATTGCAAATGCACTGGCAGAATACGAATTGAATCGGCCAACAAACCTAGACAAGACACTTGCAAGAGAATATACTGATTATATGCTTCAACAAATCAAACCTAACTTTCAATAATTTCTATAAAGTAGGAGGTATCCATCAGTGAACTTCGAGGATGAAAAAGATTATATTATGAGAGTAATTAAAGAAATGGTCCGCGTATTATTTTCACTACTCTTTGGGAAAAAATATGTCTCTGTCGAACAAGAAGACGAAAATAAATATGAAGTCTCCGGTCAAAAATTAAGCATGTTAAA
This sequence comes from Lachnospiraceae bacterium, assembly GCA_949383255.1. GTDB lineage: Bacteria > Bacillota > Clostridia > Lachnospirales > Lachnospiraceae > COE1. Next base: position 112 of record CASJPF010000015.1, on the reverse strand, counting down.
AACAATGATTGATCAGGGAAAAATAAATGAGGCTGAAAATATTTTATTAAATGGAATTACTTAGTGTCTGCTGATTAAGCAAATATTTGCAACTTCCAACTCTTACATCTGC
>CASJPF010000014.1 GCA_949383255.1 Lachnospiraceae bacterium | reverse complement strand
TATAGCACAAACCGCTGCTTTTGGCTGCCTTAACCCACCGTCTAAAGCCAGTGGGATTGCGGTAGCCTTATTTTCAAAAATAATTTATACATCTTGACTTGTCTATTTCTCCGATTGCACATATCAAAAAGCCTCTCCTCAGCCCGCTACGACTACGTTTTTTGATATGCACCCTCAAAGAAATATTCTGGGCAAGCTATACATGTTATTTCTGAACAGTTCCTAAATTGCTTCTTGCAATCTTTTATACATCTACCTCTAGGACACACTTTTTGTTAAATGCATAAACGTTTTATCAATATACATTTCAGTATCCAGTCAATCTTTGAGCATTTGGAAAGGAATATAGAAATTTATTGCGGGCGGCAAATTGGTTCTATAATGAGTGCAAAAACTATATGAAACAATACTCATAATATGCACATTTCTTACAGCCAGCCCGTTCATCAGCTTCTGGGATAGTATCCGATTGAAGCAATTCTTCTATCTGTGTCTGAATCTGTTCTAATTGTTTTTCTTCTGCATCTCCCAGTTCAAGAATCATTGTCGCTTTCTTAGATTTATTTTTTTCTTCAAATTCAAGTTTCCCTTTTCTAATAATTCCTTTCTCTTTTAGGATTTTGAGATAATAATAAAGCTGCCATTTGCTGGCTTCAATATCCGCATCTGATTTTTTTAGCTCCGTCAAGTATTCCGCAGTCAATTTGTCCAGCCGAATATTTTCAATTGCAATCTCCGCATTTTCACTTTCCCCCGCCTTGACTTCGTGAATTGCGCGTCCAATCTGAACAAGCTCGCTATTATCCTCGAGATTTAATCGATTTCCATGCAGATAACATTGTCTTTTACAATGAAAAAAATAATTGATAAGGGTCCCATTCACTCGTGTATGATTAGATGTCAATAAACAGACCTCCTTTTTCTTCCAATCTCTTTTTGTCCAACCTGCCATCGGCAAAAAAATCTTCCCCGTTTTCTATATAATAAATTTCACCCACTCTGTCCGTATAAGTGATGTCTGAATTTTTCTTTATCTGGTAAATAAAAAGATTGAGTTTGCTGCTGATTTCGGATAGTTGGACACGAAATTGGGCATAGTCTTTTGGCGGTTTGCTAAGAATTTGCTTGTATTGGTTCCATAATTCTTTGCCGTCAATCGTTTTCCCATCTGCCACAACAATTGTCCGCGCTAGGAAGACAGACATTCTCCACTGATCTTCCTCAATCAGTTGCATTCTTTCCATTACTTTCCGAAAGTTTAAAGAACCGACATCTTCCATAAATGTTTCAATTCCAATAGAATCCGATGCATTATTTCGATTATTTTGAATAACCTTCATAACTTGTCCATAATACTCTGAAAAATTCTTTTCTATTAAAAGTTGCTGCATTTGGATATTTTTTAATGTGAACTGTTCACTGACTCTGTAGTCATTTTCACCGTAAATGCGCTTTGCTGGATATAAGTCAAAATAAAATACAATGCCATCTCGATGCGCATTTCTATTAATTCTTCCTATAAATTGTTCTTCGCTGTCCAATGTACTGATATCTTTGTATCCAATATCCATATCGATATCGATTCCAGCTTCCACAACCTGCGTTGCAATCAAAATATATCCACTTTGCGCAAAATTTTCTGTCTTAATACGTTGTAGTATCTTTTCTCTATCAACCGAATTGTCATCGCCAGTCATGCGGTCCACTACAGCCTTTATCTCTATGTCTGATGCTAGTTTATCAAAAAATCGATATGCCATTTCCTTTTGAATAAACTCAACCAAAATCTTTTTCTTTGTTTTTGCCTGTTCTTTTATGTGCAAATACAATGCATTTTCATCAAAATTCTGTTCCTTTAACAATTCATAGGAAATCTCAACGCGGTTTTGAAATCTTTTGTCACAAAAGTAAAATTCCCGATTTTCAATCAAATGTATAACACCGTCTTTTTTTCCAGTCAAGACAGTCAGATTGGGTAATGTAGCAGACATAATGAGCACTTTACAGTGTAAATATTTGCAAAAATACTGTAAGAACATCATAATTTCTGTCCAGATAGCATTCTTGTAACTTTGAATTTCATCTAACACAATCACACTTCCCACAAGCTGATGAAATCCAAAGATAGCCTCCCTTTCTGTTCCAAACATCGTTTGAAAAAGACTTGCATGTGTTGTTAATAAAATTGGATAATTTAAAAATTGTCTGTCTAATAAAGACTTACTCCAATTACACTCAAACCAGTTTCCTTCAAACTCTTGGTGATTTTCTGCTAATTTTTCATCGCGTTTAATTGGTGTTATTGAATTGACAATAGCAACCCTTTTTAAAATATCCTCTCCCTCAAACATTTCCTCCAAGCTTGCCTTATTCTGTTCTACTAGATTATTAAAAGGATAGACATAAATAATTTTGTCCATACCACGCTCTGCAAGATGAAAACTGCAATTAAATCCAGTATTACTTTTTCCACAGCCTGTTGGTGCTTCGAGATAAAAGATATCTTCATGGGAATTTTTAATAAGATTTTGTTCTGCCTCATAGAAAAGCATTGTTCTTAGATAATTGATGTCTTTTCCATCATCTGTTACATTTTGAGGCTGAAATGCTCGAATTACTTGCATTCTTTTTGTTTTTTCAAAAGATTCTCTCAGATTTGTTAGTTCTCTGATAGAACCAAAGTCTTTGATTTCTGTCCCTGTCATATATTCATTTGTCGCATAGTAATCACATGCCGTCAACAAAGAAAACAGCAATTTTGTATAACAAAATTTTGCAAATTTACGATCTTCTGTCTCCTTTTTTGCTCTGCGCAAAATTCCTACATAACTTTCAACAGACCGCTTGGAATACTTGCCTTTATAAATCTGATGATAGCACCGCTCTATCATTTGTGTGTCCATATTACTAAGTTTACCACCTGGCTGAATCGCAGTAACAAACTCAGCGAAATTAGACAAATTAGAATGGTGCTTCATAATTAGATATGCATTAACACATAAAATTTCATAAAGTTTTATCAATATCTCTCTATTGATTGATATTTTTTCTTGCATTTGTTCCAATTGTGCAACATGATAATCCAAATAGATATACGCAGAAAGCGCAGCATGATTTTTTTCGTACAATTTGGGTATTATTATCTTATCAAAAGCTTTGTTTTCCATTGCTTTTTGTTGAAATATCGGATTTATTTTTCCTGTATCATGAAATAAAATCACATCTTGCATGGATTGCCAAAACCAATCTGTATACTTTTTCTCTGTGTCGTCTGTCAACACAGGCTCGATTGCCTCAAATGCCGCACGCATTTTTTCTTTATCTAACAGGCGCATAAAATACTTTTCACAGCGGTCTGTATGCTCCTGTAATGTCTCCTTCTGTGTCTCCACTTTTGAATTTTTGTGTGCATATACTGGTAACGTTAAATCTAATATCTCTGTAAGTTTCATTTTTTTATCCTATTTTCTAATAACATTTTACAACGTTTTAGATTTTACTCAAATAATCGTTTAAAACGTAGTCAACAACTCCACAGAAAACTGACGAAATTTATTCACTAAGAAACCATCGATTTATTATTTTTTAAAGTTGTAAACTGATATTCTCCTAATTGAGTAGAGAAAATTTATTTTCCCTACTCATATATTTCAAATTTACTGTCAATTTTCTTACATATATTTTAGAGTGTTAATAAAACACAACCTGTTTTCCATCCACTTTCCAGACAGTATCTTTTATATTGCTAAGAATCATATCCGTATAGACAAACCGTTGCAATTGATATTGATTTGTCTCCTCATCAAGTCCGATAGGAAGTGCTTCTTCATATTTAAAACCACCAAATAGATTTTCATCCGCATCAATTTCTGCCATATCTTTTGGAAAAAGACAATCGAGTTGTTCTATATTTTCTTGGACATTCCCCTCAACAATTGATTCTTGTGTGATATCTGCCAGATGATCATTTTTGCCAAGGTACGGAATATAGATACACCTTCGTTCCATAATACTAGCTGCCAGTTTATTTGCCTCATCGCAATCTAACAACACCAAAATATCCCACGATGGATACTCAAGCCACTGCTCTTTTACAATCAGATTCCCTCCCTGTTCCCACGATGCATAGCCAACAGAATTATTAAAGCAACTAATTTTTTTGGAGAAATATCCTTTTTGTGCATTGGGCAAAATACTGATTTGGAGTGATTTTAAGGTTTGATAATACGCAGGATACTTGTCTGATTTCTGCTGATTATATCCTTTATATCCCAAAATCGCGCCAAACATTCCTAGAAGCGCGGGCTTATGAATCTGTCCATAGGTATAGTAGTAGATTGCGTTGACCTCTGGCTTTTTGAACATTGCCTGTTTTCCAGACAAAGTAAATTTCAAAATTTCCATACGATTCTACAATTCCTTTCGCGTAAAAATATGATACATTTTTACATCTGAAATATCCGTTTCCAACTTTGTTGTAAATGGATTATAATAAATTTCTACTGCGTTTATTCTTGTGGCAAATTCCTGTAATAGATTACTACAATTCACTCGAATAATATTCTTTTCTTCATTGTTGTGTTCAAACTGGATATATGTGGCAAGATTCGGCAAGTACACATCTTCTTGTGTTTCAATAAACAGTCCAAATTCATTCTCACAGCCTGCCTTTGCATTGGTTGCAAAAGAAGTTGCCGCACACAGCGCAGTCTCTTTAAATTTTTGATAATCCTCTTGTGTATATCCTTGTGTAACGCCTAGTTCAACATATTCTTTGTATGCTTTTGGATTAATGCTAAACGGATAAAAATAATGTGCCTCGTCACTTACAATTTTTGTGCCTAGAGATGAATTTTTTGCTTCCTCTCCATCTTTTGCTTTTTGTGATGCTTTTGCATCTCGAAATGGGGAGAGAATTTGTTGTTCCTGCGGCGCACTATCTGCATATTTATTAAATCCTTGACCAAACTGTACAGCACCTGTTATCGAAATATTACAGCCCTTCTCTGCAAAAGTGGCACCAAAATTTTTAACATCAATCGCATCAAACAAGTTTGCCAGAACTTTGTTTGCATCTGTTGTATCCTCCGAATGAAAAAGTTGTTTATAGCGCTCCAACAGTGTTTTTGGAATAATATTATTGACTGTGTTTTTTTTGTCTGGAACGATTTCCATAGATTTTATGTATAAAACCTTTTCTCCACTTTCATCCCACATCTTTTTCATTGGATACTTAAACGCTTTGTCACTTCCAAAAATTTCCCCCTTGGAAGTTGTCTTGGGATATCCGCTAAAATCGGCATTCCAATTTGCCATAATTGATGAGATTCCCATCACGCCATACACTCTTTGTTTCATCATTTTTATTTTCCTCCATTTCCTGTTTATAGACGCACAACGTCTATACTATTTTATATTATTTTGTTCAATACCTTCCAAAAAAATCCCCCATGCCGCCTTTTGGCGGCTCAAATAGATATGAAAAACGCTGTCTTTTGCGTTTTTCTCGTGTGAAACTTAATCGTTCTTAGGTAGTGTCTTTTGCTGCCTTAGAACTATTTTTCACACTATTCTTCTTTTTTTACATAAAATGCATTGTCTGCTGTCAATCCTGCAATCAATTCCCGCTGCATTACTTTTTTACCTTCTGGTTCATACATTAAAACATGATGAATCACATTTTTTGCTCTGCTGTCCTTCTCCAAATCGATTGCATGGTTATAGCGCTTAAACATCTGACAAATTTTATCTTTGATGAGCTTATCATTGTCTGCATTCAAAAACTGATTTGCCATTGAAAGTGGTTTCTTGGCAGATTTGGATTTTGACAGAAAATAATAAACCAACTGGCCTACTGCATAATAATACTCCTCGTCATTAAAATTCCATTCCTCCTTTGAATCAATATGTTTTTTAAAATTATCTTGTACAGTTCTCATAAGCTCCTCCATTTCATCATTCTCTTTAAAATAATCCTCTAAAGAAAGCAGCAAGTTTAGCTGCTCACAAGCGCGGCCATAATACCCATTTGCAATTTTATTGTTGATTAGTTTCAGCGCCATCTCAGATATAACCGTTTTCATATCGCATTGTGGTGTTTTGTACAGCCACGAGAAGATTCTGCTTCGATAGGTAAGCAAAACATACTTTAATTTGCCATCCATCTGTGGCAAATCTTGCACATCTGTAAAATAGTTATATCCTAAATATTTGTCAAAAAATACTTCATCAATTATCGCCGACAACTTTGCTGTTTTATTGCACTGACCATAGTTTTTTCCCTCTGCCGGAGCTTTGACAATCGGTTTGAAGTAAAATGTTTTTGAAAGATTCGGACTTACATCCATCACAATATCCCAATCTAATATCTCAAGTTCTTTTCCCTTTTTAATCCGAAGAAACAAACCGTTTTTTATCAGAGGAATATTTTCGTCTTTATCTGAAACTGCATAAAGTTCCTCCTTATCCAAGTCAATGTACACATTCACATTTCCTTTACAGGCATGTCCCCATAAATAATCAAAAAACTGGCTTTGTAATATAACTTGTTCTCTGTCAATAAGGTATGATGCTGGCGTTTTTCTCTGTTTGTTTTCCAGAAATGGTTTTTTTGCATTGAGTCCCAAATTGTTACTTGGCATTCCCAAAATAGTACCATTCACTTCAATATTATAATCATTGCTGTTATAAATATTGGGAATGACATATCTTTGATTTTCTTGTTCAAACAGCTCTTTAGTACGCTTTTCATCGGAATAGACAAAAAATAGCTTTAAGTAATCTTTACCTGTATAATCTATTGGCAGTTGTTCAGGATTTGCAAGCCAGTCTTTCATCCACGCGCGTATTTTTTCTAATGCCTCACTGTCCGGTTCTCCAAGTTCTTTTGCTATCTGCTGATACAATTTTTTTCCTTTGCCTTTATACTTGGTTTCCGGCGCGGACAACGTGTTATAATATCCATCAACCACATCCACTGTCAACTTTTTTCCAGATATGTTTTCCTTCTTGACAAAAAAAGCATATACCTGATTAGAATGAATTATCTTTTTCGTATCAATTGGTTTGTTGATATTAATTAGTTTACTGTTATAATCCAAATAACGCACATAATTAAAACAAGGCTCTGTGCTTCCCTTTAGTTCATTGCTTTTTTTGTCATACTTCACTTCCAAAGGTGTTTCTGGTCGAAAATCTGCATCCATTGTGATTAAAATGTAAGTCCCATCACTTGGAATATAATTGTCAACCAACAATTTTGTCCTGCATTCTAATGCAGTTGCTTCCTCTGAAAAAAAACGTTCCGCGACTGCATTTTGTTTTTTTTCAAAAACTTTTATTGCATCATATAACACACAATCCCTCCATTCTTAAATAATAATCTCTGAATATTTATCAATTTACAAATCGGAATCCAAGAAATCCTTGTCCCCTTGGACCCATTCCTATCGCATTTGCCAACGCAAAATAAAAAACTTTTTGTGCGGTTTCATTATCTGACACTTGCATAGCAATCTTGTCTCCTAACAGTGTGATCCCCTTGTACGATACACCAATAGCACACTTGCTTTTTAGCTCAATCTGGTCATAGAGCGCAACATTTTTCTCCACTTCCTCGCTCGTGTAAGATTCATATTGGTGAATTAAGCCTGCGCAGAGTGCTTGCTCAAATTCCTCAAAACCCATACAGTCCCTCCAATATCCTTTAGAAGTTTTGAAAATGTACGGGGTGAGCGTCCATACAGATGCAATGGGTTTGCGTGGTATTTGCCTGACTGCTCTTGTAAGTCCCTTAATTGCCCTTGTCTTGTGATCTGCAATTCCTTCCATCAAATAGGACACCAAGTCCCGATTTACGGTTCTAATACGAAACTGATAGACTTGGTCACGCTTATATACTTTCATACCTTTTGCAATCTTAGATAGCATATCAAAACAATAACCCTTCGCCGAGTTCTTATAATGTAATTCCGCAAAGTGTGTATCCTTTACAAGATAACTATCAATATATTGCGCTAATACTCCGCTTACCAAAGATACAGGAATATCTTCTAACAAAAATGCTTTTACTGTTAATTCATATACTACCATGTTTACTTTGTCCTTTCTGCTTGTTTTATCCCTATAAATAGTTTTTTATATTACCTATGCTTATTAATTGAAAAATATAAAATTGTACTAAAAGAAAAAACCTGTGCTTGTTACTATTTCAATACATAAATGTTTCTATTAATATGATTATAATCCAGATTTTTCCTTCGATATTGATATAATACAACAAGATATTACTTTTTGCAAGTACTTTTTCTTAATTTATTACAGTTTCTTTATACAAACTTGAAGATAGAAAGTAACATTAGGAACTTGCTCTCATAAGTCATTTTCTATCTTCAAGTTTATAAGACAGACATACAACAAAAAATTAGTTGTTTTAAATAAGGAATTGTAGGAAAATAAGTGATGCAGATTGCGTAGGATATTTCTTCGAGGAGGTATGTCAAAAAACGTAGGCGCAGCGGGCTACGGCGAGGCTTTTTGGCATGCATAATCGGAGAAATAGCCAAGTCAAGATGCGTCAGTTATTTTTCTACAGTTCCTAACCAAACTAAATTACAAGATTCTGCAAGTAAACAATTTATGAATGATCTCGCTAAACTATTATTTTATAAAGTTTCTTACTTCCGAATCTCTTCAAGCACTTTTGCTGGTATCTCAAATTCCACTGTTCCCATATACATAGGTGCCACATCTCCCTCATTAAACGCAATCACCACATTGCCGTTTTCATTTAGATAAAAAGAAGTCTCGTCTGTGATGGCCTTAAAATTCCACTCCTCAATCTCATCATTTAGCCAGTAATAAACATTTTCATCAGCATCCATCTGTTCTTGCATTTGGCGTTTAATATCTTCGCTAATCGGTGTAATATAATCTGTTCCTTCTTTAAAAATATCTCTTAACGCTAACCGCTCTCCAGTTTTTAAATCAATTGTATAAAAATAATCCCACTCGTAACCGCTGCCAGCACCCTGATAGCAGATTAATTTGAGTGTAAAATACTCCGGTGTAGTCATAAGCACTTCACTTTTTACGATAACATCTTGATACCCTTGTTCTTGTTTTAAATTCATCTCAAACTCTTTGATTAGATTGTCTGTAATAGACTGGATTTCGGCATTAATTTCTGCCGTCGTGCGGTCTAAGTTCTCCTGAACTGCACTGTTATTGGGCTGTCCGTCCACTTTTTCTTCTAGTTGAATCTCAGGTACTTCAATCTCTGCCATATTACGGTCCGTTTCATATTCATAATTGCGGAAAGTTACCACCTTTACAAGCTGACCAATCACAGGTATCTGTTCCATCGCATGTGCAATCGCTCCTGATGTATTGGGCAGTATCACAAAAATCCCAATCACTGCAATAGCTGCCACTGCCACAAATTGAATCCTCCCATTCTTTCTTTGTCTATTTTGTTCCATTCTCCTTACCTCCTCTATTTTCTGATACAGTTGTTCTACTTGGCTTTTTGCCATCTGTTGACTGACATAACTTTTTTTTAACTTTTGTAATTCATGTTCTAGCTGTGTATTTTGAATGTTTGTATCATACTTTCTGTCATCCATAATGAACCTCCTTTTCTATTGATTCCAAAAAACACTTTCCACAAGCATTGCTATTGATGTTCAACGCAATATCTTACAATTGTACTTACTTAAGATACAAATGCCAATCTCAGCACACAAATTGATAGAAAGCATCAACTGCGTATTCAAAAAACGAAAAATATTTTGCCAAAATTATGTGTCTTCTCCAATCACGGATCGCAGTTTCTTTAAACTTCGATACAGTCTGCTTTTGACGGTATTTACATTCTCCTCAAGAATGTCTGCAATCTCCTCCAATTTCATCTCCTCGAAAAAACGCAGTATCACAACAGCTTTATCTTGTTCGGGCAGTGTGTCCAATGCTCCTTGTAAATCAATATCTGTACCACGGTTCTCAATAGGTTGTAGTCCCTTTCCTGTTTCCTCTTGTATCTCATCATACGAACAATGCTGTGGTTGTTTTAGAAAGCGAAAACACTCATTTAACATAATTCGGTACACCCAAGTTTGCGCATATTCAGGTTTTTTGAGTGTATCACTTCCACGCAGAGCCTTATATACGCCGTTTTGCACAATATCATAAGCATCTGATTCACTGTGAACATAGCTGATTGCAAGACGATAATATTTGTCATACTGTTCTAATAAAATCTGTTCAATCAAAATTCTGTTTGCCTCTTTCTTTTTATTATTCAAAAATAAATGCATTTTTTCACCTCCTTGTCAACTGTTTAATCATTAGACCGACTACCCTACAAAATAGTTTCACAAAGTTTAAATAATAAGCGATTTTTATAGAACAAAATTTCAAATATTATTCCAAATCGTTGCTATGAGTGCCTTCTATGCCATGAATCGTAATAAATTCTTTATTTTAATCCCCATGCCGCCTTTGGCGGCTCAAATAGAAATGAAAAACGCTGTCTTTTGCGTTTTCTCGTGTGAAATTTAGTACTTCTCTGCAAAGCAGCCTTTGCTGCGAGCGGTTAGAAGTACTTTTCACACTATCCTTCTATTGACACTGCTACACATATGCATTATGATAAGCTGGTACTACCAGTTAGGAGATGAAAAAATGAACTATTTAAAACAATTTGCTATTATTCTATTTGTGTCGTTTCTTGGCGAGCTGCTGCATATTTTAATACCGCTTCCAATCCCTGCAAGTGTCTATGGGTTACTATTAATGTTGCTTGCGCTCTGTCTTGGAATCCTTCGATTAGAACAAGTGAAAGAAACCGCTGGTTTCCTAATAGAAATTATGCCAGTTATGTTTATCCCTGCCGCTGTAGGACTTCTGGAATCCTGGTCTGCACTGCAACCAATGATTGTGCCCGTTGTTGTGATTACGATTCTGACTACAGTAATTGTGATGGGTGTGACAGGGCTGGTTACGCAATTTCTAATTCGGAATAAAAAAGAAAGGAAAGAAAAATGAAGAATTATTTGGCTGACTCTGTCTTTTTTGGGGCGGTACTTAGTCTTATCGCATATGAAGCAGGGCTGTTGATGAAAAAGAAATTTAAGTTGGCAATATTAAATCCACTGTTGATTGCAACTGTCTGTGTTATGGTAGTTTTGTTATTATTCAAGGTAGAATATCAGCACTACAATGAAGGGGCAAAATATATTAGTTATCTGTTGACTCCCGCAACAGTGTGTCTTGCAGTTCCACTTTATCAACAACTTGAACTGCTGAAAAAAAATTTAAAAGCCGTAGCTGGCGGTATTACTGCTGGCGTTCTTGCCAGCCTTATCAGTGTCTTATTATTGGCAAAACTGTTTTCTCTTAGTCACGAACAATATGTAACACTACTTCCTAAATCCATTACCACTGCAATTGGAATGGGTATCTCGGAAGAATTGGGCGGCATACAGACAATTACAGTCGCTGTCATTATTGTAACTGGTATTCTTGGAAATGTAATCGCAGAATTTGTCTGCAAATTCTTTCGGATTGAAGAACCAATTGCAAAAGGATTGGCGTTAGGTACTGCCTCCCACGCAATTGGTACTGCAAAAGCAATGGAACTTGGAAAAATTGAGGGCGCGATGAGCAGTCTTGCAATTGCTGTCGCCGGACTTCTGACAGTTATTGGCGCTTCTGTGTTTGCAAATCTAATGTAAAACCCGCACGCGGAGGATTACTAATGAATGAAACAAAAGCGTACTATCTAGTGATAGAACATATTCAAATGCTGGTTCAACAAAATAAAATTTCTTTTGACAGCAAACTACCATCGGAGCGACAGTTGGCTGCCACCCTTGGACTAAGCAGAAATTCTATTCGGGAAGCGCTTCGCAGTCTGGAAAATATGGGAATTGTTGAGAGTCGTCATGGGCAGGGAAGCTTCCTTGTAAATCATATTAGCCAGAGCCTTGGAAGCACGCTTTCCCTGCTGCTTTTTATGGATGCGTGCAGCAGCAAAGAAATAAGGCAGCTTCGACGCAGCATTGAAATTAGTGCCTATCTACTTGCTGTAAAACAGATACAAGGCACGCAGATTCAAGAGCTGTCCCGCTGTTTTAATGCCCTAGAAAACAGCATCCTAGAAGAACGCGCAACGCTGGACAAACAGTTTCATGACACACTCATTCAATTTTCTGGTAATCGCATGTTTATTCTGTTAAATGAAACTCTATCCCAACTGGTCGAACACACCATACAGGAATATCAAACGCATCTGTCTCCTAACATCTGGAAACAACTTTTATCGTATCATGCACGCATCTTATCCTGTCTCACATTACAGACGGAAGAAGGAATTCATGCAATCACAGAATATTATGATTTTATTGAACGTGTTATTAAGTGTTACAATTCACACTCACGCCAGATTTTGTATTGATTTATGATGATTTGGTGTGAATTGCAACAATTGATGCACACAAAATGCCTGCCTTGTGGCATTTTGGCGCTGGCTCCGACACCATGCAGCAAGTGCATGGTGTCGGTGTGAAAAGTAACTATTAAGTAACATATTCACTTTCTTAAGAATTTTTTAATGGTATGTTTACAATGTTTGTGGTAGAATTATGCATTAAATAATCTACATATCGAGAGGTGAACTTTATGAAGTACACAACTGCAGCATACCTATTGACTGTCACCATCATTTCCTTTCTGGGATATTGCGTTGAAAATATATGGCTTGCTGTCACACAACAATATATCAACAACCGAAACATGTATTTGCCTTTTTTGTTAGGATATGGCTTGACAGTAGTTGGTATCTATTTGATTTTTGGAACACCAAAAAAATGGCTAAGACGAAAACCCGCAAATAAATATGCCATCTATTTTGCATACTTTCTATTGATGATGATTCTTGTAAGTATTGGAGAAATTCTTCTTGGCAAAACAGTAGAATATTTTTGCGAGATTACATATTGGAATTACGAAAAACTGCCTTTTCATCTCACAAAATACACTTCACTTCCTACCAGCATGGGATTTGCAGGCATTATTGAATTCTTTATGGAATATTTAATGGAGCCAATCCTAAGCAAAGTACAACAACTCCCAAAAACCACACTGCAGATTCTAGCAGTCGGTTTTATTATTCTGTTGGTCGGCGATTTTGTGGTTAGTTTCCGAAGCATGTATCTGAACAAGAGACCAAATTATCTCTGGAAATATGAGATTACACAAAATCACTTTATACGCTATCACAGCATTGAGTAATAGGATCTTAAATTTGTTACATTAGGAATTGTAGGAAAATAACTAATACATTAACATCTTTATATATGAAATTTTGTATTCTATAGCACCTCCGATGCGACATGCAATGGCATATTTCCTCTGCATCGGCGTGCGCATAAAAAATCGCGTAAGAAAAAACTTCCCTACGCGACAATTCCATAATTAAATCAATGACTCATACAACTTTGTGATATCTTCTACGCTCGTTTCTTTCGGATTGCCTGGTCTGCATGCATCATCATAGGCAGACTGTGCGAGGAATGGAATGTCCTTTCTCTTGACAATCTCTTTTAAATTTGCTGGGATTCCAACGTCTTGCGACAGCTTTTTTACCGCATCAACTGCCGCCTTTCGGTACTCCTCCTGCGACATGCCATCCACGCCTTGTACCCCCATTGCCCTTGCAATCTCACGATATTTCTCGCCTGTCGCCTCTGCATTGTACTCCATGACTGTAGGTAGAATAATCGCATTGGCAACCCCGTGCGGTGTGTCATACAGCGCGCCGAGCGGATGCGCCATAGAATGCACAATGCCAAGCCCTACATTAGAGAAGCCCATACCTGCAACATACTGTCCAAGTGCCATGTCCGATCTTCCCTCTGGAATGTTGTCAACCGCCCCTCTCAGTGAGCGCGATATAATTTCAATTGCTTTCAAATGGAACATATCAGACAGCTCCCATGCCCCGGCTGTGATATACCCTTCAATCGCATGTGTAAGCGCATCCATTCCCGTTGCAGCGGTCAATCCCTTTGGCATTGTCGCCATCATCTCCGGGTCTACAAATGCTACAACAGGAATGTCTTTTGGGTCCACACAAACCATCTTGCGGTTCTTCGATACATCTGTGATAACATAATTGATGGTCACTTCCGCCGCTGTTCCTGCTGTGGTCGGCACCGCAAAAATAGGTACGGATTTATTCTTGGTAGGAGCCACACCCTCAAGACTCACAACATCTTCAAATTCTGGATTGTTAATAATAATACCGATTGCTTTTGCTGTATCCATAGAAGAACCACCACCAATTGCAATCAGATAGTCCGCGCCAGATTTCTTAAATGCAGCTACACCTGTCTGCACATTCTCAACCGTCGGATTAGGCTTAATCTCAGAGTACAGCTCATAAGCCATTCCTTCTCCTTCCAGAACATCTAGCACTTTTTTAGTCACACCAAATTTTACCAAATCTGGATCAGAGCACACAAATGCCTTCTGAAATCCTCTTCCTTTTGCCTCAGGTACAATCTCTTTGACTGCACCTGCTCCATGATACGATGTCTCGTTTAATACAAATCTGTTTGCCATAATTTTTCTCCTTTTCTATCCCTATTTTACTTTAGTCAGGCTCTGCACGACTTAACAAGTCCTGAATAAAAGGTCTATCCTCACAGGCATCTTTAAAAGCGCGAATAAAATCCTGCAATGCCTCGGTATCCTCAGCAAAAACACAAAACATCCCTGCTTCAGAATCAAAATGAATCTTTTCGCTCAGGTCCGAACGTTTCTCATCCAGAAAAACCCTTGCCAATCCCTCCCAGTCGTAACCGCTTCCTTCAAAGTCTTGCGCATCAAATACGTCCTGCAAATACCTGTTTGCACCGAGCACTACAGAGGCACTTTCTTTGTCCTCAACCCATACGAACGGCGAAATCTGATCCTTAAAACTCTTTCCATCTGCCATATTTTTCTCCTATTATATTTTTGCAAACCACATCTTAACTTCTTCTATTATTTTATTATATCACAGAAACTTCTTAAAGAAAAACCTTTCTGACAAAGTATTATTAAAATATTTTTATAAAAATAACGCTCCTAACTAATACAAATCATCTAAATTTGCCATATATTTAAAATTATGGTATGATACTACTATTGCTGCTAAAAACATAAGAAGCTGTAGGAAAATAATGAATGCAAATTGCGCAGGATATTTCTTCGAGAATGTATGTCAAAAAACGTAGTCGCAGCGGGCTGCGGCGAGGCTTTTTGTCATGCATAATCGGAGAAATAGACAAATCAAGATGCGTCAGTTATTTTCCTACAGATCCTAAATATAATGAATCAATTGTAAAAATATAAAATTTTAAAGAAGGGTGTATATGAGTATTTTAAATGTTGAACATCTATCACATGGTTTTGGCGACAGGACAATTTTTACAAATGTGTCCTTTCGGCTTTTAAAAGGCGAACATATTGGATTGGTGGGCGCCAACGGGGAAGGCAAATCCACTTTTATGAATATAATTACAGGCAAACTAATGCCTGACGAGGGCACTGTAGAATGGGCCAAAAATGTGCGCGTGGGATATCTTGACCAACACACAGTTTTAGAGAAAGGTATGTCTGTCAAAAATGTACTTTCCTCTGCATTTGATTTTTTGTATGAAATGGAAAACCGAATGAATGAACTCTGTGATAAAATGGGTGATGCTTCAGAATCCGAACTGGAATCCTATCTGAAGGAACTTGGCACAATACAAGAACTATTAGACCAACATGACTTCTATATGATTGACGCAAAGGTTGAGGAGGTCGCGCGGGCACTTGGCATTATAGAGGTAGGACTTGACACAGATGTCACTGATTTAAGCGGCGGACAGCGAACAAAAATCTTACTTGGAAAACTATTATTAGAAAAACCAGATATTCTGCTCTTAGATGAACCGACAAACTATCTTGACGCCAATCATATTGAATGGCTAAAACGATATCTACAGGAATATGAAAATGCCTTTATCCTAATCTCGCATGATATTTCATTTCTAAACAGTGTTGTCAATATTATCTATCATATGGATAATGCAGAATTGACACGCTATGTGGGGGACTACGACAAGTTTCAGGAAGTTTATGCTATGAAGAAAACACAGCTTGAGGCTGCCTACAGCAAACAACAAAAAGAAATTGCCAATTTAAAGGACTTTGTAGCGCGAAACAAAGCGCGTGTGGCTACCAGAAATATGGCAATGTCACGTCAAAAGAAATTGGACAAGATGGATGTGATTGCGCTTGCCCAAGAAAAACCCAAACCGGAATTTCATTTTCAGGAAGCACGAGCTAGCAGTCGGTATCTCTTTACAACCAAAAGTCTGGTGATTGGCTACGACGAAGCGCTTTCCAAACCACTTGATATTTCTATGGAACGCGGACAAAAAATCGTGCTCACAGGTGCAAATGGTATTGGCAAAACTACATTATTAAAGAGCATTTTGGGACTGATTCGTCCCTTAAACGGCGGTGTGGAACTTGGAGATTACTTGGAGATTGGATATTTTGAACAGGAGATGGACCAGACTGTCACCACCACCTGCATTGAGGAAATTTGGAATGAATTTCCTTCTTTGACACAGTACGAAGTGCGCTCTGCCCTTGCAAAATGCGGTTTGACAACAAAACACATAGAGAGTAAAGTAAAAGTTTTAAGCGGCGGCGAACAGGCAAAGGTTCGGCTGTGCAAACTAATCAACAAGCCTACCAATATCTTACTCCTAGACGAACCTACAAATCATTTAGATGTCGATGCAAAGTCAGAATTAAAGCGCGCGCTTACCACATACAAAGGAAGTATCTTGATGGTGTGTCACGAACCAGAATTTTACAATGATCTCGCCACAGATATATGGGACTGCTCTCAGTGGAGCACACGAATCTAAAATAAATGAAACTTGAATGCGCTTTAGCAGCATACCTCCTCTGCATGGGTCTGTGCACAGAAAATGGGTATATCTTTTTATCAATATACCCATTTTTCTTTACAATTGATAGAAATATTATTCTAATAACCTCTTAGAAGGTAAATATCACTGCTGTCAGTGGTGGCAGCGGGAATGCAATATATTGGTCTCTCTTGTCGCATAACCCTTTCTTGGCTTTGATTGTCTTTGCAATCTTATTTCCGTTTCCGCCAAATTTCTTATCATCGGAGTTCAATAATAATTTATATTGTGTATTCATTGGAACACCAACTTTAAATTTTGGATATGCCACCGGCGTCATATTGATAACAAAAAGCATGTGCTGCTTGCCATCTTCTGTTCTTCTGACAAAGCTGTAGATGCTACGTTCTGTGTCATCTGCGTTCATCCATTCAAATCCAAGCCAATCATTGTCAATCTCATAAAGACAAGGACTCTTTTTGTAAATGTTCAAAAGCTCGCTCATATAATCATGCATACCCTTGTTAAATGGCTCATTTAGTAAGAACCAATCCAGTTCTCTTGCCTCACTCCACTCGCGCTCCTGACCAAACTCCTGTCCCATAAACAACAATTTCTTCCCTTCATGTCCAAACATAAAGGTATAGAGGTTTCTAAGATTTGCATACTTATCAATCTCATAGCCTGGCATTTTATTGACCATAGAACATTTCAGATGTACCACCTCATCATGGGAAAGCGGCAGAATATAATTTTCAGAGCTATTATAGCTCATAGCAAAAGTCAACCGATAATGGTTATCCTTTCTAAAATAAGGGTCTAATTTCATATACTCACAGTAATCATGCATCCAGCCCATATTCCACTTGAAAGAAAAACCAAGTCCGCCGTCCTCAGGATCTGTGGTAACTTTTGGCCATGCGGTGGACTCCTCGGCAATGGTCATAACACCAGGATGCGCACCGTGAATTACAGAATTTAAATGCTTAAAGAACTCAATCGCATCAAGATTCTCATGTCCGCCATACTTGTTTGGCACCCACTGACCAGCCTGTTTGCCATAGTCCAGATAAAGCATTGATGCTACTGCATCCACGCGCAATCCATCAATATGGAACTCGCGAATCCAGAACAATGCATTGGCGATTAGGAAATTCCTCACTTCATTTTTGCTGTAATTAAATATTTTAGTACCCCAATCTGGATGCTCTCCAAGACGCTTGTCTGGATGCTCATAGAGGCAAGTACCATCAAACTCACAAAGACCGTGCGCATCTCTTGGAAAATGTGCTGGAACCCAGTCCAATATAATTCCAATATTATTTTTGTGCAGCAGGTCAATCAGATAACGAAAATCATCTGGAGTTCCATATCTTGATGTTGGTGCATAGTATCCTGTCACCTGATATCCCCAGGAACCGTCAAACGGAAACTCTGCAATTCCCATCAACTCAATATGTGTATAAGGCATCTCCTGTAGGTACTCTACAATTCTGTCTGCAAATTCACGATAATTGTAGAACCCGTCTTCTGTTCCGTCGGGATGCTTCATCCATGAACCAATATGGCACTCGTATATTGACATGGGTTCTTTGTTCATATCCTTCTTTTCGCGCTCGGTCATCCACTTTTTGTCCGTCCATTTAAAGTGGTTTAAATCATATACACGAGATGCTGTGCCAGGCCGCAACTCCGCATAATTGCCATATGGATCTGCCTTGTAAAGCCTTCTGCCATCTGGCAATACCAACATGTACTTGTACATTTGGCCTTCCTTCACATCCTCAATAAACGTGGCATAAATTCCACCCTCACCAAGGCGTTTCATAGGAGATGCACCTTCATTCCAGTCATTAAACTCTCCAATGACATACACCTCTTTTGCATTAGGCGCCCACACTGCAAAGAACACACCATCATTTTTGCCTTTTTTGCAAAAATGTGCACCTAACTTTTTGTAAATCTCATAATGTGTACCTTGACCAAATACATACTGGTCCGCATCAGAGATAAACACTGTTGTTTCTTCCTTGCTCATAAAATGTCCTCCATTCTGTTATATAAAATCCCTTTCTTTGAGGACAATCATGTCCTCATTGTCATACCTTCTTGCGAATAGCACATCCACAAAGTTTTTGAGCTTGGACTTTCTGGATTTCCAAATTGCCTCATCTATAATGTCCCTTACCTCATCCTTTGTCACTACATGATTTCCGCTCTGCATGTTTGCTATTCTTGTGTAAAGGGCGAGAGTCCCTAACTCATCAATGGAATATTCCAAGGCCAAAGCATAATTTTTGGCGTAGGCAACGAGTGCATTATTATCCATCTCCATCAGATCAATTCTGATATTAAAATAATCCGCAATCATTGCCTGTTTCTGCAAAAGTTTTGAAATCTCTTTTTTGGTGTCTTCCATGATAACTACAATTCCGAAATTTTCCTGATTGAGGTTCAACGCCATTTCATATAGCTTCTCCTCGCTCATACCATTTGCCTTCTCTATTATAATACCACCATTATTCAATTTCTCAAAAACATCTTTGATATTTCTTTGATTGATTTTTTCTCCGGTGATCTTCGCAAGCCTTCCCGAAAAACTCTCGTCAGATACTTGATATTCCTTGATCAAGTTTTTTGCCATTCTGACTGTATCCAATCCCGCGTCACCTGTGATAATGACATTTCCAGTGTAGGCGGCAAGCGTCATGTTTTCTAGGGCAAAAATAATCTGTTTCTTAATCTTCTTGGTAACAGCAAAGTTCTCAAACAAAGTCTGCTCTTCTGCTGTAAATTCGCGCAACTCCTCACGCTTTGCTCCGTGTGCTTCCTTTTTTGTCGTGGCTACAATCTTTTCTGAAAGTGAGCTGAGATCTGCTGTGTTCATTTTAATTTCTTGTGTCTTAAGTGCGTCCTCCTTTGCCATCTCGGCAATACTCTCCGCATCTTCTGGGTCAAGCTCGCTTTCATCATACTGATAATTCTGGATATATCCTCCTTTGTCCGAAACAGGATGTGTCTCTTCTGAATACAATTCTTGTGTATAACCGCTGGATTCTTCTGCATATCCATAATCAGCATACTCTATCTCCATCTCCCCATTTGATTCCTGCACATACTCATTACTGTCATCATAGGAATAAATTTCTTGTGTACCACTGTAATCTTCTGTCATTTCCTCAATAGGATTCTCCTCTAACGCATAAGTGTTATTGTATTCATCACCATCTGATTCAACATCCAAATTATCTGGGCTGTCCCCATCTTCTTCTGGCAAATAATCATTATTGCTCTCTTCATAATAGCTATCTTCTTCTGTATTGATATCTTGTAAATCTGCCTGTATCTCTGCAATATCATTCTCTCCGAGATAACCATTTTCCAATTCATTATTGTCCTCTGGCAGATAGTCTTCTGTATTGATTTCCTGTGTATACTCCACACTGACTTCTGCATTTTGTTCTGGGATTTGCGCCGCACTATTTTCTATATTTTGTTCTGGCAAATACGCCGTACTGCTTTCCAAATCTTCTTCTGCCATGTATACATCCTTGCTGTCAAAATCCCCCTCTGCCGCATAGTTCTCATCGGATTCCCATGTCTCCTGATCGGCCTGTGGCAGGCAATTGACATCACTTTCCGCCTTGATTTCTTGTGGTAGTGCAGTAGGTTCTAACGGAGTTTCAAGTTCTGTATTTTCAAATTCTGGCTGATATTCCTCCTGCACAACGGATGCTTCTTCTTTGCGCTCTGTCTGTGCTGTTCTATACTCCACATCAAACGCATCATCCGATGCTTGTCTTGTGCGATTCTGCGGAATATCTCCCGTTACATCTGCCTCTAAAAATCTATCCTTGCGAGGAATTCTTCTCTGTGCTGCCTCCTCTTCCCGCTGAATCTCGCCCAATATGCCACTTTTGAGCGAATTGTTAAAGTCTGCCAAGATTTTACCAGTCTGCGTTAACACACGCTTTTTAATCTCCTCTTGATGTTTCTTTGCATTCTCTGTCTTTTTTCGCTCCCACTCTGCCAGCACATCCTTCAGATTCATTGTACCTGTTACCTGAGTCCCCAACTCCCCACTTATTTCCATAGTATTTTGGTCATGATATACATTTTCCGCGTTGTCCTCCATGCGATTGTGCTCTTCATTGACCGTCTGCTCTGTGGTATCCCGTAACTCCTCTATATCAGAATCTGATTTAATAAAACGCGCATCTTTTCCTGGCACATAAACTTTGCGGATCGCTCCTGTATTGGGAGCAGGTGGCGCTTCCGATACACTGGTCACTAGCTGTGCAATACTGCTTGTATATGCCATTCCCTCCGACGCTTCGCCACCACTGTTTTGTACATTGGTATATGCTTGTGTATGCCTAGCAATATTATCGACATCCTCACTGGAATTATATTTTTCTCGGTCCTCTGCAAATACATCCTCATTGTCCGCAAGAAACTCTCTCATACCCTCCGCAACTAATTTTTGAAGATTGATTGTGTTGTACTCACTCATATCACCTAAATTTGCAGCAGGTGCTGGATTGCTTTGATACAGATAAAGTCCATTGCGGTAGG
Source organism: Lachnospiraceae bacterium (assembly GCA_949383255.1). Taxonomy (GTDB): domain Bacteria; phylum Bacillota; class Clostridia; order Lachnospirales; family Lachnospiraceae; genus COE1. The sequence goes on along the minus strand of CASJPF010000014.1, from coordinate 63,910 downwards.
ACTTGTCTGACTCTCCACCGCGTCCAGCAATTTCCTGATTATTTGTATCTGTTCTGTTCTCTATCAAATTCCCATTTTCATCATAAGTCTGCTCCACATAAAATTCGCCAGTATAACTGCTTTTATTTGTGTAATTTATATTTCCATAGCCATCTTCTACATAGTCGTTCTGACCGTAATCAGAATAAGTTTCCTGTGCATAAGTCGCTATATTATATGGCTCACTGGCATAAGTTTCTTGACTATACTGTGTGTTTTCATAACCTTCACTGGGATAACCTTGCGCATTATATCCGCTGTTTTCGTATCCTTCATTGGAATAGGTTTGTCCATTATATCCGCTGTTTTCATATGTTTCATTGGGATAACTTTGTGTATCATATCCTGTGTTTGCATATTCCTCATTGGGATAGCCTTGTGCATTATAGTCTGTAGTTTGATATGTTTCATTGGGATAATTTTGTGTATCGTAGCTGGTAGTTTCATATCCTCCATTTGAATAGGCTTGCGTATCGTAACTACTATTTTTATACCCTTCGCTGGGATAATTTTGTGTATCATAACTGATATTATCATATCCTTCATTGGGATAGCCTTGCGTATTATAGTTTGTAGTTTCATATCCTTCATTGGGATAATTTTGCGTGTCATAGCCGGTATTTTGATACGACTCATTTACATAATTCTGTGCATCATACCCACTGTTTTCATAACTCCTGTTGGGATAACTTTGAGAATCGTATCCTGTGTTGTCATACAATTCCTGCGAATAATTTTCCTGCTCATATCCTGTATCTTCGTATGCTTCCTCCGCATACTGATTCGGATAGTACGCTATATTATCGACTCCATATTCCTCCTCAGAATACATCTCCTGAACTTCTGTATCACCACTATAATTATCCGACGCATGATTTAACATAGTCTCATATTTCTCTTGCTGTGATCTAGAGAGCGGCACATGCACTGCTTTTAGCTCCATTGCCTTCATCACATATGGGCCATCTCCAAACCAGAGGATAATGTCATCACACTCTTCCACACATTTTGTAGACAACCCTACTCTATGATAGAGATAGGCAAGTTCATATGCCCACTCTTCCTGATAATCCTTCTTTTTTAACTCTTCAAGAATCTCAATCCGCTCTTCAAGACTCGCCTCCTGCGCCTCCAATATCCGATATCGAAGCGTAAATACACCATTGTCTTTCGGTGCCAACTTCACAAACTGTTTATAATATTCAATCGCTGATACAACATCATCTAACTCAATTGATAATTCACAAAGGGAATACACAACAGAACGATTTGCGGGGTAACGCTCATATGCCAGCATCAGCACTTCCCTAGCCTCTTCATTTCGTCTGTTGATTCGATATAATACCGAAATCTTTAACAACATCGACGCGCTCTTAACTCTTCTCCAGTCAATCGTATCTGCTATTTTTACGGCTTCTGTATATTTTTCCTGTTCGATCAAATTTGAAATTTCTTCTGAACGAACTTTGTATTCGTATTTATCCAAGTCTCATCACCTCTGACGCTGCTACTTTCTCATCAAACTTTTCGATTCAAAAGCATATTATCTGAGCGGGGATACTTTATGAGACAATTTTTCATCCAATACACATGACAGTTTAACCCACTCTAAAAGTCAGTTTAGCATACTGTTTTCCCCCTGTCAACGACAACACACCGCTCGTTTTCTTATAATCCGTACTTTTCCCAATCTTTTATATCTGTGATAATTGGCAGCCAGCAGTCAATTTCAAATGTTGCAGTTGTAACAGGGTCTGCATAACCGTCATTCACTGCTGTTCCACTGCATAAAATATGTACTCTATCCTCTTTGAACTCCTGAATAGCAAGTTGGTAATTCATCAGCGGCTCATGCTCAAAAATATAAAATAAATCCTCTCTATTATATGCCTCCTCCATATTTTTCACGACAAACGTCATTCCGGCAATGTCTTCAATCTGTCGCACTGATGTACCGATAATTCCCAATTCCAATTTAGGTGTTACCCGTTCCTCTTGAAACTCATTTGCCTGAAAACAACAGTCAACGCTGTATTCCAGTCCGTCCTCTGAATCTTGAAATACGAAAAAAGCGGTTTCTCTTGTGTTTGTATTCAGCGCAAAAAAAGTGTCATTTAATTTCAGTTCTGTCATTTTCCTCTCCCTCATCTTCAATCTCCTTTAATGAAACTGGGTCAAAAGCGTCTAGTGCAGGGTGATTGGTAATTGTTTTTACTATCCGCCACCCTTCCTTACTGTTGACTGCATTTTGGGGCAGCGGGCGAAACCCAAAATCAAGGTATACTTTGCAGGCAAGCCAAGTCGTAGTCTGTGTTGGTATTTTTGCGTGTGTGTATCCAAGCGCGCGCATAATGTTCAACACATGTGCAATCAATGGCTTGGACAGCCTTTTTCCCTGATACTCCCGCTGCACAGCAACCCAGTGCAACCAACCGGCACCGGACTGGTCGCGTCCTGTGATATCATAGTAAGCGGTGGCTGTCGCAACCTTTTTACCCTTTTCATTTTCTATAAATACCATTCGGTTGCCAAGTTCCTGTTCCTTGGTCGCATAATATTTATTCCACGCCGCCAATCCCTGCTCATAGTTTTCAAATTCCTTTGCCGATTTCTCAATTGCAATCCACGCATCGCAATCCCCATGCTGATAAAACGCAAAGCGATAACCCTCTGGCAGTTCATATTGCGCAAGATTATCCAAATCGCGTTCTAATAGCAGCTCATAGTATTTGATACGACTATCATGATTATCATAGGCTAATCCCATTTTCATTTTGTGCTTGCAATAAAAGCGATATAACTCCGCTTTCTCATCATTCAAGTCCTTGTACATTTTTTTCTCAGTCAATTGAAAACCTGCCCGCTCAATTACTTTCCATGAGGCCACATTCTCCTCCTTGACCGTTGCTATCATTTGGGAAATATGATAATTTTGTAAAAAATACTGTGCATAAGCCTGCACTGCCTCAATTGCATAGCCATGATTTCTATATTGTGTTCCAATAAAATATGTGATACCTGTCTCTTGTAGATCCTCATAGTAAGAGCATCCCACGGAACCAATCACAGTCTTTTCCTCTTTTAAAGTAATCACATACGCCAGATATTCCGTGCGGGGATTGTCCTTCTTTGTAAGCTCCTTCGCCTCCACAATCCAATTTGCAATCCAATTGCCACAATCTTTGCTAAAACCGATCTCTTTTAGACTTCCGTCCGCTGCCATTTCCACAAATGCTTTTTTATCGTCTATTCTTAATGTACGAATCAATAATCGCTTTGTTTCTATTTTCATAGTAATTCCTCTCGTCATTAATTTGTTTCTGCAAACACAATATTGCTCATCTCTATCTCTCCAACATATATCTATCTTTATTTTATCCCGCAGGAATTGTGATGTCAATTGTTAGGTTCTTCTCAAAAGTTCATTATTGTCACTATTGTTACTGTTCAGACATCAATGCCATATTATTAAGAAATCTTCCTAATAATTTATTCCTAAAAAAGTCCTATAATTCATCGTGTTGTATAAAATATTCCAAATAGGAAAAGCTTAGGAATTGCAGGAAAATAAGTGATGCAGACTGCGTAGGATATTTCTTCGAGGAGGTATGTCAAAAAACGTAGGCGTAGCGGGCTGCGGCGAGGCTTTTTGGCATGCATAATCGGAGAAATAGCCAAGTCAAGATGTGTCACTTATTTTTCTACAGTTCCTTAAAATTACAGAAAACGTGAACAATTACCTGAATGATTACCCATTCCTAAAAACTAATAAAACACACTGGTGTAGTCTGTAATATGGTGTTATAATATAAATAGCTTCTCGCAATATTTGTTACAAAGAGACTTTAAGAGTCCAAAGAAGAAAAAAAGGAGTATACAAATGATAATCAGAGAAAATTATGTTATAACAGGCCTTTTATACCAAGAGGCATTACAGTATGCCGAGCGTTCCAAAGCATTTACCTCAAACCGTCACGACTTTCATTCTGGCGGATTAGAAAATAAAAAAAAGAAAATGTTTGAGGGCAAGCTTGGAGAAAAAGCTGTTAAATTATTCTTTCTTGACAACGAAATACAATTTGTCGAAGATCACACAGGCTATGACGAGCGCGATGAATATGACTTTCTTCTAGTCAATAAGACAGAACAGTTGAAAGTTGACGTTAAGACAAGAACAGAAGATTTTCACAAACGGACTTTAGAAATGGTCGAACAGGCAAAAACACATCCAAAAGATATTTTTATATCGGTTCGTCTATTTCGGGAAACAAACTCTGTAAAGCTTGTTGGCTGGTACACTTTCCATGATATGATACAAAAAAATCAAATTGAAAATCAAGGTTACTTAGACAACTACGTGATGTACGATAAGGATTTAAGACCAATTTCTGACCTTGACCCTTTAATACTCCACCGATTCATAAGGGTGAATCCTATTATATGAAGAAATTAGCTGTTCGTTTCACAAATCTCTTTCATGCGACCTCATAATTGCAGGTCTCATGTCTTTTTAGGAACTGTAGAAAAATAACTGACGCATCTTGACTTGGCTATTTCTCCGATTATGCATGCCAAAAAGCCTCGCCGCAGCCCGCTGCGCCTACGTTTTTTGACATACCTCCTCGAAGAAATATCCTACGCAATCTGCATCACTTATTTTCCTACAATTCCTTAATCCAATTTGAAATCAAGGTCAACTCAAATACTTATATTTGTTCTCCCCAAAAATCATTTAGTTTCTCTTTGATATACTCCAATTTTGAATGACTAGCAGGAATCCTGATTCCATTCCCCAAATCTACAATACCTTCTCTAATCCCTATAATATGACTCAAATTCACAATATCACCACGGTCAACATATATAAAGTCTTCCGAGTTTAGCTCATTGTATACCTGACTCAGACTTTTTCTTACTTTTGTCGAAGTTCCATCAATTAATGTAATAACTGCATTTTTTCCATCTCGCTGAATATATAAAATCCTATGATATTGAATTTTTTCTATCCGACTTGGCATTTTTATCATATAATATTGATCCGCCTGTAACTGAATCATATTAACAGCATCCTTCAGCGCATGCTCAAGCCTTATGTCTAATGAATTTTTAGGAATATATCTGAATATCGACAGTTCAAAGGCATCTATTGCATATTTTAAATGCGAAGTAATAAGAATAATCAATACATCTGGAAGAAGTCTCTTGATATAAGCCGATAACTTCATTCCATCAATATCTGGCATCTCAATATCACACAAAATGAAATCAAAATATTTTCCTTCCTGAATATCATATTGTAATATTCTACTCTGCGTATATGTTTTAATTTCTGCAATAATATTGTTTGTTTTTAGGAATGTGATAACCTTATTTTCAAATGTTTTCACTGTTCTTTCATCGTCGTCACAAATAGCAATATATAACAATCTTTTCCCCTCCTAAAACTAAAAATTTTTATTCGTTATACCAGTATATCACAATCAATCATAAAATCACTATTTTTTTGCTATTTAAAAACAAATTACGGAGTTTATTCTAAAATAATAACAATAAAACGAAAATGTTACAATCCATAACTCGTGGACAAAAATCCAAAGATTCGTGGACAAATTGTAGACCTACCGCAATAATTTTGATAATATGTACTACAAGGAGGTTGTTGATATGTTAAATAAGGTTTCTGTTCAACTATCAAAATTTTTATTGTATAAAATAAAAGGAGATAAACAAGAAGAAGATATATACACATATGGTTTTGAACTAATAATATCTACTATTGGTTTTTTTGTTTCCATCGTAACTATATCTACTATATTATCAGATTTTGTATCAGGTTTAGTGTTCCTTGTTACATTTGTCCCTTTAAGATTGTTTACGGGCGGATACCATGCTACTACATATAGTCGATGTTTTATCTTAAGTAACTTAACCTATCTTCTCGTTTTAAGCATAAAAAACCTATTGTGGGAGTATGTAGTATATCCTTATTGGTATTGCTTATTATTTGTAACATATATCTTCATTATAGTAAAGGCACCCATAAAAAATCTAGCACAGCCGATAAACGTATATAAGAAAAAACGCTGCAAAAAAATTACAAAAATCATTTTATGTTTTGAAACTTTATGGATATTTTTATTATCTTATACCAATAAAGAACTATTTTGCATGGCTGTATTAAGTGTTTGTTTAATTGCCGTTTTCATGTTGATTGCTGATGAATCAATATTTGCAAGATTTAGGAGAAAGGAGGATATAAAGTATGATTTTACTTGCAAAAATCATTAAATTATGTGCGATTATGGGCGCAAATTGTGTATCCGTATGCGGGACATATCAGCCTAAACTCCCAGAAATATTACAATAAGTTATACAATGTCTAAATGTATTTTGAAATCATTATATGTTCTGAGATGGCAAATACATGCCTTGCTTTACATAATATTTGTACCAAATTCAGTTGGCGTAAAGCATTGTCCTTTATATTTTATCTACTACGCCGTTTTAATTTGGTACAAATCTCCAACAGATTGTAACACACATTAGACAGAAAGCATTTTTCAAACAGGCTCTAGTACATCGAATAATAATTAACTGATATTTTGACTTGTCTGATTATCCATCTGCAAAAGGACTGCATTCCTTTTGTTGTCGTCAATCGCCGTAGCCATCGCTACGACTCATTCCCTCGCCTTGCATAGGAATAATCATGCTGCGTCAATATATCAGAAATTTATTATTCGATGTACTCGAAAGGAATTAAAGATGAATATTATATTTGAATTAGTTGAAATAATCGCATGTTTTATAGAGATGTTTGTTTTATATAAAGTATATAATGCTATTCTCTACAAGTATCGTTGTATTCAAAGCAAACATATTGATGTAGTCTTGGCGGTTGTTGGAGCGATTATTATATGGATGTGCAATCATATTTCTTTGTTTTCCTATTTTACGATGCTGATTTTTGTATTGTATATTAGCATATCATCTGCTTTTTTGTATAAAGTTAATTTTGTTGCAATTTTTTCTTTGGGAAGTTTTTATCTGCTTTGTTTAAGTTGTTTTGATTTTTTAGTACTTACCTTGTTTTCAGAATTTGGAAATGGACGCGAAACTTTATCAAAAGTACTTTCAACGATGGGCGTTCTGCGTACAATAATCGTCATCGTAGTTAAATTCTTTTGGATTATGTTGTACTTCCTGACCAAAAAATTTTATTATAAGTTTTCTATAAAAATTAGCCATGCCTACACGGTTCTTGCAATTTCATGTGTAGGCTTTTTGGGATTTATTTTTTTAGTAAATCAAACTATGAAAGCATTTCATTACACTATATCAAGTTTATGGGTGAGTTTCATTATTGTTTTAGCTTTTCTATCATTTATTCTTTACTTTATTGTTGTGACAAGGGAAGAAAAAATGAAACTTAATTTTTCAGAGATGCGAAATCATTTATTGGAAGAAAATTATAGGACAATCAATGAGATTTATATGAGTAATGCCAAGTTACATCATGATTTGAACAATCATTTAAATGTACTATATCAATTATTAGAAGCGGGTAATACAGATGAAGCAAAAGAATATATTAAGAATATTAGCACACCAATTATGAAATTATCCAAAACAGTTTGGACAGGAGCAGATGTAATCGATGTAGTAATCAACAGCAAGCTTGAAAAAATGAGAGAAAAAGGAATTTCTTCTGAAATTAATGTAGAGTTTCCGCAAAATACAAATATTTCTTCACATGACATGTGTACTATATTAGCAAATTTATTAGACAATGCCATAGAGGCTGCAAGTGTTCTAGAGAAGCCTGGAAAAATATCCTTAACCATTCGGAAAATCAACTCCTTTTTAATGATTAAGATATCAAATTCATGTGTTAACCGCAACGAAGAATTTGTTTATTATCCAGAAACAACAAAAAAGAATAAAGACTTACATGGTTGGGGATTTCCCAGTGTTATGGACGCAGTACAAAAGTATAATGGTTCATTAAAATGTGTAAATAAAGACAATCAATTTATAGTTAAAATTGTGTTATTTTTTTAAAAAAATTCCTGATATTATAAATTGCTTGTGCTCCTCACACCCCCAAAAATGAATAAAATATTCCCATTTGCATATCGTGGAAAAATGTTTCTTTTTCACTGATCACCAATTCATAAATATCCTTCGTTGCAGCACACTTGTAATAAAATATTCCGTTCTCTTTTTTTCTCACCTTTGAAATAATATCATCAACTACTTCATCTATTTTCATTACCTGATGCGACGAAGGAGGCCATTTTCTAATCATACTTCTGACCTGTGCCTTATTCAGTTTAATCGTTTTTGCAGCATAAAATTTATTAGGAAATTTAAGTTCCTGCGCACTTCCAGTTCCTTCAATCACAAGGTCAAATATTTCTTTTCCTTCATCGTAGGGAAAGCCCATTTCTAAATACGCCTGAATGTGGAGAATTGCAGTTTCCAAATAGCACACATTGTTCATATTTATATAATATTCGTAAAGCTGTTTTACACTGAGAAAAAATGTTTGTTTTATAGAAAGATTTTTATATTGCACACTCCCTGCTGCCAACTTAATTGCTTCCACATATTGTTGTATGTTATTATTATACAATGCATTTACCTCCCTAGCGCAGAACACAAATACTACTAAAATACCAAATCATTATAACTGGCTTCATACTTTCTGTATTATACCGCAATAATCCTTCCAACACTTTGAGACAATTCTATATCATGCGTTACAAATATAATAGTAGCGCCAAACTCATTCATTTTCCTCAACAACCCAAACACAATATCTCTATTATGCTTATCCAAATTTCCTGTCGGTTCATCTGCAAAAACATATTTGGGTTTCTTCAAATATACCCTTGCCAATGCTACTCTCTGTTGTTCTCCCCCACTCAGCTCATAAATCTTATAGTTTTCAGCGCCTTCCATCCCTACAAGTTTCAGCGCCTTTTTTATGCTGTTATTGGGATTGGCATCTTTTCGATATTTTAAGGCAATCTGCAGGTTCTGTCGTACTGTCTCATTTTCAACTAATGCATAGTTTTGAAAAAGGTATGCAAACTTATATCGCTGCATAGTTTGTATTTCTTTCCTAGAAAAAGCAGCTTTTCCATCAATTTCAATTTGTCCTTTGTATTTCTGATCCAACAGACTAATCAGATTCAAAAGCGTAGTTTTCCCGCTTCCGCTTTCTCCGGTAATTGCTACAAACTCACCTTCTTCAATAGCAAATGAAAAATTATTAAAAATTTCTCGCTGACCAAATTTTTTTGATAGCTTACTCACTTTGATCATCAATGCTCCCCCTTTATGATAATATTAAAATTTTTCTCATCTAACCGTTTTCCCTCTATTAATATCGCAATTAAATCTGTTAATACTATAACACCGCCAAAAGCCAAAACAAGAGTGTTATCTTCATACAATTTTACAGCACCTAATATGATTATATCAAGCAGAAACATCAATGCTAAAAACTTATTGATCCTTTGCAACAAACTGAATCCAAAAACCTTTTTGATATAAATCTGATATTTCTTTTCCTGATAATATGCAGATATTATTACAAATCCAATAATAGCAAATAACCCCATTATTACCACAATCGCTATAACTGCACAATTTATGCTCACTTCCAAATTATAAATCTGTTTTCCATGGTTGTCATATAAGGCTGTAACGCTCTGAATTTCTGACAAAACATCTGCCTTCTTAATTAGTGGCGCCAAATAATCAAACACATCCATTCCCTCATACTGAAAATAAACACATCTGGATAAATATGACAAGTAATAACTGTAATCAACATTGCCTGTATCCAAAATTACAATAGGGTTGATAATTTTACAGCCATTATCATCCTCGATATTTGAGTATGTGAAATACTCTTGATTATCATCTATATATATAATATTTAATGCTAGTTCGCTTTTCGGCATATTATTCAATATACCTTCTTCTTTATTATAGATATTTTCTACTTCTATCTTCTTAAAATAAAAATCATCCAAAAAACGTTCTTGTATTTTAGGTTCATACTTTTTCAGGTTAAATGGAACTAAAATATTACATACATTATCCCTATCATCAATTTGAGACAAAATCGACTCAGTACTTCCATTGCACGTAATCGAATTTACTTTCAAATAGTTTTCATTAATGGTAATGGTTCTTCCATATGGGTCATAGTAGCTTTCCTCTCCTGGAGCATTATAATCGTACAAATGATTTTCTCCATCCACCAACACATAATTTTGTGCATCAATCAGAAACCCTCCATCTTGATTTATCAGATCATAGAATTGTTTTAATTTGATCTCCGAATCCCGTGACTCACCGACATAATTCAAATTAATAGAATAAACTGCCTTCGCCTTTTTCCATATATCCAAGTTATTATACTGAACTTGTAAGTATTGCACCTGATAAATCAAATTGATACCGCCAATGATTAAAGTAATAAAAAACACACATTTTAAAAAAATATAGGTTCCAAATAGTACTCCAAAAGGTCTTTTTCCCTTAATTAGAGGAACAATATTCCCCAACTTAATTTGTAAAAAGAGAACACATAATATAGCAATCCAATTTATAAAAATAGTCAATAAAAAGGACAACAGATATCCTTTAAATACTGTGGCAATACAATCCCATCCATAATTATAACTACCATAAGCACCCGAAATTATCATTCCAACTAACAAAACTAAGATTAGCATCTGGTATAATTCCATAAGTATATTTTTAATTATTTCCAATGTTCCGAAACCATGCATTTTTAAAATCCCTATTTTTTTTCCAGATTTTATAGTATAATGCATTATAACTACCATTAAAATAAGAGTTGTCATTCCTATACAAACAATTAATTGTATACTGCCTTCTAAATAAGTTTCTATATTAGCAGAAAATTCATTGTACACTTCTGCATATCCAAATCCATTATTAATATCTGCAATGATTTTTCCTGCGTCACTTTCTGTAATATAATATATTCCGTCCACACCGACCTTCTGTGCCTGTTCTAGCGGATAGATTGTTATTTTAAGTTTTGGAACAAACATATAAAATTTTCCTATTTGAGCTTCACTGCCACTGTCATAATTGGCAATGAACATATCAGTTGAAATATTATTCTCTAAAGTAAGTTTTATTTTTCCATCAAGCAAAAGATCATTCGTATAAATTACCAAGTTATCATCATCAATATATACATATTTAGAAATTGTTACATCCTGATTTATTTTCTGATCCTTCATAAAAGAGATTAATTCATCCGCTGCATCACGATTATTTTCTCCATTATCAGCCCTAACTAAGACAGCTTTATTGTTTCGATAAAGAAGTTTTATATAGTTTATGTTTTTAAAAACCTGCAAACCAACAATTGTAAGCAAAAAACTTTGCACTACTAAAACAATCGCTATTATTTTTTTCATCTATACCTTATGCCTTCTCTCTTTCCCACAAAAAGATTGCCATTTCATGACAATCTTTTTGTGTATTCTATTGAACAACTACTACTTGAAACGATAATTTGCTTTGTTCGTGCCCCAAAATGTCCATTCGGTGTATGCTGTACTCATCGTATCTGCAGGCTTATATCCTCCGTCGACATATACACCAGTTCCACTTGTTACACTCGCTGCCCCCTGATATTTATAATTTTTGTAAGAGGAATAAACACTCTTTACTCCTTCAATCTTCTTGTCACCGCGAATCCAATATCCCAGTTTGTCTCCCGAATCAACTTCTCCACTTGTAATTCCATATGTAACCGCTCCTGCGTCCACAAAGGATTCGATCAGACCCTGATTCTCAAAAACAACCTCTTCACCGCCTCCAATTGGTGCATCCGCCTCTGCTGCATATACTGGAACCCCAGATGCTGCTATCATGGTTGCTGCTACTGCCAATGCCGCTAATTTTTTTCTGAACATAAATACTACCTCCATTTTTTCAGTGCATATTTTATATATGCAAAATATTATAGAAAACACATCAACGTACTTGCTTTGTCATTAAGTCTGTTCGGTAAGTTTTGTTGATGTTATGAGTATAGCATTTTAAAAATTTTTTTGTTTCTATTGTCCACCAACAGTCAAAAATCTGACCACCAAAAACTTTCTTCAGAAAAAAGACTTGTCACAGGAGATCGAATACTAAACTATTTGTTCAAATACACAAAACCAGATTGATAATCCCTGTCAAATATTGTATTATAAAAAGTAATAATACCGTTTACAAACTGTTTCGCACACAAAGGAGTAAAAAATGAGCCACAAAGAGTACTATTCTAACACAGACAACCTTACCCTCCCAAACGATCTCCCCGATGAACTGGCCTCCATCAGCCAAGATCTGGAATCTTTGTCGGGCGATGCACTAGACATATGTCTCAAGCGTTGGAAGACGTTGCTTCTGACAGATACGGCAGAACCTTCACTAATCCTCACAATATTTTTAAAAGTATGCCGCAAGGTCATCAACACCGCACCACCAAGAGACTGTCTTTTATTTTTGAACTTCCTCTCCCAACTAAAGCAATCATTGTTTTCCTATAATATATTTTGTTATGGAGAACATATCTATAATGATTATCTGGAGAACATCTATTATCTTTCCGGATGCTGTTCCTACTATTTTAAAGACGCTTTTCTACAAAAATATGCAGCGGGAGAATCAGAACATTATCGACAGATACGCGCAACTTTAGAGGAACATTATCAAAATGAGATGTCCAAATGGCTTGAGAGAGATTTAAAGGAACGCATGGGATATACCCCATCTATAGGAGAAATTCAATATCTGCGCAATCGGGCACAGAATTTATTACGTGCTGACGGAAATATAGACCAAGCGTTGTTCTATCAATATCGAGCGATTCTCCTATTACTAAAACGCTGTGATGCTTGTGATCCATTGGTATCTCCACAGGAAAATACAAGCCTGCTGAACTGTATAAACGAAATGGTCTCCACATTTCAAATTTCCTCTGATCCTGTTCGTGCATTGGATATGCTAGAATACGCACAGACCATTTCTGACCAGACACTCTCGAAATGGTCCACTAATACCTCGGACGTTTCCCTGCAAAATCCTGAGACTTGGACAGACAGTTTTATAAAGAGTATCCCTGTTGCATATTTTGAGATATTGCGTATTCTTTTGCGAAAAATGGGTCATATAAAATCTGAATTATGCTGCCCAGAAAATGATATTTCATGCGAAGATGTACTTACATGTTATCAGAAAGCACTGTCACTTTCAGAGACAGTCTTTGGCAGCGATAGTCCACAAGCAAATGAAATTCGTGGGGATATTGCCCTATTTGATGCATCTTCCGGCGACGAAGAAAAAATTAATATTTTGCTTGAACAATTAGAGGAAGCAAAACAAGCGGAAGATTTAGACACTGTGGAAAGTATGCACGGACTTATTTCAGAAGCCTATGAGGACCTTGGAAATTTTGAGCAGGCCATTGCACATTGGCAGAAAAAAGTTGATATTCTTGTAGAGATGTATGGGGACGACAGCGATGTCGCAGCCGATTACTATAACATGTTCGGAGAATTGTACGAGCGTGCTAAAAAGTATCCTGAAGCAAGAAGTTGTTATATGCATGCACTGCAAAATTATCGCGGGTATCTTTTGCGAACACAGGAGGAGGATGCAGACGACGCAGAAAACATTCTGTCAAACTATGAGGAATGCCTCTATCACACAGGCCGAATGCATCTCATTGCAGAGGAGTATGAGCAGGCATTTGCCAATTTTCAGGAGGCATTAGAAATCTATGATTCCCGGAGTAATTATTCTGGCATTGAGCGTGCTCACTATATGAGAGCACTAGCACAAACTTACGAAAAGATTTCTTTTATGGAAAGAGCAGTCCATTACTATCTGTTTGCATGGGATACTTATCACACAGTAGCAGCGTTTAATAAAGTGCGAGAACGTAGCGCCTCACTATTTGAATCAGAGACGGCAGAGTGTGAAGAATGGGAACAGCAAGTGCGGCGTCACCTGCTAGAACTTGGCTATAAGCAACTCTTTTTGCCTTTTGAAGAGATTGACTACCCATTGCTGACTCGTGAAGAACAAAACTATTTTGTAAATCGTTTTGCACAAATTATCCGCAGACGCCTAGATAAAACAGCACTACAGGATAAGTGGATTATTTTATGGAACATTTACTTCCGATTCTGCACAGATTGGGAAAAATGGACAGGTGTGAAAGTGCCCAGAATTATCTTAGATGCACTTTACCTATTACAAGGCTACTTTAAGAATGAAGTCAGCGAGCAACAATTGGCAGATTTCAGTGAATCCTATTGGACATATGTCTCTGAAAATCTTTCAGATGACAAAGACGAACTTGACAATTTTGATAAGGATGACGATGAACTCGACGAATTTGATTTTGACGAGGGCGATGATAACGAATTCAGCAAATTTGATTTTGACGATGATGAGAACGACGAACTTGACGATTTTAGCGTTTGCAATACAGAGGATGATGAAGATGACGACGATCCCCTCAGATGGAATCCTCTCTATATCCCATTTTACAGTGCAATTGCAGATTTTTTCCAAGCGCTTTCCGAGGCCGATATAAACTTTAATTCCTTGCAGACACTTATGTGCAGTCATCTTCCTTCCTATGCCGAAGTGTTTACAACAGTCTACCAAAAAGACGAGCAGTACACACCTTATGAGCAAGAACTTCGCTACAGACAGGTGATATCTTCCCCTGCCTTTGCAAGCTGGATTGCAGCGATTCAAGAAATTATAAAATCCAAACAATAATCTATATACTTCCTCTGGGTACCCATGTGCAATCGAGTAGGAGAAAATTATTTCTCCTACTTGCGCGCCGGACGCAGGCAGCTTTAGCTGCATATTTCCTTTCCGCGTCCGTGTGCATAAAAATCCAGACGGTAACGCAACACCGCCTGGATTTTTAACATATGCGAAATTACTAAGGAACCGTTCAGAAATATTCTGCGCAAGCTGTACATATTATTTCTGAGCAGTTCCTAATCTAACTTTGGATTTACCCACACCACAGTATCCCCATCTGCAAATATACGATTGCTCTTATAAACCAGATTATCCCACGCTTCCAAATCAGGCGCAATTACACGGATATCTCCATCTTCTCGAACTTCTGTTTTTCCATTTTCAGAATAAATATCAAGCTGTATCTCTTGCACAAAATATTCTTTGCCAAAACGCCCGACGCGCTCCTTTACACGATACACTACTGTATGTCCCAGTTCATTGACAAAAAAGGATTCCTCCGGCAGATACCATTTTAATCGCTCATCTGCCTGAAAAATAGGCGGTGTATACGAAAATGTCTCCACTCGGGGCATAAATTGAATATTTGTTTGATACGAGACAACTGTAAACACACACAATAGAATAAAAATACCAACAGCACAGTACAAAACGCTTTTTTTTCTCACACTCATAACGCACCTCAAGCCAAATCTTTTGTCAAATCCTCCTCGCTGAATAAAAATAACAATAATACCGGCAGCAGCACCAAAATTCCACAAGTACATAAAATATCAATTCTGGACTCATCCATCTGTGCCAGAAAGACTGAAATTGGATAGCGAAAAGCTTCCTGTAAAAAAACAAGCGGCTGTTCCACCATATTCCACGCATCCACAAAACTCAATAAAATCAATGCAGTTAGTGGTCCCTTACATACTGGCACTCCAATCTGTATTAAAAGACGAAGCTGAGAACACCCTTCCAACATAGCAGCCTCCCTGATTTCTTCTGGCATAGCATCAAATCCTTGTCGTAACAGAAAGACACCAAACGGCGAAAAAATCCCAGGCAGCAAAATTGCCCAGTAGGTATTGTTTAGGTGTAGTGCTTCTGTTATCAAAAAATTTGACACCAGCGTGACCTGATAGGGCATCAACATCAGCACAATAACAACAAAATAAATCGTCTCTCGCATAGGAAACACAAATTTTGAAAAACCGTAACCAGCCAGCGCAGAAAACACACACTAACCCACAACAATCGCACAGGAAAGTAAAAGTGAGTTCCAAAATTTTATAAGATAATCTGGGCGGCGGACAAACACCTCATAAAACCCAGAAAGTCCCCACGCAGAAGGCAAAAAACCTTTTGTAGTTTCCACTGGAATATTTTTTGCAAACGCGTTAACAAACATATAGACTACCGGAAACAGTACAACTACTGCCAGCAAAATTACAAAGATATACCCAGACAATATTAGGAAATTTACCCGTTTTTTTCTAACAGCAGCCCCCCTCATAATTACACAATCCCCCTTTTGTTTTTCAGCCAATATAATCCTCCAACCAGCAAGCAGGCAAACAAGAAAATAAAAAACGCCGCTGAGGAAAGACGTTGATAGTTTAGATTCTGGAAATTATTGTTCATAAAATGCTGCAACATATAAATACTCGCATGTGGACTTTCTCCGCCAATCAGATATGCTTCGCAAAAAATTTTAAACGCATTCATAATCGAGACAACCGCTGTAAAAAAGAAGGTTGGTCTCAACAATGGCACCCGAATATACCAGAACACCTGCCCAGCATGTGCTCCTTCGAGCCGTGCAGCCCCGATAAACTCATCTGAAATTCCATATAACCCCATCAAAAACAGCAGCATATTGTATCCACAATTTTTCCACAAAAAGACCAAAACCAGTACGCCAAACGCCGTTCCGCTGCCAAGCCAATCCTTTCCCTCCACGCCAATCAATGCACACAATCGATTTAGCATACCATCTTGTGCAAAGCAGAAACGCAATGCAGCAATCAATGCAGCAATTGGAACGGTCAGCGGAAACAAAAAAACAGCGCGCAAAAAAGAGCGCCCCTGAAATGTTTCGTACAACACCAGTGAAATCCCCAATCCCAAAAACATTGCAAGCGGTACGCTAACTGCCAGAAACCGCAGTGTATTTTTTGCCGCCAGCAAAAACGCCCTACTCTGCAAAAGAGACTGATAATGCTTTAACCCAACAAACTCAAGTCCACCAACGCCACCCGTCAGCGAATAGACAACACTCCACAAAAATGGAACTAAAAAAATAATGTAAATCCTGCCAGAAACGGCAAAACAAACAAAACCCCCTGCACAGTCCGTTTTCTTTTCATAAGGCAAACTCCTATTCGTTATTCCGATAAATAAAACTCCAGCTTGTCTCTTGCGTTCTTGGCTGCCTCCTCATAAGAAACCTCTCCTTTCAGATAAGGATTTATCTCCGCCCAAAAATCCTGTCTCCATGCGGACCAGTAAACAATTTTATCCACCTTGTCCGCACATGCAAGATAGGCGTCAAAATCCTCTCTTTTCAAAGGCGGAACTTCAAATGGAAATCCATTTATAGCAACTTTAAAAGGGCATTCTATCAGATAGGATTCGTACTCCTTTTCCATCACACTTTTTCGCACGCTGATATTTTCTCGCAACGCCCCTGGCTGTTCCATAATCTGTTTTTCAAATAAGATTTCCAGAAACTTTCTCACATTGTCCATATTCTCACTGTTTGCGTGCACTGCCACTGCTCTTTCAATCAACGCAGTAACACCGCCGTCCTTATTATATATTGGAACACTGATTGGCGTTCCAATAGTATAGAGTGCTCGAATCGCATTTAAATCAGTATTTAGAAAACCAGAACTCTCAAAAAGACACTCACCATCACGCACTGCAGCCGCTCCAAACAAATCTCCAAACATATATTCTCCTGTTCCGCGCGCATAGATATCTTTAAACCATGTAAAATACTCTCTAGTTTCCTCAATGTCCCAGACTACTTCACCCTTGTCCACAATAGGATACCCTGCCCAAAAGATACAATTTCTCGCACTCACATCCATCCGGAACAGGCGCCTATCATAATTGACGCTGTTTAGATAACGGCTGGACTCCTCCATAAAGCGGTTAAAATCTGTACAACTTTCAATATGAAACCCTGCCTCATCTAATACTTCGCGTATAGAAATCATCATTGGAAGTCTGTACTCCATTGGCAAAAAATATCGTTTCCCATCAAAAATACCTGCATTCATAATATCTTCTCAAAAATCGGCATCCTGAAAGACCACACTGTTGTCATAAATTTCACTTAGGTCCGCAAATGCCCCCGCCTGTATTAGCTTGTCTATATCCCAGTAGTCTTGTATAAAGAATACATCCGCTCCTGACCCACTCATCAACTGCGCCGAAAGCTGTTGATTATATCCATAAAATTCCTCTGCGTCTTCTATAATTTTGCGTCCTGCATACTCCACATCAATATCTGGATAACGTCTTTGAAACTCTTTCACTGCATAATCCATAATGACATCACTCCCACTTGCATAGATATGGAGGCTATCATTTTTCTGTTCAACCGCCTTTCCACACCCTGTCAGCGTGACTCCAGTTAACAAAATGCCCAATGTATTTATTATACACTTTTTTCTACAACACTTCATATTCGCCCTCCAGTTCACACTACTTTTGACTCTTTAGGAATTAGGAAAATAAGTGATGCAGATTGCGTAGGATATTTCTTCGAGGAGGTATGTCAAAAAATGTAGGCGTAGCGGGCTACGGCGAGGCTTTTTGGCATGCATAATCGGAGAAATAGCCAAGTCAAGATGCGTCAGTTATTTTTCTACAGTTCCTTATAATATATGCAAATCAGATGCCCTTTTGGTTACATTTTTTCTATTCCCAAAAACTTCTTGCAGTCATTTCGTGGAATGTATATAATAGTGCTAAATCTGCCTTGTACCTGCTCTCGTGACAGTTTTCTATCATATGCACACAAATTATATCAACGTACAAAATATACAACTACACAGGAGAATTCAATCCATGAGCACTCTACTTTTAATTATTATCTATATCACTTTTATTGGTCTGGGAATACCCGACTCCCTATTTGGAACTGCGTGGCCCGCAATTTATCCAGCATTTGGCGTCGCTATCTCCCACGCAAACTTTGTGACAAGTATTATTTCTGGCGGAACTATTCTCTCCAGCCTACTATCCACAAGGCTTATAAAGCACTTTGGAACCGCCAAAATCACTGCCGCAAGCACCGCTATAACTGCCGGCGCACTGCTTGGCTTCTCCGTTGCTCCTAGCATACTATTTCTGTGCCTTTTTGCTGTTCCGCTTGGAATTGGCGCTGGTGCAATTGACACTGCACTAAACAATTATGTTGCGCTACACTATCGGGCTATTCATATGAACTTTCTACACTGTTTTTATGGAATTGGTGTCTCGCTCAGCCCCTATCTTATGTCACTCATGCTCTCCGCAACTGGCAACTGGCGACAAGGCTATCAGACTGTCTTCTGGGTGCAGTTGGTAATTGCTATTATGACAATTATTTCTATTCCATTGTGGAAAAAAGTCAACAGTGCAGATTCCTACGAAGAAGAAAATGCACTTGTTGTCGGAATCATTGACTTGCTAAAAGACCAAAAAGTTCGCAGGGTCTGTCTTGTCTTTCTTGGTTCTTGCGCAATTGAGTACACTTGCGGTATCTGGGGAAGTACATTTCTAGTCAATGAAAAACAAATGGCAGTGGATGGCGCTGCAAAAGTCATTATGTTTTATTATATTGGCATGGCACTCGGTCGTTTTTCTTCCGGTGTTCTCGCCCTAAAATGCACCAGTCAGCAAATTATAAAAATAGGACAGTGCATCACGCTGACTGCCATCACACTGCTGCTCCTGCCCATCCCGCCTGTTGCTGTCGGCGGTGCACTATTTTTGATTGGTTTGGGAAACGGTCCTATTTTTCCAAACATGATTCATCTCACACCAGAAACCTTTGGAAAAGAACGGTCACAAGCGGTTGTGAGCATACAGATGTCCGCATCTTATATCAGTATTCTGCTCGCCCCTGTCCTGTTCGGCTTAATTGCACAGTTTATTAGTGTCGCACTCTTTCCGTATTATCTATGTGTCATGCTTTTTGTTATGTTATTGGGCACATTTTTAACACACAA
Source organism: Lachnospiraceae bacterium (assembly GCA_949383255.1). Taxonomy (GTDB): domain Bacteria; phylum Bacillota; class Clostridia; order Lachnospirales; family Lachnospiraceae; genus COE1. Next base: position 43,823 of record CASJPF010000014.1, on the reverse strand, counting down.
ATCATTAGAATCTGATAAAAAATAATTTCTACCTGAAACGGCTGCGTTAACAGACGTAAAAGTGCGACACCAAAGGTCAACTTTAGACCATTATCCCAACGCCACATCGAGCACCATCATCACGACAAACCCGACCGCAACACCAATTGTTCCTATATTTGTGTGCTCTCCTGCTTGCGACTCAGGAATTAGCTCCTCGACAACGACGTAAATCATTGCGCCCGCTGCAAATGCCAGAAAATAGGGAAGCATTGGCACAATCAATCCTGCGAGCAAAATCGTTAGCATCGCACCTATGGGTTCCACCAGCCCTGAGAGTACACCATACACAAATGCCTTTCGCTTAGAAGTGCCTTGACTTTTTAGCGGCATTGAAATAATTGCGCCCTCTGGAAAATTCTGTATCGCTATACCCAATGCCAACGTGAAGGCGCCAGCCATTGTAATCTGCGCATCGCCCAGCAGCGCTCCTGCAAACGTGACGCCAACAGCCATTCCCTCTGGTATATTGTGCAGCGTTACCGCAAACACCATCATTGTGGTCTTTTTTGCCTTCGTTCTGATGCCTTCCGGCTTCTCCATGTCAAGATGCAGATGTGGTATCACACTATCCAGAAGCAACAAAAACGCCATTCCTAGGATAAATCCTACCGCTGCTGGTACCCACGCAACTTTATTCTGCTCTGCTGCCATGTCAATTGCCGGTATTAGCAGTGACCACACAGACGCCGCCACCATCACACCCGCTGCAAACCCCATCAACAGCTTCTCAATTTTTTTATTAATCTGGTTTTTCATAAAAAACACCATAGCTGAACCTAGCGTCGTCCCGATAAATGGTATCATTACCCCCGCCGCCACGCCGATATCCAGATTGATATCCATGCTAACTTCCTCCTTTTTCTTCCTTATAATATATGTTTCGACGAAAAAATTGTGCAAACAGTAATTAATATTCAACAAGCAGTGATTAGCTTCAACTAACCAATTATCACTATAGCATACTTCTTTATTATTTACAATCTTATTATAATATAACAGACTTTGGAGTCTATTAATGTTACTTTTCACACCCGCACCATGCACTTGCTGCATAGTGTCAGATCCAGCGCCAAAATGCCCGCTTTGTGGCATTTTGTGTGCATCAATTGTTGCAATTCACACCCAATCATCCGAAATCAATACGAAATCTGGCATGGGTGTGAATTGTAACCTATTAATAATTCTTATAGAAACCGATACTAAAAGACTTGATGTATTTTATGTAAAAAGTTATAATAATCAATATATACCATAACATGATAACTGAAAGGACTGTTTAGAAATTACTTCCAAACATTTCCTGCCAACTCCGGGAAGGAAGGTACTAAAATGAAAAAAATATTTACGCAGCGGCTGTTTTTCTATATGCTTGTCGCACTACTCATCACAATCACAGCCGTCTTTGCGTTGCAGACATTTGTCAGCCAATCAAGCAACACGATTGCAAGTCAGACAAAGCTTGAAGATGTTCGCTCAAAGCTCGCTGCCAACGAGACAAACATTGCACAACTCACCAAAAATCTAAGCCAAGATAATCTTGTAAAAGCAAGAGCCTTTGCCGATATCCTTGCCGCAGATTCTTCCATCAACGGAAACACAAATAAACTCAATGCAGTCAAAGACCGACTGATGGTCAACGAGCTGCATATTATCAATGAAAACGGCATCATTACCAGCAGCACAATCGATGCATACATTGGTTTTGACATGAAAAGTGGCGAGCAGTCCAATGCTTTTATGGTCATTGCTAACGATCCTTCTATTGAGATTGTACAAGAACCACAAAGAAATGTGGCAGAAGGAATCGTGATGCAGTACATTGGTGTTGCCAGAACCGACGACAAAGGACTTGTACAGGTCGGTGTGCGCCCAGAAGTACTCGAAAATATGCTTGCTGGAACAGAGATTTCTGTTGTACTCAAAGATGTTGACTTTGGTGAACGGGGGTATGTCTACGCAATTGATAACACTAGCGGACTAATCTTGGCACATCAAAATTCTTCCCTGATTGGCACACGCGCCACGGATGTAGGATTCCCGTCAAAACTTGTCGGCAAAGGAAAAGCAGTTATTGATGGTGAAAAAGGTTATTATGTAGCAGAAGAGTCCAATGGTCAAATTATTGGAACTTTTATGCCCTCCAGCGAATACTATGCTGGTCGTACAAGTCAAACTTTTGTCGTTTCTCTGAGTATGCTCATTATATTTAGTGTACTGCTATATATGATTAACCGCATGGTAGATGATAAGATTGTGCAAGGAATCAACCATATTTCCAGTTCCATGCACGCAATTGCAAGCGGAAATTTTGAGATTACTGTACACGAAACTGGAAATCCCGAGTTTGTGATGCTCTCTGACAGTATCAATAAAATGGTTCAAAGTATCTGTCAGAGCATTCGAGAAAACGAACAATTAATCGCACAACAGAAACAGGATATGAAACACAATCAATTGCTGATCGAGAATGTTAAGAACTCCTGCAGCGAATTGAATCAAGTATCCGGGAAAACCCTTGAAAATGCTGACAGCATCTATAATGGAACGGGGGAACAAGAAACTGCTGTAGAAGACTTAAAGCAAATTATGCAGCAACTAACCGAGGAACTAAACAGTAGTGTGCAGGTTTCTGTCAGCGCCACCGCTGAGACAGAAACCACCTCAGAAAAGATTATTCAAACACAGTCCCGCATGAAGCTTCTGACAGATTCCATGCAAAAAATCAGTGATATGTCCATAGAGATTGAAAAGATTATTGGTGAGATTAACTCCATTGCACAGCAGACCAATATGCTGTCCCTAAACGCTTCCATTGAGGCAGCAAGAGCCGGAGAAAAAGGAAAAGGATTTGCCGTTGTGGCGACTCAGGTTGGGGAACTGGCAGCCAGAAGCGCACAAGCCGCCAGAGAAACCAACGAACTGATTATGAACTCCATCAATGCAGTGCAGAGTGGGCGCCAGATTACTGACCAGACTGTGGAAGCGTTCGACATTGTAGTGGAAAATATTCAGAAAACCAACCATAGCATCGAGACTGTCACTGGAATGGTTCGTCAAAATGTAGATATTGTGTCACATGCTGTTCGTCAAATTGAACGGATATCCGGCGTTGTGGAAGAAAATGTCCGCATATCACAAAATACAAAACAAGTCTCCTCAAACATGGCAGAAATTACCGAAAAGTTGTTAGGTCTTGTGACACAATAAACACAATAGAAAATAGCTGCATTGTCTATATAAATTATTGTACATAGGAATCTACATTATACGAAGCCTGCTTTTTAGCAGGCCGCATCTTTTTATTCAGCAATTCTATTGTAAAATGCAAAATTATAATGCACTATATTAGTACATATTAGTCATTTTTTAATAATCTATATTAAAAACATTTATAGTTCATATGTTCATTAAAATAGTGGGAATTATATACCAAAATGTCACTTTTTGGCATTTTTTATACATAGATTGTCATAATTTACACCAGAATAGCCTAAAACAAACTAAATTTTTCGAGAATGTGAATTATAACAAAAACACAAAATAATACAAATATGCACCAAAAATATTGGACAAATTTAATAAATCGTTATATAATTCACTATATATAATTTGTTCTGCGCACAAATCCTTTCCCAGTGATAAGCGAAGACGAATGAAACAAAAATTGTACTATAACAAAAGTAAGGAGAACGAAAACCATGTTAAAAAAACTGAATAATCTACAAATCAGAGACCGGCTCACCAGAGCTTTCATTATGGTTGCAGTCATTCTGACCATGGTCTCAGCCGTAGTCTTGGTCACCATGATCGCTATGTCACGAATCTATGCTTCTACCATCGTTGATTATGGATTTGCACAGGGTGACATTGGCAGAGCAATGTCACAGTTTGCTGATTCCCGTTCCGCAATGCGCGGCATTATCGGCTACGACGAGCCAGATGCTATCCAAAAAATACTATCAGACCATGAAACTTATAAATCTGAGTTTATTAAAGAATTTGACAATCTTGAATCTAGTATGATTACTCAGGAAAATAAAACACTATACAAAGATATAGAAGATCAGCTTGATGACTATTGGGCATTTGAGCAGGAAATTATTGACCAAGGTGCTACTACTGACCAGGAACAGTGTAAGTTAGCGCAGGACAAGGCGCTAAATGAACTAGCCCCTATGTACAATTCAATCTACGATGATCTGACACAAATCATGGAGATCAAGGTACATAAAGGCCAAGAAATGTCCAATATGCTTACTACAATTATTGTTGTATTGACAGTTGTTATCATTATTATAATTACAGGTTCCATTATCTTTGCGCTTACCCTTGGCAAGGGCATCGCAAATAGCATTGCAGTACCACTTGACCAGCTTAAGGTTCGTCTAGATATTTTTGCAAAGGGTGATCTTTCATCTCCGTTCCCGACCGTTGAAACCAAAGATGAACTTGCCGATATGGTTACCGTTACGACCAATATGGCTGCTTCTCTTCAATTCATTATCCATGATGTGGCAGATATATTGGATCAAATGGCTGCAGCAGACTTTACTGCTTCAAGCACAAACAAGTCAAAATATCTTGGTGAATTTGAGGCGATCTTAACCGCAATGGGACTTTTGAAAAAGCAAATGGTCGAGACAATGCAGTCAGTCAGTGAAGCTTCCAATCAAGTAGCTGCAGGCGCAAGCAATCTCGCAGATGCTTCCCAGAACCTTGCCGAAGGCGCTACTGACCAGGCTGGCGCTGTTGAGGAAATGCAGGCAACTATTACCACCATCTCCGACGATATTCGCTCAACCGCAAACAGCGCAGGCGAATCCTATAATCAGGCGCGCACTTACGCTGACGAGGCAGAACGCAGCCACAGAGAAATGAAAGCAATGATGGATGCAATGTCTCGCATCAATGATGCATCACAACAAGTTGGAAACATCATCTCTGAGATTGAAGACATTGCGTCACAGACAAATCTGCTCTCCTTAAATGCTTCAATCGAGGCAGCAAGAGCCGGAGAAGCCGGAAGGGGCTTTGCTGTTGTAGCAGATCAGATTCGTCAGCTTGCAGAGCAAAGTGCGAACTCTGCTGCAGAAACCAGAACTCTGATTGAAACCTCACTGAGCGCAATTGCAGATGGCAGCAAAACAGCAGATGTCGTGAACGCCTCCATTGATCGTGTTGTGGAAGGTATTGAACGAATTGCAAACTCTGCCAAGACGATCAGTGAAACGGCAAATGAACAGGCTGAGGCAATGAAACAAACCGAGCTTGGTGTCAGCCAAATTTCTGAGGTTGTCCAATCAAATTCCGCGACTGCGCAGGAAGCCTCCGCTACAAGCGAGGAACTGTCAGCACAGGCAATGACACTGGATTCTTTAATCAGCAAATTTAAACTCCCAAATATCTAAATAGTACATAATACTACAAAAATATAGGTCAATGTAATATGCATTGGCTTATATTTTTGTAATATATTCTAAAAATATTGGACAAAACCAATAAGTAGTTATATAATTTTAATATAAATATTATTTGTCCTGGGCACATAAATTCCTTGTCAGTCTATACATGCGCAGAAGAAGTAAGCAGTATATTGTACTACACCACAAAGTAAGGAGAACGAAAACCATGCTAAAAAAACTGAATAATCTACAAATCAGAGACCGGCTCACCAGAGCTTTCATTATGGTTGCAGTCATTCTGACCATGGTCTCAGCCGTAGTCTTGGTCACCATGATCGCTATGTCACGAATCTATGCTTCTACCATCGTTGATTATGGATTTGCACAGGGTGACATTGGCAGAGCAATGTCACAGTTTGCTGATTCCCGTTCCGCAATGCGCGGCATTATCGGCTACGACGAGCCAGATGCTATCCAAAAAATACTATCAGACCATGAAACTTATAAATCTGAGTTTATTAAAGAATTTGACAATCTTGAATCTAGTATGATTACTCAGGAAAATAAAACACTATACAAAGATATAGAAGATCAGCTTGATGACTATTGGGCATTTGAGCAGGAAATTATTGACCAAGGTGCTACTACTGACCAGGAACAGTGTAAGTTAGCGCAGGACAAGGCGCTAAATGAACTAGCCCCTATGTACAATTCAATCTACGATGATCTGACACAAATCATGGAGATCAAGGTACATAAAGGCCAAGAAATGTCCAATATGCTTACTACAATTATTGTTGTATTGACAGTTGTTATCATTATTATAATTACAGGTTCCATTATCTTTGCGCTTACCCTTGGCAAGGGCATCGCAAATAGCATTGCCATTCCGCTTGACCAGCTCAAAGCGCGTCTGGATATCTTTGCAAAAGGTGATCTTTCGTCACCGTTCCCAACCGTTGAGACGAAAGATGAACTTGCTGATATGGTTACCGTTACGACCAATATGGCCGCATCACTTCAGTTCATTATCCATGATGTAGCGCAAGTGCTTGATCAGATGGCGAATGCCAATTTTGCAGTTGTCAGCAAAGATAGAAGTAGATATATTGGTGAATTTGAGGCAATTCTGACCGCAATGAGACTGCTGAAACGCCAGATGGCCGAGACCTTACTTGCAGTCAGTGAAGCTTCAAACCAAGTAGCTGCTGGTGCCAGCAACTTGGCGGACGCCTCCCAGAATCTAGCAGAAGGTGCCACAGATCAAGCAGGCGCTGTTGAAGAAATGCAGGCAACCATTACAACCATCTCGGATGATATCCGCGCAACTGCAAACAATGCCGGTGAATCTTACAATCAAGCACGTACATATGCAGATGAGGCAGAGCGTAGCCACAGAGAAATGAAAGCAATGATGGATGCAATGTCTCGCATCAATGATGCATCTCAACAGGTTGGAAATATTATCTCCGAAATTGAGGACATTGCTTCACAGACAAATCTGCTTTCCTTAAATGCTTCTATTGAAGCCGCAAGAGCCGGAGAAGCCGGAAGAGGATTTGCAGTCGTAGCCGATCAGATTCGCCAGTTGGCAGAACAGAGTGCGAAATCTGCTGCCGAAACCAGAACCCTGATTGAAACCTCACTGAGCGCAATCGCAGATGGCAGCAAGACTGCTGACGTTGTAAATGCCTCCATTGACCGCGTTGTAGAGGGAATCGAGCTGATTGCAAGTTCTTCTAAAACCATTAGCGAGACAGCGACGGAACAGGCAGAGGCAATGAAACAGACAGAACTTGGTGTCAACCAAATTTCCGAGGTTGTTCAGTCGAACTCCGCAACAGCACAGGAAGCTTCCGCAACAAGCGAAGAACTTTCTGCACAGGCTATGACGTTGGATTCCCTAATCAGCAAATTTACACTGCCATCTGATTAATCTTAGATAAACTATATATAATAGAGCTGTACACTGCAAAATCAGCGCACAGCTCTACTCTTTTTATGCACAGACCTGTGCAGAGGAAATGTGCCGCTAAGGCGGCGCACAGGTCACGCGAGTAGGGGAAGGTTACTTCCCCCACTCGATTTATAATACTAAATCTTTATAAATTCCACCTAATTCACGCAAACCGTCTGCAATCAGACCCGCGTATTTTACAGCACCTTCATATCTTAAATGCGTATTATCCTCTTTTCCTTCTGGATAATTATCATAAATCCCTGGGATAAAATACATATACCACTTGCGGCTCTCCTGTTCTCCTGCCTTTTTTAGTGCAGCGCGGCTCATGCTGTACAAATCCACTAACGGCACATTATTTTGTTCTGCTGTCTGCTTCATCGCCGCCACATAATCTGAATGCGCACCCAAACCTAGATGTTTGGAATCCACAAAACACCTGCGCTCCAAAGGCGTAATCAGTACAGGAAATGCATTGTGTTTTCTCGCAACATCAATATATCTCCTCAAATTCATCATATAGGTAGAAAACGGCTCTGTATAACGTGCAGGGTCCTCACTTTTCTCATCATTGTGTCCAAACTGTACAAACAGAAAATCTCCTTCTCCAATCTGTGCATCAATTACATCCAGACGCCCTTCGTCAATAAAGCTCTTCGTGCTCCTGCCATTTTTAGCATGATTGATAACCGCAACACCCTCCCTTGTATAGAGTGAAAACACTTGTCCAATACCCGTCTGCGGATATGTCGTAATCTTATTTGTCTGAACAGTAGAATCCGCTGCCCAATAAATTTTAGTTGTAGTACTTTCCATATTTGATTTCCTCCCTACTAGCCACACGATCCATGTGCCACCTTAGCAGCTTATTTCTTCTGTGCTGGCTGTGCAATCGAGTAGGAAAGACTTTCCCCTACTCGCGCGCGACCCGTGCGCCGCTTTAGCGGCTTTTTTCCTCTGTACGGGGCTGTGCATAAATAAAGAACGCAAAACGAACAAGTTCGCCTGCGTTCTCTTCGCACTTTATTCCTTAACAGCTCCGATATTAACACCCTTTACAAAATATTTCTGTAAGAATGGATACAGAATCATAAACGGAAGAATTGCCGCGATGATACCTGCGTTGTACAAAGTTGTCTGCGAAATCGGGTAGGCGGTAGGCGGCGTGTCGCCATCCATAATCATAACACGAAGTTTATACTGGAAGTTTACCTGATCTGGAGAGTTTATGTAAATCTGAACTGTAGAGTAATCATTCCACACTGCCACAGCAAACATCAGACCAATAGAAGCAAGCGCTGCCTTTGAGAGTGGGAGTACAATCTTCACAAAAATTCCCATTGGAGTACAGCCATCAATTCGCGCTGCCTCAAACAAACTTGCAGGAATCCCCTCAAAAAAGTTTCTCATCAGAACGATATTTGACACGTTAATACCATGCTTAACTACCAGAATCCACATATTGTTGAGCAAACCCAAACGTCTCATTACCAAGTACTCTGGAATCATACCACCGGAGAAAATCATGGTAAAAAGCAGGAAGTATGCCAACAGATTACGACCAGGCATATCAAACTGAATCAAAACATAGCCGCCCAGTGTACTGAGTACTAGCCCCAGCAATGCACCTGCAATCGTTGTGACAAAGGAATTGATAAGCGGTCTTAACAGTCCACGCTCTCCCAAAATAACCTTATAGCCATCGAGAGTAAAATCTGTCGGCCACAACCGGAACTGATACACACCCACAGCATTAAAAGAGTCCACTAATACTTTCCACATTGGTACTAAAATAATCAGTGCCAAAATGATAAAAACAATATAATTGACCACAGAAAAGACAGTAATCTTTGTCTTAGGCTTTTTGTAAGCCACTTTTGTTTCAGCCATATTCGCACCTCCTATACAATGCCGCGGCCACGGACTTTATTGCTCGCCTTATTACAGATCAATACCAAAATACAGCCGACGATAGAACGGAACAAACCTACTGCTGTAGAGTAACCGTAGTCTGGTCTAGCAACCATAAAGGTCTGGCGATAAATATAAGTACCAATAACATCTGATACGTCATACACCGCACTGTTGTACAATACGAATACAGACTCAAACAAGTTCATAACCTTTGCCAGATTCAAAATCAAAACAGTAATAATTGTGTTGGCAAGAGCCGGCATTGTCACATAACGAATCTTCTGAAGACGTGTCGCACCATCAATATCAGCAGCTTCATACAGCTCTGGACTGATACCGGACAATGTTGCAAGGAAGATAATTGTTCCCCAACCTGTATCTTTCCAAATATTAATCATATAGAATATTGGTCGCCACATCTTGGAATCTGCCAGGAAATAGATGCTGCTGTCATTTGGTCCTAATATACCCATATCCCGCAACATACCATTGATCATACCTGTGCTGGAAGGAGACAGAATCAAAGTGAAAATGGAAGCCACCACTGCCCAAGACATAAAATGCGGTAGATAGATAATGGTCTGTAAGGTCTTCTTCACAAAGAGATTTCCCATTTCATTTAGGAAGACAGATACAATAACCGATGCAAAGGTGGTCAAGAACAGTTTTACAAGACTTAGTACCAGCGTATTGCCAAACGCCGACCAAAAGGCATTTGTGCTAAACATTCTTTCAAAATGTGTAAAACCTGTCCATGAGGGAGTTCCGCCTGCCTTGTACTCCATAAATGCATACCGAATACCCAACATAGGCCAGTAGTTTAGGATTAGTACAAAGATAAATACGGGCACAAACATGATATAATGACCACGGTTGTTCCAGATACGGAGTCCCAATGGTTTCTTGCGAACCTGAACAGTGCCGGAAGTCATGGTTGTATTATTATTGCTCATACCGTCTCTTCCTTTCTTAAATAAATGCTTGTTTTTTGGTTAAAAAATCCCTGTGCTGCCGGGGCTGCCCCACAGGCAGTACAGGGAATATATGCGATATTGTTTCTGGATTTACTGAGCGCTATTGAGTTCCTCTAAGATTTGGTCAACCAAACTACCAACGCTTGAAGTATACTTCTGCATAGCAGCATCAACATCACCGCCATTAACAACAACTTCCGCAATCACTACATCACGCGCGTCAATAATTTCTGCGGAACGCTCACTGTATGTCTCAGAAGCAGGTGCTGACGGAGCGTCTACACAGTGGTCTGTAAAGAACTTATTGCTGACATCCTGCAAATCTGTGCTGCTGACATAACCGTTTGTGAGTGGCGCGATAACAAGTGCCGGATCGAGATGATTCTTAACTGCAAGAACATTGGGATCCTCCAAACCTGGACGCATATGGAACTCGCCATCTTTGTAGGAGTACTCTTTTCTCTTATCAGGATCATCTGGATAAAGTGCAAAGTCCTCAGCCTCCGTAGACCATGCAATACCTTCTGGACCATATGTCCACAGAGTTTGTACTTTATCACCGTCAAGCATTGTGTCGAGGATTGCAGTAAAGATTGCCTGCTCACGAGAATCATCCCCATCACCATCATCCAAGATAACCCAAACGGGAGCTTCTCTGTTGAGATAACCACCAAAGGTGTCTGTGATCTCCTTAATTGGTGCTAACTCATACACCTCATTGTCCACGCCGTTCTTCTCTAAGTTGTTTGCAAGGTTCTGATACCATGTACCAGCCCAGTATGAAAATACACCTGCGGAACCAGACTGTTCTGCGCCAAACCATTTCTCACGTGCATCTTTTGTACCTGCCGTAAAACTATCCGGGTCAATCACGCCATCCTGATATGCCTTCTGCATTCTAAGAAGCGCTTCCTTTGCCTCTGGCGCCTGAAAACCATCATACCAAACGCCATCCTCACCCTGAATAATGCTTGGATATGCTCCCTGCCAGAACTCTGCCACATAGTTGATCCAGGGAGCTTCGCTTCCAATCAAACCTGCGGAAATAAATCCATAAGTATCACCATCTATGCCATTTCCATCTGGATCTTCCTTGGAAAACCGCTCCAACATATTATAAAAATCATCATAGGTCTTAATATCGTCGCCATTAATGCCCAGATTGTCTAACCATGCCTGTTTTACATATGTAATACATCCATTGCCGTATGTCGGTGCAAATCCGTACAGATGTCCCTGCGCATCCTTTAAGCCTTCATTGATACCAGGCAGCTTCATACGATTCTGAAACTCTGCATTGTCATATGCGTTTGCCATATCCCACAACAATCCTGTTGTCTCATACTGTTTGAGCATGTCAGCGCTCATAATCATAACGTCAGGATACTGCTCGCTAACGAACATACGTCCTACATAACCAGCATAATCTGAATGGCTTGCAACCTCAAAATCAATGTTAATCTCATGTCCAATTGCCTCGCCAACCGCAGCTTCAAGCTGTGGAATAAACGCATCTCTTGTTGTCTGCTGTGCCTCTGTCTCCTGTTTTACAGAGTTTACTGTACCATTCACCATAATCTTAACATCTGTCAGAATATAGTCCCCTGAACCAGTTTCCCCTGATGTATTATCATTAGATGACGCAGCGTCTCCATTCTTATCTGCTGAAGCAGTATTACTGTTTCCAGATGAAGAGTTACTTGATGTCTCATTGTTGCCACCGCCACATGCAGTCAATGAGATAACCATTGTCGATGCTAATAGTAAGGATAATGCTTTCTTTTTCATTTTCTTCCTCCCTTTTTAAAAATTAGTTTCTCTAAGAAATGATGCCGATTTCCAACAGCATCTCTTTAAACGTACTATAGCATTGTGCATTTTGCTATTTCAAGCTACAATTTTTGACTAACGTGCATATTTTGCACATCAAAAAAATAGAATCCTTTATTTTCGCACCTCTGAAAACACTTACATATTGTAATTTTTTTATTTTGCTGATAATATAAAAAAGAAATTATGTTTAAATTTTAATTAAAAACATTAAAAAAGAGGTAAACAAACGTGCATATTTCGTTTAAAAATATACAAAGTGACATAAAATTATCAAGAAATCAAGCAAATAATATCTATCATAGACAGTCCCTTATGCTGAAAATGATAACCTCTTATAGCATTTTTCTATTCATTATCTTACTATTGTGTGCCTATCTGTATGTGTCTGATGCAAGAGCCTCCCGGCGCCTGTATAATTGGCAGGCAAAGGCGACGCTTATGAGCAATGTAGAATTGTTTGAGAAAGATATTGATATTATGAAAACATACTGCCGCCAGCTTCTGCAAGACGGAAGATTCCGTACTCTGGCTAGAAATGCAGAAGTGGACAATGAATTGCTTGTTCTTGGCAATGCAGTTGCTTCTTCTGTAGCTACTGATGTGTATCCGCAGATACTCCTACCCATGACCGAAGTCTACTGTTACTTTCCAAACTCCGACTATATCTTAGGTTCTGGTTATTATGTCGAACAGGACAGATTTTATAAACGAATTAAGGGATATGCTGAAGAAGTCCACGAAATTTTTATGGAAGTGCTGACAACACCCGAATATTACTATCATTTTATTCCCATGGATATGTTTCTTCCACGCAGTGGCAAAGATTTCTATATGTATGTGATTGATCTGAATGACCTCAACTATATGGATGTCCATGCCGTCACTTACTTTGTTCTTGAGAAGGAAGAACTTTCCATCTTATTTGACTGTATGAACATGGATGCGCCATATCGCTTTCTCTCTGTCCAAAGTGAGCAGGGGGATAGTATCCTGTCACTTTTTACTGTGGAGAGCCAAATATTTAGCAGCATGATTGCAGAGGCGCAGTTTAATCAGATGGAGACCTTTTTGAAATCCTGCAAGATGACCATGAACAGCTATTTATCTGAAAATACAGGCTTTACCTACTATTATAGCCATCCTTCCTACGAGGCAACCGCAAATAATGCACCCCCACAAATATTGTACGCTGCATTATTTGTGGCAACTTTAATTGGTGGTCTTATCCTTATTTTCATGCTCTCTGCCCGAAACATACGGCCTATTATACAGCTTGGTCAAAAACTACAAGTGACAGAGCAGGAGAAAAGTCATTTGCAGGAAGTCATGGATAGTCAGCGCCCTATTATTTTTCACTCCTATGTGCGCCAGTTCTTGCGCGGCATGATTCTCTCTCCACAGGAAGCTTCCTATGCCAAGACATTTCTCGGACTGACAGAGGAAAACCTTCTCTACAATGGTTTATATATTGTCGCCTACAACAGTGCCAATGAATATCATACTTATCCAGAAGGATTTCTTACACACGAAGAATGTCATAAAATTATATTGGAAACACTTGAAAAATTTCTAGGCAGCCCACTCTTCTGTTTTAGCCCTTCTGACCGTATCTATGGACTGATTGTTATTGGTCACCCAGAAGATGAGAAAGACCTAATCATCAAGACCAATGAAGAAATTGTGAAAATACATAATTATCTTTTGGATACTTATGGGATATGGCTGTTTGCCGGAATTGGCAAGAATACAAGTGATATTTTGAATGTTTGGGAGTCCTATCAGCAAGCGATGGAGGCAGTTAACTACACGAGTAAAAATTATATTTTCTTTCCGTATGAATTTATTAAGAAAAACTCAAATGCCTTTTACTATCCAAATGAGCTCTCTACAAAGCTGGTACACTTTATCACAACAGGCAATACATCACAGGTGATGGAACTCTTTAGCCTGCTGCATCAAGAAAATATTGAGGAGCGCGCGCTTCCTATTAATATGTTGCAGTTTCTGTTGTCGGATATCCGAAACACGCTGCTCAAAGCGCGCTTTGCACTGCCACAAAACACGCCAGCAGAAACCATTAAAAATCTGGACGATGCCTTTAGCCAGCATGTCTCTTTTATGTTGTGCGAAGATATTGCGCTCAAACTCTGTACCCTTTTCACAGAGAAGACAAACGACTCCGATTTGATATCTATGATTGAAAAATATATCCATGAAAACTATAATGATCCTTCTATGGGATTGAACAAGATTTCTGACAAGTTTCAGATTTCAGAGAGTTACTTCTCCCATCTTTTCAAAGAGAAAAAAGGTTTAAACTTCTCAACGTACCTTGAAAATATGCGTATGAGCGAGGCAGCTAGGCTGATACGCGAGACAGATATCAGCCTGAATGAACTTTACCTCTCTGTAGGTTATAACAATGCAAATACATTTCGGCGTGCCTTTAAGAAAGTTTATGGCATGACGCCGAGCGCAATGCGCGATTCATAAATACCACTTTTCCGTCTACAATTGTATAGCACACTGCCCCCTTGAGTGTATGCCCGGCAAAAGGAGAATTGGAAGACTTTGATGCAAACGCTCCGACAGTCCACGAGGCGCCCGCATCAAAAATTACTAGGTCGGCTGGCGCCCCCTCTGACAAAGTTCCTGCCGAAAGCCCATACAGGAGCGCTGGGGCCGTTGACATTCTCTCGATTAATATCTCTATCGGCAACTGATTGGTATTGACAAGGTTTGTAATTCCGAGCGCCAGTGCAGTTTCCAGACCAATAATGCCACTTGGCGCCTCCGTGATGGACTTTGCCTTCTCTTCCTCACTATGCGGCGCATGGTCTGTTGCGATGATGTCAATTGTGCCGTCTTTTAGCCCTTCGACTATCGCCTGCCTGTCTGCTTCCTCTCGCAGCGGCGGATTCATCTTTGCAAGAGTTCCATATTGAAGTACTGCATCTTGCGTCAAACTAAAATGATGCGGTGTCGCCTCTGCATGGATATTATCGAATCCCAGTTCTGCCGCCTTTCTCTTTGCCTCTCTAACCAGCATGACCCCCTCCTTAGTACTGATATGCTGAATGTTTAATATCGCTCCGGTTTCCAATGCAATCTGGAGATCACGCTCTATCATACAAATCTCAGCCTCACGCGGCGAACCACCTATTTTAAAATATTCTGCTGTTTTGCCTGCATTGACACCATTATTTTGAATATACGCAGGGTTTTCCTCATGCAGACTGACAGGCACTTTTAGCGCCGCAACTTTTTTCAAGGCATGTTCTAACACTGTAGCGTCAAGAATGGGTTTCCCATCATCTGTAAATCCAACAGCGCCCTTTTCAAGAAGCAGCTCCATATCAGTCAGTTCTGTCCCAGCCATTCCTTTTGTCACTGTAGCACAGCTATAAACCTTTAAATCTGTCTTTTTGCCTTTTTCCAAAATATAAGTTAGTGTCTCTGTGTTGTCCACAACAGGATTGGTGTTTGCCATCAACACAACGCTTGTAAAACCGCCTCTCAGCGCAGCCTCTGCTCCTGTCTCAATATCCTCCTTATGTGTAAACCCAGGATCGCGAAAGTGCACATGTACATCCACCAGGCCAGGCGCCACCATACAGCCGAAAGCATTGATTCTATCACAAGAATTGATTTCTATTGTGTCAAGCTCCTCTCTGTTATCTATCACCCTTGCAATTTTCCCGTTTTTTATCAAGATAGATGCCTGTTTTTTTATGCCATTTGCCGGATCTATCACTATACCGTTTTCTATTAACATCATTGCTCTTATCCCTTTCTTTGTATATATAATAGACTTTCACAATCTTTCTTAATTAGGCAGGGAAAGTTATCCCTACTCGCACGCCGAGCGTCCGTCAGCTTACTGACATATTTCATTTGGACGCTCGTGCACATAAAAGGTTGGAAAAGTCCATTGTGCATTATCTTACTTAAATTCAATTGCCTTATCCGCAATATTTTCCGTCTTTATCACAACATAAGGTTGTGTTGGCGTGTTGGTCACATTCTCTGCTTTTCCTGGCCCAATAAGCGTTGTGTCAATCACCAAGGACTCCTCTGTCTCATAAAACGCATTTACACTGATGCTGTATCCTCCGCTTGGCTGCTCACCGTATCCCACAGCAATATAGAGCTCCTCCCCGAGCGTATAACTAATCTGAAACGGCTGCGCAGACTTTTCCGCAATAATCTCCTTAAGAGAATCCGGCTGCTGGTCTTCCCCAATTACAGTAAATTCAATATCTTTTAGTTTATCATCCTCCGTTGACTCACCGGCACAGCCCGCAAGAAACAGCATCATCATAATACACGTTGCCACAAATATGGTAATTCTTTTCTTCTTTTTTCCCAATTTGTCCATTCTGCCTCCTAAAAATGATATAGACACTCGGATTTTTAATGCCTGATATTCCGAGAGACTATTTATATTATATCTATATTTATGCTGTTTCCGGGGAAGATATACTTTAAAACCTTGATTTTAACCGCAATACTGTATAGAATAGAATGGAATCGAAATTTGTTGCAGTTTAGCGCAGGACTTTGCACTACGCTGCAAAGTCCGTAAGAAAGCGCAGCGGCCAAGATGCATCAAGCCATCGCGAAGCGATTTTGCATGGCTTGATGCCTGTAGCAGGAAGCCGAAGGCTGAACTGTCGCGTAAATTTTTATTAAATTAGGAAAGGTATGGTACTTTTATGATTCGATTACTACTTGTTGCAAGTTTTCTCATTCTCTTTTTGATACTGAGTACACCTATCATTTTTGTGGAATGGCTGATTGGCAAACACAACCCTGATGCCAAAAGTCGCTCTAGTCTGGCAATTGTAAGCTGGGCATTTCGATGCATCCGCTTTCTTTCCGGCGCAAAGGTGGACTATATCGGAGAGGAAAATATTCCTACAGATACCCCCGTGCTTTATATCGGCAATCACAGAAGCTTTTTTGATGTGGTATTAACCTATATTCGTGTTCCACGCCCCACTGGCTATATTGCCAAGAAAAGCATGGAAAAGGTGCCTCTGTTAAATATTTGGATGCGCAACCTCCACTGTCTGTTCCTTGACCGTGAGAATATCAAGGCAGGTATGCAGACTATCCTTGCCGCTATCGACCTAATGAAAAATGGCAAATCCATCTGTATCTTTCCTGAAGGGACACGAAATAAAGAAGAAGGCACGCTTCTGCCCTTTCATGAAGGCAGCTTTAAGATTGCGGTAAAGGCAGGCTGTCCCATTATTCCCATGACCATCAACAATAGCGCAGCGGTCTTTGAAAACCAATATCCATGGATTAAAAAGGCACACGTTATCATTGAGTATGGCAAGCCAATCTATATCAAAGAGCTCCCAAAAGAACAGCAGAAAAAACTAGCGCCCTATGTACAGAATATTATCTTAGAAACCTATCAAAAGAATAAAGAAAATATCTAATTTTCCGTCATGAGAGCCGTGCGATAATCTCCTCAAAGTGCATTGCGTGAGATGCCTTGACAAGCACAAGATCACCTTTCTGGATTATTTTACTAATCTCGGAAAACAATGCTTCCTTATCTGCAAAGTAATAACAAGTGCTGTTGGCACACACTACGCTCTGTGCACCATCAAACATACTTTTGCACAGTTTTCCTACACAGATTACCACATCAAGCCCTTTCTGCGCCGCGTAAACCCCCACTTCGCGGTGCAGTGCCTCCTCCTGTGCGCCAAGCTCAAACATATCTCCCAAAATCGCTATTTTTCGTGCGCTTTTATCTGAATTATCTGTCATACTCAGCAAATCAAGCGCAGCTTTTACAGAGATTGGATTGGCATTGTAACAATCATCAATCAGTGTGTAATGGCTGGTACGCATCACATGACTTCTGCCGTCCACAGCCTCCACCTCCCGAATCCCTGCCTGAATCTGCGCTGGCGTCAATCCAAAAAACGCGCCAACTGCTGCAGCAGCAAGTGCATCATACAGCATATGCTCCCCGGGAAGCGGTATCTCCACCGGAAACGCTGTTTGGTCAATATGGATCCGCGCCCTGCTGCCATTGAGTCCTCTGTTTTCATACTGGTCTGCATAGACAGCATTCTTGCTCCCGCTGCCAAAAAACACTGGAATGCTGCCCTTTATATCTCGAATTGTGACAAGTTTGTCATCATCACCATTTAGAAAAATACCTGCACCTTCCTGCATAAAATCAAAAATCTCAGACTTCGCTCGCAAAATCCCATCTCTTGTACCAAGGTTTTCCAAATGACACTGCCCAATGTTTGTAATGAGACACACATCTGGCTTTGCAATCCGACTGAGCCGATGCATCTCCCCAAAATTGCTAATCCCCATCTCAAGTACTGCAATCTCACAATCTGCTTGTATGCGAAGGACTGTGAGCGGAAGCCCAATCTCATTGTTATAATTGCCCTCTGTCTTTAGGACGCAAAATTTTTTTGACAGAACACTTGCCACAAACTCCTTGGTGCTGGTCTTACCAACACTGCCTGTAATTCCTACAACTTTCACTGGAAGCAGCGCCCTGTAATACTCCGCCAGCGCTCTAAGTGCCTGAAAACTATCTTTTACGACTATATATGGTCCTTTTGGGTTTTTTGGTGCCTGTTCGCAAATTACTCCCAAAGCCCCTGCATCAAACACACTATCTATAAAACTGTGCCCATCCACATGTTCCCCGCGCGTTGCAATAAAGATGTCTCCTTCTCCAACTTTCCTCGAATCAAGAAACACCCCGTTTGCTTCCACAGCCTCTATCGAAAATTGATCGGATAGTGCCTCTGTATGAAACACTCCATTTACTGCTTCTGCTATCTTTTTTAATGTCATATTTTTCATGACAGTCTCTCCCTCTCCCACAATAATCTACCGGAATCTCCAAGACCGCTGCGGCCAATCCCTCCTTATCTCACGCATACTTGTGCATAGAACTGTCAATAATCCGCTGACACAAGTCTGCAAAATCCATGCCGACTGCTGCGGCCTCCTGTGGAAGTAGAGATGTTGGCGTCATACCTGGAAGCGTGTTCGCCTCCAGACAATAAAACTGATATTGATTGTCCATACGAAAATCCATACGCGCATATGTTTTCAGCCGAAGTGCCCGATATACAGACTCTGCACAAGCCTGCATTGCTCTTGTCACATTGGGATCAAGCTCTGCCGGACAAGTCTCTACTGTCGTGCCTGCCTGATATTTATTTTTATAATCATAGAAACCAACCTTCGGCGCAATCTCAATGACAGGAAGCGCTTCTCCATCAATAACACCAATAGAAAACTCCCGCCCATCTATGTACTGTTCTATTAAAATTCTATCCTCAAACACAAACGCTTTTGCTAGTGCACTGTCCAATTCCTGTCTGTCATCTGCCCGGTAAACTCCCACACTGGAACCACCGCAATTTACTTTAACAATGCATGGAAAGATATTCCACACTTCCACAATCTGTATCTCATTGCGGCAAACAGTGATTCCCTTTGGTGTCGGTATCTTGTACTTGTGAAACAGTTCCTTAGAAATTGCCTTATCCATGGCAAGCGCACTAGAAATATAATCTGTGCCTGTGTATTTGATATCCAACAAATCAAACATTGCCTGTATCTTACCGTCTTCACCGTTCTGCCCATGAAGTGCCAGAAAAACAATATCTGCCTGACGACAGATGTCAATGACATGCGGACCAATCGCGCACTCTGGATGATCCTTTCGCAGTGCCTTTACCGCGTTAATATCTGGACAGCTTTCCGAAATGCTGCCAAAATTTTCACTCCAATCTTTCTCCAACGCAAAAATATTTTCAAACTTTTGTTCGTATCCCAGATACAAGTCCAAAAGAACTGTCTGGTGCCCTTTTTTTCTGAGTGCATGATAGATCATGCAGCCTGTTACAAGCGACACATCACGCTCCGTACTGGTTCCACCCGCCAAAATAACAATTTTCATAATTTCTAACCATTCCTCTCCTGATTGCTGATTTATAGCAAACCACAAAAATATTTGCGTTTACTATACCTATAGCCTGCTGTATATCTTTCATAATATATGTACAAAGATCTCTGTCTGTGCCGCCTTCCAAGAAAATATGTGCTGAAACTTCGCAAAGGAGACAAACAATGGCCTAAACAATTCCGCAGTATTTTTCTGCTGTGCATTTCCACAGGACAGCAAACCCTTATTAGTCACTGTTCATGCCCCATCTAATTTTGGCACAATTTTATGCATCGAACACGTAAACAGCAACCTATTTGCACACAAAATGCGAAAGAGCACGCATTTTGGCACACGATTTCCACTATGTTATTGGACGAGTAAACAGCAAACCCTTATTGTTCTTATTCTACACGCATTTTATCCACAAGTAAAGCTACTAAAATAAAATCTATTGCGGCAGCGTAACAGTTCAGCCTTCGGCTTCCTGTTACAAGCATCAAGCCATGCAAAACCACTCCGTGGTGGCTTGATGTATCTCAGCCACTATGTTATTTCACGGACTTTGCAGTAAATGCAAAGTCCTAGGCTAAACTGTAACGTGGCAGCACAATTTTACCAGAATCCGCATCTGGAACTGCCGGATCATGGTACACTATTTTCCCGTCAATCAGTGTCATAAGCGTCTTTGTAAATACCTCCATTGGATTTCCGTTAAAGATTGCAATATCCGCATCTTTTCCAGATTCCAAACTTCCCACACGCTCAGAAATTCCACAGATTTTTGCTGCATTGATTGTCATTGCGCGATATCCGTCCTCTATAGAAAGTCCCTGTTTCACACAGAGTCCCACACACAGCGGAAGCGACTGAATCAAAGAAACTGGGTGGTCTGTTGTAATTGATATCATCACACCTGCCTCAGCCAAAACGCCCGCTGTCTTAAATGCCACGTTCTGCACTTCTATCTTGTTGCGAGTGGCTAAATCTGGTCCTACAATGGCAGGAAAACCAGACTGCGCAATCTCCTGTGCAATCAGATGTCCTTCGCTGCAATGGTCCAACGTCATATTCAAACCAAATTCATTTGCAATACGAATTGCTGTAAAAATATCATCGACGCGGTGTACATGCGCCTTGAGTGGTATCCTTTTCTCAAATACAGGCCGCCACGCCTCATAATGCAAATTGAAATCTGTGTTTTCCCAATCACTTTTTTCCAAGTACTGCCTTGCATTGACAAGCTCATTGCGCAGCATTCCTGCAATCGCCATACGCGTTACAGGCGATGTATTCATTCCCGCATAATTTACCTTGGGATTTTCGCCAAACGCAACTTTCATTGCAGACGGAAATTTGAGAATCAAGTCATCGATTCTTCTGCCGTAAGTCTTCACAACTGCAAACTGGCCTCCGACAACATTTGCGCTGCCGGGACCAATGTTTGCAGAGGTAATGCCAGCCCTTACTGCGTCGGCAAAAGCTGCATCCATCGTATTGATAGCATCAATTGCGCGGAGCATTGGAGTGACAGGATGCACTGTCTCATTGCAGTCGTCTCCCTCCTGCCCCTTCTTCTCCTCGGTGATACCCATATGACAGTGAGCCTCAATAATTCCTGGCATAACCAGATGATGGTTCACATCTATCTTCATGCAATCCGCAGACTGTGGGAGTTCTATCTTCGGAGACACCTCAAGGATTTTTCCGTCCTTTATAAGTATGCTGCCCTCAAGGATATCCGTCTTATATTGTTCGCCTGCCGCGTCACTCATACTGCGAATTGCCGCGTTTTCTAATAAAAGCATATTGTCAATAACCATGCCCTTCCATGTTATTTCATCCCCTGTGCAGAGGGTCAATCGGAACTCCATCCTTAGTAAGCTTATAATAAATGTTTGTTCCTTCTTCAGCATAATAAATTGTTGGCTTTGCGACTTTTCCTACAACATCACCGGCGGAAACTCTATCACCATTCTTTAGATTGATATCGCTGAGTTGCCCATACGTAAGAAGGTATCCGTTTCCAAGGTCAAAACAAATTGTGTTGCCTGTCTTAGCATCATAATATACATCTGTCACCACGCCATCAGCCGCTGCAGTGATTGTCTGTCCTTCACTCGCTGCAATGACCAACGCCGGATTATAATAGTATTGCTGCATCGTAGTATGATAGATTGCCTTGTCCATACTATAGTCCAGCAAAACATCACCAATCACCGGAAGCGCAAGGGAATCCTCATCAGAAAAAGTCAACGGCGTATCCATCACAAGATCTTGCTCCTGTGACTGTTCCTGCCCATCCATAAATACTGCTGCTTTGTCTGTCCCCTCAAGAGCGTTCTTTAACTTTGTGTTCTCCACTTGTCCTGAGTTTGCCTCCGTAAAGGCCGGATCAACGTCCATGTCATTGTTGTCGCTCAGATCGTACATATCCTCATCCACAAATCTGGTGTCTATCGGATTCTTTTTCTCTGTAGAAGTCTCTGACTGTGCTTTGCCGGATACAAATCTGGTGTCCGCAAGACCTGTATCTCCTTCCTCCAATGTAGTGTTTTCCTGTTCCAGCTTTGCAAAATCTATGCGATTTTCTTCTTTTTTCTCTTCGCCCTGCTTTGACATATACACGCCCGCAAGAGTAAGTGCTGACAATACAAATACTGATGCTGCGATAATACTAATCTTTTCCCTCTGCAAGGCAGGACGCCTGTTGTTTCGTCTGTTCATCCTTTCCCTCCATTTCCGGCAAACAGTTCTGCCTCTGACAAAACTGCAACAAACCCTTTGCCTGTCTATAGCATTGACGTCTCAGAAGGATTTTATTCATAAATATTGACCCTGATATCACCGTAAAAATATTTTAATATCTCATAAAAATCCATGCCTTGCGCCGCAAGCACATAAGCGTAATTGAGTGAAAAACCAACCTGGTCGCCTGCCTCAGACACAAGCATTCCCGCAGGCGAAGT
Source organism: Lachnospiraceae bacterium (assembly GCA_949383255.1). Classification (GTDB taxonomy): domain Bacteria; phylum Bacillota; class Clostridia; order Lachnospirales; family Lachnospiraceae; genus COE1. Next base: position 20,781 of record CASJPF010000014.1, on the reverse strand, counting down.
GGTAAAAAAAGGAGCTGCGCTTACGCTCCCATCCTTCGTAATCACAGCTCCTTTTACGGCTTTTGCCGCATGTTCTATTTCCTTTAATTTTACAAGCGCATCGGAATCCGATGCAGCTTCTGTATGTATCCGATAAAAATAATTTGCCGCAAAGTGCATCTTTTCATAATCAAGCACCTCCGGGCACTGTTCTGCCTCCCACACCGTTACAAGATTGCTGCGACACACAATTGCGAGCGCTTTTAAGTACTCCTGTTCGGGGTCCCTGACGGTATCCGTCCCAGCAATATAATCCTCAGAAGAACTAAATATCATATCCTCTGGAACCGCCTTATACATCAAAAATTCTATTAACTGTTCTGGTTGAAAAACAAAGCTTCCAATGTCCTCCTCAACACGAATGACAAAGCGGTCATCCATGCCTCCCACATCGCTCTCCTCTGTTCTCCATGCCCCCTTATCTGGCTTGATAAAAACTGTTCCAATCAAAGGAAGACATACAATAAAAGTAATCAGCCTCGGAATTTTTTTCACAGGGCAATCACCTGCCTACAGTATTCTATTGTTTCTATTTTATGCATTTTGCAAAATACTATACCCAATGGAAATTTTTACTGATTTATCATAATATCCATTGCCTGCATATCGTCTGTGAGCGTGACCAGTTTATGCTTTCCGCCAAACTCGCCGTCAAGTGTCCATGCAACTTCCTCCTGCGACTCTATTATCAGTTTTCCCGATTTAAAACTATACATATACTCCGTATCGATATTCTGAATGGCAAGCGCTGCCAGAATCGAATTTAACTCCATAGGATTTTTTGGCATTTTGATGAGCGTGACTTCAAAAAGTCCATCATTGAGCGAAATCTTGCCCTTAAACACATTGCCTGCAATACTTTTAAAGCCACCAACCGAATAAGAGTTTGTAATCATGCCAAATATAAAGTCATCCTCAATTATCTTCGTTTCTCCATTTTCTGACACACTTGTCACTTTTAACCAATACGATTTAACATTTTGAAGATGTTTCACTCCCTCTAAAATATAAGCCATATGCCCTAGCATATTTTTCATCTCCTGCGGTGTTCCATAGGAGACCTCTGTAAAAAGACCAAACGCAGCGATATACACAAAGACATCCTCATTAAACCTGCCCACATCACAGGAAAATACCGTGCCATGAACCACAGTTTCCGCAGCTTGTTTCATGGTCGAAGAAATTTTTAAACTATTTGCAAAATCATTTGTGCTCCCTGCCGGAATATAACCAATTGTCGTCTTAAAACCAGACTGTATCATTCCAGTCACAATTTCATCTAGTGTGCCATCCCCGCCACTACATATGATAATACTGTAGGATTTATCGCGCTCACGCATTGCGCGACAAGCATCCCCTCGCCCTTGTGTGGGATAGACTGTCACTTCATATCCAGCTTTTACCAAAATATCCACAATCCCCAGCAAACTGTTTTTTATTAGCCCCTTGCCCGAATGCGGATTGATTATAAATAATGCCTTTTGTTCTAAATCTGTATTCATCAATCACCCCTGAGCTTCTCTGCCAGCTCACTCAATTTCCTCAATCTATGATTTACGCCCGATTTCCCTACAGGTGGAGACAAATATTCCCCCAACTCCTTCAACGCTGCATCTGGATATTCCAAGCGCAGCTCTGCCACCTGCCTAAGATTTTCTTTTAGATTGTCAAATCCATAATGTTCTTTGATATATTGAATATCCGCAATCTGCTTTGTGGCTGCATGAACCGTCTTTGATATATTAGCAGTCTCACAGTTTACTTTCCTGTTAATAGAATTGCGCATATCCTTAAAAATACGTAAATTTTCAAGCTTCATCAGAGAGACATGGGCGCCAATCACATTGAGCAACTCCACGATCTCCTCACTTTCCTTAATATACACAACCTGATACTTTTTCCGCACCACAGTCTTTGCGCGAATACCATATGCCAATAGCGTATCCATAATCTGCGCTGCCTGCTGTGCATCTGCACACACATATTCCAAATGATAGCCCTTTTCTGGGTTACTCATGGAACCAACGGCTAAAAAAGTCCCCCTTAAAAAGGCGCGCTTACAACAGAAACTCTTTATCAACAGTGGATTGACCAGCAATTCACCACCGCTATACTTTATCGTCTGAAGCACTTTGCGAACACATATTTCATCTTGTATCAGATGTTTTTCCGTGAAAAACTGTTCCCCAAACAATCTGTCAAAGAGCATATGACCTCTTCGCACCACCAGAGGGGAATCCGACGGCAATTCAATGCACTGCACTCCCAAAACATCAGTTTTGACTGTCCCTGCATACACTAAAACTGCCGCAAGCTCCGCTATCTGACAGTGCCGCGCATCATTTTCAAGCCTTACCAATTCGTCCTTTACATCTCCTGAAAAAGACATGGAACCACCTACTTCACTTTGTATCCCTATGACGCAGCGTAAGTCCATAATCGCCTTTGTCCTTCATGCGGTTATAAAGTTCGCCCGCAAGCGTCACGCTTCTGTGTTGGCCGCCTGTGCATCCAATCGCAATGACAAGCTGATATTTTCCCTCATTAATATAGTGTGGAATTAGAAAGTGAATCATATCCGTCAATTTCTCCACAAACTCATGTGCTTCTGGAAAACTCATCACATAATCTTGTACTTCGCGGTCCAGTCCTGTCTTTTGTTTCAGCTCGTCAATATAAAAAGGATTGGGTAAAAAACGCACGTCAAAAACCAAATCTGCATCCTGTGGAATACCATTTTTAAAACCAAAGGACATAATATTGACCATCAGGTTATTATAAGATTGATTGTTGACAAATATGCGATCTAATTCCATTTTCAGTTCCCGGGTCAACAAGTTTGTCGTGTCAATCACATAATCCGCCGCCTGCTTAATACTTGCAAGCAATGCCCGTTCCCGTGTGATTCCACTCATCAAATCTCCATCCATCGACAGCGGATGAACACGCCGCGATTCCTTGTACCGTTTTAACAGCACATTGTCCGCCGCCTCAAGAAACAAAATCTCAAAGGCATAATTTTCCCGAAGGCGCGCGATAAGTTGATTGACATCTTCAAAAGACTGGTCTGCTCTGACATCCAACCCCAATGCTACTTTCAATATGCCATTGTCTGGCATTGCCAAAAGTTCCATAAATTTTTCGATCAGCGGTACTGGCATATTGTCAGCGCAATAGTAACCTGCATCTTCAAGCATCTTCATCGCCGTTGACTTTCCACCGCCACTCATGCCAGTAACGATCACAAATCTCATCCTATCAGCCCTTTCTAATCAAATCCCAGCAAGATCACTTCCGGCTCTATCGCAACCTTTGCAGATGCATATACGCGCCTCTGCACCTCCATAATCAACGCCTGAATGTCTGCAGCGGTGGCGTTGTTCCTGTTAATCACAAAACCACAATGTTTCTCAGAAACCTGCGCACCACCCACTGAGAAGCCGCGCAACCCCGCCTCCTCAATCAATTTTCCCGCATAATACCCATCCGGCCGTTTAAATGTGGAACCTGCACTCGGATATTCTAGCGGCTGCTTTTCCCGCCGCCTACTTGCCAAGTCTTCCATTTTTGCCTGTATTTCTTCCTGATTTCCATGTGCAAGTGAAAGCGTCACTTCCAAAACGATCAGCGGTTGCTCTTTCACCAAACTATGTCTGTACGCAAAGTTCATTTCCGCTCCGCTTTTCTCAATCAGCGTACCATCAAACGTCATTAGCCGAACTCGCTCTACAACCTGCCGCATCTCTCCACCGTATGCCCCTGCATTCATTACAATAGCGCCGCCAATACTTCCAGGAATCCCAGCAGCAAACTCAAACCCTGTCAGCGCGTACTCACATGCTTTATGGGCAACTTGCGCAAGTGTCGCCCCCGCCTCGCAGACTAGCGTTTTATTCTGCACCGTGATATTGGAAAATGCTTTTGACAAATGTAGCACTACACCCCGTATGCCCTCATCACTGACTAGCACATTGCTGCCATTTCCCAACAGATAAAAATCCTCGTTCAGACGAGAAAGCCCCTCCGCCCGCAACGCCGCAAGCACGCTGCCAAGCTGTGCGGAAGTATCAATCTCCACAAATATGTCAGCCTTACCACCCGCGCGAAAGGTGGTATGAGCTGACATTTCCTCATTGAACAGTATTTGCTCCGAATCTAAGATTTCGGACAGTCTTTGGTAGAGTCTTTGTTTTGCTTCCTGATCAAACTCCATTTTCAATTGCTGAAACCTCTTTTAATATAATATCGTTCTATTTTACATTTTTTATTGTAATACTTTTTTTCTCATTTATTCCAATACCAGCTTCGCCGCACCATAAATTCCGGCATCATTTCCAAGCGTTGCCAAACGAAACTGCGCTTCCTTACACCCATGGAAAACATATGTTTTATAATATTTTGAAACATACTGGCATAGGATCTCTCCTGCTTTTGAGACGCCGCCGCCAAGCACAATTGCTTCTGGATTAACAACGCAGGCAATCATTGCAAGTCCCTTTCCAAGATATGCGCCAAATTGTTCCGCCACTTCACATGCAAGACTATCGCCTTCCTTCACAGCGTCAAAAACCGTCTTTGCACTCAGTCTTCCGTTTGCCTTAGCCGCACGCAATACACTTTCCTGTTCAGAATTTTCAAGTGCTCTGTTTGCCAGACGCACAACGCCTGTCGCGGAAGCATACTGTTCCAGACAACCGTGATTGCCGCAGCCACATACATCAGGCTCTCCGTCTACAATATGGATATGTCCAATCTCTCCGCCAGAACCGGTCGCGCCTGTCACCATCTTCCCATTGACAATAATGCCGCCGCCAACGCCAGTGCCCAGCGTTGCAAGCACCATGTCACTACAGCCCTTTCCGCCGCCGCACCACATCTCTCCAAGTGCCGCCACATTCGCGTCATTTCCTGCTTTGACAGGTATTTGCAACAGATTGCCAAGAACCTCATTGATATTGATAACACCCCAGCCAAGATTGACCGCCATATGTACAATCCCCTGCTCATCTACTGGTCCAGGAACACCAATTCCAACACCGATTACCTCTTCCCTTGCGATTTGCTTCTGTGCAATTTTGTCTAGTATCGCCTTTGCGATATCCGGCAAAATATGACTTCCATTGTTCTCTTTCCGCGTTGAAATCTCCCATTTTTCCACCACGGTTCCCTGCGTATCAAAAAGACCGATTTTCACTGTAGTTCCACCTAAATCTACTCCAAAACAATATTTACTCATAGCATTCTCCTTGTACTTTTCATAAATTTTATTCTTCCTCATCATCACGCGGCTTTGCTAGAGAATTTTGTACACGCTGATACAACTCCTGTGCGGCATTATAACCCATCTTTTTCTGACGATAATTGACTGCTGCGGACTCACAGATAATTGCAAGATTTCTGCCTGGTCGAATTGGTATATTATGACAGACTACTTTATTGCCCAGATACTCTGTAAAATTCTCCTCCAGTCCTAGGCGGTCATATTTCTTTTCTTTATCCCAGTCTTCCAGGCGGATAACCAGATTGATATTTGTAGTATCCATTACGCTCTGTACACCGTATAGTGTCTTTACATCAATAATACCAATACCGCGCAGTTCAATAAAGTGCCGTGTAATATCCGGTGCAGAACCTATCAACGTATCGTCGCTTACTTTTCTAATCTCCACAACATCATCCGAAACTAGACGATGACCACGTTTAATCAATTCTAGCGCTGCCTCACTCTTTCCAATACCGCTCTCCCCTGTAATCAGCACGCCTTCTCCATATACATCCACCAGCACACCATGCACAGAAATGCACGGTGCAAGCTTGACATTCAGCCATCGTATAATCTCTGCCATAAATGCAGATGTCGGTTTCCCTGTAACCAAAATCGGAACATTATGCTCCAATGCTGCCTTCATAAAAATCTCATCTGGCTGCAAATTACGGCAGAAAATAATGCAGGGCGTCTTCTCGGATATAACTCTCGGATAAACCTCCTTTTTCTTCTCGTCAGAAAGATTCTTCATATAAGAATACTCTACAAAACCGATAATTTGTGGTCTGGTCTCCTCGAAATGCTCAAAATATCCTGCCAACTGCAGCGCTGGTCGGTTGATATCCGGCTGATGAATCTTCACACTTGCCACATCAATCTGCGGTGTCAGATTGATAAGTTTGAGCTTTTCAATTAACTGTTCAATGCTTACACTTGCCATTTTTATTTTCCCTCGTTTCTTTACTTATAGACCAATGCATATGCTGTCGTCGGTTTTTTGGTACGGAAAGTCATCCTATCATCATATGAGTCAAGGTCATCATAAATGTAAACCTCACCATCGCCGATTGCTAACAGCCGGAAGCTCCTGTCCGCACGGCGGTACGCCTTCGGAATTGTAAGGATATAATCCAGTTCACTGGCTGTCTCTTTTACAGGTTGCTCCTCTTTCTCCACCATGATATTGAAGGTCGTTGCAAAGGTATAATCCTCTATAAATGCAGCATATACCTCATAACAAGCCGTGCCCGGATACAGTCTCTGTGCTGATACCTTCAGCGTCGGGTCTGGTGTCAAAGGCGACAGCTTGCAGATTGGAGTTGCCTTTCGCCCATTTGCATTTTTTGAAAGCTTGTTCCATGGTGCTTTCGTATTTTTCGCTGAATACACATTACCAATTGTCGGATTGGTGCTCTCCTGAAAAGCAGTTGCCTTCTTATTATCATCTAAGATATAACAAGCCCCCATTGCATTGGACTGTGCAAACGCCTGAATACTGTCCAGACTGGTATAAGGTATTGTTCCGTACATCCGCGTCTGTACCTTCTCGTCAACAATTCTAAAAACAGGACTGATATTGATTCCCTCAAAAGCATTTTTGTTGTTGATAAAAGTACTGGTCGCAATCGTAATATACTTGATATTTGGGCACTTATAAAATGCATATGCCCCAATAGACGCAATGGAACTGTCAATAATTAGATGTTGTGCTGACGAGCTGTGCCACGGCCGCTCATACAATTTCCAGTAATCCACATCTGGAAAGTCTCCTGTACCGCAAAGTCGGATAATATCACCGTCCATATATACTCTGATGTCTGTCCCATCAAGATAATGCCATCCATCACCAAGATGAGTCCAAGTACCAGGTATTGTCTGCTGCTCTGTAATTTCTTCCGTCTCCGGTTCTGTCTCCAACTCCATTGGCTCTTCTATCAGGTCATCTGGATCCAAATCTTCCAGTGCTTCCCATGTGGGGTCTTCTGACTCCAACGTTTCTAGTTCTTCCAATGTAGTGTACTCGGTCTCTGATTCTTCCGCTGCCTTTGTCCGAATTTCTGGCACGATAGGAAATGACAATGTCAGTGCCAGCAAAGCTGCCAATCCTTTATGATATCTTGTTTTGCCTTTCATTCTTTTTCTCCTTTCCCACATCTTTTGGGTAGATCCTTATCGTTGCTGTAATCATGCACTCGACCGCATAAGGAATTTCTGAACAGTTCCTTAGCTGCTTTACAGCATGTGGTCGGCACGAGAAAACGCAAGTAGATTTGCATTTCCTATATCTGTCGTCATTATAACATATTACAACAAGACTTTCCACAGAACTTTTTAAAATTTAAAGCGCCGCCTGAATCTATTCCACAGATCCAGGCGGCCGCTTATCTAAGCACCGGACGATTTTTAAAATTAACTGCTGATGAACCATAGTATGGCTTTCTGTTAAAAGCTGCCCTTGCCTCTGGAGCAATTCCCCCTGCATTGAGTTCTTTTTCCGTAACTCTTCGATGCTCCGGCACCTCATGTTCAACATAGGTGCTCACCATCCGAACCGCACCTTTTTCGCTGACAAAATCCATAGCAATTCCCCCTACAAAAACTCTTAAAAGAAAGTAAGAATGTCTTTCTTTATAGCTATATTTATATCACAATATCCTATGATATACAATAGAAATTTGTGTAAATTTTACAAAAAACAGGAATATTTATTACAGTTTCTATTTATTTTCTTCCTATCCTCATACATTTCCAAAATTTAGTGAATTAAGTCTATTCACAGTTAAGTTTTTGTGCTATAATGCCGATATAAACATAAAACCAGTATGTCTACGTCAAAATCAAGTAGGCGTGTCCGTGTGCATAATAGCTGGTGAAAGCCATGGAGGGCATCACAGTTTTGTAACAATCCACAAAACCTGTGACCTTAGCAGCATTCGCCAAATGTCTGCTATGCAGCCACTTGGCGTACTGATCGCAAAATTATTTATTAATTGGGAAGGGAAGGGATACCATATGAGTTTATCAGGAATTGGAAATAACAATACAGCAGATTTGTATGCTATTGAGGCAGAAAAAAAAGAAAATACTTCTTCAAAGGTTGACTCTACAAAGAATGAAGCCGTTGCAGGTACAGAAGAAAAAGAGAAACCGGCTGCTGTCTATGACAAAAGAAAACTATCAGACGAGGACAGAAAGTCTATCGTAGCCCAGCTTAAGGCAGATCAGGAAAAACGCCAGAACCAGTTGACAGATTTAGTACATAGTATGCTCAATACACAGACAAATACTTTTGGTGAGGCAAACAATATCTGGCAGTTCCTTTCAAAAGGAAATTACACTGTTGATGCAGCAACACAGAAAAAAGCGCAGGAAGCTATCTCCGAGGATGGTTACTGGGGTGTAAAACAGACTTCCGACCGCATTGTATCATTTGCGACAGCACTTGCAGGCAATGATTCCAAACAGCTTGAAAAGATGCGTGATGCATTCTTAAAAGGATATGAGAAAGCGGAGAAGACATGGGGCGGAAAACTTCCTGAGATTTCAAAGAAAACTTATGACGCTGTTCTTGAGAAATTTGATAAGTTGATGGAGCCAAAGACTGAAGACAAAGAGTCCGCAAAGGACACTGTAACCACAACAGAAGACGGAACAGTTGTGGCAAGAGCGCAATAAAATAATTCGAGTAGGGAAGATTCTTTTCCCTACTCTTTTTTGTACTTATCTTTTATTTTACAATTAAAAGTTTATCCCCTGCCTTAATCTCATCCTCTGTCAAGTTATTCATCTCCTTAATTCTACCTACGCTTACATAGTACTTTTTGCCAATTTGCCATAAGGAATCGCCTGGTTTGACATAGTAAATCGCAAATCCTGGCAGTTTTTCAAGCACTTCTGCGTCTAGTGGTGTAATACTCAAGTCTGTCAAGATATCTTCGCTGTTTGCGCTGTATAGCCGCAATTCAATACTCATAGTTCCTCGCCATTCAAGCTGTGAACTATCCTTGATACTCACCGTCTGCTGTGGTATCTGAACAGACAAGGAATACTGATCAATCTGCCGCTCATCCACACCTGGAAGTTCTTTTGCAATCTCAAATGGCACAATACTCCGCACTGGATAAAGCCCTGCGCCGCTCTCATTGGAAGCATACAGCACTTGCAATTCAATCTCTCCGGCAAGTCGCAGCATTCCCTCCCGAAAAGCTGTCTCCTCCAACTTTACGCGCGCATCACTGTGGCACACTTGCAAAATTTTTGGATCGGCATCCTCAATTTTAATACTGCGCGTCAACTTTTCCTCTGTGTTTAACTCTGTACAGAGACTGCGAAACTGTTTGCTGTCAATTCCTGCCTGCACCTCACAGCTCACACCATACACATCCGCCACAATAGAGGTGCTTTCCCTCTCATAGAGTTTAATCTCCAACTCGATAGTCATCTCGATTCCAATCAGCCGAAACTCTCCGTCAGAATCTTCCCTCACTGTAATTTCCTCATGCCCTGTCTCATAGGTCACATCGACAATCATGCCCTCTCTGCTATTTTGACATTCCACAGAACCATTAAACGGAATCATTGTCTCGTACCAGTTAATTCTGCCAGAAGCATCCTCTCGATACACAATAAACAGGCTTATCTCTCCTGTAATTCCAAGCTTTTCATCCATTGGACGAAAACTAATGCTACTAATCTGTATATTTTTCCACAGAGCAGCACCAATATCTGGCATTCCAGCAGGCAGTCGTGTCTCCTCGTGAATACGCAGCAAATCCCGCTTCTTGACAATTGTTTCCAGAAAGTCTAAACTCTTTTTGCGATATTCTAGTTTTTCAAGATCCGCCCCCCCTGAATTATCAAGCTCTACACATAGTTCCTCGGCAATGCTCTCCTCCACTCTTGGCTCAAGGGATATCACGGCCTGAATGCTAAGTTTTCTTGAATTGATAATATGCACTCGCATATCATCCAGACTCGTCTTGCAAATCACCCTGTCCTGTCCTTCCAGTTTGTCGAGATAGATTTCCTCCATAAAAGGAATATCTCCCTCCATTCCGGCAAGTGCTCTGTCCTCGCTTTCTGTTTGATACAGGAATTGATAACACAGGCGCCCTTTGACCCAGATTTTATTCATGCCAGTCTTAATCTCATCCACCTTAATCTTTCCACAGTCATAAATCACTTTCGCGACATCTGGCTTTGCATCAGAGACATTAATATCCGTCTCCAATGGCACCTGCAACAACGCCTTTGACTTTATCCGCTCTGTATGGATATTTTTCTTCATTAATTCCATGTAAAAACCTCCCAACAGCGTACACGCTCTAGTAAAATGTATGCTGTGGGAGGACTTGTTATGACTTTTTATTTTACAGAGCCAATTATATCCGTCAGCTCCTTAATATCATACTCACGCATATACTCCTCAATGCCTTTTACCACCTCGGCTGTTATATAAGGATTAACAAAATTCATAGCACCGACAGCAATACCTGTCGCACCTGCCAACAGAAATTCAATCGCATCCTCCGCACATGCGATGCCCCCCATACCTATAATAGGTATCTTTACAGCATTTGCCGCCTGATAAACCATGCGCACTGCGACCGGTTTAATCGCAGGACCAGACAGCCCTCCTGTCTTATTTGCCAGCGCAAAGGTTCTTTTATGAATATCAATCTTCATTCCAGTGATAGTATTAATCAGTGAGATTGCATCACTTCCGGCAGCCTCTGCTGCCTTTGCCATCTCTGTGATATCTGTTACATTAGGAGACAATTTCATAATAATCGGCTGTTTTGCCTTTTCTTTTATTTCCTTTGTGATATCAAAAAGACATTTTGGGTCCTGCCCAAAGGCAATTCCGCCATGTTTCACATTTGGACAGGAAACATTGATCTCAAGCATATCGACTGGCTGGTCTGCCAACTTCTCCACAACTTCCACATAATCTGACACAGACCGCCCACAAATATTGACTATAATCCTTGTATCATACTGTTTTAAAAATGGTATATCCCGCTCAATAAACACATCAATTCCTGGGTTTTGCAGTCCAATTGCATTGAGCATTCCCCCATAAGTCTCCTGCACACGCGGCGTTGGATTTCCCTCCCACGGCACATTTGCAACGCCTTTTGTCACGACTGCACCCAGACAGTTTAAATCAACAAACTCTGCGTATTCCATACCCGAACCAAATGTTCCCGATGCCGTCATCACCGGATTTTTAAATGTAACACCCGCTATTGTAATTTTTGTATTCAAATCTACTCCTCCGATTTTATATAAATAGACTTTACTAATCCGCACCTGTTTTTTCCAGCACAACAAACAATTCGTACACTGTTTTTAATTCCTTATATACTAAATATTTGCGTCATTGCCGTTTTGTCGTCAGTCAACGATATCAACGTCCTCTGCATTATAAACGGGACCGTCCGTGCAAATCCGTGCATTGTTCACATGAGAATGATGGTCAGTCTTCGTTGTTTTTACAACGCAACCAAGACACACGCCCACACCGCACGCCATCCGCTCCTCAAGGGAAATATACGCCGCAATTTTATTTTCAGCAGCATACTTTTTAATTACTCGCAACATTGGCATTGGTCCGCAGGCAAAAATTATATCTGCCTCTAGCTTCTTTTCCTCGATAACATTCATAACAGTTCCTTTTGTGCCGACACTGCCATCTTCTGTCGCGACATGGACTGACGCATATTTTTCTAAATCTTCTACCAGAAACAGTTCTTTGTCTCGATAGCCGACAATCACATCGACAGACGCCACATTTTTAATTGCTTTTGCGACCGAGAGCATAGGTGGGATTCCGATTCCGCCGCCCATCAGAAAAAGGCGTTTTCCCTCTGCTTTTTCCAGCGGAAAACCATTTCCGAGCGTTCCGAGAATATCCACCCGATGGCCTGTTTTGTACCTTGAAAATTCCGCTGTTCCCTTTCCTGCCACACGGTATACGATACGCAGCCGGTTGTTCGCGACATCTGTCTCGCAAATACTGATTGGCCGCGGCAGAAGTGACGACTTGTCCTGCGTGTACACGCTGATAAACTGCCCTGGCTTTGCCTGGTTCGCTAATGTGGTATTGATCCACATGTCGTAGATACCTGGCGCAATTTGTTGTTGCTTGTAAACTTTGGCGGATTCTTTTTTTTTCTGTTCCATGTGACCATTCCTTTCCTTACTATCGATATTACAATATTCTTATTGTTACTATTCACAGCATAAGAGCCGCTCCTAGTAACAATTCGGGGCGATATACAAAATTTTGCTACGCCAAAATCGCCCCTCATACCTGAATCATGTTCTCACGGAATACGCAGTACATGCGCATTCCTGACCCGTGAAAAGTAACATTTTAATTGTAACATATTAGGAATAAGGTTGAAATAAAAATTTTAAATATTATCCGCCCCACATTCCACATGATCCGCAGATTCCCCAATCAATGACACAAAGATTTCTCAAAAATAATAAAACCACATTCGCATGGGAGGTCGTAATATATATTTTTCTTATCGCTGCGATATAACAATATTTTAAGTGCAAAAAGTATTCTTATCATTGCACAAAACAACCGCAAAAACAGGCGTCACCACAAAGATGACGCCTGCAATCATTCAATCTATATTATGCCAAGAATGTTTTCACCTGCTCATACACGCCTTTTGCATCGAGCTTGTACTTCTCAACAAGCGCTGCCGCAGAACCTGACTCGCCAAATACATCCTGCATACCAATCTTGCAGACAGGTACTGGATAAGATTTACAGAGTGCATCGCATACTGCACTTCCCAGCCCACCAATTACAGAATGCTCCTCAGCAGTAACCACTTTGCCAGTTTTTTTTGCGGAGTTAATGATAATTTCCTCATCCAGAGGCTTAATTGTACAGATGTTAATCACTTCTGCATGAATTCCCTCTTTCTCAAGCATTTCAGCCGCGCCAAGTGCAGAATCCACACAGATACCAGTTGCTACTATAGTCACATCTGTGCCCTCTCTCACAACTGTACCTTTGCCAATCTCAAACTTGTAATCTGGCCTGTCATTGATAACAGGAACTGCCGCGCGTCCAAAACGGATATAAACGGGTCCCTCATATTCTACTGCTGCGCGCACCGCTGCCTTTGCCTCAATGTCATCTGCCGGACACATCACAACCATGCCAGGAATTGTACGCATTAAAGCAATATCTTCGTTACACTGGTGTGATGCTCCATCCTCTCCTACTGTAATGCCGGCGTGTGTCGCGCCAATCTTTACATTTAAATGCGGATAACCAATAGAGTTTCTCACCTGCTCAAAAGCACGTCCTGCCGCGAACATTGCAAAGGAACTCATAAATGGAATCTTGCCTGCAAGCGATAATCCAGCAGCTACGCCTGCCATATTACACTCTGCGATTCCACAGTCAATATGCCTCTCTGGAAACGCTTTCTTAAACACGCCTGTCTTAGTTGCCGCTGCAAGGTCAGCATCCAAGACAACTAAATTTGGATTCTCTTTTCCCATCTCAACAAGAGCATTTCCATAACTCTCTCTTGTTGCTATCTTTGAAACGACTTTGTTCGTTTTTACGTCTGCCATTTTTTTCTCCCTTCTGCGTTTATGCCAACTGTTGCGCAATCTTCTCTAAATCTGCCATAGCAACTGCGTACTCCTCATCATTTGGAGCCTTGCCATGCCAATCTACACTTCCTTCCATAAAAGATACGCCCTTGCCCTTCAAGGAATGCGCAATAATTGCTGTCGGCATACCCTTTGTCTCTCTTGCCTCCTTAAATGCCGCACGAATCTTGTCAAAGTCATGTGCATCATCCAAGTTAATCACATGGAAATTAAACGCCTCAAACTTTTTGTCAATTGGATATGGCGAACATACATCCTCAATCTTACCATCAATCTGCAAACCGTTGTTGTCCACAATCACGCAAAGATTGTCAAGCTTCCTGTGTCCAGCAAACATAGAAGCCTCCCAAACCTGTCCTTCCTCAATTTCACCGTCGCCAAGCAGCGTGTATACACGATAATCTGCATTGGACATCTTTGCGCCCAACGCCATGCCGCACGCTACAGAAATCCCTTGTCCAAGCGAACCCGATGACATATCAACCCCTGGAACATGCTGCATACAAGGGTGTCCTTGCAGATAAGAACCAAGCTTTCTCAACGTCACCAAATCCCCCACTGGAAAATATCCGCGATTTGCAAGTGTCGAGTAAAGTCCCGGCGCTGTATGTCCCTTGGAGAGAACAAAACGGTCTCTGTCCGCTTTCTTCGGGTCCTTCGGATCAATGTTCATCTCCTCAAAATAAAGAAACGTATAGATATCTGCTGCGGAAAGCGAACCACCCGGATGTCCTGCCTTTGCAGCGTGAACGCCAGTCACGATACCCTTACGAACTTCATTTGCCATCTTTTGAAGCTCCAAATTTGTCATTGTTTTTTCCTCCAATCAAAGTCAATCAGTATACTTTTATACCTTTTTAAACTACCATATAATAAATTATTCGTAAATATATAAACTTGATAATAATACCTTACAAATTAAACATTCGTTAATTACTCAACTTTGTTGCCATAGTATGCATTTGCGCCGTGTTTTCTATAATAATGTTTGTCCTGGATGCGCTGTGGCGCCGGCTCTACATCTTTATTTAACTGTTCTGTGAACAAAGCCATCTTTGCCACTTCCTCCAAAACAACTGCATTGTGCACAGCCTCTTTTGCATCTTTTCCCCAAGCGAACGGACCATGATTCTTACAGAGTACAGCCGGAACTGCCATAACATCTTTCTCTTTAAAAGTTTCTATAATAAGCGTTCCCGTATTTTTCTCATAACCTTCATCAATCTCCTCTTGTGTCAGCACGCGCGCACAAGGGATTTCTCCATACATATAGTCCGCATGTGTCGTTCCATAGCAGGGAATACTTCTGCCTGACTGTGCCCAGCTTGTAGCATAAGTACTGTGTGTATGTACGATGCCGCCAATTTCTGGAAACGCCTTGTACAGCTCCAGATGGGTCGGTGTGTCGGACGAAGGATTATATTTCCCCTCCACCTTATTACCTTCTAGATCCATGACAACCATATCCTCAGGTTTTAGCAAATCATAATCAACGCCGCTTGGCTTTATGACAAACAGACCGCTCTCCCTGTCTATTGCACTTACATTGCCCCACGTAAAGGTGACAAGACCATATTTGGGCAAATCCATATTTGCCTCATACACTTTTTTCTTTAATTCCTCTAACATCTCAATCCTCCAGATTTCGCTACAACATTTTCTACAGATTATCCACTGCTGCGCGCTCGATAGCAAGTCCCTTTTTATAGCGCTCAATAAAAGTCTCAAAACCTGCCACATCAGCAGCATCTGGCTCCACACGCACAGACTCCTCACCTGCAAATACTTTATTGTTTAGATAATCGCTGAGAGACTCATTTGCACCCTTTTTCATCATATAATTTGCAAGAACTGCAATTCCCCACGCACCGCCCTCGCCCGCTGTCTTCATAACAGACACTGGAACATTGACAGCGGCTGCTACAACTTTCTGTCCGACCCCTTCTGTCTTGAACAATCCACCATGTCCGAGAAGTTCGTCGAGCGTCACACTCTCCTGCTTAAATAAAATGTCCATACCAATCTTAATCGCGCCAAGTGCAGTGAACAGATTAACGCGCATAAAATTCGCCAATGTGAACTTCGCATCTGGTGTCCGCACAAAAAGTGGTCTGCCCTCCTCAAAACCTGTCACATGTTCACCAGAAAAGTAACCGTATGCAAGAAGTCCACCACAATCAGCATCACCCTCAAGCGCCTTTCTGTACAGCGTTCCATAAAGCTCGTTCATGTCCACTTTCTGCCCCATTGTCTCCTGAAATTCCTTGAATAAATTCACCCACGCATTTAGGTCCGAAGTGCAATTGTTGCAATGTACCATCGCCACAAGGCTTCCATCGGGCGTCGTCACAAGATCCAGCTCGTCATAAGATTTCGACAAATCCTTCTCGAGAACTGCCATTGCAAACACAGAAGTACCTGCGGAAATATTGCCAGTGCGCTGCGCCACGCTGTTGGTCGCCACCATGCCTGTGCCTGCGTCACCCTCTGGAGGACACATTGGAACCCCTGCCTGAAGCGTACCTGTCACATCAAGAAGCTTTGCGCCCGCCTCTGTCAAAGTGCCTGCCTTATCCCCAGAAACCAATACCTTCGGCATAATATCTGCAAGTTTCCACGAGAAATTTTTCTCTGCAACAAGCGCATCAAACTGCCCAATCATACGCTCATTAAATTTTTTTGTGTCAATATCAATCGGAAACATACCCGACGCCTCGCCGACGCCAAGTACCTTCTCACCGCTTAATTGCCAATGAATATAGCCTGCAAGAGTTGTGAAGAAATCAACCTTCCCGACATGTTCCTCACCATTGAGAATTGCCTGATACAGATGTGCAATACTCCATCTCTGTGGAATATGATATTCAAAAAGCGCTGTGAGTTTCTCACTCGCCTCCTGCGTAATCGTGTTTCTCCATGTCCGAAAAGGCACCAAAAGTGCTCCCTCTTTGTCAAATGCCATATACCCGTGCATCATGGCGCTAAAACCAAGAGAGCCAAGCGTCTTTATCTGTGTTCCATATTTTTCTTGCACAGACTTTGCCAGATCCTGATAACAATCCTGAAGCCCTTTCCAGATGGCATCCAAACTATAAGTCCAGATATTATTCACCAACTGATTCTCCCAGTCATGATTTCCAATGGCGAGCACTTCATGATTCTCATCAATTAAAACCGCCTTGATTCTGGTCGATCCAAACTCAATACCAAGTGCAGTTCTGCCACTCTCAATTGCGCTTTTTGCATCCAATCCCATAAATATGTAACCTCCTGTTCTATTCCGTTGCCGTAATCTCCAATGATATTTTATTTTTCAGATCATAAATATCTATACAATATATACAAAACAATTTTTTTACCCCATACATATTGCACAATCGAATCTATGTATCCGAATCGTTGCTATTGTAATTATAACAATAAGCCTGCAATATTGCAAGCTTATTATTTACTCAAAATTAAAATATTTTAAGAAGCATTAAGGAGTAACGGATACGAGTGCCGCGGTCTGTCTTGCAATTGCAAGTTCCTCATTTGTTGGCACACACAGGAGTGCAACCTTGCTTGTCTCTGTGGAGATTATTCTATCCTCACCTCTAATATTGTTTTTCTCCGCGTCAATTTCTGTGCCAAGATATCCCAAATATTCTGCAATCTCAGCACGTCCTGATATATTGTTTTCTCCTACTCCCGCCGTAAATGCAATTGCATCCACACCGTTCATCGCCGCTGCGTATGCGCCAATATACTTTGCCACACTGTAATAAAATGCCTCCAAAGCCGCCTTTGCAAGCTTATTATCGTTCGCCGCTGCCGCCTCGATATCTCGGAAATCCGAAGAAACTTTTGAGATGCCAAGCACACCTGACTTTTTGTTTAGAATCGTGTTCATCTCTGCCGGTGTTATCTTTTCTTTCTGACAGATAAAATCACAGATGGCTGGGTCAATACTGCCAGAACGCGTTCCCATAATAATACCTTCAAGCGGTGTGAGTCCCATAGAAGTATCAACACACTTTCCATGGTCAACTGCAGATACAGACCCACCATTTCCCAGATGACAAACAATAATTTTTAGTTCCTCTCTAGTCTTGCCAAGAAGCTCCGCTGCCCTTGCAGATACATAGTCGTGACTGGTTCCATGAAAACCATAGCGGCGCACCTTATACTTTTCATAGTACTCATATGGAAGTCCATACAAGTAAGCCTTCTCAGGCATGGTCTGATGAAATGCAGTGTCGAACACTGCCACCATTGGCACATTGGGCATAATCTCCTTGCAGGAATTGATTCCAATCAGATTTGCCGGATTGTGGAGCGGTGCAAGGTCATTGCACTCCTCAATTGCCGCAAGAACCTCATCATTGATAATGACAGAAGAAGCAAACTTCTCGCCACCATGAACCACGCGATGTCCGACTGCATTGATTTCGTCCAGCGACTGAACCACACCATGATTTGCGTCAGTAAGCGCATCAATCACAAGCTTGACCGCCACAGTATGATTTGGCATTGGCGTCTCAATTGTTACCTTGTCCTTCCCCGCCGGCGTGTGTGTAAGGACACTTCCATCAATCCCGATACGCTCGCAAAGCCCCTTTGCAAGCACAGCTTCTGTATCGCTGTCAATCAGTTGGTATTTCAGCGAAGAGCTGCCACAGTTGATTACTAAAATATTCATTGTATTATCCCTCCATAATTTCTTTTTCCGCCTTTAAGGAACTGTTCAGAAATAACATGTACAGCTTGCGCAGAATATTTCTTCGAGGGTGCATATTAAAAAACGTAGTCGTAGCGGGCTACAGAAAGGCTTTTTGATATGTGCAATCGGAGAAATAGGCAAATCAACATGTATCAATTATTTTTGAACAGTTCCTAACGATGATACATCATTATCATACCTTATTTTCCAAAAAAATGAAAGCGCTTACAATAAAAATTTTTAACTTTTTCCATCATTCTATCCACGTTACACACTCTAATACGCTCTGCCCCAGTAAACCATCTTCTTCGCAGGCTTGCCACAGCACACGCAAGCTGCACTCAACTGCTCCTGTTCAAACGGCATACAACGGCTTGTTGCCGCCAGCTCATCTTTAATCTTGTCCTCACAAGTGCGATCCCCACACCACATTGCCTTGACAAATCCTGGTTTATTGTTGATGATATCGCAAAATTCCTCCCATGTCACTGCATTGTAAATATGGGTTTCCAGATGCTTCTTTGCCGTCTCATACATATCTGACTGAATTGTATCCAGAAGTTCTGCCGCCTTTGTCTCAACCTCGTCAAGACTGACCTCAATCTTCTCCCTTGTGTCACGGCGCACAAAGACACATTTGTTGTTCTCGATATCCTTTGGTCCAATCTCAATCCGAAACGGCACACCGCGCATCTCACACTCACTAAATTTCCAGCCTGGACTTTTATCTGAATCGTCCACTTTTACCCGAAAACCTTTCTCTAGCAAACGCTCTTTTAGCGCATATGCCTTGTCAAGCACGCCCTCTTTCTTTTGCTGAATCGGAATAATCATAATCTGTGTCGGTGCTACTTTTGGTGGCAGTTTCAAGCCAGAATCATCGCCATGCACCATAATCACCGCACCGATAATGCGCGTTGACAACCCCCACGAAGTCTGATGACAATACTTTAGTGTATTGTCTTTGTCCGTAAATTGGATTCCAAATGCCTTTGCAAAACCGTCTCCAAAATTGTGACTTGTACCAGACTGTAACGCCTTGCCATCATGCATCAACGCCTCAATTGTATATGTCGCCTCCGCGCCAGCAAACTTTTCCTTGTCTGTCTTCTGTCCTTTTACGACCGGAATTGCAAGCACATCCCGCACAAAGTCCGCATACACATTCAACATCTGAATGGTTCGCTCCTCTGCCTCATCTGCCGTCGCATGTGCCGTATGTCCCTCCTGCCACAGAAATTCACGGCTTCTCAAAAATGGACGTGTTGTCTTTTCCCAGCGCACCACAGAACACCACTGATTATATACTTTCGGTAAATCCCGATAAGACTGCACTTCATTTTTATAAAAATCACAGAACAAGGTCTCTGACGTCGGCCGCACACAAAGTCTTTCCTGCAATGGTTCAAGTCCGCCATGTGTCACCCACGCAACCTCCGGCGCAAACCCCTCAACATGATCCTTCTCCTTTTCCAGAAGACTTTCTGGTATAAACATTGGCATGTACACATTCTCCACGCCCGTCTTTTTAAATGCAGTGTCAAGCTGTTGCTGAATCTGCTCCCAAATCGCATAGCCAGCAGGTTTGATAATCATACAACCTTTCACGCTCGAATAATCACACAACTCTGCTTTCTTCACCACGTCTGTGTACCACTGTGCGAAATCCTCCTCCATAGAAGTAATCGCTTCCACAAGTTTCTTGTCATTTGCCATCTCTTCTCATCCTCTCTAATTTTTTTACACGAATCTGTGCATAAAATAGGGTGGTAATACTGCACGCTTCCCATAGGGGCCTTCATGCGGCGTTACCACCCTGATTTCACTCATCCTACCGTTAACGCCGGCGCTACGCTGTATTTCCCAAATTGATATCAACAATGCTTGGCATTGTTGGTATCAATTTTCTCATACAGGACTCCAAGGTAGGTTCCAAAGCTTTTCCTTAGCAATCTCACACCAAATGATTCCCTCTCTGAAAAGTGTCTACTTTGTACTAATCCTTTTCCACGTCATACTTTTGTGAACTCCCCATTGTCTAAAGCCAATGGGCTTCCTGCTTCATCGACCTCGTAACCAAACTTGTTTGGTTTACCTGCTATCTCCACAGGCGTTAATTCGG
>CASJPF010000013.1 GCA_949383255.1 Lachnospiraceae bacterium | reverse complement strand
GCGGTAAAAGTCGATAAAATCAAGTGTTTTAAACCTAATCAGCAGACACTAAATAGTAACAAATTGCGAGAAAACGTTGTACTAGTTGTGTAGACACTAAAAGTATGTTATACTATATAAAATATTAGTTATTCTTATTGGAGGGATGTTATGGAGCATCAATCGATAAAAAAAGAACCCATTGTTCGTAAACGTTCATCGAAGAATACAACTGGTATTCCAGACAAACTAAAACAACAATTTGAATCCTATTCTGGCATTTCTTTTGATGGAGTGCAAGTGCATTACAATTCTGGGAAACCCGCACAAATGCAGGCACTTGCATATACGCAGGCAAATCAAGTATATATTGCCCCAGGGCAGGAGCGACATCTGGCACATGAGTTGGGACATATTGTTCAGCAAAGCCGTGGGCAGGTGCGCGCTACAGCCAATTTGAATGGACAAGCACTCAATGATAGTCCTGTGTTGGAGCATGAAGCGGATGTGATGGCTACACGAGTAATGTCAATCACTGGATAATCTCTCCATATTCTCCCCACATATCTTTGACGATGGGGCGTTCTAGCTTTTCATACTCTGCACGGACAGCATACAATATGTGTTCCATGCAGAGTTTTTTATTGTCGTGGACTGCCATGACACATGCAACATAGATGATATTTTTGATAATGCCACCCGTGAAATCAAACTGTTTTGCCAAGTAATCCAAGTCTAAATTTTCACAAAAAAGCTCTGATGGTAGACAGTTTTCCCAAATACGGCGCCGCATTGCAGCGTCAGGAGACTGATATTTTACTACATATTTCATACGGCGCAGGAATGCCTTGTCAATACTACTATATAAATTTGTAGCCAGTATTACAATACCATCAAATTGTTCAATGCGCTGCAAAATATAGGAGACTTCCATATTTGCATAACGGTCCTTTCCGTCTGTTATTTCTCCGCGCTTGCCAAAGAGAGAATCCGCTTCATCAAAGAAAAGAATTGGTTTTGCTTTTTGGGCAAAGGAAAAAATTTGTTCCAAATGCTTTTCTGTCTCACCAATGTATTTGTCGAGCACATGGGACAAATCAATCTGATATAAAGGCGCGCCAAGCTCTTTCGCTATAGCATGGGCAGTCATAGTCTTTCCTGTTCCCGGAGGACCATAGAGTAATACAGTCACAGCGCGTCCATAGGGATAGCAGTTTTTTAGATTCCATTCTTCAAAAATTTGATAGTTTTCAGATGCACCACAGCAAATCTGTTCCAATGTCTTTTTGATAGAGACAGGCAAAATTAAGTCTTGAAATCTCACTGACGGATAAAACAATTGCCCTAGTGCGGTTTCTTGCTGGTTGTAAAGAAGAGCGTTGCAAATCGTTGAGAAATCTTCTGGTTTGGGTTGGCTTAAATGATGCCATTGTATTGCGGCATAGGCAATTTCACTTGCGGAGAGCTGATAGCGCACAGAATAGAAAGCACAGTCAACTGGAATTTGATAGAGTTCGGCAAAACCGCGAAATACATACTCTCGTTCCTTGCGGGTTAAATAATTTAGCGTAATTTGATGTATATATAGATAGAAGTCTTTAACGGCAGAAAAAGAAACATCAATATCTGTGCACAAAATAACGGGGATATCCGCTGAAATAAAGGGAGTGACAATCGTTGCAGCAAAGTCCGCCGGGTCAATCTGAGTTAGGGAGAGCAGAGAAGTGGTGATGTTATAGAGACACACAATGGCATTTTTTAGGAAAGCGGCATGGAGTAGTTCGTTCCAGAATGGTGTGTTTTCCAAGTTCATTTCCAATACATTTTTACATTTTCTAATATCGACAAGAAGCAGGTCCCTTTTCATTAAATGCGCAATCTGCTTGGCAAGAAATCGTCTTCCTCCAGTTCCCTTTAGATGCAGAATATGTGTTTGCGAATTCGTTTCGTAGGAGATATTTACGCAAGTGTTTTGAAGCCATGCAGCTCCTTCTAAAGCAAGGTGTTGATTAATAAACATAGGGTGTAACAAAGTGTTATGTTTAAAATATGTTATCCTGTCAGAAAATAATTTAGGGGATAGGCTGTCTGCCCCAGTCAGATAGGAGAGCAAGGCATTATCAATTGCAAGAGCCGCATAAGGAAGCGGATTTTTGTTCCAGTCTACAGAGCAAACTTTTTGCAGTTTTTGTAGTAAACGCAGAGTGTCATTGTAGCTGCAATGTGTTATACCGTCCAATTCCAAGGCAATCTGTATGGTCGCAATATTTCCAGTATAATAATTGAGATAGACAGAAAATTCTGGCACATATGCAACAGCAATACAGAGGTCAAGCGCATTGCATAAGATATTGTTGTCAGCTTCGTCTTTTCCACAGATGCGGGATAGAAGGTTATTGTAACGCGAAGCCTCTAATCCAGTATCACGTTGCCAAACATCAAGACATTCTTTTGTTAGGCGTTCTGTGAGCACACGCAAATAAGAAAAGCGCTCAAAACTGTTCTGGCGTCCTGTCTCCTCAAAAAACAAATATGTTTTTAATATAATTCTGTATATAGTAATTTCCAGAAAGTTCATTGAATAAAATAATCCTTTCTATAAGCGGTAGAATAAAACAATCAATTTTTTTGCGGGTGCAATATAATACAATGTAAGTTACTGTATCCAGTTGTGCCATTATATTCAATTAGTGCCCAGTCTTTGTTTGTAAACTCAAGGATTGTTCCACCCTTGTTGGGAGGAACTTTTCCTATAATTTTTCCCTGCATGGAAGGTGCATTCCGAATGTTGAGCTTCAGATTGTTATGTGGAATATACTTAAAAGTATAGGACGATTTTGGTACAGATATATTTTCTGTAATAGGTTCTGAGATATCTTCGACGGAGGATATTTCCGAGAAAGATTCTTCCATAAAAGGTTCTGAGATATCTTCAACAAAAGTAGATTCCGGTAAAAATTCTTCTATAGTAGAAAACATTTGTTCTGATTCGGGCGGCTCTGTAGAAAAAGATTCTGTAGAAGAAAGTTCTATAAGGGTATCCGATTCCGTCTCTGTGATTCGGACAGCAGCGTCTGATATAAGATTACTGTTTTCGCGCGATGTTTGTTTCGTTTGAAAAAAGATTAAGATTCCAACACAAAAGACACAGATATGCAATAAACTGATAAGAATAAGTATCGTTTTTTTCTTCATAATCACTTCTCCCAATTTATTAAGGATATTTTTTCGTCGGCGGTTGTCACAGGTTGTTCTGGCAGTTTTATATACAGCGTAAATCCTGTGTTTTTGGTACTTTTAGCCCAGACTTCACCACCATAGTCATCAATCAGTACCTTTACTTGAGATAGCCCGAGTCCAAGTCCTCCCTTTTTGTTGATGCCCTGATAGTTTAGGTCAAACAGCTTGTCCAGTTCGGATTCAGCTGGTCCGTTGCCTTCATTTTTAAAGATGATAAGACTGCCTCCTTCATATGCTGTAATCCGGATGTAGGCGGATTCTGATAAAGGGCTGAATTTTATCATATTGTCAATGATATTGCCACAGATTAGGGTCAGTGCGGCTGACGATAGATAAGTGACAGCTTCCGGTGAGGAACAACTGTAATTTAAAGTAATTTTTTGACGTTTTATGAAGTCTGCGTGATGGTTTAAATAGTCCGTAAAAAAATTATCTAAGCACATTGGAAGAGAAGAAGTCAGCGGGCAAGTATAAAGGACACCATTATATCTTGTATTGGTCTGTGCATTTTTGGATAAATTTAATTCGTCCATAAGCTGTTTATTTTCTTTGGCAAATAGTTCATTGGCGGCAGTAAGTTCCTCAACCTGAAGGGATAGTTTCGTATATTGTGCTTCTGTATCTTCGGATAAGTTTTCCTCAGAAGGAAGATCGATAGAAGTGTGTTCTGTTTTAAATGTCCATATAAATAGAATGGAGATTAGCAAGTAACACACTGCACATAAAACAGTGTGTTGGAGAAAAAGAAGACTAACACCACAGATAAATAGAACGCTATTTAGTAGGAGTGGAATTGTTTTGCGCATATGACAGATCCTTTCTAAAGTTTGTAATAAAATTATCATACCAAAAAAAGAAAGAGTTGAATAGTAAATTTTGACGAAAAAGATTGATTTTAGTATTATTTTTATATATTATATACAATAAGAGATAAAAGGAAGAATTTGGAAGTAATGGAGGAATGTATGTGAAAAATAACCAATTATTTCCTTTTGAAAGAAATCGCTATTACGCAGGCAAGCTGCTGACCGCTGCGGATTTTAGTGCGGAACAACTCTATATGAACAATAAACGACGCTTTCTAAACCGCATTTTGTTCGGAAGTGGCATTGTCTGCGGGCTCAATGTCATAAATTTAGATGATTTGTCGATTTTGGTGGAGAGTGGCGTGGCAATTGACGGGGCTGGACGAGAGATTGTAGTGGATACTTCTGTAGTGAAAAAGCTTTCGGGGCTAGCTGGCTTTGATACACTTCACAGCGAGTACGCAGGGCTATATATTCGCTATCGAGAGGAGGCAGTCCATAATGTATACTGCGGTGATATTGGGACAGAAGGAAAAGAGTATGAAAGCAATCGTATTGATGAAGGGTATGAATTGTATGTTAGAGACTATTATGATGCCTGCGTGATTGATGCAGAGGATACAGCAACAGATTTAATTTTAAAGAAAATAATATTGGACAATGTAGATTACACAGTATGGATTCAAATGCCATATATTGCCTCAAAGGGACATACGGTAAAACTGATGGTAGTAGTTCGTAAAAATTCAGAGAAGACAAAAGAGTTGTCTTTTCGTATAAAGATGCAGACGCCTTCCTTTACAGATATGACTGGAAATCATGAGCTGGAAGTCAATATTGAGGGAATACAGCTTCCAAAGGGGCAAATTTTAAGAAAAAATTATTGGTTTTGTGTTGAACCTACAGAGACAAAAGAGACAACAGTTTTGTGTCGAAAGGAGGATATGCAATTTCAGATTGGAGGACGTGAGATAGAAGCAGGAGCTGAAATACAATTTCGATTGTGTTTATCAGATTTGCCGCCTTTTGCATTGGCTGTGGATACGGTTGGCAAAACAAATCTGGAAAGCAATCTAAAATCCAACACAAGTCAAGATGTATGTATTGCAGTACTGGATTTGTTGCGCACTGATGTTAGCTGTCTAGTCAGTAAGATAATTGAGCAGGGGGTAAAACACTATATTATCACACCTGCGAAGGCTGGGCAGAGAGATACATTCCTGTCATATTTTGACGGGGACAATGGGAATAAAATTGAGCAGAATATAGGCGAACAATATACAGAAGCTGTAACAGGTCGAGAAGAACTGCAATTACCTATGGCGAGCGGCAGGCTTGAGATACCACTTGATGTCAATATGAAAAAAGGTGATGTGTGTTTGTCTGAGGAAATTATGCATGGTCTGGGCAAGGGAAATGTGTATATTGAAGTGGGGACAGAGTATATAGACAATGAACCTTACAACAGAGGAAGCCGCAGAAATACTATTTTTGGAAATGCGGAATTGTTTGGTTTTCAGGAGTGTATGCAGGTAGAGACTGCTGTTCGTGTGTTAAATGACAAAGGCAGTTTTCAGGTGGCGGCAAAATTGTTGGGAGAACAGAAGAGTATTGTTTTACAATTGAGCTGGGTTGCGATCAAGTTTGGCTCTGGAAAAGATTCTGACGAGATGCAGGAGGAGGAAAATCGTTCTATTATACCGGAGACACCAACGGTACGACTGCGGGCAAAAGAGAGCTATTACTTTAATGTAAGTTTTCAGAATCTACAACCATGCCGGTTAAGCTATGAACTAACGGAACAGGGAAGCGGCGAGATTACGGCGGATGGTATGTATACGGCGCCGGCGAAAGAAGGCGTCTACGAAATTTATATTTACTGTACAGACATGCCAAAGATTTCTACTTATGTATATGCAGTAGTCAGCAGGGAATTATTATAAGAAAATAATTTTATACTTATTCAGGCTTTCTGCCAGTTCTGTTAACAGAGAATTACTATAAGGAATTGTTGCGAAAGAGCAATTGAAAAATAAAGAGTAGGCGAGGGAAAAATGGTTCTGAATACAGGGAAGAAGATATATCAGGTTATCCAAGAAGTTCTGAAAGGGAAATCAAATAATGTGTATATCTGCCGTGAAACAGGAAAATCAGAAGCGCCGTATAAGACAGTGTGGATTGTAAAAGACCACCAAATTGTGAAAGAACTGTTGAAAGATGCAAAGAACTATTGTGCGGAAGTTTTTATGCAGAATACATATGCGGGATTGGTGTTTCCTTATTTTCAGGAGAGACCATTGCATAAATTTTACTTGGGCAGTATCAAAAAGGGATACTGTACCTGTCAGCAAGTGTGGCTTGCGCTGGTAGAACAATGTATTTTATCCAAGCTGCCGCCCGCAGTTCTGTATCTTATTTTGTGTCAGGGACAGGCACAGATTGCGCTAGATGGAACAGTTACGCTTGGATTTTTGGTGGATTTGTCAGACTATGATAGCACCATAGGTGAGCGGGATAATGTCGTTGCCTGTACAGAGGAGATTATTCGTCTGATACAATTAGAGGATTTGGAGAGAAAAAACAATCAAATTAAAAAGCAAGTAATGACATTATTGGAACGAAAATTAGAGCGGGAAGAATATCAGGAGTTTATGCAGTTGTACCAAGATATCAAGCTGTTTGTCAGAGCAGACAACTCTGGAAAACGGAGGCGTTGGAGTATTGGCGAATCTGAGTTGAAATGGATTTATCGCCTGCTGTCATGTATCTGTGTTGTGCTGATTTGTGTTGTGTTGGTTGTGATCTTAGGCAATGTTTTCTTGGGAGAGGATTTTTTCTGGAAACTGTTTGGTGGTCCATTAGATACCATTGGAACAGAAACACTGCTGCAATAAAATGATAGGAGAGGATTATTGAAGGGCAAAATCAAAATACTGATTACAATTATTATTTATATGGGTATTGGTGCCTTGGTGGTCCAGTTGTATCTGCCTTCCAATAATTTTATTGTGGAGGATATTACAAGGGATTCCGAAGGAAATATTTATGCAGCAGGAGAAAATAGAACAGGCGTTTATATCTATCGCTTGGACTCTAATGGGACGCCGCAGCAGATGTTTCGGTGCAGGAGTGAGGCAAGGGAGATGCAACTTTTTTGCCAATATGAAAAGAAGACACTCTACCTTGCACAGATGTGGTATCAAGATGGAATACAGTGGTTTAGCATATGGGAGAAAGCAGAAGGAAAAAACCATTTTCAACGTATCTGGAAAAAATCTATTGCAGAGGATGTGACCTTGACAGATTTTCAGGTACGGGAAGGTATTCTCTATGTGACAGGCGTTGACCAACAGACAGAGAATATTTTGTTGTACATTGGTGAGGGTGATATGGAGAGGCAGGTGCGCCTTGAAACAGATTTTATACCGACTACTATCTGTTGGGGAAAAAATGGCATGTACACATTGTCTCAGGACAACCACATTTATTTTATTACTGAAAATGGTATAATGCAGCGGCGCGAGATAGAAGACGTTGTCTTTTTCCTCGCTGATAAAAATGGATTGTATTATCAGATAAAGGGCAGCGAGGATATTATTTATTTATTTGAAAATGGTCTTAATAGTTATACGTTTGAGAAAATGGGAGCTGTATGGAATATTCAATATTCTGAGAGCGCACAAAATAGTGCCATATTAAAAGTGTCCCAGAACAATAAAGATGAACTTTTACTTGTGGGATTGGGTGAGGAGACCATGCGTGTGCTTGACTGTATGGCACTTGGCATTCGGGAAAAGGTAAAGTGTTTGTGGTTTCCGTTGCTTTTATATACCTTGATTTATTTGATTGTCTGGATTTTATTGGAACTGTTTCGGCGTCTGGTGTGGAGGAGACGAAGACTTTTGTATCAGACAATGGCAGCGTTGGCAGGATTTACGGGAATTTGGTTAGCGGTGACAATTGCAGGTATTTGGCTGCATGAGGTTGCGGAGCAGCAAGAGCAACAAAAATTTCTGGCAGACACTTGTATGAATATTCAGAAAGAAAAGTTGATTGCGGCGATAAAATCGGTAAGAGGGACACTTGAGTATGAGGATTACGAGGCTTCAGGGCAGCAAAAATCGGTAGAAGAAATTTTTTCGGGAAATGTGATGGGAAATGAAAGTCAGCCCTTTTATATGAGGGAGGAGCTTATCTGTATGAATCAGGACCATCTTGTCTTTCTCTATGCGGAGGAAGCATCCTATGGCAGACGGGCGGATACATTTTATGATGCGTTAACACTTGAAAGGATTCGAGATTGTATTACGATGGAGATGCTTCCAAAGGATACACATAAGTTTATTGACAAGGTAAATGGAATTTCTTATGCGATGGCAGTCTCAAAGGTTGGGGATAAAAAACAGCAGGTCTGTTTGCTGTCGCGCGTGCCGTTATATGGGATGAGTACACATCAGGAAGTAGAAGATATTTTTTATATTGTGGCAGTTGTTGGCTGGCTGCTAATTATGCTTGTATTGGCGTTTTTCCTGCGATGGAAGTGGAGAAATATTGGGATGTTGTGCGCTGCAATGGAGCGGGTATCCCGCGGAGAGTATGCTGTTGACAGCAGAAAGGCACCAAATAATGAGTTTGGATTAATGTGGCTGGGGCTAGAACGCATGTGCAGGAACTTGCAGCGGCAAAAGTACAAGACAGAAGAGACAATTGAATATCTTGACCAGTATGCGCCACAGAATTTTGAACAGTTGTTTGGCAAAGAGAAACTACAGGATATTCAAATTGGCGAGACAGTACAAATGGCGGCGACTTTAGGTATGATTTCAGTAATTGATAAAGACACATTGCTTACTGGAAAATTGCAAAGACAATATGTCCAGTATGTAAATCAACTAATGGAACTGTTGTTCTCACAAAAAGAATCCAATCAGGCAGTTTTTTTGCAGAATGGAAGCAATCTGGAAAATGTTAAAGTGATTTTTCAAGGGGAGGAGCAAAGTGCATTGACCGCAGTTCGATACAGTATTGACTGTATGGAGGAATTGCTGCAACAGATTGAGGATGATTATGATACCAATCCTTTTATTTTGTTACATACTGATCAGTTTCGCTGTGGGCTTGCAGGCGGCAGTAAACAGGTGTATCCCTATGTGACATCAATAGAGATGGATATATTGAGCCGTTATATTGATGAACTCAAGTATAGTGGCGCGCGGGTTGTTGTGACAGAACAGACTTGGCAGCAGGTATGCACACAAGTGAAAGGACGACGTATTGGCTATGTGACTTCCGCTGATGAAAAGAGCCGATTCTGGCTATATGAAATTTTGGATGCGTGCCCGCAGATGCAGAAACTTGGAAAATTGAAAAATAAACAGTGTTTTGAACATGCGCTGGAACTGTATTATAGCGACGACTTATATTCCGCGAGAAACGCTTTTACGAACATTGTTCGAGAATGCCCCGATGATGGTATTGCCAAATGGTATGTGTTTGCCTGTGACAAGCGGCTAAATAAAGGAGAGGACAAGGATAGTCATTATGAATTGTTCTGTAGATAGTGTATATGTGAGGGAGGAAAGCGAACATGAAAGAATTTCTGGTGCGCTTTTTTGACATGAGACCCAAAGACGACAAAGATTATTGTACTTTTTTCTTCTGGGAGATTAGCAGAAAACTTGCTATGGCGCTAGTGATTCTTATGATTGTATGTTGTGTATGGCTGCTGTGGAGTATAAAACCTGCAAAACTTTTTCAAAAGGATACAATATATAGAACATATCGCTATAATGCACTCTCCCTTAAATTTGTTACAGGAAAGGTGAAGATTCTTGGAAAATCTGGTTATACAGCATATATTGGTGATGTAGAAAATGGTGTGGTAAAGGGAAAAGGAACTTTGTATGATGCACAGGGAAATAGAGTGTATGAGGGAGACTTTGATGCCAATGCATACAACGGTACAGGAAAATATTATAACGAGAATGCGCAGCTTGTGTATGAAGGAATGTTTCAGGATAATTTATACAATGGTTTAGGAAAACTATATCATGTAGATGGCACGCTCTGGTATGAGGGAAGTTTTGAAAAGGGTTTTATGCAAGGAAAAGGGATACTATACAATACAACACAAGACAAAATATATCAAGGTTTTTTTCAGGAGGGCACAATTTTTTATCAGGAGTTTCTTGGAAAAAGTGCGGCGGAGACTACTGAAATTTATTTGGGAGAGCGAGAAGTTTACACAGGAGATCAGATAGCTTGTGTCCATATGAAAGAAATCGACGCGGTGTACTTTGGCACGGACAGACGTGATGCGTTAGAGGAAGTATTTCGGATTTCTGGATTGTATGTGCTAAAACCGCAAATCTGCCTAGAAGGAAACATGTTAAATCAAATTTCGCAGCTTACGCAGGAATTGGGTGCGCCTGTCTATCAGGGAAATACTTATTTATCCCCAGAAGATAAGATTGTTCTAAATATATGTTGTGAGATGTTAGGAGATACTGTGCTTTATGGAAAGGCAGATTTTGAGAGCAAAAAAATATTTTCTGATGTGACAGAGGTTAGAGATTTTGATAAGAGCTATCAAGCATATATTTATGTGTATGACAAGGAAGGAATTTTGTATACGTTTTTTTGTAAGGACAAGGATGCAGGTTTTGACTTTTATCGGATGGAGGAGTGAAGTGAATGCGTTTTCAGGATAAAATCAGAAAAAAAGTATTTTGGATTCTGTTTTTTGTGCTGCTGGTACAGTCTGTCTTGTGTGTTTGCCCTATACGCGTTGAGGCGGTCCAAAAATTATCTTTGACAAAAGCGCAGAGTTTGGCTGCTGCCAATTCAGTAAATCTAAGGAAAATTCAGAATAAAATTGAGATTCAGGAGATAAAGTACGCCACCGCAGTTAAGTCGATTAAAATGAAAAAGAAAAATATGGCAACTTTTCGCTGGACACCATTGCTCTCATTTAAGTTTCCACAAAAGCCAACATTGGCTAACGAGTATGAGTGGCAGTACAAGCCACTACAGATTACATGTGTAATAAATGAATTAAAACACCAACTGCAAGATGAATTGCTTGCTGGAAAGGAGAAAGTATCTATTCTTTTTACAGAGGTTTATATTTGTCAGGAAAAGATTCAATTTTATGAACGAAGTTTGGAGGCAGCAAAGGAGACTTTAAAACGAAATCAAATTAGACTAATTTCCGGGGAGGCATCAAAGGCTGATGTAGAGCGATTGGAGAAAAAGGTAAGCAGGTTGACCACTGATATATCACTGCAAATGCGAACTTTTGAAAATAAGAAAGGTCAGCTTTCAAAACTGATTCATCTCGATGTCAGTTCTGGATATACATTTCTCAATCCTTTTGTGGAGGCTGATATTCCGCGCAGCGTGTTGGATTCGCTTGTGACATATACTTTAAATAATGACCAGAAGTATTACGAGACAAAGCTTGAGACAGCACTATCTCTTGAAAGTTTAAATATGATGAAGCGTATGATGCGCAATCAGTATGGAGATAAGATGAATGGTATAGAACCATATCTTCAACAGGCACTAAACGGAGAGACAATTGACAGTTCTATCTTTAAGAAAGCATACAATCAGATGTTGGAAGATATTGACGCGCCGTGGAATGGGAGCATCCGAATTTTGTTTATCCGAATCAATAAGGAGTGGTTTAAAGGGGCTGTAGCGGGTTCGCGTTATGTGGAAGATGACCCATATGCGTTGTATTCTGGCGCATTGGAATATGCAGATGCAGTGCGAGAACAACAGTCTGCAAAAGAGGAGCTTACGCAGACAGTACGAAATGATTTTGAGACATTAAAAACGGCACAACTTGTATATATGGACGCAATACAAACATGTGATGAACTGGAAGAGGATTTGGGAAAAAGTACAGAGTTAAATAGGCTTGGAAGTTTTGATTATGAGGAACTCTCAGGTATGCAGCAGGAGTATGAAGAACAGGAGTTGGCAACGCTAGAACTTTTGGGAGAGTACAGTAAACTTTTGTATGCCTATGATAGATTGACTTGTGGGGGCATCACAGCGTTTCTGGAGGGCACAGATATTAATATGAAAGTTGCTCAGGGAGGAAACAGCTTTTTGGCAGAGGAAGTGAAAGGCAAGGCATATTACTATATTGAACATGCGGTGGAGGATAATCTGTTTCGATTGGGCGTCAGCATTCCAGAAAATTATTTTGCGGATAATACTATGGAAATTACGCATTTTGCATTGTATGTAAATGAAGAACAGATTGGCGATAAAACACAAGTGAAGCAAGTACTAGAACACTTGGCGCTCAATCTTGACAAGACACAAAATGTAAAACTTTATCTGTACAATGAACAAGAACTAATAGACGTCTGTGAGATTGATGCGTCAGTGTATCAAGATGTGTTGGACATTAAGGGTGGATATACACTGATACAAGAAAAGACAGCGCAAACAGTTGCTACATACACCTATCATTTGGAGGATAGTACTGGTTTGGTCACTCTTTCTCTATATCCCAAAAGCGGGGAACCGATTGCGTATTATCGTTTGGAAAATAGAGATGGGGGTAACATTTTTGGAGATGCATTGATACCAATTCACGAGGAATTTCGATATCTTTCTCTTTTGGTTGGCGATGTATCCCAACTGCGAGTAGTGTTTTATAATACAGCAGAACAACTGTTATACCGCGGAAGTTTTGTGGCGGCTACGGCTTCGATAACAGTGGAAGAGGAATAAGTGGTGGAAGGCAGGTGAGAAATCTGGCAAAATTAAGAATGTGTTTCGAGAGCGAACGCAAAAGAAAGTATACAAGAATTGTTATGTGTGTAATCTTGTTGTCAGTGGTTGCCGCGCTGCAATTAAGAACAGCCTCCGCGGGGCTTTTTCGCAAGGAGGAGGCTGTACATATCGATCCGAGCACAATAGAAAATGCGACACTTGCCATAGGAACGCACTTAATTTATCTGCATTCATTAAATGAGGAAATCTATGCAATTGCACTGGAGTCTGCGTCAGATTCTGGGCAAGACAAGTGGTATTACAAATCTGAACTTGCGGGAGGAATGTGGTTGGATATCAGTGATGCGGGCTCAATAAAAGATATTACGGCAGCGGGAAAGATTGTGGATGATAGTGAGATAGAGGCACTTTATTTTACACATCATACAAAGTCGGATAAAATTACTTATGATTTAAAGACCAATGCACAAGTTTGTATATTTGATATTAGGGGTGTGTACGAACTGGAGTTAATGCCAGAACTGGAAGCTTTGAAACTACAGTATGACATTATGCAGGAATCCAAAAGCAGCACAAAGACGGCGGTGCGCAATCAAAAACTTGTGGAGAATTTTTGGAAAATGCAAGTGCGGTCAGACGCGACAGACCAGTGTGATGCACAGATACAAGCATTGCAAGGGTATTATAATGAATTGGCAGAAAGTGGTGCAGACAGCCGAGAAACGCAGATGGTATTAAACGTGATGAAAAAGATAGACAATGCAAGAAGGGCGGCTGTGCTGAGTATGATTAACAGCGGGATTGTCTCTTTACAAGACGCAGTTGCAAATGTGGAAGATGAGGAAGAAGCGTTGGAATTGGATGACAACCTTCTTGCAGCAGTCGGGGAGAGTCAATATGCAGTTGGGGAGAGTATGACTGAGGCACAAGGAAATATGCTTGTAAAGGGAAATACAATTATTTCCGAAGCAGAGTATGAACTGTCAATGGAGATGATATTGAATGCGGAGGGAAAAAATTATTTTCTATGTGATGAGCAGAATCAAAAACTGCAATACCTTGACAATATAAACAGTGGAAGAATTGTACAAAGACAAGAGGAGTTGACCCTGTTAAACACGTTAATTGATTTAGCAGATAAAAGGTACAGTGAGAGATTGGCGAGTGGCGTAACACAGCAGTATATCACACTATCTGCGCAGAATGTATCCCACGCCGCTTTGCAAAATAAGATGCGGGAAGATATGGCGGAGGCAGATGCAGCGCGAAGCGAATTACAGTTTTTGTTACAGGCAAAGGTAGAACGGCAGAAGAATGATGCAGCGCAAAATTATGTGTTCTCAAGAATACAAGATGCATCTGTGTTTAAAACAGTCATTAAGATAGATGATTACAAGCAGGAGTATCAAAATAGTGTAACAGCTTATATTGACTGGTTAAATAATCTTTTATTGAATGTGAAGGAGGAGAGTGGCAGCCAGAGCAAAGAAGAACTGTTGTATGAACAGAGGGCAGACTTGCAGGAGCAGAAGCTGCAAGCACTTGATAACTTAGATTTGGACACTGCCAAAAGGATTGATGCAAAAATTGCGGAAATTAATGACAAAATTAATGTCTCGCAGGCGGCGTTTTCAGAGCAATTACAAGAATTGACGCAGAAGAAGGCAACATTGGAGAAAAAACTTGCGAACAATCCTCAAAATACACAGAATGCAGACTTACAGGCAGAGTTGAGCGGACTGGAAGCGGCGATTGCAGATTGCCAGTCCAATTTGCCTTCGGACAGTCAGACTGCAAATATTATGGCATGTAAAAGTGAGATTTTACGCTTGATTGCAAAGGGAGATATAAGTGATACAGCACAAGAACTGTTAGAGAGCGATGTGAAATTATTGACCCAAATGATGAACGAGGGGTCTATGCTTGCGCAGGAGGCGTCGAAGGAAGTGTATCAAAAACTTCTTGCGAAGTCAGAACTTGAGGGAATAAAAGTCTACGAAGATTTGCAGAATCAGATGGAAACTGCCCTCTCTGAAAGCACAATTAATGCAAGTTTATCCGGTGAGTTATCCGCTTCCAGAGCAGAACAAGTTATTACAGATATATTGGGGATTGATGTTTTGTTTGATATGGAAGGGAATTTATCAAAGGAACTAGTAGCGCTATATGGTTTATCAACAACGCAGCCAGAATTAAGTAAAGACGAATTACAGGGAGATGAGTCGTTTAAAAATAGTATATCAACGACGCAGGCAGAATCAAATCAGGGGGATTTGGCGGCTGCTTTGATTGCGCTTGAGCGTTTTGGGCAGGAAACAGATACAGAATCGATTCAAGTGCTTGCGCGGGGATTGGCGACAGCACTCAATCAGTCTGATTTCAATATGGTTTTTCCGGTGGAACAGCAGGGAGGAAACTCTTATATTTCAGCAGAAACACTTGCGGCATATCTAGGATATCGATATGTGTGGAATGATACAAAAAAGAGCACTGTATTGTCAAAAGGCAGACAGTTTTTCCGGTTTACAGCATATCTTGACACAGTGGAGACTGAGACAGGTGAGACAATAAAAATGAAACGTCCTGCGGAATTTTTTGGAGTGTTGTATCTTCCAGATTCTTTTGTTCAGGAGCAGTTTGACTGTTATTGTTTTGAGATTTCTGGTACTGATTATACAGTGCTTGTCAATGATGATGCAGTCGAAAAATCGCAGGAAATACTATTGGAATTGCGGCAAATACGCTCTAGGGAAGGAGGATATTAATGCATGTGATTGTAGTTACAGGGGCAAAGATATTGTGTCCATTTGGCACAGCCCCCGCAAATCTTACTGTCACATCACAGACAACTGTGTTAGCGGAGGGAAAACCTGTGGCGACAATACAGGATTGTGCGCCAAATGTCAATATTTCTAGCTTTGGCATGTGTTCTTCTCTAGCAAATCCACAGGTGGCGTCGGCGACAGCAGCAGCGTTGGGGGTGCTGACACCACAGCCTTGTGTTCCAGCGGTGGCAGGGACATGGATTCCAACACAGACAATTTGTTTAGCAGAAGGAAAGCCTTGTCTAACTGGTGATGCCGTTTCTGTGTGTAGCTATGGTGGCACACTGAATATTATTGATTCAGGACAGAAGACAGTGGTGGTTTCATAACTTTATGATATTTTATGGAGAACTATATAATATTAATTTTCTGTGAAAAAGAAAGGAGAATAAAAATGGCAGAATATTTATCACCGGGGGTGTATGTGGAAGAGTATGATAATTCCCCGCGGTCCATTGAAGGCGTTGGTACAAGCACTGCTGGTTTTGTGGGAATGGCTGTGAAGGGGACAACGAAAGGCGCGCCTTCACTTATCACAAATTTTGCAGAGTTTCAGCGGGAGTTTGGTGGATATCTGAGTATGTTTACGCATAGGGATTATCGATATCTGGCGAGTAGCGTAGAACAGTTTTTTGCAAATGGAGGTACACGCTGTTATATTGTGCGGGTGACGGCGCCAGATGCCTGTGTGGCAACAGCAGATAGAGGAATTTTACATGTATGTGCTGCAAATGAGGGGGCATGGGGAAATCGCATTCAGATGCGCGTTTCATCTGTGACGAAGAAGAAAATTCAACTGATAGAAAAAATGGAGGAAACAACCTACAAGGCAAAAAGTGTTGATGGGCTGTTAGAGGGCGATTTGGTGGTATTTGAGACATCGTACAATCGCATTGTCTCTATCTTTGACAATATTGTTACTTTTGAGACGCCGTTTGTGAGCGAACCTGTAGATGCGGGACTTGTCCCAAAGAAGCTGTTATACTTGGTGGAGACGGAAATTCAAGTTCGGTATGAGGCAGAGACAGAGGTGTATACAGGGCTTAGCTTAAATGTGGCGTCCCCGGATTATCTGGAACATCGAATGCAGAAAAGTGAGTTGGTGTGTGTCCGATTGGACACATCAGACAGACTTGAAGATCCCGTTATGCAGATTTTGGGAACAGATCAGCTTGCAGGAGAGATTGTATTGACAGGCGGCAGTGATGGCAGTATGAATGCAGTCACAGCGGGAACTTTTATTGGGGAAGATAATGGACCGGGAAATCGCAGTGGCATTCAGGCATTTGTAGAAAATGATCAAGTGAGTATGCTTGCAGTTCCAGGGATTACAATGCCAGATGTAGTCGTCTCTCTGGTGGCGCACTGTGAGAATTTGGGCAATCGTTTTGCTGTGTTAGATATGCCACAAGAGTACACCAATACCAAAGAATTACTGGAGTATCGTGAAATGATAGACAGCACTTATGCAGCGATGTACCACCCGTGGATACAATGCTTTGACCGCGCTACCCAGAAAGCGGGTTTTTTCCCTCCATCTGGTGCAGTGATGGGAATCTATGCGCGGACGGATATTACACGCGGGGTTCATAAAGCACCTGCAAATGAGACAGTGATGTGCTCCGATCTCAGTGTAAACTACAACAAAGGAGAGCAGGATATTTTAAATCCGGCGGGCATAAACTTAATTCGTCGGATTCCAGGACAGGGAATCCGAGTATGGGGAGCAAGAACTGCGAGCAGCAATAGTGCCTTTAAGTATGTCAATATTAGAAGATTATTTATTTATGTGGAGGAAAGTATTCGGGCAAACACCAACTGGGTGGTATTTGAACCAAATGACACAACACTGTGGACAAGAGTTCGTATTACAATATCTTCTTTTCTCGATACTTTATGGCGGAGTGGAATGTTGGCAGGGGCAAGCCCTGAAGAGAGCTATTTTGTTGAGATTGGCACTGTTACTATGACAGCGGATGATATTAAGAATGGACGTCTAATTTGCAATGTTGGAATTGCGCCGTCGCGTCCAGCAGAGTTTGTGATTTTCCGGGTAACACAATTTACAGCGGATGCAAAGTAAGGAGGAAAAAATATGGCAACATACGATAACGGTTCGGGTCTTGCATATCCGTTAACCAAAATGAATTTTCTTGTCACAGTAGATACAGTGAATGGTACAGCAGCATTTAGTGAGGTGAGCGGAGTGGAAGCTTCTGTGGATGTGATAGAATTTCGTCAGGGAAATGCTCACAGTCTGGCGCCTGTTAAGATTCCAGGATTGGTAAAACATGGGAATGTCACGCTAAAAATGGGATATACACTGGACAGCGCTTTTAAGAAATGGATACAGCAGTGTGTTAGTGAGACGAGAGGAGAAATGCCCCGTTATAAGGTGTCTATCGAATTGATTGACATCAATAAAGGTGCGCCCTCCACAGCAGTGACGACGATTCAAGGCACCAGAGTTTGGGTTTTAACCAATGCATGGGTGGCAAAATATAGTGCACCAGACTTAAATGCGACAGCAAATGAAGTGGCGATTGAATCTGTGGAACTTGCCTATGAGGAATTGGTGATACCAAATTAAAAGATTGCTTTGAGATTTGACAGATAGGGATTTGTATCAATTATTTCTTACAGATCTTAATCATCGTAAAATGGGAGTTTCCTAAGGGAGAAGGAAAAATGCAGACGATATATGAATTTGACTTGCCCAAAGGGTATGTGGACAGTAGCGGTGAGATTCATCGGCACGGAAGAATGCGCTTGGCGACAGCAGGAGATGAGATCAGCGCAACAAGAGATCCACGTGTGCTAAACAATCCCTCTTATCTTAGCGTTGTGGTATTGTCTAAGGTTATTACTGAATTGGAGGGAGTGGAGATGGTCACGCCGACTTTAATTGAAAAGCTTTTCACTGCAGACATGGCTTTTTTGCAGGATATGTATCAGAAAATTAATAATGTGGAGCCTATTATGTTTAAGGTAGTCTGCCCTTCGTGTGGACACACACATGAGGTACCTTTAAATTTTACGCGAGAGGGATAAAGTTGTATCCAATTGAGGAGTTGTATCGAGAAATGTCCTTTATCTCCTACTATTTCCACTGGAGTGAGGAGTCTGTTCTAGCTATGGAACACACAATAAGGCGAAAATGGTGCAGTGAAATTTCCGATATTAACAGAAGCTTAACTCCCTCTGAAAGTAAAAAAGAAAATTCACGAGAGATTAGTATTTTGGATATGAAACCAACAAATAGGCTGCGATAAAAAACAAAGAGATAGATCCAGTTAGAGAGGAGGTGAGATCAATTCCACAGCCAATAGAAGAATTTGTAAAAAATCCAATGCCAAATTATATTTTTCTGCTCAGGGTGGATGCGCTTTATGACCTGCCGTGTACCAAAGTGAGTGGAATTACACAGGAAAAAGAATATGAGAATATTATGGAAGGCGGCGTGAACGATTATGTGCAGTTGCGGGAAAAGCCTGTTTCTAAGCCTAATACCTTGCAAATTGAACGCTATATTGGTGAGAACTATTTCGACCCGCTTCCAGTGGGATATCAATGTACAATGCCGCTAGTTCTCTATGTGGGGCGTTATGTGCGTGATTTTAACCGCGCCGTTATAACATTTACTTTTTCTGGCGCAACGGTTATCAGCAAAAAGTATGGAGAATTGGATGCGGAGAAAGGCGGACTTATGTCCGTGACAACAGAGATTGCCTATCAGCAGGTTACGGTCGAGAATGCATAGGCTAGTACAGCATTTGCTATGTATGAATCGAGGAGCGATAGCAGTTAAATTATAATGGCAGAAAGTTTTTGGCAATTAATAAACAGGAGAAACTCACATGTTAATACTCAAAAGACCAATGCAATTACAGAGCGTTTCGGGAATCACAATGTATTCAGACAAGCTAGGAGAAAAAATAATTGCAAACTACCAGCTGATTGGTATGGAGATTACGAGTGCGGACTTCCTTCATATGATGGCGCAGGCGCCAGAACAATTTTTAAATACAGCATATTACGGAGTTTTGACAGTAGAGAATCCCATACATGCCAATAATCAGATAAAACTGGAACTTATCAATCAGTTAGTAAATCGGTTAATGTTGTGTTTTTCGTCAGACTTCACTTATCAAGATGAAGTTTTTGTTGTATCGGTATTGCAGAAAATTGGCATTTTTGACATAAAAGAGTTTATGCAGCAAATTCATCATCATATGGATCACAACATGCTGTTGACAAAACTTTTTAATTTTTATTTTTCCCACAAAAAGCAAATTCAAGAGACAGTTCATTTTATTCAGACAAACTTGCAGCAGTGTGATCAAAGATTTTATGAAACAGGGCTGAAAAATACTTGGAATAAGGAATATCAGTTTGCCTACTACTTGCACAATCAAATTTTTCGTCGTCTAATGACAACAGAGTGCAATAGAATTATTGATTCTTATTATTGTCAGCTCGATAAAGGAAAAACAACTATGCAAGGTGTTCGAGAAGCTGTGTGGACGGAACAGGCAGATGTGCTTGAGCTTTCAAAGTTTCGTGAGATGATGTTTTGGCAAACCAACCCAACAGTCTGGCAGAACGATATCTACTATGAGAGAAAGCACTTTGCACATGGGGCTTTGACCGAAGAAATGGTAGTACAGCGCATTGTGGCTGCAATCTTGGAAAATATGATTCAAAAGTTGCATGGAGTATGCCAACAGCGTGAGAAAAATATTATTAGCAAGATTCAATGGAGAGATTACACACAGACTTTTTGCCAAAGTGCGTCAGATGTGCTTGAGCGGTTTTGGTATTATCAAAGTAAGCAGACGATTGAAATGCATAGATATGAGTCTTATATTAAGGGAATGTTTGTTCTTGCTCAAGATGAATGGAAATTAACGCAGGTCTTGAAGGATTTTACAATTGTTCATAACCATATAGACTGGGAGGAAGGAGCAAGTGAGGTTGTACTTTCTATGTGGGAGAATCAAAATCTACAAAAGCAGCTTTCGGGCAGAATCCAGCTTGAGGAGCGATTGGCAGCACAGAATTATTTATGGGATATGCATTTAGAGGAACAACAGGAATATCTGTCGGAACTCAATAAATTTCAGGAGACTAAAAATCAGTGGATTCAGTTAAAAAATCGTTTCATTGGGCGTTGGAAGAATAATGAAAATATATTTCAGAGTGATCGTGTTAATAGTATAGAACATTTAGCCCAATTGGAGCAAAATAATGAAAATCCGTTTCAGAGGCAAAAATTAGAACATGTTTTGCCCGTAGACAAACAAGAAGTGCACGGACAACAGAGCAACATACAGCCACAGGAAACACAACATTATTTAGATATGCTGCAATCGCAGACAATACAATCGCAGGAAATACAACAGGATATTGATGTGCTACTAAATGAAGCAATGCAAAACAATATCAATATTCCAATAAGCCAAGAGATGCAAAATAATATTGATATTCTACAAAGGCAGGAAACACAACAATACGAAATAAAAGATATTCTACAAGAGAAGGGAGTACACGAACAACAGTCGTATACGACACTGGATTACTTGCAAAATAAGCGGGAGAGTTCTTATAATTATATGGATGAGTTTTTGTACAAGTATGAGCAATTGATTTCAGAGCAGGAAATACCATTTTCAGAGAATAAAAGATTGTTAGATGAGGTTAATGAGCACAATTTGCAGATGAAACATTTGTTAGACAGTGCGGACGCCGCTTCTGCAAATAGGGATACTTTAAAGCGTGTGATTATTGACCATAAAAGAGCGAGACAGAGTGCGCTGCACGCTCTGGAAAACCCACAGGAAGCGCTTTGTGAAATCTATGCGTATGCAACTGCCATTGAGGAGGATTTGCCACCAGAAATAGCGAAAATATTTCGTGTTACAGATGAGAATACACAACTATTTTATAGACAGCTTTTAGGATATCAAAGCATCGGTTTGCCAAGGGAACAAAATAGCATACAAGAAAACAAGATATTTAACATAGACAGTATAAAGACAAAAACGCAACTTCTCACAAAGAAAGAATCTGCTATTGAGCATGTACGTGCTGATTTATCTGCGGAAAAATCATTTGACACATATAATGTTAAAGAGAATACTATCAATATCAAGTATTCAGCAAGTGAAATTGAAACGATGTTAAGGCAGATTGTGGAATGTGAACGCAGTATTTATCAGGAGCAAATCTTGCAACAGCATATAGACGCTACATTTTTTGCAGATAAAGTGTTTCTAGAAAATAGGAACTTGTCAGAAAATCAGATAATAGCAGATAACCAGACAATAATAGAATCGGTGAAAAATCGAAATTTGTCAGAAAATCAGACAACAATAGACAACCAGACAATAATAAAATTGCTGGAAAATCGAAATTTGTCAGAGAACCGGACAATAATGGAAAACAAGACATTTATAGAATCACTGGAAAATAAAGTATTTATAGAAAATGGGGAATGGAAAGGGATTGATTTTGCTTATAGGCAAGAACAGCAAATGACAGAGCACTTGGAACCCCTTGAAAATAGATTCTTTGAAACATCAGACTATACCCAACAAAGAAAAGAGCTCCATTCAGATTTGCAGAAGCAATTGGAACAGCTAAAGCAACAGCAAATAGAGCAACGCCAGCTTATACAACAGCAACTGCAAGACATTCGGCAAAAATTGCTTCGGGAGAGTGAAGAACAGTTTGCGCAGATAATAAATTATAGCCTAAAAACACAGGTACATACCATTTCGGATATTGTCTATCATGAGTTGGAGAGAAAACTAAAGAATGAACAGCGCAGAAGGGGCTATTAATATTTTGCATTTGAACAGAAAGTGTGTTAAAGAGGAAACGGCATATGGAAAGCGAACAGATAGAGACTGGACAGATAAAAAATGAGCAAATAGAAACTGCGTATATACAAATATTTCACAATGAAAAACCAGCGTTGAGTGGTGATAGACTAAATCTTGATGTGGTCAAAAATAAATTGTCCGGCAAAGTTGACAGTGACATTCATCAAAATAAAGAACAGGAGACAGATATTATAAAGGTTCAGTTTAATCCATCCACGCTGTCCTTCTCAGCGCATGACAGAGTGTGGTCGTCAAAAGAGGCAAACCGAAAAAAGAAAACGTCTTTGCTTCAGAGTGGTCAGGAGGAAGTGGCGTTTTCCTTTGCAGATAATCTAGATTCGTCCATTAGTGTAAGTTTTCAGTTAATATTTGATAAAACAACGGAAAAAACTACAGATGTACAGCCAGATGTACAGCAATTTCTTGTATTGATTCAGGACCCTTATGTGCGACAGGTAGCTTTTTGTTGGGGAGATTTGTCATACAAGGGGCTATTAAAAAATGTAGAGGCAGAATATGTGCTATTTAGTGCGCTTGGAACACCTACGAGAGCTACAATAAATCTGACTTTGGAAGGAGTCTGATACAAGATGAGTCAGGAAAT
This sequence comes from Lachnospiraceae bacterium, assembly GCA_949383255.1. Classification (GTDB taxonomy): domain Bacteria; phylum Bacillota; class Clostridia; order Lachnospirales; family Lachnospiraceae; genus COE1. Next base: position 63,630 of record CASJPF010000013.1, on the reverse strand, counting down.
GTTACAAAAGGCAGTCTTGACAATTGACTGTGCAAAAAAAGGGAAAAACACAGTGTCCAATGTAACAGACAATCAAAAGAAATCATGCAATCAGTCTGCAAAAAGAGCCTTGGAACAGGGAGGGAATAATATTGCAGCACAGAAGGAGTTGCATAATGGAGCTGAAATCACAGTGCAGTATAATCCTGCCACCATCAAATACCGCGCTAGCGTGACTGAGAACAATAATATCAAATATGAAAATCAAGGGGATAAAAGTTATCAGATTGCGTCTGCCACAGGTGAAAATTCTGTTGAGATGTCATTTACCTTAGTATTTCACAGTCGCTTTTCAGGGGATACTTCTGTGCAGGAACAGATGGAATGTATTTTTGAAATGATACGCCAAAGCCCAACTAGACATGTAGAATTTCAGTGGGCAAAGATACATATGGAAGGAAGATTGGTCTCTTTTTCAGGAGAATACGACATGTTTGACACAGCGGGAATACCTATTAGCGGACATATGGATATGACAATTGAGAATGCGACAAAAGTGGAAAAGACAAATAAATTGTAAGGAATTGTTAGGGTCTTAGATTTTGAGATAAGAGAGGGTAAGTGAGCGCATGGAAAAACGGTATTCTGATCTTAGAAAAAAATATGCTGCATTCACCTATCCGGTCGTCAAGCTGCAAGTTGGCGATAAGCTGTTTTCCGAGAACAAATATCAATTGGTGCTTAGCAGTATTGAGGTGGAATTGAGTTGTGGTCTGGAAGCATCTGCTGTTACGTATTCGATTTATAATGTATATAATTTGGAAAAAGGATGCTATGAGTTTTCTAATTTTAAGGACTATGTGCAGTTGGGGAGTGTTGTCACAGTTTCTATTGGATACAATGGGGCGGAGGAAGAAATTTTTGTTGGTTTTGTGGCACAGACGCGCTTTGTGTGCAGCGAGAAGGATATTCATCATGTGGAAGTTACTGCTATGGATGCTAAAGGACTGATGATGTCAGGCAGCTATGCAAGACAGATGACAGCGAATAATTATGGAGATGCAGTTAGAGAAATCTTTAATCAACCGTTGTATCAAAAAATGAACGCAGAAGGAATCTACAGGTCTATTCAAATAGAGGATACCCCAGATAGAAACAGTACACAAAACAATAGTACAACAGGCAATAAAACGACTTCCTATACAGTGGAGATGGTTTCGGAGAGCGATTATGAATTTATAGTGCGTGCGGCAAAGCGTTTTCGCTATGAGTTCTTTGTGGATACAGGTGTAATTCTTTTTCGGAAGGCAAAGCAATCTGTGGAGGAATGTCTGTTGGAGATTGGAATGGAGCAAGGTGTTCTTGACTATGATTTAACTTATGATATCACAGGTTTAGTAAAGAGTGTGGAAGTCAGAGGAATGGATACTGCCAAGGCGACAATGGTTGCTGCAGTGAAAAAGGTTTCTAACAAAATATCTACTGGAAACAGAGCGAAGGCATTGATTGGACAGACACAACGAGTGGTGATCGACGCGAATGCAGTGTCCAAGGAGCAGGCGCAATATCGCGCAGATTCTTTGATGGAAGATATTTCATATCGGTTTGGAACGCTTGTGTGTCACTGTGTTGGAATACCGGAGTTAAAGCCCGGGCACTTTATCCGGTTGACAAATCTTGGCGGTCCCTGCGACAACCGCTTTTATATTACGCAGGTGCAGCACAGAATGTCTTCGGAGGACGGATATCATACATATCTTACAGCAGTGGCGGCTGCGCTGGAATAATTTGTGTAACAGTGCAACCCTATCATGAAATAGACCGCCAGAAAAGACTTAATATCGTTGATAAAATATACATTCTGGTGATTTATGAATGGCAGGGCTCAACGATTACGAATCTATCGCAGAAAGGAGAAGATCATGGCGCTTTTTGATGTATTTGACTCTATTTCCGAGAAGCAGGTGACAAAGACTGAATATGGGGATGAGCGGATTTATGGAACTGTGGTTGGAATTGTGGCAGAAAATTATACACAAGAAATGCCAGGGAGATTGTGCGTTACGATTCCAGTGCGGGATACAGATGCCAATCAACTTAAATGGGCAAAGATGGCAATGCCCTATATTGGTTCAGGATGGGGATTTTATTTTCTACCAGAAAAAGGAGATCAGGTACTTTTGATCTTTGAGGATGGTAATATAGAGAAACCCTATGTTATTGGCTGTATTCCAAAAGATAACGACAAGTTCTTAAAGAAGGCGGCAGAGGAACACAATCAGACCAAGCAAATACAGACACGAAATGGCAGTAAAATTTCCTTCTGGGACGACAAAAATGAAGATGGTGCAAAGGATAAAATCACAATTGCAACAGCACAGGATGAGCATCATATTGATATTGACAACGAGACAGACAAAATCGCAGTGTATGACAAGGAAAAACACTGTCTTGTGGAGATGGGGACACACAAGGGAAACATAAAAATCCATGCGGATCAGAAACTTGAAATTACGGTTGGAGATACCATTCACATTATATTGAATGGCGAGAGTGGCAGCATAGGCATTGAGTCGAAAAAACTTTCTGTAGGTGCATCTGCAAACATAAAGATAGAAGCGGATGGCAATGTAAAAATTTCGGGTAGACAGGTGAGCACAGAAGCGACATCACTTTTAAAGAATGAGAGTAGTGGAATGTTGACGCTAAATGGGAAACCTATAAAATTGGGATAATAAGGATTGTGAAAGGAAAGCAGAGATGGAAAACAATACATTTCTTGGAAGTGGATTTAAGTTTCCATTGCAGGTAAACCCCGCGACAGGGCGGATTGTGATGGTGGACGGAATACAAAGTGTGCGAGAATCTGTGTATATGATATTGATGACGCAAAAAGGAGAGCGCTTTACGCGAGAAAATTTTGGCAGCAAATTATTGTCATATACTTTTATGGACACTTCTATTACACGTATGAATATCATGGCAAATGAAATAGAACAGACACTTTTGGAACAGGAACCTAGAATTTCTAATGTGGAAGTAACTATAAAACCAGAGCTTGATAGAGGCTGCCTAATTGTGGATATCCGTTATACCATTACACAGAATTATACAGAGGACAGCCTTGTTTTTCCTTTTTATCTAAATGCAGAAGGGGAATTGCAATGATAAAGATTGACAATAGAGATCGTGACGATATTTTGGAAGAGCTACAAAGTCTGGCGTGTGCTTACACACCAGAGTGGAAGTTTGATACAATACAGCCAGATGCAGCGTCTGTGATTGGGTTGATTTTTTCGCACCAGATGATGGAGAATGTCATAAAACTAAATCAGGTGTGGGAAAAATATCGCATTGCGTTTGGCAATATGTATGGAGTGTCACGCAAACCTGCTGTCCCTGCAAAGACAATCTGTACACTCAAGGTCCGCGAAAGCGTTCAGGGTGGCGTAGAGTTGCCTAGGGGAACACAGGTAATTGGCACAACAGATTCAGGCGAGGAGGTTTTATTTTCTTTTGCTAGGGATATTTATGCTACAAATACAGAACTGACAGATGTCTTTGAGACATCAGATTGCTTTTCTTTGTTTCCTAAAATGAAAAGACCATTTCGTAGACAGGCAGTTGCGATGTGTTTTCAAAAGTTTCCGTATATGGATTTGAGAAAGCGACAGATAATGTTTCGACTTGGGGGAACTTTTGAGGCAGATTTTATGGCAGAGCTATTTACGGACAAAGAGTATTTTGCGCTGTCTGCTGCTATTGGCCCAGTTGACTTTTATCTGGAAAGGATGCAGACAATTGCCTTAAATGGCAGAAAGGGGCATGATGGTTGGATTGAGATTGCGTGTGATGAAATGCTTTCAACCGCTTCAGCAACTGTAAATGGGGAAGAGATGATGGTGCTTGTTCTGGAGATGATAAAACCACCTGCAGAGAAAATTCAGTATCAAGATCTTTTCATTGACACAATTGAATTGTTTGCCGCCCGTCAGTCTGTCCGCCCAGATTTTATCCGAAATGGAAAAGAAGAAGTTACTGTAGAGCGCTTTTTACCGTTTACAGAACAGCCTGCGCTGTACGACGAATGTTTTATTGGACAGAATTTTTTGTTTGACCGACAGGGCGCAATTGCTACTTTGCGTTTTCGTTTGGAATTTGGTAGATATTGCCCACATAAGCCAGTCAATATTCCACAGGACTTGCGAATTGTTCGCAGAAAACCGCGAAGGTATGAGCAAAGAATACAGTATGAGTGTCGTGTGGAAGAGGTGTCATTAGGATATTTTAATGGAAAGGGTTGGAGACGACTGGAAACAAATATAGAAATCGCAACTCTTTTTGCGCGGGAGGAAAATTCGGGGGAGTATCAGATAGATTTTGTGGTTCCTGATGACTGGGAGAGTACAATGCAGGACGGGTATGAAGGAAAATGTATCCGCATGCAGGTTGTCCGGGCAGAGAACTGCTATTTGCAAGATGTGGAGTACATCTATCCTGTGTTGTCAGAGGTTACGCTGTGTATGAAAGAACAGGAAAAAGGGATCGCGCCAACTTTTACGGTTGCCATACAGGGGACAGAGGCTGTGGAGGTGCAGAATAGACTAAGGGAAAACACCAGATTTTGTGCTTTTTTGCAGTCGCAGTATCAAGGAGATTATATGTACCTAGGATTTGACCGCCCTTTTGGCAAAGGTCCAGTCTCGTTGTTTGTGGAGTTGGAGAAACGGGAAATTTCAGTGGGAGTAACGCTGTCCTTTGCCTATCCGAACGCGGATGGGTTTCAGCCGCTAAAAGTTGTGGATGATACCAATGGATTGCAAAATTCTGGATTTCTCGTATTTGTGCCTCCTGCTGATATGGTGGAGAGCGAGGTAGATGGCGTTAGGCGATACTGGATCCGCGTGCAAGTGCAACATCAAGGCGATACACCTATGATAAAAAAGATTTATACGAATGCTGTGGCTGCAGAAAATATTATTGCAAGAGAGGAGCAGGATTATTATATTGATATTGTAAGAGCTGATATGCGCTTTCCATTATACGCGGAAAATATTTTGTCCGTTCAGGTGTGGGTGAATGAGAAAGAACAGCTTACAAAGGACGAGATGATACAGTTAGAAGCGTCTATGGAGACTAGAATAGAGTACAATTTTCTTGGGGAAGTGGAAGACTTTTATGTGCTGTGGCATGAAGTGGAAAATTTTGCATTTGCCTCATCTATGGACCGCTGCTATTGTGTGGATAGAGACAGTAACGAACTGATTTTTGGAGATGGGATATCTGTGAGGATTCCACAGAATACCACTAGTATTGCATTTAAAACAAAAGTTTTGTGCTGTGATGGTAAGAAGGCCAACGTTAAGGCAGGGAAAATTGACCGTTTCCGAAGCACTGTGATTTCAGTAGAGCAAGTAGCCAACCCGATTGATGCTTATGGTGGGACAGATCTGGAAAGATTGCAGCATGCTCTGAAAAGAGGATGTGATAATCTTTCATCTCAAAGGCGGATGGTGACAGAGCAGGATTATATTCGAGAAGCGTTAGCTTTTTCGGATATGGTGGTACAAGCGATGTGTGTCATGGCGCAGGATGGTGTGATTAGGCTTGTTTTGTTAATGCGAGACTATCAAAAGGGAGCATATTCTTTTCGGAGAATACAAGAGCCGTTAAAAGAACATTTGACTAAATATTGTGAGGCGGTTTGTGGAAGAGATTGGATACAGGTCTGCCCACCTGTTTTTGTAAGGATATCTGTTCAACTCTGGCTTAACTTGTCAGAATTATCCAAAAGTATTGAGATTAGACAGCGCTGGCTGGAACGAATTATGGCATTTCTTGCTCCAGTCAATGCGCAGGGAGAAATTCAGTGGAGGTTTGGCAAGCTTCCAAGGACAGGGCAGATTCGGCTGATGCTCAATACATTGACAGATTCTGCGCAGATTGTACATATGAGTATACAGGCAGAGTATGTAGAAGATTCTCATACCTTTGTGAAGGAATTGGATGAAGTGGTGGTCAATCCACTTATGATTTGTACAAATGGAACACATCAGATTTTTATAGTGGGGGAATCCTATGCTGAGCGATATTAATCTGGACGACAAGGGATATGACCGAATTCGGGAGGAGGCTATTGCGCGTATATCACTCTATAGCAAAGAGTGGACAAACTACAATATCTCTGATCCGGGAATTACAATACTAGAAAATTTTTCGGCATTTATGGCATTACAACAGAGTGAAATCAATGAGATACCTGAGAAAATAAAACTGCGTCTTCTAGCGCTTGCAGGTTTTACACCAAAGGAAGGAAGGTGTGCCAGAGCATATTTGTTGCCAGAGCATATAGAAACACCCTATTTGCCGCCAGCGTGCATGAAACTGCATACACAGGATATCTGTTTTGAGTTGGAACAATGCGCAGTCATTAAAGAAATGCGCCTTTTATCAGTCTGTGTAGGCGATAATAATTTGATATTAAATCAAACGAATTATCAGACAGCGCTTTTGAGCCGTTATGGTGTAAAGGGTGGTGTTCCTTTGTTTGGTGAGCAGCCAACAGGCGGCGAAACGGTTTTACTCACGTTAAGCGATATTCCGCAGGCAGGGCAGAAGGTAGCATTTTATATAGAACTTGCACAGCAATTTGCGCGCAATCCAGTGGAATCTTTGAACGGGAAATTTTATGAGAATCCTTTTGCGGAGGTTCAGTGGACAATTAGAACACAAAAGGGCAATGTACCACTTCCTGTCGAGGATGGAACGTATGGTTTTTTGCAGAGTGGATATGTTGCTTTTACTATAGAAGAAAAGCTTTATCGTAATTTGGCAAAAGACTTTGTGGAGAATGAATATCAAATTCAGGTGACGCTCCTGCGCGCAGATTACGATATTATTCCTAGAATCCAGCGGATTTGTGGTCTTTTAATTCCAGCAGTGCAACGAGATACACGTTCGGATGTGATGATGTTGCCTGTGGAAAACGGAAAGGTTTGTATTAGAAATAGTCTCTTACAAAAAGATTATGGTGGAAATGGATCTTTTATGGTCTATGCAAAGGAAATAGATGGTGTTTATCACAGATACGTTCCTGCAAACCAAGAAGGAACTATGTCAAAACGACTTTTCGAGTTGGAATACGACGATGGTGACATTGTCGTTTTGACTTTAGTGGAGTGTGATGGTTTACGGCTTGGGAGAGAGGCATTCGTAGTGTGCAGGGATAATACCTTGATGGAACACAGCAATCTTGGAAAACTTTATGGCTATGATGAACAGGAGTTTCCACTTCCTGATTTCGGTGTTGTATCAATACAAGATTTTTCCGTTTTGGTAGTGGAAAGGAACTTTGATGGAGACGAATTTTGTCATGTGGTTAAGCCCGGTAATCATACAGCGGCAGAAGTTTACTATAGTGTTTGTGAGCAAGAACACAAGTTGATTGTGCATGATTGTGGTCAGTATGAAGGCGCAGAACTTTATCTTGGAAATTTTTCATTTTATAAAGGTGATGGGGGAAATATACGTGCAGAGACAAGACTTATAGCATCACGTACAGACAATAATTCTCAACTGGAATTTCTCAACAATACAGATATAGACAAGACTTGGAATACATCTGGAAGCTTTGCAGAGTGCTTTGAGCAGGTTAGAAGGCGGTTTGTGGAGGATTTGACAAAATCAGTTACTATGGTGACAGAGGCGGATTGCGACCAGATATTTAGAAGAATTCCCGGACTGTCTATTAGTAAGATTGGTGTCTGTCCAGTTCCCGAACGGAATGAAATCCATATTGCAGTGATGCCAAACAGTACTGTGGCGTTTCCACGGTTATCAGCGGTTTACCAAAGAGAGATTAATCGTTACTTGGAGTGCTATCGTATGTTGACGACAAAAATTGTGTTGGAACAGCCAGTCTATGTAGCAATTCATGTGAAGGGAGTCGTTCTGGTTAGAAAGCACTCTGTCTATAATAAGGAACAAGTTGCAGAAATGATAAAACAAACACTTATAAAATTGTTAGATGGTGTTCACTCAAAGATGCCATTCGGCAGCAGGATTGTGTTTTATGAGCTGTATCATTGTTTAGAAAATATGGGTTGTGTGGAGGAAATAATTGAGCTGTCTGTAGTTCCCGAACATTCCCAATGGGCACAGAGAGATGGATTGGATATTCAGCTTAAACCGAACGCACTGTGTTTTCCCGGTGATCTACAAATTGAGAGTATTGGATAATAATGGAGAGATAGTACATGCAGAGAAAAAGAAGATACACATTGTGCGAATCAAAACTTGCAATGGCGTATTATGAAGGTTTTACCCAGAGTGGGGACACCTTATTTGCCGTTTGCAATGCGAATGATGAGGGCAGACATTTTGTGATTTTCAATCGTTTTCGCAGTTATGAAAGGGGCACCAAATGGGGACGTTTTCATTGTCGAAGCCAGCTTTTTGTAAGTAGTATGCTTAAAATATATGCATTTGCAGTTGATGCAAAGGAGACGGAAGCAGAGGAGTGGAATTGCTATTTTCACGATAGCGGTGTATCATGGGCGGAAAAACGTACCTATTTTGAACAAAATGGAATACAGTATGTAAATCATGAAGATGTGTTGCTCTACACGCTTGTAGGTGAATACTTGTGGATTGCGGTGGAAATTGATGATGGCGAGATTAATAAGGGAAGTGCGGAATGGATTAAAGAGATGTTTCTGGACAGTCAAGGGGATAATTTTATGTGGACATTTCCTGAAATTTATCAGAGCGAGGGTGGATTTTTCCACCGATATATGTCCATTTTTTCATCTATGTATCAAGATATGAGCGATCAAATTGCAAATATGGAAAAGGCTTTTGATTTGGATACAACCCCAATAGAGGTTCTTTTGGAACTTGCGGGGTGGCTTGGCTTTGCGGTGGAGAGAGACTTTCTTGACGAGTTTATGCTGCGCAGTCTTATTAAGGAAATTTATGCACTCAATCGTATAAAAGGGACAAAGGAAGTGATCCGCAAGCTAATAAAGCTGGCACTTGGCGAGGAGGCTGTTATTGTGGAGCGAAACAGGCTAGAGGGATGTTTTTCAGAGGAGACAAGGGAGACTTATCAGAGATTGTATGGTACTTCCATACAGGATGTAACAATTCTTTTAAAACGATCAGGAAGTGAGAGGTTACAAGCACAAATGATATATCTATTAAATCAGTTTAAACCTGCCAGAAGCCGTATCAGACTAGTATTCTGTCCAAGTAGAAGCAGTTTAGATACATACTGTTATTTGGATTACAATGCGGTTCTTTCTGTAAAAGGAGAGGGCAGTATGGATGACGGCATCCGAATGAATGGAACATCGGTTCTAAAATAGAGGAGAAGTCTATGGGGAATTATACAATAATTGCAGATACCAGTGCATATTTGATTGAACTGTTACAGAAAGCGTTAGTTCCTGAATTAATATCAGACGTCAGCGAAATTGGTCTTAGAAGTCCTGAGGAGAAGGGAGACATTGTTCTTGGCGTTTTTTTGTATGATGTAAGACAGAGCGAGGAGGTTTTTCAGCAACTGCGCACTGTGGCAAAGGAGCGGATTTCTAAACCACCACTTTATCTAAGCATTTGCTATATGATCACTGCCTACGGCAAAGGGGATGCGATGTACAGGTTAATACAGGAAGAACAAATTTTAGGGCGAGTTATTCAGATTTTTTATGATAATTCTATTATACCAATCGAGCGGATTGACTCGCAGACAACAGGCGACTTTGATTTGCATATTCAGATGATGAATCCCGATATTGATGAAAAGTCAAAGATTTGGAGTTTTCCAAATGTAAGCAATCGTCTGTCCCTGTTTTACAAAGTATCACCGATTGCAATTGACTCAGCAGTTAGCCGGAAATTCTCGCGTGTCACAGAGGTTGATATTCATGTTGGTCCTAAACCAGAGAAATAGGAGATTGTGGAATGGGAGTTGTTCATACTAAAGTGGCGGCAGTATTGATGTTTGTGGATGCTGTGGCGGAGAGGCGAGTAAGATATCGGGGATTGCAGATACGCACGAATCCCCCGAGCAAAGTGGTTTGGAAAGATATGGACTGTGCCGTAATTTTGGCACAGAAAAATATTTGTAAGATGGATATTGTAATTTTGGGGAAATTTTATCAAGAAGTTCATATGCAGATAGAGCTGCGGTCAGACAATGCACCACAAGTGCACACAATATGGCTTTCCCCTTCAGAATATTATCCATTTCTGGAAAATATGACCATACTGCGCGGGCGCTGTCTGAAAAAAGAGTTCTATATTTTATGGCCGGCAGACAATACAAAATATAAGTTGCTAGAGACAACAATTGTGGGAAGTAATTGCATTTCTATTTGGGGGATTGACGGAAGTATTGAGGGACGAATGTTTGTTCTTCGTGAGGACAAAATGGAGCTTGTCACTCTTGTAGGGCAGGTGGAACAGGGAATACACACTTATCACACAAAAACAGTTATACAACAAGTATTTCACAGAGGAAAAGCAAAACTGTACAAAGCTGCAAAAGTACAAATAGATTGTAATGGAGAATTTTTTATGGGATTTCAAAAAGAGACACAAGAAAAGGATGAAGTCTTATTTTGGAGTGAGGGTGAGATAGTGGAGGTGTCGCTTTTTGGCTGATCCATTATGGGGATGTGTATATATTATACTCACGGTAAGTGAAGTTTGCCGTGAGTATTGCGTCAACCGCAGCCGCAAAGCGGCATATTTCCTCATGCGGCAGTGTATATTACTTTATATTTGAGCGGTCAGTCTTTTTGACCGCCAATATCAAAAATAAGGTGTGAAGTCTGATATGACTTTACGCCTTATTTTTATGCGCAGACCTGCGCAAAGGAAATATGCCACTAAAGTGGCGCGCAGGTCGCGCGGCGAGTAGAGGAGATTGTTCTTCCCTACTCGGTTGCATACGAATGCAAAGAGAAACTATGCTGCGAAACCTGCCTGCGTTCGGTGCAGTGAGTAGGAGAGATTGTTCTTTTCTACTCGGTAGTTTTCATATCTGTCATATTCTGCGCAACCATAACCTGCATTGCCGCTAAAATAACTTGTAGTTGACGATCCGTACACTTGTGCGCATAGTTGTTGATTTCCTGGATAAGAGGACTGTCATTTGTAGACAGAAACATAAGACTGTCCAGAGACAGATTTAAAATGTCACACAGTTTAAAAAGCACTTTGATCGATGGCATACGATGTTCACTTTCTAGGTGCATATAGTGAACTGGAGAGATGTCCACCATCTCTGCGACCTGTTCCTGTGTCAGATTCATTTTAATGCGTGCTGTGCGTATTGCAGTTCCAAGAACTCCTTTTTCCATTGCATATACTCCTTTCTCTTATATGAATTTACTGTGGTTTTCTGCATGTTCGGAACATGCTTTATTAAGCATATAGAGAATGGAATTTGATGAAAACAAACATACAGAGAAATAAAAGTCTCAATAAGAGACGTCAAATTGCAAAAAGTCGCATTATATATCTAAGAAAATACTGGAAATAGTCCATAAAATTAAAAAAAGGTTGCAATTTCTCTAAAAAGGAAATATACTATCTCTTGAAGAGAAACAAACCATCTCTTAAAGAGAAAATAAGATAAAAAGGAGATTGCTTTTCAATGTCTAAAACAAAATTAGGAACAACGGTCTTGGCATGGATTATCGTGTTTGTTACTGTAACGCAGTCGTTTACAGTGAGTGCTATGACTGTATTTGAGAGTGATGGTATGCATCATGAGGAAGGATATATCGTTATAGGAGAAAGTCACAATGGTCTTGCAGCACATGCGCTTGGTATGAAGGCGCAAGAGACAAATAATGTTATTTCTCTCGGAGAGAACAATGACATTTACTATGAATTTCGCTGGGACAGCAGCAGGGAAGTCACAAATGATGGAAAAGCGAATACTTTTATAATGAAGGGAAACATGTTTTTTGTTTTTGAGGGAATTAATGCAGGTGTAGATGATGTATGTCAGACAAGTCAACAGTATATTTACAGTGATGGAAAAGGAGGTCGTGGAAAGGGTGTACAGAAGATTCATGAGATTCTCAACACCAATCCCAATATTGCGCACTGGAATATTATCTCATTTCATGGTGCGGTATCTGCATCAAAGGGATCAAAACAGATTGCTGACTTTTATGTCAATTCCTATCGCAATTGGATAAATTATGAGTTTCCAGAAGCGGATTGTTATTTTCTTTCTGTATCTACAATGACCAAATATTATAGAAGCACTCCAGATAGAAAAGTGTTTAACAATACAATAAAGGCAGCATTTCCCAATCAATTTTTGGATTATACAGACTTTTATGCGGCAAGAACTTCAAAAAGGATGGTTGATACCATCCACTTTGACCATGCTACCTATGTGGAATTATTTACAGATGTTATTTTAAGAATCTCGCAGATGCGACAGAAGGAGGAGCAATCACAGACGCCAGAAGAAGCACCCAAAGTTCCAGTTGAGTTTACTGTGACAGAGGTGCAGGCAGTGCTTGGCACAAATGAACAGACTGTGATCTATGCACAACCCTCTTTGGACAGCAATGTTCTTTTCGCGTCGTGTGAGATTGGTCTTCCAATTCAGGTAACAGGAATTACAAGCAATGGATTTTTCCGTATCTGTGTAAGTCCAGATGGATCAGAATCCTATGTAGCAGGTGATGGATTAACTCCGTTATTGAAATAATGTGGAAACAACGAAAATACTTTCCAAAGTGAAAAAAGGGTTGCTTTTTTTCTAAAAAGGAAATATATTATCTCTTAAAGAGAAGAAAAAATCTCTTTAGGAGAAATAAACGAGATTGAGAAAAGGAGATTGCTTTAAAATGTCTAAAAGAAAATTAAGAACAATCATCTTGGCATGGATTATTGTGCTTGTCACTGTAATGCAGCCGTTTACAGTAAATGCGATGACCGTGTTTGAGAGTGATGGTCTTTATCATGAGGAAGGATATATTGTTATAGGAGAGAGTCACAATGTCCTTGCAGCACATGCGCTTAGCATGAGGGCGACAGAGACAAATAGTGTTATTTCTCTAGGAGAAAACAATGATATTTATTATGAATACCGCTGGGATAGCAGCAGGGAGAAAACAAATAATGGACAACCCAACACCTTTACGATGAAGGGAAATCTATTTTTTGTTTTTGAGGGAAATAATGCTGGTGTGGATGATGTGCGCCAGACAAGCCAGCAGTATATTTACAGTGATGGAAAAGGAAAACAGGGGCGCGGTGTGCAGAAGATTCACGAGATTATCAATACCAATCCCAATATTGCACACTGGAATATTATTTCATTTCATGGGGCAGTATCCGCGTCAAAGGGCTCGAAACAAGTTGCTGATTTTTATGTCAATTCCTATCGCAATTGGATAAACTATGAGTTTCCTGAGGCGGATTGTTATTTCCTTTCTGTATCTACGATGACCAAGTATTATAAGAGCACGCCAGATAGAAACGTGTTTAACAATACAATAAAGGCAGCGTTTCCCGATCAATTTCTGGACTATACAGATTTTTATGCAGCGAGAACTTCAAAAAGAATGATTGATACCATTCATTTTGACCATGCTACGTATGCAGAGTTATTTATGGACGTTATTGTGAAAATTACGCAGATGCGTCAGGCTGCAGAACAACCAGAAATTCCAGAAGAGACACAACCAGAGGAGACACCAGAAATTCCAGTTGAGTTTACTGTGACAGAGGTACAGGCAGTATTTGCTACAAATAAGCAGACTGTAATCTATGCACAACCCTCTTTGGACAGCAATGTTATTTTAGCATCGTGTGAGGTAGGTCTTCCAATTCAGGTAACAGGAATTACAAGCAATGGATTTTTCCGTATTTGTGTAAGTGCAGATGGCGCTGAATCTTATGTGGCAGGAGCTGGATTAACGCCATTGCCGTAGAAAAATCTGATTTTATGAGGGATATAATGCGATCATTTTATAATGATGTTCGAGAAAAAAGTGGTTTGTGGATTGTTGTGTTTTTGCTTGCGGTTTTAAGTCATGGAACCATGCTTTTGGGCAGAAGCATTGGGATTGATACAGAGGATCTTATTGCACTGCAAGAGGCTTTCTACGGAGAATGGCTTTCTATGGGAAGGCAGGGATTGGTTCTTTTAAAATTATTGTTTGGGACAGGTATTTTTAATCCGCAGCTTGCGGGGGTGATGACGCTATTATTTCTGGTAGTGGCGTGTATGCTTTGGACAAGCCTTTTTTCCTGTGTATCGGGAAGGGACAGCCAAGCAGCCGTATTCGTTTTTTCAGGGCTGCTTCTTGTCTCCCCGCTTATCACAGAACAGATGTATTTTAAGCTTCAGTCTATGGAGGTGGCATTTGGATTTTGCTTGATGGCGGTCAGCCTGCTTTTGGTGTACTGGAGCACTACAACAAAGAATCACAAAAAAAGTATGTATTTTTTTTGTGGCTCTGTGCTTTTTAATGTTGTTTTATTTAGTTTGTATCAGGTAATGGTTCCACTATTCCTTTTCGGAGCATCAGCCTGTTTTTTTCTGTACTGTTTTTTCCAAAAAGATGTATCCGTTAGGGAAATGAAAAAGTTGGGGATTTTGTATCTGGCAGTATTTTTGATTGGATTTATATGCAATCAAATACTTACTATGGTTTGTTTTAGTGCAGGGGCTGGTTATCTGACAGGGCAGGTTCGATGGTTTACGCAATCTTTTAAGGATTGTCTTATCAATATCTATTGGCATGTGAAAGCTGTCTTGCTGGGACAGGGAATGTATTATTCAAAATTTTATCCAGTAGGATGTCTATTTTTAATAGGTATTGTGCTTTATAGCGGTAGGGACAAGAAGAGAAAAGCGGTGTTTGTTGGGACTGTGATTAGCCTACTGATGACAATCGCCGCCCCTTTTTATATGACAATTCTCTGTGCAGTGGAGCCAGTACGGCGATCTCAATTGGTAATGCCGTTTGCCCTTGCGTTTGTTGCCTATGTTCTTATTTTATGCACAGACCCGTGCATAGGAGATATGCCACTGGCGTGGCGCACGGGTCGCGCAGCGAGTAGAGAAGATAAGACTTCTCTACTCGATTACACAGACCCATGCATAGGAGATATGCCACGAACGAGTCGCACGGCGAGCATGGGAAAGATAACATATATTGTGTTGTTAGTATTATGTGTGACTACAGGGTATGTGCAATTGTCGGGCACAATGCGGTTGAATTATACAGATAGTGTGCGATATGAAAGTGATGTGCGCACAGCACAGGCCATTATGGAGGATTTGGACAAACTGGGTGATGACGCACATGCATATCCTATTATTTTTGTAGGAAAGCGTGCTGCAGAATTAAACAATTCCTGCGTTATGGGGGATACCATTGGATATTCCTTTTTTGAGTGGGATACAGATGTTGCGCCGCAAGGATTTTATAACACGCGCAGGATTATCCACTTTTTTCATGTGCTGGGAGGAGACTATCATCGCGGAAATGAGGCACAGGCGTTGAAGGCAGCAGAGTATAGCAAGAGTATGAACAGTTGGCCGATGGAGGGCAGTATTGTGCTGCATGATGACTGTATTATTGTTAAGCTAAGTGATTAAATGCAGAAGCTTCTGCTTTTAATAGATACCATTTTGATTGTACAGCAGCCCACAGGAAGGGGGGAGACAGACAGGAGGGGGAGGTTCTTGCTGTGAGTATGCAAAAAGAAAGGAAAAGAAATCATGAAGAAAAAAATAAAACTATGTTTTGTAGCGGTGTTAACGCTGATTTTTTCATTACAGTTGACCGCTTTTGCAGCAGAGCCTGTGTCGATAGTCGCATGTGTAATCGCAGGCGACCAGGTACAGGTGGCAGCGGCAGGTGCAGTACAGCCAAGTGATTCTGGACAGTATTATTTGTTTGCACTAGAGCCATACGAGACCAGTGTAGGCGCGAGAACAGACTATTGTGCTGCTGTTCCAGCCTCTGACAATGTAATGTTTACAACAGACCTTAACTTGAATAATGCGTCCTCTAAATTATATAGCAGATTTGTAGTGACAGCGCTTCGCGGTGGAGTTTATGTTCCAATTAGCAATGAGATGTACCTTACAAATCCAGAGGCGGTAGCTACTGTGTCAACTGGTTATCCTGCAAGATCCAAAAAAGGTGTGATTGCAGACTGGCGTTATGCGAGTGACCTGACAGATTTAAATGCAGGATATGCAATCTATGTATTGGATATTAGCAAATTCGTTCAGAGTGGTGGAACGAATTATACTTACAATGGCAAAAATTATAGTTTTAGTAGCACTGCTGTGGCAGAGTATGACGCGGCATGTTCTATTTTTGCAGAGCAGGGCTGTAATGTTGTGATGGTGGTTGCAAATTACTATAATCCTGCAACAGTGGATATGATTCCTCCAATGGGTAGAACACCAGGAATGACAACCTATGCATTTAATGTTCAAGAACAGGCGCCAACAGAAAAATTAGAAGCGCTGATGAGCTTTTTAGCAGAGCGCTATGATGGCAGCGGACATGGAGTGATTCACTCATGGATTATTGGAAACGAAGTGAACAATAACTATCCAGCACATTATCAGGGAAATATTTCAGCAGATGAATTTGCTACAGATTATGCAAAACAGTTCCGTGTTTGCTACAACGCAATTAAGAGCCATAACAAAGATGCAAGAGTTTATACAGATATTGACCAGCGCTGGAATTGGGTTGATACAAGTTCGCCATTACAATATCCTTCCAGAACATTTTTGGACAAGTTTGCAGCGGCAATCACAGAGACCGGAAATATTGATTGGGGATTAACCATTCACCCACATCCAGTGCCAATGGATAACTGTCGTTTCTGGGAGCTTCCTGGAGCATATGCTGCAATGAACCTAGTAAAACATTCAGATGACTCTAAATTTGCAACAGTGCAGAACATGGAAGTATTTACAAATCATATGAAACAGCCAGCATTGCTTAGTCCAAATGGAACAGTTCGCCATATGATGATAACAGAGCTTGGATTTAATGCATCGGAAGCAAGTCCATATGGCAGCAATGAGCAGTATCAGGCAGCGGCACTTGTCTATGCTTACAAGAAAGCAATGTCATTGCCAGAGATAGAAGCTTTTATTGTTCATAAACAGCATGATGATGCGGCAGAGGCTGCATCGCCAGTATCTTATGGACTTCGTGTAGGGGACAGAAAACGCTATGCATATGATGTGTTTAAATTTATGGATACAGGAAACACAGCATATACAGATTTTGCCCTTCCACTCATTGGTGCTTCTAGTTGGGCACAGCTTGGATTACAATAAGTTCCTATGAAAATCATGCAGCCGCGAATCCTTATGGTTTAGCTGCATGATGCAGATATTCTAAAAGGAGGAAATACATAAGTATGGACAAGAAGATAGCGCGCAGAAAAGGAATTGGTATCTTTTTGGTGGCAGTATTCTTTTCGTTGTATCATTCGCTGCCATACATTGGTGTGGACTCCATAGAAAAAGTTGCAATCCGATTTATTGTTTTTTGGATTTTATTTATGGTGGTTCTTCCTATTTTATGGAAGACAGCCTGTATTGTGATTCCGAAACTGCACTGTACGAAAGTGGAGAAACGGATTTATCACAGATGGACAGATAGACGTTTTTTCCTGACTGTATGGCTGATTCTTATTGTGGGATGGCTTCCAACATATCTGGCATTTTTTCCTGGGATTTTTGGGTATGATGCGCCAGTTCAGTTGGAACAGATTGTGGGGAATCAGCCATACTCTGCCCATCACCCGTTTTTTCACACAATAGTTCTTGGTGTTTTTCTAAATGCTGGGAAAATGATATTTGGAAATTATAATGGTGGAATTGCACTGTTTTGTATTTTTCAGGGATTGGTTGTGTCAGCAAGCATTGCATACTCTTTTATCTATATGAAAAGACACAACACTCCATTTCCGATAGCAGTGCTTTCTCTGTTGTGGTGTCTATGTTATCCAATGTTGAAAGTGCTAACATTTAATATTACAAAAGACGTTTTATTTGGCGCAGTTCTTTTGTGTTTTGTGATGCAGTGTCATAATTGGATAGAATCGAGACAGAAAAAGACAGCATTACAGACAATCCTGTTTCTCTTGACAGGAATCCTTGTCTGTCTGCTTAGAAATCAAGGGATATATGTTATATTGGCACTTTTTCTAATCAGCATGTTTGTTGTTTGGAAAAACAAAAAATTTTTGATATGTCTTGCGGGAATTATGGTTTTCAGTCAGCTTTTTTTCGTGTTTTCTACCAGTGTGTTGAACGTACAAAAAGGGGATGCGCGTGAGATGTTAAGTGTGCCAATGCAACAGATGACGGTTGTCTGTAAGGCATATCTGGAAGGACAACCAGTTAACTTGACGCAGGAAGAATTTGATAAATTTGCGACTTTGGTCGCACCCGAATATATAAGTAATTATATACCAGATACTGCAGACCCAATAAAATCGTATTTTAATACAGCAATGTTATTCTCAGATTTGCCAGGATATATCAGGCTTTATTTTTCAATAGGAATCCATAATCCGGGAGGGTATATGACAGCGTTTCGGTGTATGGTGGAGTCCTATTGGGATATGACAAAGAACGGTGCGAAAGACCTGATTCGAGAAAATACCTTTCCAATGGTGTCTGAGCAATATGGAATATCGCAGCAGTCCTGTTTTCCTCGTTATCAGGAACGGCTAAGTTCTCTGCTTGACCATACTCCGCCAGAACTGAAAAAACCTTGGCAGATAATTTCTTGGTTGTTACAGCCAGGATTATGTATTTGGATTATAACTGCATTGGTTGGAATTGCAATTGCGTTTAAAGATAGAGTGGTCTTTTTGGTGACAATGGTATGTATGGTCTTTTTTGGTACTTTAATGTTAGGGCCAACAGCACTTGTTCGTTATTTGTACCCGCTTATGATAATGATACCGTGGTTGTTGGCGCTTTTGATTGGGAAGGTAGATGAAGGAAACGAAACATTGAATAGGAGATTTAGAAAATGAAAAAGATACTTAGTTTTTTTATGTGTAGTGTGATGCTGCTTATGGCAGTTCTTTGTCCGGCAGTAACAGCAGACGCAGCGACAGTCTATCTAAGTGATGGAATGTCTTACGATGAAGGATATATCTTTATTGGAGAAAGTCATATGCATGTAGCGGCATTTGCTATGAAGCAAGACGCAGCAGGAAATATACCAGGGCTTGACGGTGTGAAGTATTATATTAAAGCGGACAGTTCTATTGTTTCTAACGATCATGGTGGACCAGGTACTTTTACGATGGCTGGAAATTTGTTTTTTGTATTTGAAGGAACAGATAAAACAGATGAACTGCAAAAACAGATTAGCAAAGAGTATATTTACAGTAATGGCGCTGGAAAACAGGGTGGTGCTGTGCAGAAGATTCACAATATTATGAAGACGAATCCCAATATTGCGCATTGGAATATTATTTCTTTTCACGGGGCAAATTCGGCATTACACGGAGGACAGCCAGTTGCAGATTACTATGTGGCTTCCTACAGAAATTGGATTGACTATGAATTTCCAGAGGCAGACTGTTACTTTTTACCACAGTCAACAATGACAAAGAATTTTAAAATTTTTGGCAGAGGAGATAAGGAAGCCTTAAATCGGTCGTTAGCAAAAGCGTTTCCAGATCAGTATATCGACCTAATGCCATTTTTCTGGGAACATTACCCGTGGGGATTGATGGACCCAGACCAGAAATCAGATTTGGTACATTGGAGTTCTGACACATATTATGAGATGATTTCTATGATTATCAAACAGATTCAGGAAAAAAGAGGTGTAAGCACCACAACAGCGACAACATATGATTTTACAGTTACGGAAGCACAGGCAGTTCTCTATACAAATGATACAACGGTTATTTATACGCAGCCTGATACAAATAGTAGTGTTATCGTGGCAAGTTGTGATGCAGGGCTTCCAATACAAGTGACAGGTTTGACGGACAATGGATATTTCCGGATTGATTTAGATGGGACTGTTGGATATATTTTAGGAAGTGGTCTTGTAGATCCCCGGAGTGGACAATAGTCCAATTCGAGAGAGGATACAAATGCAAAATAGAAAAAATAAGATGATGTTATATAAAGAGAAAAAAAAGAGCAATCACAGATACAAACGTTGGATAAGTTGTCTTATGCTTTGGATTCTGATGATTTTTCCGGAGTTGTCTGCAAACGCAGTATGTTTTTATGAAAGTGATGGAATTTATCATAGAGAAGGTTATATTTTTGTGGGTGAAAGTCATGTATATCTTTCCGCAGCGGTTATGAATAGCGTTACCGATTTAGAGGGATATATAGAGGAGCTAAATGACGTTCGATATTTCTATAAAAATGATAAATCAATATCACAAGATCAATATGGAAATCCAAATACAATGTATATGAAAGGGAATTTATTTTTTGTATACGAAGGCTTAAATATACCAGAAGAACGCAGTACACAATTGGATAGAAGCTATATTTACAGTGATGGAAAGGGAGCTAGAGGGCGTGCAGTACAAAAGATTCATGACATTATGAATGGAAATCCAAATATAGAGCACTGGAATATTATCTCTTTTCAAGGGGCGCTGGAAGCAAAAACAAGAAGTAGTAAATCCAGCAGTTATTATGTAAAATCGTATAGAAACTGGATTGATTATGAGTTTCCAGATGCGGATTGTTATTTTATATCAATTCCTACATTGACAGGATGGTATGACAATGTGAAAGATGCAAACGCAATAAACAATGCGTTGGCGCAAGCTTTTCCTGAACAGTATCTGGATTATACTGCATTTCTAAGAGAGAGATACCCGCAGGAAATGATTGATCCGACACTTAAAACAGATGACATTCACTGGAACAATGATACTTATATTGCGCTGACAAAAGATGTGCTTAGGCAAATTCAAGAGAGAAGAGGCATAGATACACAGAATATTACCGTTTTTGAGATGCAGGCAGTACTTTATACAAATGATAAAACTGTGATTTGTTTACAGCCAAATCTTACAAAAAATATTTTATTGCCTTCTTGTCCAGCAGACCTTCCAGTGCAAGTGACAGGAAGAACAGAAAATGGATTTTATCAGATTATGCTCGATCAATTGACCTGTTATATTCCTGAAGCGGGATTGAGTGAGAAATCGGAGGTGTCCAATGGTATTTAGTTCGTGTATATTTTTATTTTTCTTTCTGCCGATTATCTATCTTGTATATTGGATTTGCCCCAATCTGAAAATAAAAAATGCCTTGCTCATTTTGGCGAGTTTGTTTTTCTACGCTTTTGGAGAGCCGATTTATATCTTTCTAATGATTGGCTCTATCTTAGTAAACTATGTGATGGCGCGTTTGATTGCGTCAAAACAACAGGGGGCGCAGTGGATTCTCGCCCTGACAGTGCTATTTAATATTGGATTACTTGTCGCATTCAAATATAGCGCGCTTTTGGCAGAGACAATAGGGCATGTCCTTGGCTTGCAGATTCCTGTTCCGGAAATTGCGCTTCCAATTGGTATTTCGTTTTATACGTTTCAGGCACTTTCCTATTGTATTGATGTGTACAGGGATAGAGAAGCTGTGCAGAAAAATGTATGGAAATTAATGTTGTATATCTCATTTTTTCCACAGCTTATTGCAGGGCCAATTGTGAAATATCATGATATAGAGAAACAACTTTCGGACAGACAGATTACAATAAAAGATACAGCGTCTGGAATCCAACGCTTTCTCTGCGGACTCGGCAAAAAATTACTTATTGCCAATGCAATGGCTTATATTGTAGACACGCTATATACGACGCAGATGAATTTTTTCCTTACAGCATGGCTGGCAGCAATCTGCTACATATTTCAAATTTATTTTGATTTTAGCGGGTATTCGGATATGGCAATTGGACTTGGAAGGATGTTTGGTTTTACATTCCTAGAAAATTTCAATTATCCCTACATATCGGCAAGTATTCAGGAATTTTGGAGAAGATGGCATATTTCACTGTCCACATGGTTTAAGGAATATCTATATATTCCGCTTGGAGGAAATCGCAAAGGTGAGACAAGAACAATGATTAATAAATTGATTGTCTTTATGGCGACAGGAATATGGCATGGGGCGAACTGGACCTTTCTTGTGTGGGGACTGTTTCATGGTCTGTTTATCACCTTGGAATACAAGAACTGGATTCCATTGAAAAATAAAGTGTTTTCCCATATCTATACAATGCTTGTTGTCATTTGTGGATTTGTTATTTTTAGGGCAGATACAATTGGGCAGGCAGGACATTTGCTATTGACAATGTTTACTGGTTTTCAGGCGGTTCCAGATGAGTGGATGCTGATTGCAAAACTACTGACGCCCTATAATGTATTGTGTTTGCTGGCAGCAATTGTGCTCTCAGCGCCAGTGAGCGTTAAACTAAAAGAGCGAATTAGCGCTCCAATCGTTTTTTATGGCGCCTCAATGATATTACTAATTTTCTGTATTATGAATCTGGCAACAAGCAGTTACAATCCATTTATTTATTTCCGTTTTTAGGACCCTTGTTAGAGCATGAAAAATAGGAGGAGAATTTATGAGAAAAAAGCAGACATATATTATGCTTTCTGCCGCACTCGCGGCGAGCCTTTCTATCATTCCTAGTGTTGAGAGGAAAGAACAAATAGACAAGCAAAAAGTGACAGCAGTTTCTCTTGCGTATGCGGCAAAGGAGCATGTGCTTCCAGTAACATTACTTGAGATGACCGCAGATGAGATACCAACACAAGGATATGCGCAGATGCCTACGCCGTATAGTAATATGTATCGCAGTGAATTGACAAATGAATGGATTGATGCGAAGTTAGAGAAGCAAAGACCAGTTGCGATTATGGTTGACAATGAAAAAACATCGCTGCCACATTATGGTCTGACAGAGGCTGATGTGGTGTATGAGATGATGAACAGCACTGCAAATGGCCGTATTACACGCCTTATGGCAATTGTGAAAGATTGGGAAAAAATTAAAAGGTTTGGAAATATTCGCAGTACGAGATCGACAAATGTTATGATTGCAGCAGAGTGGAACGCAGTATTGTGCCATGACGGAGGCCCATTTTATGTTGATACGTATCTTTCAAGAGATTACTCTGCAAATCTCAGTGGTGGTTTCTCACGTATCAATAATGGAAAGGCGCGAGAATTTACGGAGTATATTTCTACAGGTGAGTTGAGCAAAAGATTTCAAAGCGCAGGCTATTCCAAAGAATACAATGCATTTTATCCGGGAAAGCATTTTCGTTTTTCTGACACAGAGATTGATTTGTCTTTGAAGCCAAATGCAATTGCATGTACTCAAATTCAATTGCCGTTTCCACACAATCAGTCCAAGCTAATCTATAATGCTGCGACAAAAACATATGATTATTATGAGTATGGGAAAGCCCATGTTGACCCACAGCACAACAATGCACAACTTACTTTTAAGAATTTGCTGATACAAGATACGACGTTCTCGCAGCTTGACCGCAATGGATATATGATTTATAACGTTATGGATGTTGGGCGTTCTGGCTACTATATCACAAATGGAAAGGCGATTGAAGTAATTTGGGCAAAAACTGGTGAAAATACACCAACTGTTTACTTTGATAAGTTGACAGGAGAACAGATACAAATCAACACAGGAAAGACCTATATCGCGCTAGTGCCTTCTGATACATGGGCAAATGTCGTGATTCAATAAAAAAATTTAGGGAGGAATTTATACTATGAAAAATAATAGAAAATCATTGGTTATAGCAGCTATTTTAGCAGGGAGCATTGCGGCGATGTCAGGGTGTGGTGCATCTGATAAGCCAACATCAAAAATTACATCAGAAGTTACATCGGAACCTGTAATTGAAACACAATCTGTGCAGGAGACAGAAACGCAAACAGAAATAGAAACGTCGTCAGAGCTCTCATCAGAGACAGAAACACAAACAGAGACGCAGACAGAAACAGAGACACAGACAGAAACAGAGACACAAATAGAGACACAGACAGAAACAGAGAAGACAAAAGAGACAGAAACAGTATCCCAGCCAGAAGCGCCCTCAGAGACACAAGTGACCCCAGAATCAGAAGCGGAGCCAGAGCCAGTTGCTGCGGCAGAAGGTTCTGTATCAGAGGGTGATTATGCAGTGGTTGTGAAAGGCGCATCGATTCCCCTTGGCGGAGATATGAGAAACTATGTAGGTACACTAGGAGATCCAGATGAGTTTGGTTTTGCTAAGAGCTGTACAGAAGCAGGAGAAGATAAAGTTTACACATATGGAGGTACCGTTATCTACACTTACATTACAAACGGTGCGGATATTATATCATTGATTGAGGTGACAGGCGGCGAAGTGCTTCCTTCTGGAATCCATATTGGCAGCACAAAGGATGAAGTGATTGCGGCGTATGGAAGGAACTATACAGAGGAAGGGTCAGAACTTTTGTACGAACTGGGAGGTAAGACAATCGGATTGCAGATGACAAATGATAAAGTATCGTTTATGGAGTTGTTTGGCAGGTAGGAGACAAAAATGAACAAAGAAAGACTTACAGCGTGGGGATTTGTAATTGTATTTTTTATAATTTGCATAATTCCCTCCGCAGGAATGTTGTTTTATCATTCTGAGCTTGCGGAAAACCGAACGCTTTCCGAGAAGCCAAAATTCCGAACAGAAGAGGGGAAGTGGAATCAGGATTTTTTTGAGGAGCTACAGACCTATGTATCAGAACATTTTGCCTTTCGCGGAGAGCTTGTGGAGGCGGACAGTTTCATAAAATATAAACTGCTGCGCACGCCCAATGACGACCAAGTTGTGATTGGAAAGGAAGGATGGCTGTTTTTTGGACAGACACTTGCGGATTATGTAGGTGTTACCTTGCCTGATGAGGAGATTGACAAGATTGCCAACACGCTGTTAGAAGTGAGCCAATATGTAGAACATATGGGAAAAAAACCACTCTTTGTCATAGTGCCAAACAAAAATAGTATCTATCCAGAGTATATGCCAGCGCGATTTGGCAGCAGGGCAGAGTGTCGAAATCTCACACTGCTCCAAGAGCGCATGACTGACAAAAAAATACCTTTTGTGGATGCATATCATTTACTGACTGCATATAAGGATACAGAGGAAGTATATTTACATGAGGATACACACTGGAATCATACAGGTGCTAGACTTGTGCTCAATGAAATTTATGCGGCATTTGGAATCTCAGAACAATATACACTTACAGGATATACAATTGAGAAAAACCATGAGCCTGATTTGTATAAAATTTTGTTTCCTTCATCAGAGTATTTTGAAGCCCAGCATATTTATGAGGACAATCAGCAATATGATTATGTTGGAAGATTACACAGTCTCGATGACATTAAAATTCGGACAACATCATCAGCGCAAAATGGTTCTATTTTAGTATATCGAGATAGTTTTGGCAGGGCAATGATTCCTTTTATGGGAGGTTCTTTTTCACAGGCAGTATTTAACCGCTCTACACCTTATGATCTTTCAATTATAGAAAATACAGAATGTGATTATGTATTATTTGAGATTGTGGAGCGCAATTTGCAGGACCTTGGTCAGATGGTTATTCCTGAGTAGACCAATAATTTTATATTTAGAAAGCATAGAAGTTTTCCCCTACTCGATTGTAGTAGGGGAAAATTTCGTTACAGTTCAGTCTAGGACTTTGCATTTGCTGCAAAGTCCGTAAAACTGTGTAGTGGCAGAGATACATCAAGCCACCACGAAGTGGTTTTGCATGGCTTGATGTCTGTAACAGGAAGCCAAGGGCTGAACTGTTACAAAATTTCTTTCTACTCGCTTAGAAATTCTTGAATGCTATAATTTCTTGTGATATAATAAACCGATTATGAAAAGAAAGTAACAGTTCAGACAGGTCTGCGTATTTGCTGCGCTGACCATAACAGTGAAGGTATCTGAACTGTTACAAAAGAAAGTACAGGTGATTAGATGAAGGCATTTTTGATTTTGGAAGATGGCACCGTATTTGAAGGGACTCATATTGGTGCGGACAGGGAAGTCGTCAGTGAAATTGTTTTTAATACTTCTATGGCTGGGTATCTTGAAGTGCTTACAGACCCATCTTATGCGGGGCAAGCGGTGTGTATGACCTACCCATTAATAGGAAACTATGGCATTTGTATAGATGACATGGAATCAAAAAAACCTTGGCCTGACGGATTCATTGTCAGAGAATTATCCAGAAATTTCAGCAATTTCAGAGCAGACTTTTCCATTCAACAATTTTTAGAAGAAAATCATATACCAGGTATCGCAGGAATTGACACAAGAGCACTCACAAAGATTTTGCGAAAAAAAGGTACAATGAACGGTATGATAACAACCGACGAGCAATATAAGCTTGATAAGATATTGCCGAGATTAAAAGCCTACACAACGGGTAAAGTCGTTGAGAAAGTTACCTGTAAAGAAAAATATAAGTTAAAGGGCTCTCAGAATTTATCAGAAAATGGTGCACTCTCTGGAAGTGCGAAATTTGTATTGGCAGATTATGAGGCTGGAAAGAGAGAGAAGAAGCCATCTCTTGTCAAAAACTTAAATGGCGCAGGTATACATATTGCGCTGCTTGATTTTGGCATGAAAGATAATATTGCCGATTCCCTTAAAAGAAGAGGGTGTGATGTTACCGTCTATCCAGCGACGACCTCTGCCGCAGAGATTATTGATGCAAATCCTGATGGCATTATGCTTTCCAATGGTCCAGGAGATCCCAAAGAGTGCACTTCTATTATTGTAGAAATCAAAAAACTGTATGATACCAATATTCCAATTTTTGCTATCTGCCTTGGGCATCAGTTGATGGCGCTTGCAACAGGAGCAGACACCTATAAAATGAAATACGGACACAGAGGAGGCAATCATCCTGTCAAAGATTTGGCTACAGGAAGGGTATATATTTCCTCACAGAATCATGGTTATGTTGTGGATATGGATAAACTAGACCCCAATGTGGCAACACCTGCGTTTATCAATGTCAATGATGGTACAAATGAGGGGTTGTATTACACAGGAAAAAATATTTTTACTGTTCAGTTTCATCCAGAAGCATGTTGTGGTCCGCAGGATTCCAGTTTTCTGTTTGACCGGTTTATTGATATGATAAAAAGTGCGAAGATGGAGGTGTCAAAAAATGCCTAAGAATCCAGATGTAAGAAAAGTAATGGTGATTGGCTCTGGTCCAATTGTTATTGGACAGGCGGCTGAATTTGACTATGCAGGTACGCAGGCATGTCGTTCACTCAAAGAGGAAGGGATTGAAGTAGTGCTTGTAAACTCTAATCCTGCGACGATTATGACAGACAGAGACATTGCGGACAAGGTTTATATTGAGCCTCTGACAACAAAGGTTTTAGAACAGATTATTGAGAAGGAAAAACCAGACTCAATTCTGCCAACACTGGGAGGACAGGCAGGGTTAAATCTTGGAATGGAGCTTGAGGAGAGTGGATTTCTGGCTTCTCATCATGTAAAATTGCTTGGCACGACAGCCGCCACAATCAGAAAGGCGGAGGATAGACAGGCGTTCAAAGACACTATGGAAAAGATTGGTGAGCCTTGTGCTGCCTCTCTTGTTGTCGAGAATGTTGCGGATGGGGTGGCATTCACAAACACCATTGGCTATCCGGTTGTGCTTCGCCCCGCATATACGCTTGGCGGCAGTGGTGGTGGCATTGCACACAATCAGCTTGAATTAGAAGAAATTCTTGAAAATGGTTTGAGACTTTCTAGGGTGGGACAAGTTTTAGTAGAGCGTTGTATTGCAGGCTGGAAAGAAATTGAGTATGAGGTGATGCGTGACAGCGCTGGAAATTGTATTACAGTATGTAATATGGAAAATATTGATCCGGTTGGTGTTCACACGGGCGACAGCATTGTTGTAGCGCCCTCACAGACTTTAAGTGACAAAGAGTATCAAATGCTGCGCACATCGGCACTGAATATTATTTCAGAGTTAAATATTACAGGTGGATGCAATGTGCAGTTTGCATTACACCCAACAAGTTTTGAATATTGTGTGATTGAGGTGAACCCTCGTGTGAGCCGTTCTTCTGCGCTGGCTTCCAAGGCAACTGGCTATCCGATTGCAAAGGTTGCGGCAAAGATTGCGCTAGGCTACACGTTAGATGAGATTAAAAATGCCATTACTGGGAAGACCTATGCAAGTTTTGAACCGACACTGGATTACTGTGTTGTAAAAATGCCAAGGCTTCCTTTTGACAAGTTTATTACAGCTAAGCGAACGCTCACTACACAGATGAAGGCGACAGGCGAGGTTATGAGCATTTGCACGAATTTTGAGGGCGCGCTTATGAAGGCAATCCGTTCGCTAGAACAACATGTGGATTGTCTTAGAAGTTATGATTTTTCAGAGCTTGACACAGAAGCATTGCTGCGGCGTATGCAGAAGGTGGATGACCAGCGTATTTATGTCATTGCGGAAGCTCTTAGAAAAGGAATAGACTACGATACAATCTATAATATCACACGGATTGATCGATGGTTTATTGATAAGATTGCAATTTTGGTGGAGATGGAGCACGCACTAGAAACACAGCCATTCACCCTAGAACTGTTGAAGGAGGCAAAACGACTGGAATTTCCTGACAGTGTAATTGCGCGACTTGTTGGCATTGAGGAATCGGAAGTGAAACAGATGCGCTATGAAAATCATGTGACAGCTTCCTTTAAGATGGTAGACACTTGTGCAGCAGAATTTGAGGCGAGCACCCCATACTATTATTCGTGTTATGATGGTATCAATGAAGCGGTGGAGACAACACCGCCAAAAAAAGTGCTTGTGCTTGGTTCTGGACCAATTCGTATTGGACAGGGGATTGAGTTTGATTACTGTTCTGTACATGCAACATGGGCATTTTCAAAAGCGGGATATGAGACAGTGATTATTAACAACAACCCTGAGACGGTCAGCACAGATTTTGACATTGCCGACAAGCTCTATTTTGAGCCGCTTACGCCAGAAGACGTGGAGAATATTGTCAATATTGAGAAACCTGACGGCGCAGTAGTGCAATTTGGCGGTCAGACAGCAATTAAACTTACAGAGAGCTTAATGAAAATGGGTGTGCCAATTTTGGGAACCAAAGCGGAGGACGTCGATGCGGCGGAGGACAGAGAACTTTTTGATAAAATTCTTGAAAAGACGCAGATTCCTCGGGCGGCGGGTGGTACAGTCTACACAGCAGAGGAAGCGAAAACGGTTGCAAATCGTCTTGGTTATCCAGTGCTTGTTCGACCTTCCTATGTGCTTGGGGGACAGGGAATGCAAATCGCAATTTCTGACAAGGAGATTGAGGAATTTATGGAGATTATCAATCGCATTGCGCAGGACCACCCCATTCTTGTTGACAAATACTTACAGGGCAAGGAACTTGAAGTAGATGCAGTATGTGATGGCACAGATATTTTAATTCCGGGGATTATGGAACATATCGAGAGAACGGGCGTTCACTCTGGCGACTCAATTTCTGTTTATCCAGCGCATACCATAACAAATAAGGTAAAGGAAACGATTGCGGAGTACACAAGACGGCTTGCAAAGGCATTGCATGTCAAGGGATTGATTAATATTCAGTTTATTGCAGTTGGAGAGGAAGTGTTTGTAATAGAAGTCAATCCGCGCTCCTCAAGAACAGTTCCCTATATTAGCAAAGTGACTGGAATCCCAATTGTAGACCTTGCGACAGAAGTGATTATTGGAAAGACAATTCGGGAGCTTGGCTATGAGCCAGGATTACAGAAAGAGGCGGATTATGTTGCAATAAAAATGCCGGTGTTTTCTTTTGAGAAAATCCGAGGGGCGGAAATTAGCCTTGGACCAGAAATGAAATCAACTGGAGAGTGTTTGGGAATTGCAAAAACTTTTAATGAAGCACTGTACAAAGCATTTTTGGGGGCTGGCATTGATTTGCCAAGACATAAGCGAATGATTATCACTGTGAAAGACGCGGACAAGGGAGAGGCTATTGAGATTGGAAGGCGTTTTGAAAAATTAGGATATACTATTTATGCGACGCGCAGCACAGCAAAAGCGTTAAATGACGCGGGTGTCAAAGCAAAAAAAGTCAATAAAATTCAGCAGGAATCACCGACTGTTATGGACTTGATTTTGGGACATAAAATTGACCTTGTCATTGATACGCCAACGCAGGGGCGTGATAAGTCAAGAGATGGATTTTTGATTCGACGGACTTCTATTGAGACTGGCGTCAACTGTATTACAGCACTGGATACTGCAAAGGCGCTCGCTACAAGCCTAGAAAATAAAAATGACAATCCGCTGACACTCATAAATATCGTAACAGTTCAGACAAGCTGACCTGTTACTGCAAAAATCCATTCAAAATCGCCTTTGGCGATGGGATTTTTGCTCTCAGGCTTTATGTTTTTGTATGGTCTTCGCAGGTCTTGCGAAGACCTGTCTGAGCTGTTACGAAATATCGTTGTAATAGAAAAGTGAGATACTATGTTGACATCTAAAACACCAAATACAAGAAATTTTCAACGGGAGTTGGACAAATTATTAATACAGATTACAACTGCACCAAATCTATTATTGCACAGTTGTTGTGCGCCGTGCAGTAGTTATGTGCTGGAATATTTGAGACAATATTTTAAGATTACAGTATTTTATTACAATCCGAATATCTCGGCAGACGCGGAGTATCAAAAGCGTATGGCAGAGCAAAAACGTTTGATTGACGCTTATAATCATCAATTGCCTGATAATGCATATCCAATTTCTGTGATAGAAGGAGATTATGAGCCAAATGTTTTTTATGCGGCTGTAAAGGGCTTGGAACAGTGTTCCGAAGGTGGGGAACGCTGTTTTGCCTGTTATGAATTGCGCTTGAGAAAAACAGCAGAGCTTGCGAAACAGTTAAAGCAGGACTATTTTACAACGACTCTTACAATTAGCCCATTAAAGAATGCTGCAAAGCTGAATGAGATTGGCGAGCATTTGGCAGAAGTGTATCAGATACCGTGGTTGCCATCTGATTTTAAGAAAAAAAACGGCTATAAGCGTTCAATTGAGTTATCGGCAGAGTATGATTTATATCGACAGAATTACTGCGGGTGTGTGTATTCGCAGAGATAGTAACAGCAAAAAGTATGGAGGTAGTAATGAAAAAAATATTAGATTTGATTTCTGATGAAATGATGCAAGCATTTGAGCAGGCCGGATATGCGCGTACTCTTGGAACTGTAACGCTGTCAAATCGCCCTGACTTGTGTGAATATCAGTGTAACGGTGCAATGGCAGGTGCAAAACAGTACAAAAAAGCACCGATTATGATTGCAAATGATGTCGCTGCAAAACTTTGTGACAGTTTGGTGTTTGAGAAAGTTGAGGCAGTCGCGCCGGGATTTTTAAATTTGACACTGAAAAAAGAATTTGTGGGAAACTATGTGAAAAATATGCGCGCTGATAAAAAATACGGTCTGGAGGAGACCAAGGCTCCTGCGACGATTATTATAGATTACGGCGGACCCAATATTGCAAAACCGTTGCACATAGGGCATCTTCGCTCTGCAATTATAGGAGAGAGTGTGAAGCGTATTTTAAGATATATAGGACATAATGTAATCGGTGATGTGCATCTGGGCGACTGGGGATTACAGATGGGGCTTGTTATGAACGAACTGAAAGTTAGAAAGCCAGAACTGATATACTTTGATGAAACCTATACAGGAGTGTATCCAGAAGAACCGCCGTTTACACTCTCGGAGCTTGAGGAACTTTATCCGTTTGCAAGTAAGCGTTCCAAAGAGGATGATGCATACAAGGCAGATGCTATGAATTGTACCTTTAAATTGCAAAGTGGTGTAGCGGGGTATCGGGCACTTTGGAATCACATTATCGCTATTTCTGTCACCGATTTAAAGAAAAATTATGCGCGTTTAAATGTAGAGTTTGACTTGTGGAATGGGGAATCTGCTGTGCATAATATGATACCCGAAATGGTGGAATCCATGAAAAAAGAAGGGTATGCATATCTAAGTGAGGGTGCTCTTGTGGTTGATGTGAAAGAAGAGACAGATACGAAGGAGATACCACCGTGTATGATATTAAAATCAGACGGTGCAGCATTATATAACACAACAGATCTTGCGACGATTATGATGCGTATGGAACAAAATAAACCAGATAAAATAATCTATATGACAGATAAGCGCCAAGAGCTTTACTTTGAACAGGTGTTCCGCTGTGCAAGGAAAACAAAACTTGTAAAACCTGAGACGGAATTGAAATTTATCGGTTTCGGAACGATGAATGGCAAGGATGGGAAACCATTTAAGACACGTGATGGTGGTGTGATGCGTCTTGAAAGTTTAATTCAGGAAATTCATGACAAGATGTTTAAAAAGATTACGGAAAATCGCAGTATAGAAAATGAGGAAGCAAGCCAAACTGCGGAGACTGTTGCGCTGGCAGCATTAAAATACGGTGATTTGTCTAATCAGGCGAGCAAGGATTATATTTTTGACATTGACCGTTTTACATCGTCAGAGGGGGATACAGGTCCCTATATTCTATATACAATTGTGCGCATTAAGTCCATTCTTGCAAAATATACAGAAAATGGCGGTGATGTGCAAGCAGTATGTTCTGAGATTAAGCCGCCTGTGAATCAGAGTGAGAAACAACTAATGATGGAACTTGCGAAGTTTAATGCAAGTGTTGAGACAGCTTGTGAAGAGTATGCGCCGCATAAGCTCTGTGCTTATATCTATGACCTTGCAAACGCATTGAATCATTTCTATCATGATACTAAGATTCTAGCGGAGGAAGATGCAGAGAAGAAGGCAGGATGGATAGCACTTCTTACACTTACAAGAGATGTGCTTGAGACATCTATTGATTTGCTTGGTTTCTCTGCGCCAGAGAGAATGTAAGGGAAATCGCAATACAATAAAACCATGACATGCGTGTCATGGTTTTATTGTATTGCGATTATTAGACAAGACAAGCTTTTGTCAACTGTGAACAGTAATAAAACGGAGATAAAGTTACTTTTACAAGCAATGTCAGTTCGTTAAGAATTATGAAAATCACATAAATAGTCTGAATATAGGAATAAAGAGTTATTTAGAAATGAACCTTGGAACAAATGGTATGCATAATGCCATTTGCTAAGTAGTGTTTTTCTTTTATTACATAACAAATAAACAGGTATGAAAAATATCTGCCTTGTGGTATAATGATTTTGTCAGTTAAAATCGGTATGTAAAGCTGACTGGTACTTGGAATCTTTGCTGGCGGGCAAAGTTCCTGTCCGGTCTGATAGGAAGCGTATGTTTTCTTATCAGATCTAACACATCAAGGAGGAAAGATAAGTCTTCCTGTTTGATGAATATAGATAATAAATAGTCATAAAGAGGTGTGTAATGGCAGAAGCAATACAAAATAACACAAAAATAATTGCAGTGGTAGGAAAGGGTGGCGTGGGAAAAACTTCACTGGCGGCAGCAATGGTCAAAGTGTTAGTAAACCGCTATCCCAACAAGAGGATCCTTGCCATTGACGCAGACCCAGCGGTTGGTTTGTCTACTGCGCTAGGGGTGGAGGTACGCGGGACCATTGACGATATCCGAAAGGCGGTTGTGGCCACGGTAGAGGAAGGGAATAACAGAACAGCGCTAGAGCTTCTAGCAGAGTCGGAATATCGTATTTATGATGCGATGACAGAGTGTGATGGCTTTGTGTTTATTGCAGTGGGGCGCCCTGAGAGTGCAGGATGCTACTGTAAAATTAATAATTATCTGAAAGCAGTGATACAGTTACTTGCTCAAAACTTTGACTATGTGGTAATTGACGGGGAGGCTGGTATTGAGCAGATTAACCGGCGTGTAATGGAGAAGGTGACACATTTACTTCTGGTGACAGACACAAGCCGTAAAGGAACACAAGTCATTCAGACCATTCATCAGGTGGCAAATGAGCTGGTGATGTACGAGAAAGTGGGAGTTGTGGTGAACCGTGTGCTATCAGAAGCCTCCATCAAACTGATTGACACAGGAAATCTTCCGGTTGTAAGTTATATTTACTCGGATCAACAGCTCGCAGAGACAGATTTAAGAGGGGAGAGTGTTCTGGCACTTCCTTTTGATACAGAGCTGGTGCGGGGAGCGGCTGAGGTGCTTGAAAAGATGGGTATTTGACAAATTGGGTGATGCAAAAGCAGCGACAAGAATTTCTAAAAATATAGAATAGTGGAGGCAAACATGAGAGATTTATCACAGCTATATACATTTGAAAAGCTTTTGGAGGAGGCAAATAATGCGTTGGTGCGCGAGGGGATAAAAAGGGGGCTTCACTCAATTGGAAGTGTCTGTTCGTTAGCGCCGGAGCCATTATTGAATTTGCCAGGTTGCTTTTCGGTTCGGCTGCGGGCACCACGAACAGGATCTATTGATATCGGTACATATTACATGTCAAGCTTGCTGTGTGAGTGTTGCCGTGCAATTTTAGAGCGGGCCGTTGAGGGTGGATATCAATTTCTTGATTGTATTATTGCCCCAGATGCGTGTTCTCAGATGAATCGATGTGTGGAGAATATTGAGCACTTAAATTGTATTGAGAACGCTTTTGTCTCTTATTTTGATGCGCCTATGAAATCGGATGAGACCGCACTGCGCCATTATGTGCGGCAGATGCAAGAGCATGTGCTAAAACCATTATATGAAAAGTTAGGAGTGGACATTTCAGATGCAAGTATCCGAAAAGCGGTGGAACAGCACAATCAAATCTGTTGTGTTTTGCAGGAGTTATCAGAGTACCGCAAGGAGGAAAATCCACGTATTACAGGATATGAGTTTGCAGTTCTGTGCACAGCCACTTACTGTTGCCCTAAGGAGCTTTTAATCGAAAAACTTACCTCAGTGGCAGAGGAGTTGAAGACACGGAAACCGGATGAAAAACCGGCGTTTCGTGTAAAAGTAGTGGTTGCAGGCTCAGAGATTGATGATCCTAATCTTATTCAATTAATAGAGGAGACAGGGGCTAGAGTGGTGGCGGACCGCTTCTGTTTTGGTGCTCTTCCAGAGCGGGAGCCGATTGTACTCAATGACGCGGAAGATGCGCTGACACAGGTGTGCAGACACTATCTTAAAATTGGAAAGTGTCCGCGGTATATGAATGCAGAAAAAGTCTTAGAGCGTCAAGAATATGTGCGGCAATTAGTGCAAGAATACCATGCGGACGGTGTAATTTATCAACAGATGAAGTTCTGTGATTATTGGGGATATGAGCGTGCGTATGCGTCAAAAACTATGCGGGAGACATATGGAGTGCCAACACTTTCTATAGATAGACCCTATGTGACAGGAATTTCAGGGCAGCTTAGGACTAGATTTCAGGCGTTTGTGGAGAGCCTAGAAATCAAGAAGCGTGGTATTTAACAAGAAAGGCATGGTGTCAAAAAGATGGGAAAACAGATGGGCAGTGAGAAACTTGGTTCATTTTATACAGGAAAAAAAGCAAGAAAGCGACGTGAGTGGCGCGGCTTTAAAGATACAATGTATGATTATGCGCAGTGGCTGCGTATCTGGGGTGTGCTAATTGGTTTTGCCACAAAACCTAATAATGTGAAAGCATTTTTTCGTTATCGCTGGATGGTCAACTACTTGGTGGTGCCAGACTTTTTTGACAGACATACAGAGGGTATGCGTGGCGCACAGCTTCGCATCACGCACACAGCGCTCAGCATTGTCGTTATCGACATGTGCAAGAGCATGACTAGAATGTTTAAGGCGGATCCGAATATTGGTAATGATAAAAAACTTAGAAAGAAAATGGTACTCTTTGATGAAAATATGATGAGTGAGATTATGAATGGATTTCCGAATCTGATTTGGGTTTCGGTGGAGGTGCCTGCGGTGTATACTTGCGCTATGATGGTCCAAAACGGTGTGGTTCATTATACAGACGCGGCGCAGACCTACGGTGTGCCGTCAGATGTCTGTCCAATGCCGCTTGCGGAACTTGGCGTTGCTTTGGAGGATGATTATCCCAGAATTGGCGCCTGTGCGGTGCATTGTAATACAACTTGTGACGGAAGTCTTATGGGAAACAGCATTGAAGGCCAATATTTTGGCATTCCCACCTTTGAGCTTGCTGTGCCAATCCGTCATACATATGACAGTGTGCAGCCGTATGCGGTGGAGGAAATTCAAAATTGTATTGCCTTTATTGAGAAGCACACTGGGGAAACTTTTGACTGGAACGCCTTTTTCAAAAGTATGGAGCTTTTTAATGTCGAGACACAGAATATGTTGGATTGGTTTGAGATTAGCCGCACCAAGTATCCACAGATGATTGGTACGAATTTGGCACTTTACCGATATTGTGTCTATCAGGCAACAGGTGGCAGATATGAGGTGTTCCGAAAAGTTGAGGAAAAGCTCAATCGTTATATTAGAAGAGGCTATGAGCGAAAAGAACTGGTCTGCCGTGAAATTCGTCATCGCGCAATTACTTGGGGTGTGCAGTCTGCATATTACACTGCATTTACAGTCTGGCTGCAAAACTGCTGGGGTATTGCGGCGCTTGTGGATATGTTAAGTTTATGTTCTACGCGTATGATAGACACCCACGACAAGCAACAGGCGCTTAAAGATCTGGCATACTTATATGGAAAGATGATTATGCGAAGCCGCTCAAATGGCGGTTATGAGGTTGGTGTTGAGGATTTATGGCGTTTTTGCGAGAGCTTTGATGTGGATGTGGTCATTATGTATTGCCATATGGGGTGCAAGGCAATGTCCGGCTATCATGGACTTTTTGAGGAGGAGGCGAGAAAACGCGGCATTCATCTGATTTGGGTTAATCACAATCTAATGAAACCGGAGGACGGCTCGAGAAAAGACATGCGAACAGAAGTGAATCGGTATATGCGTACAGTGTTCCGTGAGGAACCGCTTGACCCAAGTCTTGAGGACTTTGACGACGATAATAATTGGTAAAAAGTGTTTAGGAGATTGAGCTTATGAGATATTATGGTGGTTGTGATGCAGGGAGCACCTATACGAAGTGTGTGATTATTGATGAAAATAGTAAAATTGTGGCACATGTCACCAACAGAAGCCGTATCAATCCTGTATTAAGTGCAGAGGCGGCGCTTAATGAAGCTGTTTCGCAGGTGGCAGATTTGCATTCGACAAGAGATTTAACCTATTTAGTCGGTACAGGATATGGACGCAATAAAGTGCCTTTTGCCGATGAAAATATATCAGAGATTAGCTGCCATGCGATGGGAGTGCACATGGCAAATCCCAAAGTACACGCTGTCATTGATATTGGCGGTCAAGATGTCAAAGGGATTGCGATTGACACAGATGGGACGGTGCTCAACTTTGCAATGAATGACAAGTGTGCGGCTGGAACAGGGCGCTTTTTTGAGAGTATGGCAAATGCCTTTGAAATGTCACTGGAGGAATTTTCCAAATTGTCATTAAAGGCTAAAAACGTGATTCCAATCACTGCACAGTGTACTGTTTTTGCTGAGAGTGAGGTGGTTTCTCTTGTTGGTGAGGGAAAGCCGATGGAGGAGATTGCAGCAGGAATACAGCTCTCTGTTGCAAAGCGGTGCTTTGTTATGGCAAAGAAAGCGGGGGCGACAGACAGCATTACGCTGACTGGGGGATGCGCGAAAAATGAAGGTCTAAAGCAGGCGATTGAGAAAGTACTCAAAATTAAGGTGGTAAATCTTTCAATTGACCCGCAACTTATAGGGGCATTTGGGGCAGCAGAGTATGCGAAACAAAAAAGCCCTATTTAATACAAGAGAAGGAGCAGATATGAATCTTAAAAAAATAATATTTAGAGCGGGTTTTGTGGCTGTAGTATTTTTTGTGTTGACATTTACCATTTATTTTTTTAACCTTGATATGAAAATGGCAGAGAAAATAATGCCAATGATCTCAAAACAGTACGATAAAGTAAAGAAGGAAAAGCGATTGTAGGATAAGGAATAACATAGACATGAACCTTTTTGATAAAATGATAGACAAAACATTAGCTCAGCTAAATGGTCTCTCAACAATAGAAAATGCAAGGTTGGCAACGCCATCAAGGACATGGGCAGATGTAGGAGAACATCACATGATACTTGAAAAAGAGACCGCGTATGAGCTTGGCGGGCAGGGTACACTTGGATTAAGCGGCTGTCTTTATACAACAGAACCAATCCTGTTTCCACAAGGAGTCTATTTATATGGAAAGGATTTGGCACAAATCACAAAAAGTCAGTCTTATGCGCGGCTTGTGTTTGTTCAATTAGAAGAAAGCCACAGTGAAGAGGCGCTTTACCGGAAAATTCGAGAGATAGATTATGTGTGCTATCA
This sequence comes from Lachnospiraceae bacterium, assembly GCA_949383255.1. GTDB lineage: Bacteria > Bacillota > Clostridia > Lachnospirales > Lachnospiraceae > COE1. Next base: position 25,143 of record CASJPF010000013.1, on the reverse strand, counting down.
TGTTCACCCAGAAGGATATATGGCGCGAATCTCGCCAGTTTGTCAGCGGGAACCAGTGCGCATTAGCAGAAAGGCATTGAAAAAAGGAATTAGCTTTGCGGATATCGGTCAAATGTATCTTACACAATATCACAAAATTCATCAGGTGAAGAATATTAATGTGATCTATATAACACACACCGGTTATAATTATCGGGCATTAGACGGTTTACTTTGCAAAGCGGAGCAAATCACACAATCTCTAAATCATATTTTTACGACTGTAAATATGGACTGCAATACTTGTGGCCTTAAGGTGGTGTGTGACGAGATAGAGGAGTTGCGAGAGCTTCATTTTGGACGAATGATTCTTTAAATGCAAACATGCATTCAAAATTAATTTCTAATGACCGATATATAATATGGAACAAATTCATTTTTGTGATACAGAAGTGAGGTCACCAAAAACGTGTTTGAATCAAGGAGGATGATGACATGAGTATAATGTTAGGAGTAATGAAAACAAATACAAAAAGATTGGAAATCAAGGATTCTGGTGGAAAGGTAGTTGGTTCTATCTCAATCAGTAAAAGCCCGGAGAAGACGACAAAAAAACGTCTGCCATACAGCTACAAGCAGATTTCTACGAGGCTTTTGCAAACAAAAAAATCAGGAAGTGCACATCAAGTGTTGATTAGTGCAAAGCAGAAGGTCGTATCACTCCGACTGATGTACAAAAATGGTGTGTATAATGATGATGAAGTGTTTGCTGCACTTTTACATGCACAGGCAATCACCCGCGTAGCAAAAAAGCGCATGAAACATCTAGAGGAAGAGGAGAGAGTAGACAAGAAAGGCGGTTTTTGTGAAGGTGATTTGGAAGAGAAAACCGAGGAGGCGTCTGAGAAGCAGCTATACAGGGAAGATAAAGCAGAAGTGGACATTAGGCGTATGCAGAAGCTTATGGAACAGTATGAGCGGATGATGCAAGAGGCTATGAAAGAGCTTGAGCGCTTAGAAGGTATGGATGAATTATCTGATGAGATAGGGCTTAATGGCTCCATTAGTATGGATCCAGAAGATCTGGAGCTTATGAAAAAGAAACATCGGGCTGATGAAATGCGGGATATTATGGAAGCGGATATGAAATATCTCAAGTTTATGTTCAACAAGCTTGAGAAAGAGAAACAGAGCAATAGCAGTGCCAGTTTTGGTTTGAATTTGGGAAACAGTAACAACAGTAATCAAGGTGTTTCACTGCAATTGGGTGGTGTGGATATTCCTGTGGAAGCTGCACCAGATGCGATGACTATTGTTGAAGGCGGAGCTATTGATGCAACGGTGTGACACATGCCTGTCAGAAAGCATTTTTCATACACGCCCTAGCAAATTTTGATTTGTTATGTTAAAATGAGAATAACAAGTGAGAAAGGAGCTGATAGTATGTATAAAATCATCACAATGGAACGTGAATTTGGAAGCGGTGGAAATGAGATTGGCAGACGGGTCGCAAAGAAGCTGGGAATAGAGTTATACGACAGAAATATTTTGGTAGAGGCAGCAAAACGGCTTGATATTCCGCCAATCTACATTGGAGATTTGGAGGAGACAGCACCAGGCAGTATTATTTTCAACCTTTCTAAGACAGCGATTGGCGGAAGAAAAGACAATTCTAATTTACCAATGTCTGAAAAACTGTTTTTGGAGGAAAAAAAGATTATTGAGGAAATTGTGGAAAAGCATGACTGTGTGATTGTTGGCAGATGTGCTTCCTTCATATTAAAAGACAGAAAAGACTGCCTGAAAGTGTTTGTACATGCAGACAAGGATTATCGTATTGAACGAGCGATTCAGACAGAGAAAATTGAGCCGGGACAGGCGGAAGACTTTTTGCGGAAGTCGGACAAGAGAAGAAGCAGTTTCTACAATACCCATACAGGGTGGAAGTGGGGCGACTTGTCAAAATTTGATTTGTGTCTGAATAGTAAGAGTCTTGGCATGGATACTTGTGTGGAGCTTCTTACAGGTATGATGCAATCGTGAGAAATGGTATAGTTTCTACTTTATAAAGTGATTTTGCGGTCTTCCGTGCCATTTGTAGAAGTTTTTTTATAAAGGCGAGTATACGACATACAAAAACAGTATGTGTATGCTCGTTTTTTATGCAGATGGTCACCCAAAAGGATATTGTCAGCGAAGCTGACGGGTGCCCAGCGCGCGGGTAGGGAGGATAAAACTTTCCTGCTCGAGTGGTTTATTAGAAAATTAGGAGTGTGGTTGTACCTTTTTCACGATTTATAATTTATTAATAAATAAAATGAAAAAGATTGTTGACAATAAAAACTGAAAGTAGTAAGTTAGTATATGTAAATGTTAGCACTCCATTACAATGAGTGCTAATAAGGTAATAGGATAGACAAGAAAATGGAAAGGAGAGTGGCAGGTTGGATTTAGACGAGCGAAAGCGAAAGATTTTGCAGGCGATTATTCGCAATTATCTGGAGACAGGGGAACCTGTAGGAAGCAGGACGATTTCCAAATATACAGATTTAAATCTAAGCTCTGCTACAATCCGAAATGAAATGTCAGATCTTGAGGAATTGGGGTATATTATACAGCCGCATACTTCCTCGGGGCGTATTCCATCCGATAAAGGGTATCGCCTATATGTGGATCAGATGATGCTTGAAAAGGAAGAGCAACTCAGTCAGGCAACACAAGAAGTGCGGGAAATGCAGCGAATGGTGTTGGAGCGTGAGGATAAGATGGAAGCTGTGCTGAAACAGATGGCAAAGATGCTTGCTGCCAATACAAATTATGCTACAATGATATCCGCACCGCAGGTTAGGGGCAATAAACTGAAATTTATACAGTTGTCCAGAGTCGATGCAAGACAGCTTTTGACGACAATTGTTGTCGAGGGTAACGTAATTAAAAATAATATGATTTCAGTGGAGCAGATGCTTGACGATGAAGTACTTTTAAAGCTCAATATTCTTTTGAACACCAATCTCAATGGTCTTCCAATTGAAGAGATTAATTTGGCAATAATATCAAAATTAAAGCAGCAGGCAGGCATTCATGCTGGGATTATTGCAGAAGTGATGGATGCGGTGGCAGAAGTAATCAAGGAAGGTGAGCATGTAGAAATTTATACAAGTGGTGCAAATAATATTTTTAAATACCCAGAGCTTGCGGATAACCAAAGGGCAAGCGAATTGATTACTACTTTTGAGGAGAAACAGTTGTTGAGTGAATTGGTACAGGACACACTGACAGATGAAACCGGCACAGGGATACAGGTATACATTGGCAATGAAACTCCAGTAAAAACCATGAAGGATTGCAGTGTTGTCACAGCGACTTACGAGCTTGAGGAGGGCATGAAAGGGACGATTGGAATTATTGGTCCGCGGCGTATGGATTATGACAAGGTGATTCATACATTGAAGACACTGAAAAGTCAGTTGGATACAATCTACAAAAAAGATGATGGGCACAGTGGGTAGGCATAGAACTTCCCGATAATACGATTCAGAATAGATGCATGAAAGAAAGGAAACGAGTGGTAGTGGAAGAAAAGGAATTGGATGAGGAAATTAAAAAAGAAGTAGATTCCGAAGAAGGCGATTCGGAGGAGGAAATTTTGGAGGAATCAAATCCAGAGAGCACAGAACCAGAAGTAGAGGCTTCGGAGGAAGATACAACTTCTGAGGCTGACACGACCAAGAAGAAATCTTTTTTTGGCAGAGAGAAAAAGGAGAAGCCAAATAAACTTCAGGAGAAGGTCGATGAACTTGAGGACAGAGTGAAACGCCAGATGGCAGAGTTTGAGAATTTTAGAAAGCGCTCTGAGAAAGAGAAATCTGCCATGTTTGAGACCGGTGCAAAGAGTGTTGTGGAAAAGATTTTACCGGTTGTGGACAATTTTGAACGAGGACTTGCAGGACTTTCTGAGGAGGAGCGCAAGCAGCCTTTTGCAGAGGGGATGAATATGGTCTACAAGCAGCTTATCACAGAGCTTGAAAAGTTGGAAGTAAAGCCGATCGAGGCAGTTGGATGCGAATTTAACCCTGGGCTTCACAATGCGGTTATGCAAGTGGAAAGCGAGGAGTATGAGTCAGGAATTATTGCTCAAGAGCTTCAGAGGGGGTACACATACCGCGATAGTGTCGTGAGACACAGTATGGTAGCAGTTGTTCAGTAATAGAGCGTTTTGATAAAAGATAGTAAAAAGTGATTTTAATATGATTAGGAGGAGAAAATCATGGCAAAGATTATTGGTATTGACTTAGGTACAACAAACAGTTGTGTAGCAGTTATGGAAGGTGGAAAACCGACCGTTATCGCAAATACAGAAGGAGCAAGAACAACACCTTCCGTTGTGGCATTTACAAAGACAGGTGAGCGTCTTGTCGGTGAGCCGGCAAAGCGTCAGGCAGTGACAAACGCAGAGAAGACAATTGCATCTATCAAGAGAGATATGGGTACAGACAATGGCAGGACAATTGATGATAAGCGGTATTCTCCACAGCAGATTTCTGCAATGATTCTTCAAAAGCTGAAAGCAGATGCAGAGAGTTATCTTGGAGAGAAGGTATCAGAGGCAGTTATCACAGTTCCAGCTTATTTCAATGATGCACAGCGTCAAGCGACAAAGGATGCAGGTAAAATTGCAGGTCTTGATGTAAAGCGTATTATTAATGAGCCGACTGCCGCGGCATTGGCATATGGTCTTGACAATGAGAAAGAGCAGAAGATTTTAGTATATGACCTTGGCGGCGGTACATTTGATGTTTCCATCATTGAGATTGGCGATGGTGTCATTGAGGTTCTTGCGACAAATGGTGACACACATCTTGGCGGTGATGATTTTGATAATAAATTGATTAATTGGATGGTGAGTGAGTTCAAGGCACAAAACAGTGTGGATCTCTCCGGCGATAAGATGGCGATGCAGCGTTTGAAAGAAGCAGCAGAAAAGGCAAAGAAAGAGCTTTCTTCTGCAACCACAACCAACATTAACCTTCCATTTATTAGCATGAATGCAAATGGACCTCTGCACTTTGATATGAATTTGACAAGAGCAAAATTTGATGAGTTGACAAATGATTTGGTAGAGAAAACAGCAGTTCCTGTTCAGAATGCATTGAAGGACGCAGGTCTTACTGCATCTGAAATTGGTCAGGTATTGCTTGTAGGTGGTTCTACGCGTATTCCAGCGGTACAGGAGAAAGTAAAACAGTTGACAGGCAAGGAGCCAAGTAAGTCTCTCAATCCAGATGAGTGTGTGGCAATCGGTGCTTCTATTCAGGGTGGTAAGCTTGCTGGAGATGCTGGTGCAGGCGAAATCCTTTTGCTTGATGTCACACCACTTTCCCTTTCTATCGAGACTATGGGTGGCGTTGCAACAAAGTTAATTGAGAGAAACACAACAATTCCGACCAAAAAGAGTCAGATTTTCTCAACAGCTGCAGATAATCAGACAGCAGTAGATATCAATGTCGTACAAGGTGAGAGACAGTTCGCAAGGGATAACAAGTCACTTGGACAGTTTAGATTGGATGGTATCCCTCCAGCAAGACGCGGTGTTCCTCAGATTGAAGTCACCTTTGATATTGATGCAAATGGTATTGTAAATGTGTCAGCAAAGGATTTGGGAACAGGAAAAGAACAGCATATTACAATTACAGCAGGTTCTAATATGTCTGATGAGGACATTGAAAAGGCAGTGAAAGAAGCGGCTGAGTATGAGGCACAAGACAGAAAGCGCAAGGAAGCAATTGATGCGAGAAATGATGCAGATTCTTTTGTGTTCCAGACAGAGAAGGCACTCAATGAGGTTGGTGACAAGATTGACGCGTCAGAGAAGTCTTCTTTGGAGGCGGATTTGAATGATTTGAAAGCGCTGTTAGAGAGCACGAAGGATACCGAGATGACAGAGTCTCAGGTAGCAGAGTTAAAGGCGAAGCAGGAGACATTAATGTCCAAAGCACAGAACCTGTTTACAAAGATGTATGAGAATATGCAGGGTGGTGCAGGTGCAGCAGGACCAGATATGGGCAATATGAATGGTGCAGAGCAGCCACAAGATGCAGGTGCAGCGGATGATGTTGTTGACGGAGACTACAGAGAAGTTTAATTTCCATTTTACTGTATTATAAAGAAAGGCATGGATGAACATGGCAGAGCAGAAGAGAGATTATTATGAGGTGTTAGGCGTTGAGCGGGGCGCAGACGATGCCAGTATTAAAAAAGCATACAGACAGCTTGCCAAGAAATATCATCCGGATATGAATCCGGGTGATGCTGAGGCTGAGAAGAAATTCAAGGAAGCATCAGAGGCCTATGCCATATTAAGTGATCCTGACAAGAGGCGCCAGTATGATCAGTTTGGGCATGCTGCATTTGAAGGCGGCGCAGGCGGGTTTGGCGGATTTGACTTTGGCGGGGCTGATTTCTCTGATATCTTTGGCGATATTTTTGGTGATTTCTTTGGTGGCGGCAGGAGCAGTTCTAGGAATAATGGACCAATGAAAGGCGCCAATATTCGTACTAGTGTGCGTATTACATTTGAAGATGCAGTTTTTGGTATAGAAAAAGAGTTAGAGCTTAATCTGAAAGATACTTGCAAAATTTGTAACGGCAGCGGTGCAAAGCCGGGCACATCACCGGAAACTTGTCATCGCTGTGGTGGGCGCGGTCAGGTAGTGACACAAAGCAAGACACCGTTTGGCATTATTAGAAATGCGTCAGTTTGCCCTGATTGTGGTGGTTCTGGAAAAACGATTAAGGAAAAGTGCCCAGACTGTCATGGAAGCGGCTATATTGCAGGCAGAAAGAAAATACAAGTGTCAATTCCGGCAGGGATTGACAATGGGCAGAGTGTGCGCATCCGCGATAAGGGTGAGCCCGGTGTAAATGGTGGACCAAGAGGTGATTTGCTGGTGGAGGTTGTGGTTGACAGACACCCTATTTTCCAACGGCAGGATATGAATATTTTCTCCACAGTTCCAGTATCTTTTGCGGTGGCAGCGCTTGGCGGTGAAGTTTTGATTGACACAGTAGATGGTAAAGTTGTCTATGATGTGAAGGCTGGCACACAGACAGATACGCGCGTAAGGCTGCGGGGAAAAGGAGTTCCTTCCCTCAGAAATAAAGATATCCGCGGCGATCATTATGTGACTCTAGTCGTACAAGTGCCAGAGAGACTTTCAAGCGAGGCAAAAGATCTTTTGCGCCAGTTTGACGCGCAGACAGGAAACAGTCTGGAAGCTGTCAAGAATATGGAAAAAACTGATTCAAGCGACGAGAGAGACAAAAAAGAGAAGAAACGCGGTTTTTTTAAAGGAAAATAGATACACAATAAGACTTCTGTATGATATAGCAATCTAAATGCTATATTATGCAGAAGTTTTTTTGCTTATCTCAGTCGGAGAAAACCTCCTCTTCTATAAGTGGCGAATAAAATACAATTTTGTTTCAGTGGGAGTACAATCTCCGACTGAGATAAACCATCGGCAGGATAAATCGTAATCTGTCAGCAGAGCTGACCTGCACGCCGCAGCAAGAATGCCAATGGCATTCTTGAATTTCATAAAATAATTATTTTAATACCGCCTATGATACAACTTTGATGCAAAAAATATGCTTCTTTGATGCAAGAACGATACAACTTTGATGATTTCAAATTGTATGATAACACTAACAAAAGAACTGGAAAAGGTGAGTTATATCTATTTTACAATAATTTCGTACAGTTCTTTATAATAGATAATTTAGAGAAAGGCGGTATAGGTAGATGAAAAAATACAAAAGACTTTTATGTTTTTTGAGTGTGATGTTACTTTTATTTATGTTTCCAGTGTATCCAGTACATGCAGAGGAAGAAGAAACTACTGTTCAGGAGGATAAAACAGGCGCCCCTTATTTTTATGTGGAGACAGATGATGTCTCTGTGGACAGTTTTCCGCTCAAAAAGACAAGTGTGGTGGCAGACATTAATGGTATGATTGCAGATATCCATGTGCGGCAATCTTATGAAAATAAAGGAAAAAAGCCGATTAACGCCTGTTATGTATTTCCAGCTTCTACAAAGGTGACTGTTCATGGTATGCAAATGCAGATTGGAAATCAGTTAGTCACTGCAAAGATTAAGGAAAAGGAAGAAGCCAAACAGGAGTTTGAGGAAGCAAAAGAAGAGGGAAAAAGCGCTTCTTTATTATCGGAAGAACGTCCCAATGTATTTACAATGAACATTGCAAATATTATGCCCGGCGATAACGTTTCTATTGATTTGCACTATACGGAATTGATAACACCTACCGATGGAATCTATCAGTTTGTGTATCCTACAGTTGTAGGGCCGCGATATGTGGGACCTATTATTGATGACTGTGGAACACGTGAGGAGTGGACTGCGACACCATATCTGCCAGAGGGTACAAAATCTAAAGATGTTTATGATATTTGTGTCAATCTCTCCGCAGCGGTTCCAATCACAGATCTTGCAAGTAGTTCTCATGAAATTATGGTTCAGTGGGAGGAAAATACAAAGGCGACAGTGTCGCTTGCTGACGCATCTGACTATGCAGGCAATCGGGATTTTATATTGGATTATAAGATGACAGGACAGGAAATTTCAACAGGACTGATGCTCAATACTGGGGAAAATGAAAATTTCTTTATGTTGATGGTGCAGCCGCCAGAGCGTTGTAATATAGAGGATATCCCACCAAGAGAATATATTTTCGTGCTTGACGTTTCTGGTTCAATGTCAGGTTATCCTTTAGAGACAGCAAAAGAATTGATTCGGAATTTAGTGTCGGACCTTCGAGAGACAGATACCTTTAATTTAGTTTTGTTTTCAAGTGATAATATTAAACTGTCAGATAAATCTGTATCGGCAAACGAAGAGAACATTCAAAGAGCAATCAAAATGATAGATGAGCAAGAAGGGGGCGGCGGTACGGAGCTTGCGCCAGCGTTAAAAGATGCGCTTGCAATTCCAAGTGATAAAAATGTATCGCGCAGCATTGTTGTTATTACGGACGGATATATTTATGGTGAGAAGGAAATATTTGAAATGATTCACAGTCATATGAGCGAAACAGATTTCTTCTCATTTGGTATTGGAATGGGAGTAAATCGTTATTTAATCGAAGGAATTGCAAAGACGGGGCAGGGAGAGTCCTTTGTAGTCACAGAGAAAGAGGAGGCGTCAGATACCGCTGAGCGTTTTAAAACCTATATTCAGTCACCAGTGATGACTGATATTAAAGTGAAGTTTGATGGATTTAATGTGTATGATGTGGAACCTGTTGCTTTACCGACCTTGTTTGCGCAGAAGCCGATAGTTCTTTTGGGAAAATGGCGCGGGGAACCATCTGGTACAGTCCAGATTACAGGAAAGACGGGAAGTAGTGATTATGAACAGACGATCTCAATTGCAGAATTGCTTGTGGATGAAACCGCTGCGGAGACAAAAGTGGTAAATGCGAATATAACAGATACAAAAACTGCCCATGTAAACAGTGCAGATATGAAAGCCGCTGCAAATACGTTAAATGTGTCAAGTGGGGCGCTTTCTGATGAAGATGCAACATCTGCAACACTTTCTGGAGCAAAAATGGACAAGCAGCTTGTCTCAGCAGTCTCTCTTGAAGGGAATACTTTAAGTTATCTGTGGGCGCAGAAGAGAATAGAGCGATTGACAGATTATGGGCTCAATGACAACAATCCAGATATAAAAGAGGAAGTAACACAGCTTGGGCTGACATATAGTATGCTAACACCATACACATCATTTATCGCTGTGACAGAGACTGTGCGCAATCCAGACAAGAACGGTGAGGATGTAAAACAACCCCTTTCGCTACCACTGGAAGTTTCAAACTTTGCGGTAGGTGGTTATCTGTTTGGATCAGAACCATCAGAAATCCTTTTGATAAGTGCACTCGTACTGGTTATGCTGTTGCAATTGCCATGTATTAGAAAAAAACTGCACAAAAGAACAGTGTGAAAAGACAGTTTTTGAAAGCTGTGGAAGTGTTCTGCACAAAATGAGTTGAGATGCCAATGACAAGGAGGTTTGTTGTGAAAAAGAATCTAACAATCTATATTCCGGCGATTCTAGCTGTACTTGCAGTTAAGGTGTATTATCGTACAGCGGACAGTGAACAGCTTTTCTGGATTCTAGCACCCACTACAAAGTGGGTGCAGATTCTAAGCGGCATTTCTTTTGAGAAGATTACACAGGTTGGATATGTGAGTCATGAATATCGTTTTATTATAGCGCCGTCTTGTTCTGGTGTGCGGTTCCTGCTCATTGCGTTTGTTATGATAGTTTTTACATTTGTTCCTATAGTAGATTCTATGAGAAAGAAGGTGTGCTGGTTGGGATTTAGTACTATCTTTTCTTATATAGCAACTATCTTTGTCAATGGAATTCGGATTACAGTTTCAATTTATTTACCGCTTGCCTTAGCCGGCAAGAAGATTTTACCAGCATGGATAACGGCAGAACAGCTTCATACAATGATTGGTACAGCAGTATATTTTTCAATGCTTTTTGTTATTTATTATCTGGCAGGAAAGCTTTGTAAACAATTTTTTATGGGTATAGAAACAGTACAAAAGACCACCATAGGACGTTTTTTTATTCCTGTGTTTTGGTATTTTGCAATGGTGCTTGGGATTCCTGCTATTGGGAGGTTATATCGTGGTGACTGGTCTGGATTTTGGCAGTATACATTGCTTGTGACAGGAATCTGTATGTTGATTGTGCTGTTTCTTTGGCTGACTGTGCGGATAAGAATGCTTTTTGTAAATTGGCATAGTTAGTTTGTAGAAGTTCGTTGCTATAAGAGGTTTTCATGCCTTGAACAGTAACTGAACTGTAACAATAGCTTAGGTTTTAAGCCAAACGAAAGTTGACTTTTTCTTTGTTGTGTGCTATAATTTTTTAAACAATTGAATAGCGATGATGTCTTCAGGGCAGGGTGAAATTCCCGATCGGCGGTTATAGTCCGCGGGCGCGAAAGCGCGGGGGTTGGTGAAATTCCAAAACCGACGGTATAGTCCGGATTAAAGAAGGTGTATTGAAATTGTCAGAATTAAACTGACCATTATTTTTTGCACTCTTTTTTATTAAATTGCTCTGTAGGCATTTACAATACACCTTAAATTTTAACACCTGAAAGGCAGTCAGACACTTTCAAGTGTTAATTTTTTTAAGGAGGTATTTCAATGAAGATCAGTAAAACAAAGAAACTAACAACAATAAGTATGCTATGCACCCTTGCTTATGTCGCAGTGGTGGTTGGGCGTATCCCGCTCGTACTTTTTTTGAAGTATGACCCTAAAGATGTTATTATAGTAATTGGTGGATTTATTTTTGGACCACTTACATCATTTGCGATAACAATAATTGTTTCTATAGTACAAATGTTTACGATTAGCGGAACAGGAATTTTGGGCTGCTTTATGAACATTATTTCGAGCTGTTCCTTTGCGTGTACTGCCGCATTTATTTATAAAAGGAAACATAGGCTATCTGGTGCATTATTCGGGCTTTTTTGCGGCTGTGGTTGTCAGGCTGTAGTTATGATGCTTTGGAATTATTTGATTGCGCCTATCTATATGGGCTATCCAAGGGAAGCGATTGTAGAATTATTAATTCCAGCATTTTTACCGTTCAATTTGATTAAAGGCGGGCTGAATGCAGCAATAACAATGCTATTGTATAAACCTATTGTCACTGCTTTGCGCCGATCAAATTTGATTGAGTCTAAGACGGATTCCAGTAAAATGCAGATAAATATTAGAGTTTTATTAGCGGCACTACTAATGCTTATCATTTGTGTGTTATTCATACTTTCTTTTAAGATATAATATAAGGAGCTGTGATAAAAAACTCTATAAATTTGTTTAAAGCGGGGATTTATAAAATACATATGTTGTTTGAATGAATAAAAAAGATTATAATCTGAATGGAAGTTTTTGCAGACTTTCTGTAAGCGGTATTATCATCAAAAGTAGGAAAGTAGCAATTATTCACAGCAAAAAGTATGATTATTATAAATTTTCAAGTGGAGGTATAATGGATGAAAGTGCCTAAAATGGTTCTGTTTGATTATGGGCAAACGCTTATAGAGGAAAAATTTGATGGTGTAAAAGGAACGGAGGCAGTGCTAAAATATGCCACAAAAAATAAATATCATTTGTGTGCCGAACAGGTGCAAGAAAAAGCAAATGAAATTAATCAAGAATTGGGAAGATTTGATCCGCAGAGAAGGCACTTGATGCAGATAGAAGTTCCTAATATGATGTTTACATCATATCTTTATGAATCGCAGGGAATAGAAATTCCATTAAATAATGAAGAAATTGACACTATATTTTGGAATGCTGCTGCACAGGGAAAGCCTACGGAGGGAATTGAGGAATTTTTGGAATATTTAAAGAATAATAATATCCGCACAGGAGTAATCAGTAATATTACCTATGCAGAAACTGTTGTCACAAAACGTATTGATAGATTGCTACCAGAAAATGCTTTTGAATTTATTATCGCTTCAAGCAATTATATATTTCGCAAACCAAATAAAAGAATATTTGATTTGGCATTGGAAAAAGCAGAACTTGCGCCAGAGGATGTGTGGTATATCGGTGATCAATATGAATGCGACATAAAGGGTGCGTTATGTGCAGGATTATTTCCGGTATGGTATATTGGAGCGATTGATTTACCATACACAGAGGATAAAGATATTTTGACAGTAAAGACTTGGAATGAATTAAGATGGCAAATGGAGACTTTGCGCTGAAAAATTTATTTTTTTCCTTATAAGGTTTCATAACAAAAATAGGCTATTGGATTGTTTGGGAAAAAGATATAACACAAGGAAAAGCGTGAGGGCAAGCCTCTCTACTATAAATTTAGCATCTTCAATGGTCTGCAGGCTTCACAAGGACAAAATATAAACTTATTAAATGCTATAAGATTCAGTCAAATAAGAATCGAAATTTATGGAGGAAAAGTGCATGTATTTTTTACTAATTACAAACTTAATTATGCCATTTGTATTGATTTTAGTGGGATATACTCTAAAAAAGCATCCTGTGTCAGATATGAAGTCAGGCAATGGATATAACACGCCAATTTCACGAAAGACGCAAGCACACTGGGATTATGCACAAAGTATTGCGCCTGATATTTTTATATCTATTGGAAAAACTTTGGGAATAATTGAGATTGTAGTAAGTATAGTGATGTTTTTATTTCATGTCTCAATTCATATTACTCTCAGCGTTGGATGTTTTGTAGGACTGGGATTCTTGCTTTTGGGATTTTATAAAACTGATTTGGAAATAGAAAAGAAGTTTATAAACAAATAAGAAAGGTTCTAAAGTATCTTACAGTATTTTTTAACATGCTCTGGCAGACAGTTACTATTATACAACAAAAATTCAAATAGCCGCCTTGAATGGTTGAAACTATGCAATGTTACGCTTTGCACAGGACAGAATGAACCATAACTACGCAACTGATATTTGCTTTTGCGCACGCACCAAATTCTTTTTTCTTCTTTCTATATGTATTATCATGTATAAAGGAGTGATTTTTATGAATATGAATATTATATCAAAATATTTACAATTTCTACGCAAAAGCCATCATTACACACAAGAGGACTTAGCAAAAAAATTAGACATATCAAGACAGGCTGTTTCAAAATGGGAAACAGGAATTTCACATAGTTAAGGAAACGAACCATCAACCCACGCTTACAAAAATACCTGCCATAAGTAAAAAACTAATAAATACAACGATTATGGAGGTATACGACAATGAAAGAACTAAAGCCAAGAATCACAGAGAAGGGAATTGATTATGTATTGATTGGGGATTACTACTATCCCAACTTGGAATTCCCAAAGGACGAAGATCCGCATTATGGCAAATATGGCAGTATGAGGTTGAATTATATCAAGAAACACAAAAAAGGGTTATACAGTTCGCTCCGCATGGAGGGTAGACTTATCAGTCATTTAAACGAAATAGACGATGCTGCTAATGAACAGATGGAAATATTAGTACAGCAACTGATGAAGCATCAGGGCATTACAGAAAATTTAAAGTCAGAGGATTGGCTTGGCTGGGTAAGAGCTGTAAATAATATTCGCAATGCAGCAGAAGAAATAGTTTGTAACGAATTGATATATCAATAATTATTCATGTGGACAGACATAAGCAATCTGTCCATATTTAATTTACAAAAATGTATGCTTTTTATGTTATTTTATTCGTTTTTATGATAGAATATCATATCAAGCCTTTTATTTAAGTAACTATTATACAACTTTTAGATTTGGAAGCGGAATCGCGAGGTAAAGACAGTGAGTAATGATATAACTATAAAAAAGACCAAAAATCAACACTACGTTCCTCGAATGTACCTAAAAAGGTTTGGTTATGGCACAGACAAAAAGCCAAAAATATCCGTATTATTCAAAAAAGATGGAAAGGTGTTACATAACCAGAGTCCATGGAATTTTGCATCAACTAATTATTTTTATGATGTACCTAAAGACATATTAGAAAAAGTACTAAAAAATGATTTTGATGTTTTTCCAGAGTTAAAAGACAATAAATACCTTCAAGATGAACAATTTGTTGAACATGCATTATCTAGAGAAGAAGGTGCATATAATCAAATGTTAAATGACCTAGAAGCTAATTCCCAGAGCATTTATACCGAACAAACGAGAGCCATTTTTATCTCTTTTGTTCATAGTTTAGCATATCGCACGAAAAGTTTTAGAGATATGATCGATAAAATGAATGAAAAAACAGAACAAGTTTTGAGGGAAATGTGTGATAATGTTGGATTAAGTGAAGAAGATAAGGCAAATTCAATAAAAACAAATTGCATATCAGGGCAACAGCAACAGATAGAAAACTTAGTATCACTCGTTCCAACATTAGGGACAATGAATAAGTTACTTATTAACTATAACTGGTATATTGCTTATAACTATACAGATTTGGATTTTATTATAAGTGATGATCCAGCTAAACCCATTTGGTTAGGTCTTAATGATATTTGTATCCCAATTTCAAAAAAATTAGCAATTATCTTAAGAGTCAAAGCGAAGGATGCTCCTTTGTTTTCAAAAGATATTTCCGATGGTAATATTATAAATATGTCATTGCAAGGAGTTACGGCTTATAATCTTATACAAATTGGGATGTCTCAAAAATATTTATTTGGTTCAGAAAAGGCAATTCAATGTATGAGTGAACTAAATGATTTAATAAACAACATAAAAAATAAATAATAGTAAAACATACTTTCAAAAACAATAGTAACAGCCAGATTTAAATGACTTTGTTTTTGATAGAAAAGATACTGATTTATGCTTACACAGAAAAACTTAAATTACTGTAAAAAGAATACAATTATGGTAAAATTTATTTTATATACCTATAAATAAGGGAGACAATGCCATGAATGAAATGCTTTATGATATTATTACAGAATCTAATTATAAATTGACACAGTTTTCGCAAACTGGAATAGACGAGATTGGAAAGCGTTTGAGCATTAGAAAAAATAAACAGGGCAAGGATATAGTATATGTAAAATGTCTTGTTAGAGATAAGGAAATTAAGCTGACGCCAGAAGAACTCGTAAGGCAATTGTATATTCATAAACTGGTTACAGAATATGGTTATCCTATTGAGAGAATGGAACTTGAAAGGGCTATTTCTTTTGGCAGAGAAAAAAAACGTGCAGATATAGTTATTTTCTCTAAGACAAATCCTACCGCAGAGGAAATTATTGTAGAACTAAAAAAGCCGAAACTCAAGGACGGAAAGGAGCAACTAAAATCATATTGCAATGCTACAGGGGCAATTATTGGCATATGGACGAATGGCGATCAAATATCATATTATCATAGAAAAGACCCTAATTATTTTGAAGATATACCTAATATTCCAAAGGAATCGCAAAAACTTAAAGATATTTTGACGGAAAGATGGACGATAGATGACCTTGTGGCAAAAGACAAGCTTGTAAGCGAAAAGAAATCGTTGAAAGATTTGATAGAGGAAATGGAAGATGAAGTATTAGCTAATGCTGGAGTAGATGTCTTTGAGGAAGTATTTAAACTGATATTTACAAAACTGTATGATGAAATGGAAAGTGGAAGAGATAAAAGCAGGACTCTTGAATTTCGTAATTATGGCGATACGGATGAGGACTTAAAAACTACCATACAGGATTTATTTAACCGAGCTAAGAAAAAATGGATGGGCGTATTTAATGAAGATGAAAAGATTATACTGACAGCTTCCCATCTTGCGGTATGTGTGGCGAGCTTACAGGACGTAAAGCTCTTTAATTCTAATTTGGATGTAGTTGATGATGCTTTTGAATATTTAATGGGAAAGTCACAAAAAGGGGAAAAAGGGCAATATTTTACGCCGAGATATGTAATTGATATGTGCGTTAAAATGCTTAACCCAAAGAAAAATGAGAAGATGATTGATACTGCTGCTGGGAGTTGCGGTTTTCCCGTACATACCATATTTCATGTTTGGAAAAGCATATTGGCAGAGAAAGGTATATCGCAGAGTCATTTATTCACAACAGAAAAGAAACCACCAGAATGTGAAGATTATGTTAAAGAGAATGTCTTTGCAATAGACTTTGATACAAAAGCGGTTCGTGTGGCGAGGACACTCAATTTGATAGCAGGAGATGGCCGAACAAATGTCATGCATTTGAACACTCTTGATTATGAACGATGGGACGATTTGACGAAAGATGAAGAATGGGAAGATATTTACTATGATGGATGGAGAGGTCTTAAAGCCATGCGTAAGACCAAGAATCAGAATAGAGATTTCGAGTTTGATGTACTTATGGCAAATCCTCCATTTGCAGGAGATATCAAAGAAAGCCGCATTATTTCAAAATATGAGTTGGGCAAAAATGCACAGGGAAAATACCAGTCTAAAGTCGGAAGGGATATTTTGTTTATAGAGAGGAATTTATCATTTCTAAAAGATGGGGGGCGGATGGCAATTGTTCTGCCTCAAGGGAGATTTAATAATGCTTCCGATAAATATATTCGGGATTTTATTGCAGAAAGATGCAGAATACTTGCCGTTGTTGGGTTACATGGGAATGTTTTTAAACCACATACGGGAACAAAAACCTCAGTATTGTTCGTCCAAAAGTGGGATGACAAGTTGTGTCCAAAAAAGGAAGATTATCCGATTTTCTTTGCGACAATGCGAGAGCCGAGCAAAGATAATTCAGGGGATAAGATTTATCGTGTAAATGCAGATGGTTCTTATATGTTGGACATGCATAATCATTTGATTGTAAAACACGATTTGTATAATCATGATGGATTGACGGAAGATGGAATTGCCGAGGCGTTTATAGAATTTGCAAAGAAGGAGCATTTAAGTTTTTTTTAGATGACCCATCTGTGGCGGAGTTTGATGAAGTGTATTATGAGAAGTTGATGGATGGGTTAGAAGTTAGTGAAATAAGGTTATCAGATTTAGAAAGAACAAGTAGAATTGATGCAGAGTTTTATCAAAAAAAGAACCTTCTTGTAAAACAAATTTTGAATAAATGGGATAAGAGTGCATTCAGCGAGTGCTTTAATGTGTCTGATGGGAATCATATGTCTATTAGCGATGAATTTTGTAATGAAGGTGTACCATATTACAGAGGGCAAGATATATATAATTTGTTCATCGAAAATTCAAGCCCGCTACACATTTCAAATGAGGCATATAATAAACCTACAATGCGACGCTCCTATTTAAAGAAAGGTGATGTGCTGATGTCAATTGTCGGAGCGATTATTGGAAATAGTGCATTGGTAACATCCGGCAGGGAGGCAACTTGTAGTTGTAAATTGGCAATATTGCGGTCATATGATGAAAGTATTATGCCAGAAACAATGCTTGTATTTATTAAGACAAAATATGGGCAGAACCAGATTCAAAAATTTAAGCGGGGTGCAGCACAGACAGGGTTATTATTAGAAGACTTTGAGCAATTATTTATTCCGAAATTTTCAAAAAAGCTACAGTATATTTGCAAAAAGTATGTAGACAAAATAAAAATGCTTATGGATGAGGCAGTACAGATTTATAGTGAGGCAGAACAATTGTTGATAGAAACATTGGGGTTGCAGGATTTTAATACCCAAATTGAAAGGTATGCAATAAAATCATTTAAAACTTCTTTTGGAGATACAGGAAGATTGGACGCAGAATTTTATCAGTGTGAATATGATAACTATGAAACAGTATTAAAACAATATCGTTGTGGATATGCACTTGTTGGTGATATATGTACGATTAAAGATGTGAATTATAATCCTGACGACAAGACTGAATACCAATATATTGAATTGTCTAATGTGGGACAACAGGGGGATATTTCCGAATGTGACAGAATTTATGGTATTGATTTACCAACGAGGGCGAGAAGAAAAGTTTTCACAAATGATGTTATAATATCATCTGTTGAAGGCTCTTTGTCGAAGTGTGCCCTTGTAACGGATGACTGTGATGGATATGTTTGTACAAACGGTTTTTACGTCCTTAATAGTGATTTTATAAATGCGGAAACATTAATGTTACTGTTTAAAAGTGAACCTGTTCAGGCATTATTGAAAAAGGGCTGTTCAGGAACGATTCTTTCAGCAATTGGGAAAGATGAATTATTAAAAATTCCATTGCCGATAATTGATATTGAAATACAAAATAAAATAAAGAGTTTAATTATTGAAAGTAATGTAGCAAGAAAGAGAGGAAAAAATCTGTTAAATAAAGCCATTGAATTAGTTGAAATAGCAATTGAGCAGGGAGAAAACGCAGTATTAAAATATATGCATGGGGAAGGAATTTGTTATGAACGATGAAGATTTAAGGAAAATAGCAGAATTTGATTCAAGAGAAAACACATCCGCAGCACTGTTTAATAACCTATATAGTTGGGCATCTGGCAGTCAGGAAGCTAATACAGCGGAAGTGCAGAAAGCATTATGGTTAATGGATGAAATTATATTAAATGATTTCAAAGAACAATTTGTTATTTCTATACCTAAAGACACAATTTTTTATCGCGCCCGCATTTTAGACAAAGAAGATGATAAAAGAGTTGACAAAGGAATCGGCTATTCAGAGGAACGGTTGTATGGATATAATTGGGAAGAATCGAAAGAACCGCCTGCTCAAAAGGCAAAGGCTGGTCGTACAAGCCGTGAAGGTGAGGTGGCATTGTATTTAGCGTCTGATGAAATCACTGCTTGTTCAGAAATAAAACCGCCAATTCGCCAATTAGTTTCGGTTGCAGAATTTAAATCAACGGAAGATGTTCAGGTAATTGACTTTTCAAAGTTGAAATATTCGGAACCATTAGATATTAATGATAAAAAGTATAATGCAAATGCACGTCAGTTTTTAGAAAAAATGCTTGCTCTTTTTACAATACCAATACTAATTGATAATCCAAATGATTATTGTATAACTCAGAAAATAGTAGATCATTTTCGTGAAAAGAATTTTACAGGATTTGCTTATAGGAGTTTTTATACAAATGGGAATAATTATACCTTTTTTGATGACACGATGAAAAAGTTTCGGTGGATAGACAGTCGTGTGTTGATTCATTATGCAACAGCAAGTTTATTTGTCTCAATGGATAAGTTGGAAGAACATAAAGATATTCGTAATATAGCAAATGTAGAACAAGTGGTAGAGAGGGAAACAAAGGATAAACTTATGAATCAGATAAAAAGCCGTCAGACGCTTAAAGGGACAAAGCTTTGATCATAGATATGAATTCATGTAGTAAAAATATGTCAAAAGAAAAAATTTGTATTCAGCAGATACACAAACAGGCAATATATGCGAATATTTTGAAACAGGCAGATAAACTATAACGGATTGAATAAAATATTGTTATTAATATGTCAAATGATAGTCATAATAATATGGTTTCAATTATTTGAATCCAAAATGCCTTACATGGTTTTCTAGCACATTTATTCTTGTTTTTATAGAAACAGTTCTAAATTTGTTACTTCAAATTTGGATAAATTCTATCTTCATACCACTATTTTGCAATATGAAATGGGAAAGCAAAAATTGGGCTTCACCCATTTCATATTTTAAAACAAAATTATTAAACTTGTTACAGAATTAAAAAACTTAATAATTTCTCCACTTGTTATCATTTTTAGAAATTATGTTTTAATATTCCCTGCATTTCTTTTCCAATAATACAAAGTCATTCGTCCTTTTCGCTAACGGCGTGGAATCCCTGTTTCGCTTTTTATGGTTATAAACTATTTCCGCATTTTTTCTTATTCGATTTTTCTGCCTGTTAATTTCACGGCTTTCAGCCTGCAGAAGAAATTTATAGTGCGGATCTTTTTCTGCGTTAATATCTAGCGCAATCAATTGTTCTTTTGGTACAGGAATCATATTATTAAGATTGATAACAGCATAGTCTTTTATTTTGATAAGGTCTACACTTTCTTTCATTTTCTTGTGTTTGGACTTAAATGAAGATAATGGTGCAAAATAAGATAATCCGTTAATCTCCAAGACAGTGCCTATGTATTTTCGTCCGAACGCTCCGCCCTCGTGCAGAAACAAGTGCTCCTGATATTGGCTCAAGTATTTTATATAGGCATCTTTTACGCCATATATTTTAATATTGTCTTTCATAAAGCTCCTTTGCCTGTTTACAGAAAAGGCAGAGACTTTAATTGCCTCTGCCATCTGTTAACTCGCTCACTTATGGGCTGTGCATCACCCGCTTAAAACTCGCTCATTTATAAGGCTGTGCATCACCTGCTATATTTAGTATACACTATTTCTGATTAATTACAACTTATTTCATAAATTTTTTAAAATTATGCTAATGCCATAATCAATGCATACAAATCTTTCATGCCTTGCTGATAAATTATCCGTTCGGCATTGGCATTTGTTTCACATGCCGCTGTTGTAAAATTATCAAGTAGTTCTTTTTGCTGGTCGTTCAGCATTTCCATAAGTTTATCGTGTGCCACTCTTTCATGTAATTTTGCCGCCTGATACTCCTCATCGCAATTCATTATCTGGCTTATCCTGCCTTCTGTTAGGGATTCTGTTATCATCTCAAAAATCTCATTGTCCATCTTGCTCACACTCCTTCCATGTTTGTATTAGATACATATCCACTATAACATAGTGCGATATGTATCGCAATATAAATTATCGTAACGTAAATATACAGCCTGCAAAATTTCGTTCCGTTTGGAGATAATATAGGCAGACGGAGGTGATAAAAATGATTGACTATTCTCCACTTTGGAAGATTATGGAAGAAAAGGGAATATCGCAATATTTCCTGATTCAACACGGAATTGCAGGTAAGACGATATACAACATGAAAAGAAATTGTTATATTTCAACGGCGACTGTGGAAAAACTATGTAAGCTCATAGACTGTACACCAAACGATATTTTAAAATTTATTGAATAGTCGTTTACCTTAGCGTAAGCCGACACAAACAGTATAATATATTACTGCTAGAAAATATTTGTTCTTTTGCCACATGCTTTTTAATTGTTTCTACACTCACGCAAGGGAAATACTATCTGAGCGGTACAGAAAGTTGGTGAAACAATAGTTAAAAATAGAATTGTAGATGTCATAAACCCATAATATACAGACAATTAGGAACTGCAAGTCAAAGTCAGAGAGATTTTCTGTGTTGAAAAAAATCGCAAGTTATCAAATGAACTTTTTGCATAAAGCAGAAAGAGTTAGGAAAAATGCAATAGAAAAAGTGAAAATCAACAGACCTCAAATGCCGTGTGATAAAGACACATGGCATTTGAGATAATCTATTTAACATATAATTTTCTGGCTTTTATTAACCTATTGGTGATTCTGTTGCTTAGATTGAATCTTTGCCTGCTCCAATCGTTGCCTGATGGAATACTCCCGTTCTGTTTCGTTCAGCAAATCAGAAACATAAGATTTAGCTTCTGCAAATTGATTATTGTCAAACTTATCTTTATAAGCAGACTGGAGATGTTCCCGTGCCTGTGTGACTGTATCAGGGTGCAGTAACTCACGTTCTTTTTTGAGGGCTGCTTCCTCATTTGGTGCAATTTTATCTTTTAAGGAAAGAAAATTGTTTGTATGTTCTGCAATCCTCGTTTCAAGGGTATGCTGTAAGTCTGAATACACCTTGCGTTTTTCCTCATATTCAGGTATTTTTGAACATACTTCCTTGAATTCTACTTCGTCCTTATAATATAAAAGCAGATTGGAAAGCTCGGATTTTAATTCCTCCATGTCCTCAATCAGTTTCGCAATTTCTTTTGACAGACTGACCTGTTTGGAGATGTTTAATTTTGAGGTTGCCTTTTGCTCTGATCTGAGGTCACACAGAAAGCATTTTTTCGACTTGTTTTCTCTCTTTATATCGTTATATCTCTGATATTCAGGCTTTATTCAGTTAAGCCATTCATCACACTGCGCTACTGCTTTTTGTGCCTGTTTGTGTTTGTAGTGACTGATAATCAGATTAGCAAAAATATTTTCCATTGCCTTTGCTATCTTTGGAATGGAAGTTTTTACTGCTTCGGCAATCTTTTGAAGTTCCATTTTCAGTCCGCGCAAGAGCCTGTTGTCTGCCCTGATTTGACGGTTTAACTCACAGCGTTCCGACACATTCCACTGTTGTTCCATAATACGGGCTGTCACTCCTTCATGTATGGTTGGATGTTCCGTGATGCCGCGCTCTTTGAAAATCATTTATATTGTTCATGTCAAGCTGCCTTAACCATGCTGCAAACAGTTTTGACGGGATTCCCGACAATGGGACAAGTGACAGACAGCGCATGATTTCGGTCTGCATTTCATCAAGATTGTACAACGAAAACAGTGTATGGATATGGTCATAGTAAGTTGCCCTGCGGCTCTCGCCGTCCTTTGTGATGCCAATCTTGTCGGTTGCCGATATTCCCGCCTTTTCTTCCTCCAGCTTTTTAAGAAGTTCTTCCGGCTCTAATATTCCTGTCTGTAACAGCCGCGCGGACAGTTCCACGGCTAAGGTATGGAAATGTACAGTTTTTATAATCTGCTCCATGACTATCTTGTAATTCGGTGCATCTGTAAAGTAGTTTCCAGCAAGTTCTAAAAGTATATTTCTGTCGCTGATTTCCTCGAGCAGCATACAGGGACTGCTTTCTATCCTGCTGCGGGTGGTAAAAAGCAGGCGGCACTTATATTTGAGCATGACAGATAAAAATGTATCTTTTGCTGCCGTGGTATTAAAGTTGTCGATAATGATTAGCGTAACCTCTTTTAAAGACCGTAAAAAACGGTTATGCTTCCTGAAACGGTCATCAGCAGTATCTTCCGGCAGGTCATCAGAAAAATCCATATTGGTAACATCACGCATTAAATCCCCGCTGTATATGATGTAAAGAATATTGGTGTATTCTTTCTTATACAGCTTTGCGTATGCTTTTGCAAGCTCGCTTTTCCCAATTCCCGCAATACCATGTAAAAATATTTTCCCCTCGTCAGTAAGTAATTGATGCAGCGTATCAAGCTCTTTATCGCGTCCGCAGAAATAGCGGCATGGTTTCGGCACTTCATTTTCATATATGTAATCTGCCATCACTGGAGAAAGGTTTCCAGTGGCAAGAAGTTCTTTTGTTTTGCTGTCCCTTTTTACAAAATTCCGCTCCATACTGAATAACAGCAGGTCAGTAAAATATTCTGCCTGTGTCCTTTCTGTTTTACACGGATATGTATTGTTGAGTTTTTGCCGTTGCATTTCCGATATTGAATTATCCTGTACCAGTAAATCATGTATCTCGGTTATCACACTCCCCGCATCATAAAACAAAGGCAATATATTTTCCTCAAAATTCTTTACAAAGTCATTCCTGCCCTTTTTATCAGAAATATAATATCCCGTAATCTTGGGGCTTATTTTTGCCTGACCGTTTATCCAGCGGCAGACAAGCCCGTTATCCAGCACAAAATTATCAGTATCGCTATTTTGGAAATAATCATCAAACAGCATATACAGAAAATCAATTTGGCTGATTCCTCTATCTTCACTTACATAGCGGCGCATGACACTCATAACAGAACAAAAATCAAGACGCTCCATAAATTTAAAACTCCTTTTTCCATTTTTAGTCAATCAGCAGTCAGTTCGTGCTCAATGTGGATTTGCCTGCTTTTCTTTAGACTAAAAATGGTATTTCAATATCACGGAAGCTGGTACTGCTAAAGAATGAGTATAGCACAAACCATCTCCCAATAAAAGAGAATTGGAGGAGATATATGGAAAAAACAAACAACACTATAAAATCCGGCTATTTTGAGTACGGCAATGTAAGGATAATCATATCGGAACATTTTGCCGATAGCGGGAAAACAATGGAAAGCCTTATGGAAAACCTGATAATCCATGAAGCAAAACAGCACGAAAAACAAAGGGCTTCGTAATTTTATCTTGCCGCTTGCAGCAAATATATTAAAAGAATCATTGAGATATACCCACGAAAATGCTATACTTGGCATAAGCTGTCTGACATGATAGGGTTAAGGCGGCGGCAGGTATTGTAAGCGTGGGTTGTTTCATGAAAGGAGATTATATGAAACAGCCAAATAACAATACGGCAATTTATATGAGGTTAAGCCGTGATGATGAGAATTACGGCGACAGTGTGAGCATCGAAACGCAGAGAACCATTCTGACACAGTTTGTAAAGGAAAACGGATTCCGTTTGGTCGATGAGTATGTGGACGACGGATGGAGTGGGACAAATTTCGAGCGTCCTTCGTTTCAGAGAATGATGGACGATATTGAGTCTGGCAGGGTAAACTGTATCATTACAAAGGATTTATCCCGATTTGGCAGGGAGCACGTTATGATGGACTATTATCTGGAATATTATTTCCTGAAAAGTGAGATGGTCAAGCTGGAGACGCTGAAAACAGTAGAAAAGAGTGCCCCCAATCAGAAAGTGGTAGATGAGTGGAGGGAGTACGTGATGAACAACTGGGAGAGCGCAGTGCTTCGGATGCGGGATAAAAA
>CASJPF010000012.1 GCA_949383255.1 Lachnospiraceae bacterium | reverse complement strand
TAATCGGAGAAATAGCCAAGCCAAGATGCGTCAGTTATTTTTCTACAGTTCCTTAAAGGTGTGAGCTGTATAGTTCGTGTCAGCGCTAGGCAAAATTTCGACGGCGATGCAGTGGCATCGTTTATTTTAACGAAGCACTGATGCGAGATGAGCGGTTTATGATTCTAATTCCTGATCAGATGGGGTATTAGTTATTTAGGATCTGCATTGGTTGTTTTTCAAAAACGCGAATATTATTTTTGGTTAAGGATTCGATAATCTGAATCACTGTCTGAAAATCAGCGATTAACTCTTTAGAACAAGATTCTGCTTTTTCATAAATCTGCTGCAAGGTATTGTTTTGTTCCGATTGGAGGGCGCTAATCATTTCTGTTCCGTAGGAATGCAATATTTTGTGTTTGCCTTCCAATCCTTTCCAGATGTTGACAATCTGTGGATTGACTGGCTTAAAAGCATAATAAAAATGGCCGAGGCCACATTTTGTGCAGTCGGTCTGCAAAATTTTTAAAGTTTGGGTCTGTGCCATTTCCTTTAAAATGTTTAGCCAGTTGCGATGTGCCTCAACTGCATTGTTAAGACAATTTATTAGAACCTGATTGTCCAGCATATAAAATGTATCTTGTACCATAGCACCCATAATTTTTGTCGATTCTTCCAAGTGCTGTTCGATTTCTTTGGAGGGTGCTATCAAACCTGCAATTGAGTCACTTGAGTGTTTAAGGGACGTAATATTATTTTGCAGACTTTGACATTCGCAGTTGACATATTGCATTTGCTGATCTAATTCGTGTATAGAACTGCTGATTTCCTCGCTGACCGCGGCGAGAGAGGAGACAGAATCAGCAATGTGGTCCATACCTTTGCGGTTGTTTGCGGTAATTTTCCACACATTCTGAATATTTTCATTGATATGTTCCAGTTCGTTGACAGTGGTATCCACGCTGTCAGAACTCTTGCGGGAAGCTTCCTGAATATTTGAAACAAGTGTTCCCATGCGTCCAGTCAGTGCTTTGGCTTCCTCTGCAAGACAGCGGATTTCCTGTGCGACAACTGAGAATCCTCTTCCTGCGTCTCCTGCCCGCGCTGCCTCTATGGAGGCATTCAAAGCCAGAAGATTGGTTTGAGTAGAGATGGAGTTAATCGCTGCGATGGCTTCTGTCATATCATGAACAGTTTGAAGTAAACCTCCAATATCTATTTTCATTTCCTGTGCAGTAGAAATGGCAGTAGAAGATAGCCCCGAAATGGAAGTTAGTTCACTTTCACAGTTGCGTATATCGTCCATGATATTGCTTGATTCACCGGACACTTCAATAATGGTTGTGGTTAGGTTTTCATGCGCTTTTGATACTTCGGAGGTTATTTTTGCAGTGGAATCTGCTGCTTCATTAATGGAATCTACTGCGGTGGTAAACGAAGTATTGATTTGTTCTATGATGGTAACATTGGATTCTAATGTCAGATCCATGGCGCTCATTTGAATTACGGCGTCCATAGTTTTCGTTGCAGCCCGTTCAAATTCCTTGCGTCCATTGATAAGACGCTGATGAATGTTATTGAGTTCTCCATTTCGGGGATCATAGCTCATCTCCACAAGTTTGGAGATGGATTCAATCGCTGCATTGGAAGTTTTCTTTCTGATTTTCATAGTGACATTTCCTTTCGATAATTGTCGTTTATCGTGCAATCACATTACAAAAAAGTATACAAAAAATATCAATTTGTATTTTGTAAATATTGCATAAATATAATTGTAAAAAATATAAACAGTACCAATTAAAAACATTGGTTCTAATAAAAATTTATAAAATTTACCACTTAAATTTATATAACATTATAAATTTTATCTATTTTTTGTCAATCTAAATTCATATTGCAATTTTTGAATTGTTTTTCTTTTTTTGCGCATTTCTCGCAGATATAATTGATTTTTAAATCGTAGGAAAGCATTTGGACATCCAATTGATTTTGCAGTTTTTCTGTCAGATCTTCTAACAGAATATCAGACAATTTTCCACAATTTCTACATACAAGATGGTTATGCCGTGTACTATTGTCATAGCGGTCAGGAAAGCCTTCCACCGAAATTTTTCGGATAAGACCTTGTTTGTACAAGGAGGATAAATTGTTGTAAACAGTGGCAAGCACAACGCTTTTATTTGTTTCCTTTAAGTGAAAAAAAATTTGTTCGGCGGATAAATGCTCATGAGAGGCATTAATGATCGCTAATATTTGCTCGGCATTTTTAGTCATAGTACTCCTTTCATAATTTTTTAGAATTATTCTAATTCTTATTATAGTATAAGAAAATAGTTTGTCAATAAGAAAACCAATATTTGTAAAAAAGCTTAGAATCGTTACTATGAGCGGCTCTCATGTCATGAATAGCGACGAAAAGCGTAATAAATGTAAAGTACAATAATCCTTCAACTATTGCGAATTACAGAAGGATGTCCTATAATTGAAATAAATTAATTGGAAAGGCAAGACGACAGTTGCCTTTTACGGCCAGAACAGAGCAGTGGTTAGGAACAGTAAAAATAGAGAATGCGAGGAGAATGTTTATGAGAAAACAGTATTTCTTGATAATGTCAATTGCATGTGTTATGTTGTTTGCGGGGTGTGGCAGTTCTGTAAAGCTGAATAGTTCTGCGAAAGAGCTGGATGTACAAAAAGTAGAAACAATGGAAAGAAAACAATTAGAAATACAACAAGAGGAAACACAAAAACTTGAGCGAGACAACAACATTCCTGCAAAAATGAGTATTCCAAAGACTTTTGTAGATAATTCAGAAAAGAAATATGAATATTATTTGACAAAGGATGAGTTGCTTACAGATATTGAGCAGGGGATTATTTTCCGTATCGATACGGCGTTCCAAAAACCGATGTGTCCAATTGTAACAGGGGGAGACTGGGCTTTTTATGTACATGAGAACAACGTGGTAAATTTGGAAATTTCTTATTCTAATTTAATTGCCGGAAACGGGAAAAAATTTTATCCATATGAGGAACAGGTTATCGTGGATGTGATATCGCCGGACGGAGACTGTGCCTATCATTTTGAGAGATTGAGTGATGAAATTATGCAGGACGCTTCCATACAGGAACAGATTGCGGTTACGCCGGGAGAATGGATGCTACAAATCAGTTTTGCATATGAATGTGATGAGGCGCGGTCGCATTTTAAAGTATGTGCAACTTACGAATCGCCGTCAGAAGATGATATACGCTGGCTGAGAGAAGTGCGCATTGGGGGAAATCATGTTGATAGAGGAAACTCCAAACAGGAAAATAACGCTGCTAATTTTGAACTGACGGAGGAGAAAAAGGCATTTCTGGCATATATTTGCAAGACAGTTTATGATTTTGACAGCGATGATAAGAAGGATACGGCCTTTTGGAAAGACTTCTTGTTTTTGTCCTATACAGGGTTGTGGGAGGACGAGGCTGAAATTGTAAAAGTGCCACGCGAAGATTTAGGATTTGATGAGCCGACTGTGAAAGTAAGCCTTGAGGAAGCGCAGTCTTATGCAAGATTGGTCTTTGGAGAGGAACTACCTGATTTTAAACCTACATTTGATGAAATGATAGAGGGACAGACATCTTTCTTTTATGAAGATGGATATTATTATATTGGTACTTCTGATTTCCCGAATTTTCAGTATTACTTTGCGGATTATACTGTTTGTGAAGGTGAAGGCGGTGTTTATGCAGTTGCAGAGTACAATATTGATTTTGAAGGGGAGAACAATGTGGGAGTGGTGCGGCTGACTCTTGTTCCTGCGGAGAATGAGAATGGATTTGTTGTTGTCTCAAAGAAGCAAGAGTTTCTTTCAGAGTTTTAGGATAGGCGGTATGTAGAAATAAAACACATATTTTTTGTGGAGTTTGTCCGTCTGGAAGCTTTAAACTGGTGTAAAACTGCAATTCCTGCCGGTTTGGGACTCAGCCTTGTAGTGACATGGATTATGTGCATTGTTCTGAAAGAATTGGTGGGTGATGAGTTTAGCGAATTTGCTTTTCAATTCAGTGTACTTGGCATTGTGAGTGGGATTTTAGTCGGTGTGGTTTCTGTATTACTGGCAGTCCATTGCTCAGCGCGGCGCGCGGCAAATATCTCTCCTGTAGCAGTGGTGTCAGGCAGCACGGAGACAGTGAAAAGGAACTGTGAAGATGCATAGATTATTTCTTCATAGTTTCTTGGGAATTGATTGAACAGTTCCTTAGATAAAAGGGGAACAATATGAAAAGAAAAGTTAGAACGATATCTGTAAATAAACAAAAGTTTGTATGGTGGTATACCATTGGCGCTCATATCACAAAAGTATATTTGTCTCCGTTTGAAGATAAAACTTCAAGCGTAACAGTTGCTTTCCCGGATGTAATACCAAGTCTTTATGGGCAGTATAATGAGAGCATAGTCGTTTCTAAAGAGGACTATATTAGCTTGGGACTGTCTCGTGGATTTGATTTGTATAATGAAAGCATTGTCATATCTAAAGGGGAAACAGTGTGCTGCATCAAAATTGTTGCTCCAAAAATGGCAGGACTTTTGTTGGAATATTTCACAAAACAAAAGAACGTGTTTGTGACGCGTAGAAATGTTGTGCTAGACGGATATGATTTGTTTTTACAGATGGGATATCATATTATTGAGATAAAAAAAGGGCTGTGTTGGTAGATAAAATTAAGAAAGGTAACAATAAAATTCATTGGCCGTGAAAACTGAAGTATGTGAAGGGGATTAAATATGGAACGCTGCGCATGGTGTATGTGTAATGATAAGATGATGCGATATCATGATAAAGAATGGGGTGTACCATTGCATGATGATAGAAAACAGTTTGCTTTTCTGATGATGGAAGTGATGCAGTGCGGTCTTAACTGGAATATGATGATTCAAAAAAGAGAAATATTTGACAAATGCTTTGATGGATTTGACTATCAAAAGGTAGCACAATATACAGAGGTTGATATACAAAAGATTATGGAAACAGATGGAATGATTCAGTCGCGCAGAAAAATTGAAGCGATTATTCATAATGCAAAGTGCTTTTTAAAAATCCGCGTGGAATTTGGGACATTTAGCGCATATTTATGGCAATTTTCTAAGGGAAAAACAATCTTGTATATGGGACATCAAAAGGGGAATCTTCCAGCAAGAAATGGACTTTCGGATATTGTTAGTAAGGATTTAAAAAAGAGAGGATTCAAATATCTTGGATCAGTGACAGTATATTCTCATTTACAGGCATGTGGTGTGATTAATGATCATGTGGAAGAATGTTTCCGATACAAAGAAGTTTTAGCGGGAGCTGAGATTGTGAGAAAGAGAAGAGATAAAGAATAAGGATTGACAAAGAAAAATATTGTGATACAATTTATCCTAACAATTACAGACAAAAAGCATTGACGAGGAGGAGTACATACTATTCTGATGAACAGAGAGAAAGTGGCTGGTGAAAACTTTCGTGATGGTAGTATGGAAGTAGCCTTTGAGCTTTGGATTGAACGGAAGACTTGTTACTATTCATGGGTGAGGGGCGATTTTTGCGAAGCAAAATTTTGAATATCACCCCGAATCGTTACTATGAGCGGCTCCAAGGCCGTGAATAGTAACGAAGACTTTATATAAAGGATTCTAAGTAGACTTCAACGGAGATTCCCACCGTTATCAAGGGAAGCGATATCGGAATAAGCGCATTATATTACTATATTCCCGTATCGTACAGAGCGCAGAAGTTTTTTCTGAATTTAGGTGGTACCACGGACATGTTAGTTCGCCCTAGGCATATTTGCTTAGGGTGTTTTTTTGTCTGTTTTGTAAATTTAAGAGTGTCATCGGCATTCTTGTTGCGGTGTGTTAACTCTGCTGACAAAGAGTTAATTTGCACGCCTGAAATGAATTTCTTTACAGGAGGTATCCACATGGATAAAAAGTATAATTTTCAAGAAACAGAGAAAAAATTAGAAAAGTTTTGGGAGGAACATGAAATTTACAAATATCGAAAGGGGGAGAAAATATTTTCTATCGATACACCACCGCCAACCGTCAGCGGAAGGCTGCATATTGGTCATGTATTTTCATACACGCAGGCAGAAATGATTGCGCGATTCAAGCGAATGCAGGGATATCATGTTTTTTATCCTTTTGGTTTTGACGATAATGGTCTGCCCACAGAGCGTTTGGTTGAGCGGGAGGATGGGATTCATGCCAATATGCTGCCGCGCAGTGAATTTCGAGCAAAATGCATTCGTACCATCGCAAAGTATGAGGAGGAATTTCAACAGCTCTGGAAGCGGTTAGGATTTAGTGTGGACTGGACATTGCAGTATCAAACAATATCTAATTTGTCTCAGAAAATTTCCCAAAAATCCTTTATTGAGATGGCAAGAAATAAGAAAGCATACATGCAAGAGTCCCCAGTGTTGTGGTGCACGGAATGCCAGACCTCAATTGCGCAGGCTGAACTGGAGACAAAGGAGTGTGAGACTATATTCAACTATCTAAATTTTGCGACGCCACTCGGAAATTTGTTGATTGCTACCACAAGACCAGAGTTGCTTGCAGGTTGTGTATGTATCTTTGTACACCCAGACGATACTAGATGGAATCTGTATATTGGTCTAAAGGCACGTGTGCCATTATATGATTTCGAGATTCCGATTTTGGCGGACGAAACAGTATCTATGGAAAAAGGAACAGGCGCAGTAATGTGTGCGACTTTTGGCGATACAATGGATGTTGAGTGGTGTCAAAAGCATAGCCTTCCATATAAAAAAATAGTCCTATCCGACGGAACAATACAAGAAGGTGTAGCGCTAATCGGTGGGATGACTATCACAGAAGCGCGGATGTATATTGTGGAATGTTTGCGCGAGAAAGGATTTCTTGTAAAGCAGGAGACAATTCAGCATATGGTTGCCATTCATGAACGCTGTGGAACGTCTGTTGAATTGATTCCATCAAGACAGTGGTACATTGAGGTTTTGACAGACAAGGAAAAATATCTTAAAGCAGCAGATGAAATTAACTGGCACCCTGCACATATGAAAAATCGATATAAACTATGGGTTGAAAATTTAAAATGGGACTGGTGCATCTCAAGACAGCGCTATTTTGGTGTACCATTTCCTGTTTGGTATTGTAAAGATTGTAAAAAACCTATTTTTGCCGCCGAGGAGCAATTGCCAATCAACCCGTTAGAAAGCCAGCCATTGCAGCCCTGTGAATGCGGGGGCAATATATTTATTCCTGAGGATGCAGTTTTTGACACATGGGCGACGTCTTCTGTAACCACGCTCATCAATGCTAGATATGGTGAAAAAGACGATATCTCCAATGAAATTTTTCCGATGGGAATGCGAAGTCAGGCCCATGAAATTATCCGCACTTGGGCGTTTTACTCGATTGTAAAAAGTCTGTATCACACTGGAAAAATCCCTTGGAAGGACATTATGATTAGTGGTTTTGTGTTGGCAAAGCCCGGTGAAAAAATTAGCAAATCAAAAAAGAATGGCGCTGATGCGCCAATGGAACTGATTGAGAGACATTCTGCCGATGCAGTTCGTTATTGGTCAGCAAACAGCAAACTTGGAACGGATACTTTTTTTAGTGAGGATGAGTTAAAAATTTCAAAAAGATTTATACAAAAACTATACAATGCCGCAAAATTTGTAGTTTTGCAACTAGATGGTTTTAAAAAGCCCAAAATATATAATGAATCTGTCTTACTTCCAGTAGATAGATGGATTTTGCAGAGAGTAAATAACACCACTTTAAACGCAATCAAATTGTTAAATAACTATGAGATTGGTCAGGCGCGGCATGAGATTGACAATCTGTTCTGGAAAGATTTTTGTGACTATTATATTGAGATTGTAAAAGAGAGATTATATCAGCCTGAAAAACATGGTGTGCAACAGCGGTATTCAGGTCAGATAGCAATCTACTATAGCTTGTTGGGGATTCTAAAATTGTATGCCATTTATACACCCTATATTACGGAATATATTTACCAAGATTTTTATAGAAACTATGAGAAGGAAATTTCGCTACATCAGACCTTGTGGGAGACGCGAACAGAAGAACAGATTTACATTGCGTTTGGCGAGCACTTAAAGGAAGTAATTGCCAGCGTGCGCAGGGATAAGACCGAAAGACAGTTATCTATGAAAGAACCCATTCCAGAGCTTGTTATTACCTGTCCAAAAAAATTCCGAGATTTTTATAGAAAGTCCGAAAAAGACTTGAAAGCCTGCACAGGGGCAGAGCGGATTGTGATTCGGAATTGATAGTGTTTGGCTGATTTTTTAGCGCAGGATAATCTTGTCTTTATGATACAACTTTGATGCAATTTTCCGATATAATAAAAATCTGTAGAAAAATAACGGACGAATTTGTATCACTTATTTTCCTACAGATTCTAAAAAATTTTATGGAGAATCCTTATGAACGCTTCAATGAGAATCCTTATAAAAATAATGTTGATAATCTTGCTCAAATTTTTTGATACTACAGAAGCTCCTTCCAATTTCACACCTCAAAATAAGGAAATATCGACTACAATGTTGACAGAGATTGCCACTCCGCTGCACACAATAGGAAACACCTTGTTTTATGGTAATCTTGTCATAGAACTGCCAATAGGTGTGACTGCTGAGAAAAAAGATGCAACACTAGATAATCAGTGCGCAACAGATGTGATTGACTTAAAAGGGGCGTATGATGCGCCGTTACCGCCAAGATTATGGATAACACATTATAGAGCGCAGTATACAGATGAGGGAAAAATGATTCGTGCACTGTTAGAACGAATGCCAGACACAACACTTCGTTTACGGTATCGAGATTTCGATGAAAAGAGGTATCTCTTTACCTATTTGAGCGAAGATAAAATGGGATATATCATAAATTGGATGGATATTGACGAGCGTGAGACACTCTGGAAATGGACAGGAAACACGCTTATGAAAGAGCGTGCATGCAACGCTCAAATGGGTGGTGAAAGAGTACAAATCTGTATCTCTGATGGCAGTTCTGACAATGAAATGTTTGAATGCAATGTTGCATTGGAAGAGTACAGGGAAGGCAGCGAGAAGGTACAGTTATTTTATAAAAGATTTTATGAAAATATGGTGCCAGCAGAAACCTTTACCAATGTTCATTCAATCAAATATGACAGGGAAAATATTGTCTATATTCCACAAGAATTTCTGGATTTTGTGGTAGATGCTATGTTGAATGGCACGGAAGTTAAAAACTTAAAACCGATGCTAAATGATAGGGAATTGTCAGAGGAAGAAATTTTATCAATTGCAGAAAACAATATTGATCTGCGCCAGACAGTTATCGATAAGACGTGGAGAAATCCGTATCTTATGGTGATGGCTGACGGTGATAACGATGGAATACCAGATATTATTGCAAGGGAAAGTTATGGCGGAAGTGATGGATCTGTGGCGTTCGTTTTTTATCAGGGACAGGAAGATGGTACCTTTCAGCAAACAGATGTGTTTTCTGCGATGCGTGAGGAGTTTGGCATATTTTCTTATAAAGGGAAAAATTATCTGCCTCGCACACTTTTTGATTACGATAAAAAGATTTATAATGGTCTTAGTATTACATATTATATGGAGGGAAAACGCGTGGAGGAGGCAGTTCTTATGCGGGTTCCCAAAAACTATAAGACGATATTGACAGAATGTGCCCAAGAAAAGTATCAATCTTATGCAGAGCAGATTGCTATAAAAAGCTTATTGTATAAGATTTGGTTGGAAGAGGAAAACAGTATTACAGGAAATAGTGAGCAAAAGCTGGCTGATTATGGAATGTATCAGTGCGACTTAAACAATGATGGGGTGATGGATACTTATCAAAAAGAATTGTGGGAACCAAGTAACATTAATATATGTGAATACTTGTATTTTGATGGTGATGGTGAAGCGATAGCACCAGTGAAGAAAATGCTCGATTCCTTGGAGGGAACACCGATAATGATGTGGATAGATCTGGTTCAGGACAAAAATATTATCAATGTAATATCGCAAACGGGTCTTGAGGACTTTACAATTACAGGTTTTCTGGTGCAGGATTTTGAATACGAAAGACTTTATGAAATTCGTGTAGATGTAACCTATGCTATCGATATATGGAAGGAGGTATCATAATTTTGATGGACAACAAACAAAATATTTCTCCTAGAATCGTAAACCGCCTGTCTCGCATCAGTGCTTCGTTAAAATTTCTAAACGATGCCACCGCATCGCCTCCTTCCTCCGCTTTGCACTGATACAAATATCAAGCACTTTGTATACGAGGATTAAAAACGGTGTACTAGTAATATTGCTGACACTTTGATAAGATAGTGGTGTAAGGTAGCCGACAGTAGATATTGTCAATATTTTCCCGTTGTCTTATAATTAATCCGTGTATGAACAGGTTACATGAAGTGCACAAAATACTACAGCAACCTTACAAAAGTGTAAGAAATAAAAGGGAAATGTAAGCTAATAAAATAGCTGGCATTTCTCTTTTTTGATATATTGTAGTTACAAAGGACAACAACTATAAAAGTGTTATTTACAATGTGATTTTTTTGATAAGGCAAAAACATAATACAGTGAATCAATGTCATTCAGTTAGATATCAGACGAATGAGAGGCATTGAAATTGAACTAGAAAAAGCTTATCTAAATGCATTGGCTGTGATTAGATGAAATATCACGATAAAAGGGAATTATTATTTGGGAAAGGCAGGACAAAACATGTCAATATTAGAGGTAAAAAATGTAAGAAAAGTATACACAACACGCTTTGGTGGTGCGAAAGTACAAGCATTAGTGAATATGAATTTTTCTGTGGAACAGGGGGAATTTGTGGCGATTATGGGAGAGTCTGGCTCAGGTAAGACAACGCTGTTAAATATTTTAGCATCGCTTGACAAGCCGACTGGTGGGGAAGTGTTGCTTAATGGAAAAGATTTGACGTTGATAAAAGAGAAGGAAATTTCTGCGTTTCGGCGGGATAATCTTGGATTTGTGTTTCAGGATTTTAATTTATTGGATAATTTTTCTTTAAAAGATAATATCCTGTTACCACTGGTTTTGCAGGGAAAGGTTGTTGAGGAAATGGAAAAGCGTCTTATACCGATTGCAGGTAGGTTGGGTATTATGGAGTTGTTAGCGAAATATCCATATGAGGTTTCTGGAGGACAAAAGCAGCGAACGGCAGTGGCGAGGGCGATTATAACAAATCCACAACTCATTCTTGCAGATGAACCGACGGGGGCACTTGATTCTAAAGCGTCAACAGAATTGCTGAAAGTGTTTCGGGAAATTAATAGTGATGGGCAGACAATACTTATGGTGACACACAGTACCAAGGCGGCAAGCCATGCAAATCGTATTTTGTTTATCAAGGACGGGGAAGTTTTTCACCAGATTTATCGCGGAAATCTAACAGATGAGCAATTATATGTTAAGATATCGGATACTTTGACAGTACTTACACAAAAAGGAAATACAGTTGAAGAAAAAAGGTCATAAAATCAAATATTACCATAGTGTTTGTACAAATAAACAGGATATGCGATTGAAGAAAAAAGTCATAAATTATAAATAGGGGGATTGTTATGAAGCGATTATATTTTCGATTGGCAGTGACCAATTTAAAAAATAACAGACAGTTTTATGTGCCATATATTCTGGCAGGAATTGTATCTGTCATGATGTTCTATATTATGCGCACGATTCAGGGAAGTACTGGAATTGCATCAATGCGCGGTGCTGGGACACTCTCAATTGTGCTGACAATGGGCCTTGTGATTGTAGGGATTTGTGCATGTATTTTCTTATTTTATACAAACAGCTTTGTGATGAAGCGACGCAAGAAAGAGTTAGGGGTATATAATATTCTCGGAATGGAAAAGAGACATATTGCAAAGGTAATGGCGTGGGAATCTATAATTTTATATCTGTTGTCTGTTTGTGGAGGGCTTCTAATTGGCATTGTATTTCATAAACTGGCTGCAATGTTTCTGTACAAACTGACAGGAGTGTCAGAAAGCATTCCATTTTATATCTCGGGATGGGGTTGTATACAGACGGCAGAACTTTTTGGTATCCTCTATCTTTTGATGCTGTTCTATAACTTTTTGCAGGTAAGACTGGCCAATCCAATTGCGCTGTTGCATGGCGATAGTGTAGGGGAGCGAGAGCCAAAGGCAAAATGGTTTTCAGCGATAAGTGGCGTTATATGCATTTTGGCGGGATATTATCTTGCGGTGACTGTTGAGGAGGTGATTATGGCAGTTAATATATTCTTTGTGGCAGTTTTACTGGTTATTGCGGGGACATATATTTTGTTTGTTTCCGTGAGTATTGCTTTTCTAAAGATACTAAAGGGCAATAAAAAGTACTATTATCAGACAACGCATTTTATCACGGTTTCTGGTATGCTTTATCGCATGAAACGCAATGCAGTTGGTCTTGCAAATATCTGTGTTCTTTCCACAATGGTGCTTGTGATCATTTCGACGACAGTCTGTCTGTATGCAGGTTTGGAGGATTCTTTAAAAAATAATTTTCCCGCAGAGATTAGCATAACGCTCTATCGGGATTTTATTCCTGAAGTGTCAGAGCGAGAACTTTTGATGGAACAGCTTTTTGCAGCAGGCAAAGAACAGAATAGAAAACTGACGGAAGTATCAGAATATGCGGATATTGTGGTTGTAACACACATAGAGGGGAATAAAGTGGAGTGCTTCGACAACACAAATGATTCCTATAATTTTACGGAAATGGGAATGCTTTATCTAATGACGCGGGCTGATTACGAGCGATTTACAGGACATTCCTATGAGGCTATTCCACAGGGAAGCGTGATGGTGACATCACCTATTACATTTGATGAAGATTCAATAGTGTTGTTTGGAACAGAATATCCTGTGGCGAGAAAAATGGACATCCCAACAGATTTTCCCAATAAAGAGATTGAGGGTTTTTTGAATCCGCAGCAAATATGCTATGTTATTGTGGAAGATGCTAATGCTTTAAGTCCTTTTCTAGCGGAATCACAAGTGCAATATCATATAGAGATTGAGATGGACGGGACGCCGGAAGAAAGAAAAATGTATGCATCAGCAGTGCGGGAAGTGCTGGATGCACATAGAACGGAACCTGGATTTCAAACAAGAATTGTCACTGCAAGAGCAGAACAAAGAGACTCTTATATGGAAATGAATGGTGGGTTTCTATTTCTGGGACTGTTTCTTGGAAGTATGTTTTTAATGATTACAGTGTTGATTATTTATTATAAACAGATTTCAGAAGGTTTTGAGGATAGAGAGCGCTTTGCTATTATGATAAAAGTTGGAATGGGACGCAGTATGGTAAAGGCTGCTATTAATACACAGGTGCGCACGGTATTTTTTCTGCCAATTGCTGTAGCGGTGATTCATCTTGTAATGGCATTTCCAATGTTAAAGATAATATTGTATGTGTTTGGGCTTATGAATACAACATTATTTGCCGGTTGCCTTGTTGCGACAGTGGCGGTGTTTGGGGTGATCTATTTTGTTGTGTTTAAGCTCACTTCATCAAGCTATTACAGAATTGTTTATCAATAGTGAAAAATTTTCTTGACATTGTGAAAAAAGAAGGCTATAGTTGTTTCTGTACAGAACGCATATTGGATAACAATATGCGCTATCACGCTAGGGGTGCACATCGCTGAGACTTTACCCTCATTACTTGAACCGGATAATACCGGCGTAAGGAAGCAGTATGGGAATAATAGGAAAGTTGTTCAGATTCTGGACGGGATTTTGTATTGTATTGCGAAAGCCTTAAAAAGTAGTTGCAGATTATACATTTGAGATAAATGCTGTGATTGCGGGAATACTGAATTGCTACGATGTTGACCTCCTCGCGAAAACGAAGGAGGATTTTTTATGTTGTACAAAGTAGTAGTAAACGAATGGGGAGAGACAATGTATGTCCCCACAACACTTGGAAATGGGCTGCTTGCTGCAGCAATCGTAATTCTGCTCTTAGCAGCAGTATTTTTTGCTAGGAATTATGCTGGAAAGCAGGATAGGCGCGGCAGTGCTAGAGGCGGGAAATTGACAGTAAAGCAGCTTGCATTCTGTGCCATGGCAATTGCGCTTGGCACTGTGCTTTCAAATGTCAAATTGTTTCATTTTCCGACAGGTGGTTCTATTACGTTGCTGTCAATGCTTGTCTGTTGTCTGCCAGGATATTTTTTTGGTCTTGGCGCGGGACTCATGACAGGATTTGCATATGGTGTGCTGCAATTGTTGATTGATCCATATGTATTGTACCCAATGCAGTTGATAGTGGATTATT
This sequence comes from Lachnospiraceae bacterium, assembly GCA_949383255.1. GTDB lineage: Bacteria > Bacillota > Clostridia > Lachnospirales > Lachnospiraceae > COE1. The sequence goes on along the minus strand of CASJPF010000012.1, from coordinate 72,915 downwards.
TTCTTGCTTTTGGCGCACTGGGGCTGTCTGGAATTTTTTCAGAGACGAAAAATGGTCTGCTCAAGGGATATCTCACAGCAGTATTGGGACGATATGTGTTTGCGGTGTTGTCTGGTTGTATTTTTTTTGGCTCCTATGCATGGGAAGGTTGGGGAGCACTTCCATATTCAATGGTATATAATGGAATTTATATTTTTGCGGAGGCAGCCGTGAGCGTGGTTGTAATTCTTTTGCCTCCAGTAAAACTAGCGATTGGAAGGATTCGTAAACTGGCAATAGAATAAAATTTCAAAATTGGACAAGAAATCTAAAAAGTTCCTTATTGTTTATCTGATAAGAATGTTTTATAGTTTTTCGTAGGAAACTATAAAAGTCAGAAGAGAAGGGAGAATATATGGATTTATGTTTTAAGATTTTGGATTCGGATATGAATACGAAAGCGGTGAGCAGAGGAATAAATGAAGTGAGTCTTGTCTACACGCAGGTATATGTTCCTGGTGACAGAATTATTCTGGAAACTTCGGGGGAAGATATATTTGTATGGCTTCAGATGGATGATGCGATAGGAAGGGCATTAGTCTATATTACTGGAAATGTAGAGTATATTGTTCCTTCTGGAGAGCGGCGCAATAACTTGTCTCCAAAGGCGTTTTATGGAAATCGTCATCTGTTGCACGCACGCGTTGCAGAGGACTATGATGTTGCGGGATATCGCAATCTTGCTTTAAATATGTATGATCAGCATGAAATGAAGGATTGTTTTCCACATGCAGTTGCAAATGTGGAGACACGGGGAGAGACCGTGTTTGCGGCGCAGAATGCAATTGATGGTGTGGGAGGCAGCGCCGATTTTGTTCTTTAGAAAATTAGAGCGTTTGTTATTTTGCATTTTGGAGAAGCCATTTTGCGACCCCGTCATTTTCATTACTGTCAATGACGGCGGTCGCAATTTTTTTTAGTGCGTCAATAGCATTTTCCATTGCATAGCCTTCATCAGCGACATGAAACATTGGAATATCGTTTGCTCCATCACCAAAAACAACAACTCTATTGCAGTGATAGTGTTCCTTTAACTGTAAAATGGCGTGGGCTTTTGATGCAGTGTGCGGCATAATTTCCAACCACGGTTCATGAGAGTAGATATCAAACTGGAAGATGCAATTGTAAGTTTTTCTTAGCGCTGTATATGCTGCTCTAAGTTTTTCTTCTTCGCCAATGCAAGTAAAGTAGAATACTGTACCCTGCAATATGACACGCGTGTCAGTTAATGGGTTGTTACGGTCATCATTTTCGCGTGCTGCCACAAATTCAGCGACCGCAGGATTGATGGCTTTTTCATCATAGGAGAATTTTTCTTGCTCATGAATAATAGCGTCCACAAGCGGTACAATGTGATATTTGCGCAGTGTCGTATAGATGTCTTGTGCCTCGCTGTCAGTAAACTGATTAACTACAATGCGTTTTTTGGTAGGAACATCCATAATAAAGCTTCCATTGTTGACAATGACTGGAAGTTTCGGGAAAAGGCCCTCTGTCACAATACTTGCACTGAAAATAGAGCGCGCTGTGGCGTAGGATAATAGCATTCCTGCATCGATGAGCTGATTAAGTGTCTTGCAGCTCCACGCGGAAATGCGCTCGTTATGGTGAAGTAATGTTCCATCTAAGTCGGTTATGTACAGTGTTTTTTCTTTAATCATAATATTATATCCTCTTTACCTTATAGGTAATTGAACAAAGTAAACATCACTATTCTACTTTTAACCATGCCATACCTGGGTAAAGCTGTCTGGTGCGCGCATAGTATTCAATGCAGTTGGCAGCAAGCTCAGGATCATGCATAGTATACTTTTTTAGAATGATAGATTGACCATCACCTGGTATCATTGGAGATTCTTCATCGGAATCAAGATAATTTGGATCAAAGCAAGAGCAGAAATAACTATCTGGATAAGTGTCGCGTATGACATATCCAAAAGAAATCCAACCATCTTCAACTTCCAAGTTCATATATTCTTCCTCTAGTGCGCTCTCCATATCAGGATTTGGACAGAGGAAAATGGAAATACCCTCAGAATTTCGGATATCTTTCAATAGTTTTTCTAACGCTGTCTCTGTGAGTTGTTCACCACCATCGCCAAAAGCGTCAAAGGTGTATAGGTCTTGCAGGCCTGAGGGCATTTTTTCTGGAACTTCTCCTTTAGGTATGATTGTTTCTTTCTGATTTAACATAATAAATGATCCTCCATTCTTAGGAACTGTTAAAGAATGCCATCAGCGTTCTTGAATTTATCATACTATCTGTTATTGTGGTTGACAAGTCCTTATGTTCTAAAGTGGTTAAAATGCAGTAAATAATGTTACTGTTCATACCTACGCCAAAGTAGTGGGAATCATGAGCCAAAATGCTTGTCTTTTAGCATTTTGTGTGCAAAATCTGTTATAATTCACACCCCAATAACTTATAAGCTGATGAAAACTGACGTTGGTGTGAATTGTAACTAAATAATTCCTCAAAGTACGAAAAGTATTGTAGCTTTTTTGCAAAATTACAAAAATACCGATATACACGTATACAAGTTATTGACAGATGCAGAAGACTTGTTATATAGTAGGAAAGGAATACAAGAGAGTACGAATTTGATATGCGTGATTGCGTATGGATGATGGAGGGTATGAAAAAATGAAAGCATACAAGGATTTGAGCAAGGAAGAATTGCGTGCACTTCAGACGGAACTTCAGGCACAATATGAGGAGTTAAAAAAGTCAAATATCAAGCTTGATATGTCACGTGGCAAGCCAGCCGCAGACCAGTTAGACTTGTCTGTTGATATGCTTGATGTACTAAACAGCAAGTCTGTGTTTAAGGGCGAGGACAAAGTGGATCTTAGAAATTACGGAGCGTTTGATGGTATCAAAGAGGCAAAAGAGCTGTTTGCAGAATTGATGGAGTGTCCTGTGGACCATGTGATGGTGTTTGGCAATTCCAGCTTAAGCATTATGTATGATTTGGTTTCAAGGGCGATGGTGCACGGAATCGGTGGCAATACCCCGTGGTGCAAACAGGAGAAAATAAAATTCCTGTGTCCAGTGCCAGGATATGACAGACATTTTGCCATTACAGAAAGCTTTGGCATTGAGATGATTAACATTCCGATGGATGAGAATGGACCAGATATGGATCTTGTTGAACAGTATGTCAACAATGACGCTGCTGTCAAGGGAATCTGGAATGTTCCTAAATATACGAACCCAGCAGGTGTTGTGTACTCTGACGAGGTGGTCAGAAGATTTGCAAATTTAAAACCAGCGGCGCCTGATTTTAGAATCTACTGGGATAATGCATACGCGTTTCATCATATTTATGTGGATAATAAAATGGAGATGCTCAACATAGTGACAGAGTGTGAGAAGGCAGGCAATCCAGATATGTATTATGAGGTATGCTCTACTTCTAAGGTTACATTTCCCGGCGCGGGTGTGGCAGCATTAATTACGTCTCCTGCCAATCTTGCAGAGGTGAAAAAGACAGTGACGCTACAGACAATTGGTTTTGACAAGATGAATCAGATGCGTCATGTAATGTATTTTAAGAATGCGGCGGGAGTACATGCGCATATGGAGAAACATGCAGCGTTGTTAAAACCCAAGTTTGAGGCTGTTTTGGATTGTCTTGAGAAAGAACTTGGCGGTCTTGGAATTGCTAGTTGGATAAAGCCGCTCGGCGGATATTTTATTGCATTCGATACACTGGAAGGCTGTGCAAAGCATGTGGTTGCTCTATGCAAAGAAGCAGGCGTTGTTATGACACCGGCTGGATCAACTTTTCCATATATGAAAGATCCCGCTGACACGAGTATCCGCATTGCGCCGACACTTCCAACGCCAGAAGAACTGAAACAGGCGTGTGCTGTGTTTGTGCTTTGTGTGAAGATAGCTTCTGTTGAGAAGTATTTGGCTGCATAAGCTTGCGTGTGAGAAGTGCATAAGGTTTGTACAAATAAGAAGAATAACGATTTCCTCTTTTCTGAGGAAATCGTTATTCTTTTATATACACAAGCACTTTTTTCTACAGTTCCTTAATTGAATTTTTTTTGCAGCAGATATTTTTCTGCAAATTCTTTTCTTACTGCATGCTTTATAAGCAGATGATTAATTTTTTCTTGAATCTGGTATTGGGGTTCAAATTTGCTGTTGGTAAACTCTTTGTTTATAATTGCAGTGCATATTTTTTGTACTTGTCCCGTCTGCTTTATATCAAACACATTGGAGAATCCAAGAGTATAGCAAAAGGACAGAACTGTAACCAGAGTGGTGGTGAGAGTTCTTCCAATCAGATCGTCTTTATAAGGTGATGTATTTAAGCGTGCAGTAGGCAAAAATTCTACACTGATAATTTTCCAGTCTGTTTCTATTCGCAGACAGTAAGCAATTCGACAGAAGTCATAAATCAAATAAACGGTTATATCATTATTGTTAATATAGATATAGTAGTTCTTGGCATTATATAGGATTGTGTTAACGGCGCCGTCTAAGAGATATATTTTTTTAAAACTAGCCACTTGTGGATTTGTGGATTCGTCACATTTGATAATCAGCTTATCATGTCGTTTTTTTTTGCGCAGCTTCTCCAGTTCTGAAATCAGATAAAATCCTTCTTTTTGATCATATTCGTAAATCATTAAACAGACCCTGCCTTCCTTTGGTGTGGGAGTGTATTTTTTGCCAGAACAATTATAATATTATAAAGGATTGTTCTAGGTTTTGCAACAGGTATGTAAATGTAATACTATCAAAAAGTTACAGTTCGTTACAATTCACACCCACGCTAGGTTTCGGATTGATTTATGATGATTTGGTGTGAATTGCAACAATTGATGCGCACAAAATGCCACAAAGCAGGCATTTTGGCACTGGCTCCGACACCATGCAGCAAGTGCATGATGCGGGTGTGAAAAGCAACTGCAGTTCAGCTTTGCCAAACTGTAACATCAAAAAATTCTTTTGGATGCCCATGTGCATAATAAACAGTATAAAACAGTTGACAACAGCTCTATACTGTTATATACTGTTTATATCAAGAAACGATTCTTTGTTTCTTGAGTGGTGTTCATGAACCAAGAATATAAGTTTCATAATTTAGACTTTGAGAGATTATAAAAACAGTCTCTTAAAATTTATTAGAAACAAAAAGGATGTTGATAATGATATGAATTTGATAATTAATCATACTTCCATGCAGCCTGTCTATGAGCAGATTATGAGTCAGATTAAGGACCAGATTATGCATGGAGCGTTGATTGAGGAGGCCATGCTTCCATCTGTAAGGACTCTGGCAAAGGAAATTAAAGTCAGTGCGCTCACAGTCAAAAAGGCATATGACCAGTTGGAGGCGGAAGGGTTTATTGTCACAGTACATGGCAAGGGAAGTTTTGTGGCAAATATCAATCAGGCGCACAAGTTTGAGGAAAAGAAAAAAGAAGTGGAGTTTGAATTTGAGCAGACAATTCGGAAAGCGCGAAGTTGCGGTATGGAGAATCACGAGATTCAAGAGTTGTTTGAGATTGTGCTTGAGGACACATAATATTTGCAGCATATTTTAGAAGGGAAGTGTTTTGGATGATTCAATTGGACAATGTAAGGAAAGAATATGATAACTTTCAACTGGAATGTTCCATGAAAGTATTTGCAGGACAAGTTACGGGATTGATTGGCAGAAACGGCGCTGGGAAAAGCACAGCATTTAAGACAATGCTAGGGTTGATTGCCGCAGATGGTGGTAAAATGACGATATTTGGAAAAACGGTCGAAAACCTAACAACACAGGATAGAGAAATGATAGGCGTAGTGCTTGCGGATTCTGGCTTTTGCGGATATCTTTGCATCAATGATTTGCTTCCTGTCATGCATACTTTGTATCATGATTTCTCGCGCAAAAAGTTTGTGGCGGACTGTGAACGCCTACAACTTCCACTGAAAAAGAAAATAAAAGATTTTTCTACTGGAATGAAGCGAAAGTTACAAATTCTGGCGGCACTCTCGCATAACGCCAAACTTTTAATACTAGATGAGCCGACGGCAGGGCTTGATGTGGTGGCGCGCGATGAGGTGTTAAGTATGCTGCGGGAATATATGGAGACAGAGGGGCGCAGCATTGTCATTAGTTCCCATATTTCTAGCGATTTGGAAAGTATCTGTGATGATGTATACATGATTGAAAATGGGAAAATTATACTCCACGAAGACACAGATGTGCTGCTAAATGCATATGGATTGTTAAAGATGACAGTTGAGCAATATGATAGGATTGACCATAGATATTTTATCAAGACCAAAAAGGAACATTTTGGATACAGTTGTCTTACCAACCAGCGGCAGTTTTATCAGGAGAATTACCCCTCAATCGTAATGGAGAGAGGAAGTATTGATGAGGTAATTACAATGTTAACCACGTAAAATAATAGAGAATAGCCTCTCGGAGCCAATAGAGATAAAAATGGAGGGTAAAAAGATGAGTAGACCAGTAAAAGGATTGATGATAAAGGATTTAAGGTTGATTTTTTCACAGATGAAGCTTTTTCTAATTATTATTGTTGTGTGGGCAATTTTTATGACAGTTAGCTTAAAAGGAGCACTTTCTGTAGGATATATCGCACTGATGTTTTCTTTTATTACACTGAGTACATTCAATTATGATGAGGCTGAGAAAGGAATGTCCTATCTTTTCACGCTGCCTATAGGAAGGAAAGATTATATAAAGGAGAAATATTTGTTAGGTTTAATGATAATCGTCGTTCCAGCGCTGATTGCAACGCTGCTTACCTGCATTCTATGTGTTATGACAAATGCAGAGAGAGAGTTTTTGGATTATTTATTTTCTTCAATCATAACAATACCAGCAGCAATAGTTCTACTGGTATTGGAAATTCCACTATATATTAAGTTTGGGCAAGAGAAACGCAGGATTGTCACAATGATATCAATCGGTATTATGGCTGTGTGTTTTGGAATGTTTCGCTCTCTTTATGAAATAGCAGGCAAAAATAATGTGGAGAGTATTCATGGTATTTTTAATATGAATGCATGGCCGCTCATATTGCTATTAATGCTGACCGTCATTGTACTTACAATTATTTCTTATAAAATTTCCTGTTTTTTTATGGAGAGAAAAGAATTTTAAACAAAATTTAAAATTTTATAGGACACACTCTAGTTGACGGTCATAAGGTTCCTGCGCAACATGATTTTGTTGATACTCCTGCGCGTCAACGCACCCCATACTTTTATAAAATGCTTGGGTTTCAACAGCGGAGTGTGCAGAGATATAAAGTTTTTTGGCGCCTTTTGCCTTTGCCCAATTCTTGGCAGCACAAAAAAGGACTTTACCGATTCCTTTTCCGCGTATATCCTCAGACACATGGATGCTAGAGAGGTCGAGATATTCCTTTGCGCTGCCAAACAAATTCGGTTCGACAGAGACAAAGCCTTTGAGCGTATTTTTTTTGAGTTTATTGCAAAAGGCTGCGTAGACAAAACCGCCAGTCTGAATGGTATTTTTTAAACAATCAATTAAAAAGAGATAGTCTGTTTCTGACCAATCATCAATAAAGGGATCATCTCTGATAATCCATTTTTCATTTTCTTTGCGCCAGCATTTTCCGACAGTTTGGTGTCGAATAAAACCGTGGAATAATTCAAGGCAGATTTCATCAACACGAAGAATGCTGTAATAGATGTGCTGTGCGATATAGGTTTCGGACAATGCCATTACGTGTTCCAGTATTTGAAGATTAGAACAAACTGGATGACTTGATTCCCAAGTGCCGCAAGAAGGTTTCCAAATGTCTTTAGGCAGATCTGAAAGAACTGTGTGATTCTTGTCAGATGGAGGAAAGTTCAGTTCCAGAGAGTGGTTGGCATCTTCAATAACATGGAGCGGCAGATGACAATCGCGGCAGTTATCTTCAATAATAGATGTCTCGACCCAAGGATCTTCTGTGCCATGGAAAGCAATACCGAACTGCGGTGCAAAATCAAATGTTTGTTCTAGTGGTGTATAATAGATATTTCGGCAGACAATATCGTGATTTTTGGCATAAGCTGCAGCGACTGCCGTTCCAATACTTTTGGAGATAAAAAGGATCTCTTCATATTCGTTCCAATTAACTTTTTCCAGAGATGCTTCTGTCTGTGCATAGGCTTGCGCAAAAGCCTCTGGAATAGAACGACTTAGATTGGTGTAGGTTAGCTTGACTGTTTTATATTGATATTGGGTGCAAAGTTTTCCGCTGTGATAAAGCAAAGGTTTATCACAATGATACCCAATTCCAGGAAATAATATGGCAATTTTCATAAAGTTCTCCTTTTATTCTTGTAATGTTGTAAAAATTTAAGTTTTTTAGGAACTGTAAAGTAATTCTTTTATAGTTCCTTAGGAGCGATAGAGAAATAACAAATGCAGAGTATCCAGGATATAATGTCAGTTATTTTTCGGCAGATCCTTATCATAGATTATAGTGATTTACAATGGATATGTCAAAGATTTTAAGATGGGTGTGGGTGTGAAAAATAAACAACGTTTCTGTTCTTCCCGTATAGGAATAAAGAAACGTTGTAGTTGATTGAACGAATTATAGTAATAATTCTACATTATATTTTTTTAGCCAGTAATTGACTTGTAACAAGTAAGCGAGAAGTTGCGGTCCAGCCATAAGTTGACCGTAGAAGGGTCTGCCATAGTCAGAGGGCTGGCTAATGTACTCAACCACTTTGTTGATATCGATTAATTCCCGCAGAGGCGCACGCGTATCAGATAGTGTTTCCACAATTGCGGTGCGCAGTAGGTTTTCATAGGCGGGGTCATAGGTTTTTGGATAGGGGCTTTTTCTGCGGTATAACACTTCGCCTGGGAGTAGTCCGTCAGCGGCAGCGCGCAGTAGTCCTTTAACCACACCATCTTTGCATTTCATGGACCAAGGCACATTCCAGAGATATTCTACAATGCGATGATCGGCGAACGGGACACGCGCCTCAAGTCCAGCGTGCATACTGGTCCGATCCATACGATCTAGCAGGGTTTGCATAAACCATTTGATATTTAGATAAGAAATTTCTCTTCTGCGTTTTTCTTCTTTATTTTCCCCTTCCAATACAGGAACTTCAGATATTGTTTTTGCGTAGGCCGTGTGTGCGTATTCCTTCAATGGAAGCACAGACAAAACATTGTCTTTTAAAAGCATAGTGCGCGGTGTGAAGTCCATAGACCACGGGAAACAGTCTGCTTCAAAGCATTCTTTTTTATGGAACCAGGGATAACCGCCAAAAATTTCGTCCGCACATTCTCCAGTGAGTGTTACTTTGTGGCTTGCGGCAACTCTTTTGCAAAAATAGAGCATGGAAGCTTCGACGTCCGCCATACATGGCAAATCTCTGGCGTCCACAGCATCGAACAAATATTGATACAAATCTGTATTTGTGCATTCTAAGTATTGATGATTTGTTTGACAGTGGGCAATCATCATATCTACCCACGGTTTGTCTTGAGAGGGCTGAAATGTGTTTGCCTTGAAATTTTTGTCGTTGTCTTTAAAGTCAAAGGAGTATGTATCGAGCCTCTTCCCCTGCTGTCGAAGCTCGTTGCTGCATACCGCTGTGACAAGGCTACTGTCCACACCGCCCGACAAAAAGGTACAGACAGGCACATCAGAGAGCATTTGCATTTTGATGGCATCTGTGATCAGATAGCGGGTTTTCTCGACTGTGTGTTGCCAGCCATCTTCGTGTGGATGACTCGTTAATTTCCAATAACATTTAACAGATAAATGCTGAGAAAAGTCAGAGCCATAATATTCAAGATAATGTCCCGGCAGCAGCTCATCTATGTTTTTAAAAACACCCTTTCCATAGGTCTTTGCAGGGCCAAGACCGAATATTTCACAGAGTCCGTCGCGGTCTGCCTGCGCTTTAAAATCAGGGTAGCACAGGATTCCCTTTAACTCTGAGGAAAAGATGAGGGTGTTGCGAAAAAAAGTATAGAATAAAGGTTTTACTCCAAGTCTATCGCGGAAAAGATACAATTTTTGAATGGTTTCGTCGTAGATTGCAAAGGCAAAAATGCCATTGAGCTGTGTCACGTAGGAAGTGCCATGAAGGAGATAACCCATTAAAATCACTTCTGTATCACAGGTTGTTTGGAAAACAATGCCCTCCTGTTCCAGCGCGTGGCGGAGACTGGGCATGTTGTAGATTTCACCGTTGTAGGCGATGATGGCTCGATGGTTTCCAAGCTGTCTAGTCATAGGCTGTTGCCCACATGCAAGGTCCAAGATGGATAAGCGTGTATGGGAGAGTCCGCAGTTTCTTGACAGATACACGCCATTTTCGTCTGGGCCACGGTGATTTTGGCAGGTATTCATTTTCTGCAAGATAGAAAACCATCTTGCAGACTCCTCTTTATAGTTTACATGAAAGCTGCTAAAGCCTGCGATTCCACACATTATTTATTTCCTTTTCCATAATATAATAATGATTATTTGTGACAGTTCAGCCATGCAGAATTGATTGTGCAAACTGATAACTTATGAATGAGCATGGCTGAACTGTTACGATAACTTAAATTAGGATTTTCTTTATATAACAATGAAAAGCTAAATATAATCCTTGAGAATTGGCTGGTATTGTTTGTGTTCTAGTGCCATTTCCAAAGTCGGTATCAGCAGTTCGACATGTGCGACTAGGGAGTTTGGTTTTGTTTGATAGTTATCCTGCCCAAACGGAACAAAGTAAATATTCTTGCTGTTGCACAGAAGCCCAATGTTTTTCAGGTTCATACCAAGTCCATCATTGGTTGAGATGGAGATGACAAGAGGTTTATTGTTGCGCATATGTGCTTTTGCCGCCATCAACACTGGCGTGTCTGTAATACCGTTTGCGAGTTTTGCGGCAGTATTTCCCGTACAGGGCAAAATTGCCAGCGCGTCAAGGTAAGCTTTGGGACCAATAGGTTCTGCGCCAGGAATAGACACAATAGGATCTTTTCCAGTGATTTCTTTTATTTTTGTGATATATATATCTGGCTTTCCAAAGCGGCTCTCAATGGTCTGCGAAGCATCGGACATAATTGGGCAGATATCGGCGCCAGCATCTTTAAGCTTTTGTAATTCTTGAAACATTTTGTCGAAAGTGCAAAAAGAGCCCGTCAAAGCAATTCCTATTTTTTTTCCTTTGATATCCATATCGAGCCTCCTAAATTCTGTTAATTACATAGTCTGTCAAATATTTTGCGCAGCTTTTTCCGGCGTATTTTCCAGGGAGCCCTGGACAGAAGTGAATGTTGACGTTTAATTTTTCCGCTGCTTCATAATCGGCTCCAGTTCGGTTGGAGGCAATGTCTAGGATAAGGGTGTTTGGTGATACTTTTTCCAGACATTTGCGATTTAAAATGCGCGCTGGAATTGTATTAAAAATATACTCGTAACAACAAATATTTTTCCAGAGGTTGGGCAGATGTATGGTCTCAAAACCAAGTGCACATGCAAGGGCAAGTTCATTGGTGTCATTGGAGCAGACAGTAACACAAGCGTGGAGTCCATTTAAGCGGTCCGCAATAATTTTGCCACATCTGCCGTAACCAAGCACTAGCGCATTGCACATATGGAGATTTGTGTCTTTGTGCAACAACGCTTCCAAAATTGCGCCCTCCGCGGTGGAGATGGCATTGTAGAGTGTCATGGGTTCGTCGAGCATAAAGTCATAGCAAGTAATTTCCCGTTCTTCGCAGGTGCGGCGAAAGCTCTCTGGTATAACGCCTGCAAAAATTTTCTGGTGTTTGTGAATACTGCGCTGAATTTCTGCAAGACTGACGGTCGCGTTAGAAACGTTTGACTCACAGTAGAGGGTGTCCGACTTGGTGAAAGGAATGCCACCGATAATGACAGGTGCAGAATCGAGGGCTTCACGCAGGGAGTCTGTGTAATAAATTTTGGATTTTATGGATTGGCTACAGACGGTCTCAACGGTACGAAAACACAGCACACGATAACCTTTTTCAACCAAAATGGGTGCCATGCACGCAGTCCGTCTGTCGCCGCCTATAATTGCAATGTCATATTTTGCCATTGTTCTTGGAGGCATATCGCACCTCCTTATTTTTTATCGACTTATGATTAAAATATGACAAAAAAAGAAAAGGGTTCATGGTTTACAAGATTGGTTAAATAGAGTACGATTAATTTAGCAATAAAGAATTAAAAAGGGGGAACATTTATGGAATATTCTATTTTTGAACAGATTCAAAATGCAGTGACAAAAGAAGGGCGGCTTCCAGAGGATTTTAGACTGCCAGATGAGGCGCCAGACAACCAGATTAAGTTTGCACCTGGCGCAATGGACGGAATTATTTTTTACCATGTTTACCATGTGGCTGCACAGTCGGAAGCGTCAGAGGGTTATCCACTGTTAGTAAATGCAATTAATGCAGCGGCGGCAGGCAGAACAGATGAGGCCATTCATTTGGTTTATGAATTTGCGTCAGAGCATCATATTTTGGGATTTATTGACTTGTTTCAGCAGTATGTTCAAGAAAATCAAGACAGACTTCCAGTTGAAAATGTAATTAATTTTGCAATTGACTTAATGTTGAAAGGAACAAAGGAGGAAGCAGTAAAGTTTGGCATGTCACTGCTAGAACTTATTGACTTAGAAGGACAAGAACAAATAAAGGAGGCTGTTAGATTGCTGGCGCTTTCTGATGAGTTTACGCTGTACGCAGCATTTTTGATGCGTAGCTGGGAGAATCCTAACAAGGAATTGTTTGATATTTTGCAAAAGGTCGAGGGCTGGGGGCGTGTTCATCTTGTGCGCATGATTGAGGCGGACTCTGATGTGATTGAGGAATGGCTTGTGCGCAATGGGGTTCACAATAATGTCGTGCCTGCGTATTCGGGGTTGGATTGTTTTGAAAAAGTGCATTATTTGGAGCGGATTCAAAACAAGGCATTAGATTTGGAAGACTATCGCGGTCTTGCAGATATTTTGGATGCAATGTTAGACGAAGGACCAGTGGTTGGTGTTTCTGCGCTTGAGAATGCGGAGGAGATAATACAAGCCTTTTTTGCTGCGACAAAAATCCGAACGGATTTGGAGGCGCAGGATTATGTTTCTCTGATAGATTTAAGAGATTATATACAAGATAAAGATGGTGAATCGGCAGCGGCGTTAAAGGAGGTGTTAACTTTATTTTTACAATCAAAACAAATAAAGGAAACAATACAGAGTGCGCTGGAAAAGGGAGAGGCATTTGAGATTGCTAGACGACTTGGAATGGACTATCAAGAGTATGCATATCGGGCTGTTGAGGAGGATTTTGTAAAAAATGCATGGATTGCGTCACTTTTGATTAAAGATGATTATAAAGTGCAAGAGATAATTGATTTAGCGTATGACAAGTTGCATGTGGAGAAGATTGCAACTGGTGCAGCAGATGAGGCTGGCTTTGGAGAAGGATTTGAAACATATCAAGCATTGACAATGATTTTACAAGTTTTGTGCGACAGAATTCATGTTGGGGAAAACTTGATTCAGCCAGCGCTGAAATCGCCGGTGGTAAGCAACAGGAATGTAGCGTTGTCTGTGTTGGAAGCGTGGATGAATGCTTCTGGAAAGACAATACAGGAAATTTCACCAACGCTGGCGAAATCGCTTGAAGATGGATTGCAAGACGAAGTGCGGGAAGATATCCGCGAAAGGATGGAGCAGATATTGAATAACTGTCTTGCGCAAACTGCAGATAAGGAATTGTAGGAAAATAAGTGATGCAGATTGCGTAGGATATTTCTTCGAGGAGGTATGTCAAAAAACGTAGGCGTAGCGGGCTGCGGCGAGGCTTTTTGGCATGCATAATCGGAGAAATAGCCAAGTCAAGATGCGTCAGTTATTTTTCTACAGTTCCTAAGTAAGTATTTTTACGGAGATATATGAAAAGAAATTTCATGAAAATGAGAGGAAGCTTATTATGCGCAACGAAACACAAATGTATCAATTATTATTGAAGATTGCAGAGGAAGATGATAGGATTCTAGCAGTCTATATGAATGGTTCAAGGACAAACAAGAATGTCCCAAAGGATATTTTTCAAGACTATGATATTGTTTATGTGGTGCCAGAGACAGGTTCTTTTATCAGAGATGAAGATTGGCCGCACAAATTTGGAACGATTCTTTATATGCAGTTTCCAGACGAAAGTCCAGATTATCCAAATGACAAGGAAAACCATTATGGTTGGCTGATGCAGTTTGATGATGGTGTTCGTATTGATCTTACGGTTCAGACAGTCCAGTATGCCAAAGAACATATCCATGATGATAAACTTTGTCGAATTTTACTAGATAAACAAAATATACTGCCAGCAATACCAGAGGCGACAGACGCGGACTATTATATAAAAAAGCCCACAAAGATACAGTTTCAGGCGTGCACCAATGAATTTTGGTGGTGTAGCAACAATTTAGCCAAAGGGCTTTGGCGTAAGGAGATGCCTTATGTGCAGGATATGACCAACTTTGTTGTCCGCAAACAGTTGGAAGAGATGCTTTCATGGAAGATTGGCATTCAGACAGATTTTCAGGTGAGCGTTGGAAAATCGGCAAAGTATTTGTATCGATGGCTTGACGAGAGTGAGTATCAAGGCTATCTGAACACATATTTTGGCGGTCGTATTGAGGAAGCCTGGACAGCAATTTTGCATATGTGCGATTTGTTTGAGAGTACCGCGGAGTATGTGGCAAAGAAGTTAGGATATACATACAATGCTATGGAGGGAAAAGCGGCGCGGAAATTTTTAGAACAGGTGAGACAGTTGCCGCAAGATGCAGTAAGTATTTTATAAGATAAAGAATCGATTGGATACTTTTTAGTTCTTTAGATAATGATGGATAATTAGTGCATCGAGTAGGGAAGATTTATGCTGATAGAACATATCTTTTCATATAGGAAGCTCCTTTCTGATAAATTTATATGCCAATTCTCAAAGAATATTGTCATTATAAGTTAGAGAAGCCCCTTATGCAGTTTCTCTTTGAAAGTCCAGCATAAGGGGCATTGATTTTAGATAAATGAGTTATAATCTGAAACGGGCGGTATATTGTAAGATGCTTTGGAAGTATATCCGCTGGCTGTATTTGCATTGGTGTTCATATAATAATCAACACGTGATGCATTGCTGGCAACATAAGAACCATAGTTCTTGAAAAAGTCATGTACTTTAGACATATCCGCCTTTTTAAAGGTATCCTCATCAAGTGATAATCTACCTTTTTTGTCTACGCTAAATCCAAATTCTTTTAGTGCTTTGGTGTTGTTTGCTGTTCTTTCTCTAATGTAGGACAGATTTGAGAGCACCCCCGAATTGGAGCTGGATTCAGCTTTATCAAACATAGCGTTATAGTTGCTCACAAAGCTTTTTGCTGTAGAAAGGATTTTTTTCACGTCATATTCGTCTGTCTCATTGCCGTCTGCATCCTTTACCTTCGCAAATAATTCGTTGGAAGCGAGGGCTTCGCCGTCTTTCTTGAGCGCAGCCGCGCTAGTGCTGGTTGGTTTCTTTGTATCTGTGTTTGTAGTATTATTTGTTGTGCCTGTTGTAGTGCTAGTGCTGCCACCTGCAAATTTAATGCGGGAAGCAATTGTAGAACCATAGCTCTGAATGTTGTCTGTCGAGAATAATTTCTGCACTTTTGAGAGATCGGCGCCCTTTAACTTGGTTTCATCAAGCTGAAGCGTTCCATCATTTTTAAGCATAACGCCGATTTCGCCAAGTTCTTTCTCAAATTTTGAAGTGGTGCTCATCATGTTTGCCACATATGCTGTCTTGTTTGTAAGTGTAGAACTTTTTGATGCAGTCACAACACTGTTATAGTTGTTCACATAAGATTTCATTGCGGAAACTACTTTCTCCGCCGCAGTTGAACCATTTTCTGTGTCCTCATAAGTCTTTTCACTTTGCAGTGTTGAGACAGAGGACTTTAAGCTACTAATTCCAGAAGTCAGATCGGAATTTGCTTTTTCTGTCTCTTTAGAAACAGTGGGATACATTTTCTCTCGAAGTAACGTATCAATAATGTTATTCGAGCCGCGTCTTTTGTTTGTAGACGTTGTTGAACCTGAATTTTCCTCTAAAGAACTATAGTAGGATTTGAGTAGTTTTTTATATGTACCGTTCTTTATCGCGTTTCGTTCAGAGAACAGACTGTACAGGTTGGTCGAACTATTGTTGGAACCATATAGAGAACTGTTGTTCCAAAAGTTCATAAATGCCATACTCATCACTCCTTCACTCAATAAAATAAAGTTTTTCTGTTATCCCTATTTTATACTTATCCTATTTAAAAATCAATGGATTTTCCATATTTTGTGAAACTTGTAACCAAAATGTTTTTAAAGCTCGCCTTTGGAGAACAAATTATCTTTTCCCATGCCGTGTTCCGAATAGTTTCTAATTATAATATTTCTCTGGCCAGGTATAGATAGAAATACCGCCCAGCTCCACATGTTCTGTCAGTTGCGGGGCGATAACTGTAATGTCGTAGCGGCGGACTATCTGGGTGTCGATTGTCAGGCAGGTCAGTCGTTTCATGGTGGATAGCACTTCCAATCCAGTAAGATTTGGGTTTTCATACAGGTCCAGACCCCAAGCCCGGCAGAACTCCAGATCACGGATATCTCTTAGTCCAGTATTGGCCAAATTCAGCATTCCCAATCGTTTGCATTTGCGTAGACAGGCCAGCGTCCCAGGTTCCAAGGGATTTCCACGCAAGTCTAATTGGTTTAGGCAGGTAAGCCCACGCAAGGGTTCGAGACTGGAAATCCGATTGCTGTAGAGATTCAACTTTGTTAACTTATCTAGTCCTGCTAAGGGAGATAGGTCGGTGATTAGATTATAGGGCAGCCAAAGCTCTCGTAGATTAGTGAAGGAAGCTAAGGGGGATAGATCTTCGATGTCATTATTCCACAAGTCTAGTTCTTTTAGTTGGACTGCTTCTCTAAGGAAGGAAAGGTCTCGAATACTCATACCCCGTGCCTCAAAGCGTTTCCCATAAATCAGATCTACCGCTATTTGGAATAGTTCCCTCTCCCCAGGAATCAGCAGGCGTTCCCATTCTTCCTCTGGGGATAGACCAGTTTCCTTTGCATTGTGTTCTGCCTGACAGATTTGTTGGGCTAGTTCGCCCACCCTGTTCCACTTCGCAGCTTGTTTGGCATTCCAGTGCCAACCAGGAGCCTTTTGAGCGAAACGCCGAGCAGAAAGCTTCTCGTCTCTCTCCTGGGGCAGCAGACCTAGAGTAAGGTGAATCTGCCCTTTGAGGTATTCTCCCCAATTGGGGCTGGGACCTTCGTAGACAAAGCGGTTGTCCTCTAGCCAGCAGGCACACTTCTCTGTTGGTACTACTCCTTGGGGCCAGGTAAATTCTGATCCAATTAGCTCCGGGAGATGGCGGGCACGTCCTCTTCGTCCCCCTTCGCCAGTAAGGCAATAAGTGAGGTATGCTTCCATATTTTGATCCAAAATCAGTTCCAACCACTGGGCGAAGGTGCAGGCCGGAGCCCGCCGGACACCAAAGGAACCCACTGTCCACACTTCTCCGGCACAAGGTCCGGCGGTGATCAGCGACCAGCCTAACGCTTCATTGCCCATGAGCAGGATCTGTCCTGGCAGCTTAGTAACATTATGAAATTGTACCAGTTTTCCCTCGAAACACTCTGGATTCTCCGCAGGGGGATAGGGAACATCCAGTGACATTTTTTGGTTTTCAATGTTTTGTAAGGATATCCAGAGGAAAAAGTTGCACACAAGGGGTACCCAGCCGCCGTTGGCGGTACAGCTTATAATCTCTCGATAATCTTCTGGCAGACGGATATTTTGCTCTTTTTCAAATTTTTCTAACCATTCTATGTCTGTTGGTTCTTCAAGATGAACCAGTTTTGGAGCGTACTGTGCCATATTGACTAGCTTGTCTTGTACTCGTTTCACTTGTATTGCTTCTCTTGTGTAGTCCATAAAAGTAATTCCTTTTTGATACAAATTTATACGTTATTCAATATAACAATCTCACCGGTTTTCAAAAGTGCGTTGATTGTATTCAATGTTTTCGTCACGCTTGTGTCCACATCTTTTTCACTGATGGATGCGCACAGCACCACATCTTCCATAATGGCATGAGCCAGTCCAGTACTGAGATTGTCTAAGATCCTTTTTCGTGTCTCCTGTTGGAGTACATAGATACAGATTGCCAGATCTTTGTTATCTAATTCTCGCAGTACTCGCTGTATACATCGGTTGTGCAGATTACTGACCATTTTTTCTAAATTATGAATGGATTCACAGATATCTGAATCCTGAAAAGTAGGGTGAATGGAAAATAGTTTTTCCACATCTTTTTTCTGGTGAAGGACTTCCATCTGTGTGCGGTATTCCTGATGTAGTTCAATTGGCATCAAGCTCATAAGAACACCTTCTAGTACTCTGGGATTATCTCCATTTTGTATTCCGAGCATTCCCCTTAGATACATATAATCAATCATGGCATCTGCATTGTCTGGCGCTTTTGTCCAGTAGATATTTGTTCCTATCTCTGCGATAATTTCTGGGAAATTACCATCTACAACCAGAAGAATAAGCTGTTTTAAAAAATTTGACGGTATTGTTTGTGCTATATCTTCCAGAGCAAGCAATCCTTCTTTTCGGGCAAGGTCGGCGAGTTTCATAAGGTTTTTTGCTGCATCAATAACTTTGTTTTGCTGCTCCTTTACTCCTAAATCGGTCTTCTTTAGTTTTGCGATAGCATCAAGCCGCACAGCATCTAATAGTGTAATTCGTAAGTTCTCCATTTTATTTTGCCTCCTGTATGGCGTATCAATTTTTTTCATCATAACATAATGACCCTGTTATCTCAACAAAGAACTGTAGAAAAAATAAGAATTTGACGTCGTATCCGTCAGTTCTGTTCATGCTTCATTTGATTTTGACATATTTTTCTTATTGACGGCGTAAACAACAATTTTTACACAAAAAACTAACGATTTTATTAATTTGACTTACGATTCCTATTACGTTGATGGCGAGTGAACAGTAATTCAGTTCCAATATAAACAAGAAGTAGTTCTGGAGATAATTTTCAGCTTCGTATGAAACAGAAAGTTTGCCGCAAAAAATAGCTTTGTAATTTATGTACGAAAACGGTTTGTCTTTTTTGGCCTTATAGTATAATATGTATTTAGGAATTGTTAATAAAAAATGGTTTACCTAAAGATCAGTCAAAAGAGGAGGGAGATTTTGTCATAACAATGGAATTTGCATTTAAAACTGGTGAAAAAAGAAGTAATAAGAAATCTGCAAAGTCAAAAATTTCAGAAAAAACAGTGTGTTCTGAAAGGTGTTATCCTGTTCAGCGATTTGGCGTATATGCTAAGGAACTCGATGAACATCTTAAAAAAGGAGCCAGTCCAATACAACGAATGATATGTATTGGGGGAAGAAATTATTGCAATTTTAACGATTTGGATGCAGATGATCAGTTTAAAAACGCATTTGTGAGTGCATTTGCTAATAGAAGATGTCCAAGTTCCCGTTATTTGGCAAATAGTAAGATTGCGCAGAATTTAGATTTTTATTTGTGGAGCGATACACAGTATCCATTTGAGGATTTTCAGCAGTTATTTTATGCATGTCTTCCACAAGTATATGGTTATTTACAGTATACGCCTGCTGTAGTATATAATAATATGGCTCCTGTAGAGATTAGGATGACAGGAGATAGAGATAAGGACTTTAAGGCAGCCAATGTAAAGTTGAAGCTGGCTGAGACTCCAAAGGGCTATACATGGCATCATATAGAAGGAATTCGTGTTGACTCTGATGAAATTAAATGTGATATGATATTATTAGAGTCAAGTTATCATAATACTATATGGCATGTTGGTTCTGTGAATCAGTATGAAATTGTAAGGGGTATCAATTATAAATAATCTATAAGGAACTGTAGAAAAATAACTGACGCATCTTGACTTGGCTATTTCTCCGATTATGCATGCCAAAAAGCCTCGCCGCAGCCCGCTACGCCTACGTTTTTTGACATACCTCCTCGAAGAAATATCCTACGCAGTCTGCATCACTTATTTTCCTACAATTCCTAATGATAAATTGACCAAGAAGTATATCATGTTGAATTTATGAGAGAAAACGGTATTGCTATCTTAGCGGATGCGAACCAGAGAATAGTAATTGTTCACAAGGAAGAAAAGATATGGCGCAGGTTTTTTTGGAACAGGAATCAATCAATGCAAACAGAAAGAAACAAAAATTATTTTTATCCTTATTTTTATTTTTTAGCTGTATCAGTATATTTTTGTATTTTGCAACGAGAAATCTACTTGACTGGAATAATCCATCTGATCGGAAACTTGTTGGTCTGTTTTTCGCTCTGGCAGGCATTATGCTGTTTTGTGTGCTGTTTGGACTGTTGGTGACAATGCGCCCAGCGAAAAATGGTAATAATTTAATTCTTCCCTTTGCGGAAAATTCTAAAGAGGCGATAGCTGAGGTTATTAATCGAGAGGTTGCGGAAGGAAAGACCCAGTTTGAAAGCTTTATAAATTATAATACTGTAAAAAAATACGGTGACAGGGTATTATTGCTGCCCTCGTATTTGTTGTTAATTGGCGAAATGGGACAAATAACCGCAATTCCGCGTGGCAAAATTTACTGGATATGTGCGCAGGTCGGTTACAAAGGTGGACCATTTTATGTGCGTTTGTTAATATTTACAGAGCAGAAAATTTTTGATTTTGATGGGAATGATATTGAGCACACAAAGGAAATTGCCAACGGATTATATCAGTACATACCGAATGCCTTTCGTGAATATGATCCGCAGGAGTTATCCTATTTGCTCGAAAAGCTTTATCAGGAAAATCGCGCAGGATTTCTGGCGTTTTATGAGGAAGAAAAAAGAAAAAAGAATACAGAAACTAATATTTCATAAAAACACAATGGGCCTTAACCTATCTTCTAAAGCTAATGGGTTAAGGTCATATTATTTCCAAAACTGCAAATGAACCCGCTAATATTTCATAATTTCCGTCTTTACTATCAATATAATTTTCAATTATCTGATGCAGTTTTCGGCTGATTCTTTGGTGCTTCCAACTTGGCAAAACCATATAATAAATCTGTCTATCAATCAATTTTACCCACTTTCCATCAGGTATTGTATAAAGTTCTTTTTTTCAACGTAGTAATACTCTATAGAAAAACAACCAACATGTCTTTTCTTACAGCTCCTAAATAACCACATAAAGCGTTTTGACGCTTGGCGTCATACAGTTGGCACGAGCAAGCGCAAAGATTACTTGTGTTTCTTATGTACATGGTCGTCCAAATGAAATATGTTATTTAGACAATGCTGTACTAGATTCTTAATTTATCGGTAACAATGCATAAAATTTAGTTAATTTAAAGTAAAAACTCAATAAGGACTAAAAAATTAAGTTGTAAATAATAAACAAAATTAGCTATCAATCTTTGTAGAATTGTATAAAATGTATAATAAAATCAACTTTTAAATATTAAAATCAATAATAGAACGTGCAATTATTTATAAATAGTTTATAATTAAGTTACTTAACTAACGCTAAAAAATTACTTAATAAAAAGTAAAATTTCACAAAAAGTTAACATGTAGAATTGAAGTTTCGTTTGGTTATGAGAGGGTGTGAGAGAGACTATGAAGGAAAAAAAGATGGCAGCACTGTTGCTTGCATTGATGGTAGCAGCACAAGTGGTAGGATGCGGAAACACAACAGAAAAAAGTGAACGTACATCTCAAAATTCTATGCAGACGAATGCACAGCAGTCTGAAACACAGAATGAAAAAAATAATACAGTGCAGATGGCACAGGAAAGTGATAGCAATAGTAAAGAAGAGAGACAACAAGTGTCACAGGAAAGTGAGGTTGTGCAGAAGGAAAATAACGCGGTTGCGGAGTATACCACAAAGATTGTTGGTACATATGAGGCTGAAGAGGCAGAACTTGCGGGAAATGTGAAGGCAAATGCAGAGGGGGGCTATGTAGCGGGATTTGAGGACGGCGGCGACAGTTGCAGCTTTGCAGTTGATATTTCTGCAGAAGGCTTTTACGACCTTAATTTTGTGAGTGCGGCGGAGGGGGGATACAAGGAGAATTATGTGACTGTGGACAATGAGAGTATAGGTACAATCGCTGCGGAGAGCGCGGATTTTTCGGATGCTGTTATTGCGCGGGTTTATCTTACGCAGGGCGCACATAATATTGCTGTGTCAAAATACTGGGGGTGGATTAAACTGGACAAATTAGTAGTACAGACTGCTGTGCCAATTGACGAAAGCATCTATCAAGTATCAGCAGATTTAATAAATCAAAATGCGACAGAGGAAGCAAAGCGGCTGATGCATTATCTGGTGGATATTTATGGAAAAAATATTCTGTCAGGACAGTACTGTGATCAGGGACAATTTGGTAAGGAGATGACCGTGATTAACAAGGCAACAGGTAAGTTTCCGGCAGTGTTAGGCCTGGACTTTATTGAGTATACGCCTTCGCGTGTGGCAAATGGAAGTGTGGGTAAGGCAACGGACTATGCCATAAAATTTTGGGAAAATGGCGGTATAGTTACGTTTTGCTGGCACTGGAATGCACCAGAAAAATATTTGACTGCTGAGTGGTATAAAGGCTTTAATACTGAGGCGGCCAATATTGACCTTACAAAGATAATGAATGGTGAGGACAAGGAGGGGTATGACCTCTTAATGAAGGATATTGACGCGATTGCACAACAGTTATTGATCTTGCAGGAGGCAAAGGTTCCAGTTCTGTGGAGGCCACTTCATGAGGCGGCTGGCGGCTGGTTCTGGTGGGGCGCAAGTGGACCAGATGCATATAAAAAACTTTATATATTGTTGTATGATAAATTGACGAATGACTATGGGTTAAACAATCTAATCTGGCTGTGGAACGGGCAGGATAAAGACTGGTATCCAGGAGATGCTTACGTGGATATAATTGGTGAGGATATCTACCCAGGAGAGAAAGTTTACGGTTCACAAATTAATAAATATTTGGATGCGGTAAACTATACCACAAACAAAAAAATGACAGTTCTGTCAGAAAATGGCTGTGTGCCAGACCCTGATTTGTTGGTGCGAGACGGTGCAATGTGGGGGTTTTTCTGCACGTGGGGTGGAGAGTTTGTGGCGAAGGATTCTTCCATCTATGCGTTGAGTGAGCAGTATACAGAAGCGTTTATGCTTAAAAAGGCATATGACAGCGAACTTGTCATTACACTTGATGAGCTTCCTGATCTAAAGAACTATCCACTTCCATAAAAATTATTAAAAAGATTGATTTGATTCAGCATAAGGGGAATGTATGAGAAAGATTTTAACATTTGAGGGTCCTGTAATACAGTTTTTTCACACGACAGGAGAGCTAATTATTGCGACAATGCTATTTTTGCTGTTTTGTATTCCCATTGTCACTGCGGGGGCTTCTGTCACTTCACTCTACTATACGGTTATTAAGAGTGTTCGACGGGATCGCGGCTATGTCACATCAGAATTTATGCGCTCTTTGCGGCGGACACTCGGAAAAGGAAGCGTTTTGACAGTTGGTATACTTGTATGGTTTGGGCTGCTTTGGCTTGGCAGGATGCGGACAGATGGGCACATGGCATTGGCATACAATGTGCTCATAATTGTAAGTATATGTGTCTCTGTATATATTTTTCCAGTATTATCTCGTTTTGAAATGAAACTTATAGGAATTATCAAACTGTCTTTTGTGATGAGCATACGCTATTTCTACTATACAATCCTTATTCTGGTGGGAACGGTGTTGCTTGTATGGCTTCAGTACTTTTATTTTCCAATACCCTGTATTTTCGTGCTTCCAGGGGTATGGTGCTATGTAATTACTTTTATGATGGAGAAGGCGCTGCTAGGGTATATGCCATCAAAAGAGGAAGCCGAGAAAAATGGCCAGAGCGTTGACATTGACGCTTGGTACTATGAATGAGGCGCAAAAAATAGATATAAAAAGTTTTTTATGCAGCGAATTTGTGCATACGCTTTGCAAAGTTCATTTGTATTGAATTTGTGGAAGTTTGCAAGAATGGAGGTTTTTAAAATGATGAGAGAGTCGAAATGGCGAAAGCCATGTGCAAAAAAGTGCATGGCAGCCCTTTTGTCGGTCACAGTGGGCGTGACGGGAATTACAGGTTTGACAATGCTGATTCCACAAGGATCCATAGAGACAAACGCTATGACAGACAAGACAATGGATGCGTATGACGATATTGTGAGTACGTATTCTGTTGACTCTTCCATACCAGATTACAGGTCGTATGTATCTGGTTTTACCGCGGCTTATCCAAGTGAAAGTATCACTGTGGATGCGAAAGATTTCGTGCGGTATGAGGAAGAGAACGCAGCGGTGGAGCCGCAGCTTCTGTCTGACTATGAGGGCATGACAGGTCAGAGCCTGCTGACAAGCGAGAAAGCGCTGGTTGAATTTGAAGTCAATGTTGTACAGGAGGGGTTCTATAACCTGGCAGTTGATTATTTTCCAGTCGAGGGAAAGAGTTCCGATATTCAGCGAAGTATTTTTGTAGACGGAGCGCTTCCATATGGGGAGATGGCACTGTTAACATTCCATCGGGTGTGGAAGTATGACATTGCGCACACAACAACTGAGAATAGTGCGACAAGCTATGTGTGGGAGAAGGACAATCAAGGAAATGACTGCAAGCCTGGCATGGTGGAGGCACCAGAGTGGATGACAAGCTACTGTTATGATAGTGATGGATATATTACAACTCCGCTTGCTATCTATTTGACCAAGGGGACACATACGATCTCAATGTTGTCTTTAAAGGAGCCAATGTTGATTCGCAGGCTTATACTTGAGAATGCATCTTCCACGAAAAGTTATGCGGAGGTAAAAGCACAGCAGGATCAGAGTGGCGCAAAGGCAACATCAGGGTACAAGATTACAATTCAGGGTGAGAATGCGTTAAAATCTTCCTCACAGATGCTTTATCCACAGCAAGATCAATCCTCTCCAGCAGTGTCGCCATCAAGCCACAAAGAGCTTTTAAACAATACAATTGGCGGAAATTCTTGGCGGCTTGTGGGACAGTGGATTGAGTGGAATTTTGAAGTTCCAGAGACAGGATACTACAATATTTCTCTCTATGATTGTCAGAATTTTGTGCGGGGTATCTATGTGTCACGCCGGATTATGATTGATGGACAGGTTCCATTTTCAGAACTGGAGGACTATGGTTTTCGGTATGGGCAGAGTTGGCGTGAGGATGTGATTGGCGATGCGCAAGGAAATCCATATTCCTTCTATCTTGAGCAAGGACAGCACACTATTCGCATGGAAGTAGTACTGGGTGATTTTTCTAGTATTATCAGTGAGGTTGAGGATTGCGTAAAGCAGCTCAACAATATCTATAGAAAAGTGATTAAAGTGACAGGTGTGTCGCCAGATACTTACCGTGATTATCAGATTGAAACAACGCTGCCAGAACTGCATGATGAACTTGTGTCAGTGCGCGGACAGCTCGACGCAGCAATCACAAATCTGCGTGCGCTGACTGGAAAGAAGTCAGATAAGGAGACAACGCTTTTGACAATGCGTGACCAGCTTGATGACTTAATTAAAGATGGTGAGTATTTCGTCAAAGTAATTGGTACATATAAGATTAATGTTCGGGCGTGCGGCAACTGGATTACAAGTGTCATTGAACAACCGCTTGCAATTGACAGAATTAATATTTATTCTTCAGATGTAACTTTGAAATATCAAAACACTTCATTCTGGTCAAAGTTGGTTTATGAGATAAAACGGTTATTTTTCTCATTTATTATTGACTACAATCAGATTGGAAATGTAGCTGAGGAAAGCAGCACGGCACCAACTATCACGCTATGGATTGGATCGGGGCGTGACCAGGCAAACGTGATCAAAGCAATGATTGATGAGACCTTTACCAGTGAGTACGGCATCAATGTCAATGTGCAGCTTGTTGATATGTCTACGCTGCTGCGCGCGGAACTTGCAGGCGAGGGACCTGACGTGGCGATACAAGTTGCAAATACAACGGGAATTGCAGGCCAAGTACTCAATACTGGAAATGACACCCCTGTCAACTACGGTATCCGAAATGCCGTGTTGGACTTGACACAATTTAGCGATTTGAGTGAAGTTGCACAGCAGTTTTCTGAGGCGTCCATGATACCATTCCAATTTGACGGCGCGACTTATGCGCTGCCTGAGACAACAACATTTCCGGTTATGTTTTACAGGAGGGACATTTTGGCGGAGCTAGGAATGGATGTTCCTCAAACATGGAATGATGTAAAGGTTGCAATGACCATACTTGCAAAAAATCAGATGGAGTTTGGTATGCTGCCAGGAGAACAAATTTTTGCAATGATGTTGTATCAGAATGGTGGAGAATACTATAGTGAAAATGGAGACCGTTCAGCGTTGGACTCTGATGTAGCAGTCAATGTGTTTAAAGATTATTGTGAATTTTATACAGATTATAAGCTTGATAAAGAAACAAGTGTGGAGGAGCGTTTCCGTACAGGTGAGTGCCCAATTATTATAGCGGATTATACGATTTACAATAATCTGGTTGTATCGGCACCAGATATTGCGGGATTATGGGATTTTGTACCAGTTCCTGGCACAGTGAAGGAGGACGGTACGATTGATAGAAGTACTGGATGTACAGGGCTTGCTAGTATTATTATGGCAAATACCAAGTATCCGCAGGAGTGCTGGGAGTTCTTAAAATGGTGGACTTCGGCGGATGTGCAGACACAATATGGACGTGAGATGGAAAGCTTGATGGGTTCTGCCGCGCGTGTGCCAACAGCAAATCTTGAGGCGTTTGAGAATATGCCGTGGCCTGTCGATGATTTTAGGGCATTGGAGGAAGCATTTGCGTGGGTCAAGGGTATTCCGCAAGTTCCAGGTGGATATTATTCATGGCGAAATGTCAACAATGCGTTTTATACGGTGACAACAGAGACTGATACAGCGTCGCCAAGAGAAGAACTGATGGATAAGGTCATTTATATTAACGCGGAGATTGATTATAAGCGGCAGGAGTTAAATTTACCTGTTGCAGCAAATTAGGAAGGAGGGGTTGTTCTATGGATACAGAAATTTCGAGAGAAGCATATGAGATTGCTGCAAAACAAAAAAAATTGAGCTATCAGATTAAGAGAAATAAGGCCTCCTACCTAATGCTGGCACCATATTTTATTCTGTTTTTTCTGTTTACAGTGTTGCCAGTAGTGATTTCTATAGGATTGAGCTTTACCTATTTTAATATGCTTGAGGCACCGACTTTTGTAGGGTGGAAAAATTATATCAAGTTGTTTCTTGAAGATGATATTTTCTTGATTTCATTAAAAAACACCCTGATTTTTGCGGTGATTACAGGCCCAGTCAGCTATATTTTATGCTTGCTTTTTGCATGGATTATCAATGAGTTTAAGGGAAAAGTTAGAGCATTTCTGACACTGATTTTCTATGCGCCAAGTATCTGCGGCAATGCATATATGGTTTGGAATCTGATTCTGACAGGAGACAGATATGGATATTTAAATGGTATTTTATTAAAGCTTGGGGTTATGGATGAGGCGATTCTTTGGATGAAAACCGAGAAGTATGTACTTCCAGTGTTGATTGTCGTGCAGTTGTGGCTGTCGCTTGGTACAGGTTTTCTGTCGTTTATTGCAGGTCTTCAGACCGTCGATAAGAGTTTGTATGAGGCAGCGGCGCTTGACGGTATTAAAAATCGTTGGCAGGAGTTATGGTATGTGACACTTCCGTCCATGAAACCGCAGTTAATGTTCGGTGCGGTGATGCAGATTACACAGTCCTTTGCGGTGGCGGATATTTCAATACAGTTGGCTGGAAATCCTTCAGTCAATTACGCCGGTGCGACAGTTGTAACTCATTTGCTTGACTACGGTTCCACACGTTTTGAGATGGGATATGCGTCCGCGATTGCGACGGTGCTGTTCCTGCTTATGATTGGCACCAACAAATTAGTACAAAGAATATTAAGAAGGGTTGGTGAGTGATATGGCAGATACAAAGAAAAAGTTCAAAAATCCCTTCCAAAAACGGCCAAAAGAAAAACGACTGAACCGCTCTGTGGCAGGAAACGGTATTTTGTTTTTTCTCATGGCAATCTGTGGTGTGTTTATGGCACTGCCGCTTGTTATGATTATCAACAATGCATTGAAGCCGCTTGATGAGATTTTCCAGTTTCCGCCTAAAATATTTGTGCGAAATCCGACTTTGGAGAATTTTTCAGACTTGTTTGTTCTGATGAACAATTCGTGGGTACTATTTTCCAGATATGTTATGAATACAGTTATTATTACAGTATTAGGAATGGTGGGGCATGTAGTGTGTGCGTCTCTTGCGGCATATCCTTTGGCAAAGCATCATTTTCCAGGAAAAGGGATTCTGTTTAGTATGGTTGTGTTGTCTATGATGTTTTCGTGGACGGTGACACAGATTCCACAGTATATGATTATCAGTTGGCTTGGTATTAACAATACTTATGCAGCACTGATATTGCCCGCGTTCTCGTTTGGCATGGGTCTTTATCTGATGAAGCAGTTTATGGAACAGTTGCCGAATTCTCTAATGGAATCAGCGCGGCTTGACGGGGCGAGTGAGTGGAAGATTTTCTGGTCGATTGTCATGCCAAATGTAAAACCTGCATGGTTGACTCTGGCGATTTTCCAGTTTCAGCAGATGTGGGGGAATACGGGTGGACTGTTCTTGAGAAACGAGGAGTTAAAGCCATTGCAGTATGCGTTACAGCAGATTACAGCAGGTGGCACAGCGAGAGCTGGTGCGGCAGCAGCAGTAACGTTTATTGTCGCAGCGGTACCAATTATCTTCTTTTTAATCTGCCAGAGCAATGTGTTGGAAACAATGACAACCTCAGGTATGAAAGACTGATGATCAGCATGGAGGGTTTAGTATGAATATCATGAAAAGGCTTGCTGCATTTTTAATGGCAGCAGTAGTCGCGGCGATCAGTGTCGGCGCGTGCGTACATGCGGAAGAACTTCCATATGACACATATACATATACCTACTGGGAGGATATTGCAATTACACCTGCGGCATATGTGCCAAATGGCAGTGTCACTGGGCTTTCAGTAGGGACGACAAGCTTTGCAGAACCCCAAGATTTGTGTGTGGCACCAGATGGACTTGTCTATGTGGCAGATACCAAAAATAATCGTATTGTTGTGCTGAGTGCTGACATGAAGGAGCTTGTGCGGGTAATTGAAAGTTTTGACAGAGAGGGCGTTGCGGATACATTCAATGCACCTTATGGTGTGTGCGTGTCGGAAAATAACCAGCTCTATGTGGCGGATTCCAATAATAAGCGTATTGTTATGATGACGCCGGAGGGAGAATTTATAAAGATTATCGATAATCCACAGTCAGAGATACTGGAGGAGGGCTTTGATTTCGTTCCGCTAAAGGTGACAGTGGATTATGCAGACCGTGTGTATGTAATTGCAAAAAATGCTTTCGAGGGAATTTTAGTGTTTGAGAGCACAGGCGATTTTACGGGGTATTTTGGAACAATTGATGTCAAGATTACAGCGTGGGAAAAATTTTGGAGAAGGCTTGCAAGCAAGGAGGAGCGCTCGAAACAATTGTTGTTTATTCCGACAGAGTTCACAGGAATCGATATTGACAGTGATGGTTTTGTGTATGCATCCAATATTGATTCTGAGGGAGTACAAGGTGTGCGCCGTTTGAATCCGAGAGGCGAGGATGTCATTCAGAAAGGTGAGAATGAGAATCTGGGTGGCGACTTAATTGTGGGAATGTTTGGAACCTATGCAGGTCCCTCTGAATTTACAGATGTTGTGTATCGTGGGCGCGGCATTTATTCGCTGCTTGACAGGAAGCGCGGGCGTATCTTTACCTATGATAAAGAAGGAAATCTGTTATATATCTTTGGTGGTCTTGGCAGTCAGGAAGGGACTTTTAATACACCAGTTGCAATCGAGGCAGTTGGGGATATGATTATTGTGCTCGATGCATATAGTGGCGCGATTCTAAAATTCAGCGAGACGCAGTACGGTGCATTGATTAACGACGCAGTTGGTTTGCGCTATGATGGTGATGAGACAGAGGCGATTGAAAAGTGGCAGGGTGTTCTAAAATTAAATGAGAATAATGAACTTGCAAACAGTGGTATTGGCAAGGCATATCTAACAGCCGGAGACAATAAGACGGCAATGAAATATCTAAAGCTTGCAATGAATAGAAAATATTATTCTATCGCGTGGAGACGCTATAGGAATGAGTTGATGGCAAAGAGCATTGGACCGGTGTTTACTGTTATTGGCATTGTAATTATCCTTGTACTTGTTTACACAAAAGTCATTAGAAAGCGGTTTGCGAAAAAGGAAGGAGAGCTTGCCAGATGAATCAACTGTTATCAAAAGAAAAGTGGAAGTATGCATTTTACACGGTGAGTCACCCTATGGACGCGTATTATGAAATTCGGCATCGGGAACGAGGCAGTGTGCTGGTGGCAATCGTCCTTGTGATTCTGTTTGCATTTAGCTTTTCTATCAATCGAATTTCGGCAAGTTTTATTGTCAATGACCTAAATCCGCTGACGGTTAATGCATTAACAGAATTGATTGCAGTACTGTTAATGTACTTGCTGTTCTGTGTTGGAAATTGGTCGATTACCTGCCTGATGGAAGGTGAGGGAAGGCTTAAAGATATTGCGATTGCTACGGGCTATGCAATGACACCAATGATTGTGTGTTTCAACATCGGTACGCTGTTTAGCCAATATGTGACGCTCGATGAGGGTGGATTTTACTATATGATTATTGCGTTTGGTGTGGCGTACAGTCTAATTATGGCGCTGATGGGTATTATGCAAGTCCACAATTACACGCTTGGCAAGACGCTGGTCACTATTTTTCTGACCTTTATCGCCATGCTGATCATTATCTTTGTGGTATTACTGTTTGTGGACCTCATCACACAGGTTTACAGCTTTTTCTACAGCATTTACCAAGAACTGATCTTTAGATTATAAATAGAAAGGTAGGTTTGATATGGCAAAGAGTAAGAAAATTGTGATAGCTGTCGTAACCCTCATTCTGGCAGTGGCGGTCATCTATTTTTCTCGCTGGCTGATTCGTTATTATTTTTACAACGATTATCGGGAAAGTCTTTCTTCCTATGAATATGAAGAAGGAAGTGCATTTCAGGCTCTGGCAGACAGCGGGAAGGAAGTTGCGGGTATGGAGCTTGCGGCGGAGAACGATACATTGAAGCTTTACGCGGATATGGAAACCGCGGAGGTGGCGATTGTGGATAAGAGAAATGGACAGATTACTTACTCCAATCCACAGGATGCAGATGATGATGCAATCGCCAGCACTACCAACAAAAATTATCTTAAATCACAGATTATACTGGATTTTTTCAATACATCACGCACAGAGGGAACTTTCGATTCCTTTAGTTACTGTACGTCAAGAGGACAGCTTGAAGCGGAATCGATTCAAAATGGAATTCGGTTTATCTATACACTGGGCGATTTGGAGAGTGCGACAGGGGTTGTACCACAATATATTAGCAGGGCGACACTTGACAGAGTACTTGCCGCTTTAGATGATGACGGCGTGAAATTTGTTCAGATGAAATATGTGGAGAGCGGGATTGGGGAGGATTATTTGGAGCTGATTCCCGCCGCAATGAAGGGTGCTTCACAAATTCGGAGGTTAAATAAATATTTTGAGCAGGCTGGATTTACAAATGAGGATTATGTGGCAGAGATGGAAAATTCCGGTGTGGAAGGTGCAGTGCCTATCTCGTTTGTAATACCACTTGAATATCGGCTTAATAATGATGCGGTAGATGTGTCGATTCCTATGTGTGCTGTGCAGGAAAACGGCGGTGGAAGTATTTTTAGAATCCAGTTGTTGCGCTATTTTGGAGCAGCAGGCACCGACGAACAAGGATATATGCTGGTGCCAAACGGATCGGGTTCTCTTATTCACTTTAACAATGGAAAGACGACGTCAGAGAATTATTCTGAATATGTATATGGTATTGACAAGCTGGCAGCAGAGTATACAGTTCGCGAGAATACAGAGGATATAAAGATTCCAGTGTATGGACTGTTTCGTGATGAGAGCAGCATTTTTGCAACGATTGAAGATGGTGCTGCATTTGCAAATATCAGTGCAGATATTTCTGGCAAAATACATAATTACAATTATGTGTACTCGTCCTTTGTGCTGCGTGGAAATGATAAGCTTTCTATGTTTGGCACAACGGGCAATGAGGCGGATATCCCTATTGTAGAAAAGAATTTTTACAATGCAAATTTAATGGTAAGATATACAATGCTGACCAAAGATAATGCAGGTTATGCTGGGGCAGCAAACTATTACAGAGAGCGTCTTGTAAATGAGGGTGTACTCAAAGCGCAGGAAAAAACTGCGGACGATATTAAATTTTACTATGATGTGCTTGGCGGCGTTATGATGAATAAGTTTTTCCTTGGCACACGTTATGAGGGAATGTATGCTATGACTACTTTTGAACAGGCAGCGGACATTTCATCAGATCTTGCAGAGAGTGGTATCACCAATCAAGTGATGAATTTTCAAGGTTGGATGAACCGTGGATATTATCATGATGTTGTGGATAAAATTCAAGTTCCGGCGGTGCTTGGTGGAAAAAGTGACTTAAAGAAACTGAATGAGACAGTGGCAAACAATGGCGGAACATTATATGCAGATGTAGCATTTCAGAAAGTGACAGAGATTAGTAAGCGGTATTCTGAGGGAAATGAGACTTCACGATATTATGGCGGTGGATATATTGCAAACTTCGGACTTGTCAATCCCGCAACGTTGCGTCAGACTTCGGGACTTGGATGGGAGGAAAATATTTATTACTTAATTTCACCCAAATTCCTTGTCCGCTATATAGATCAGTTTACCACAAAGATTGGTAAATATGATGTGGATGGTATTTCGTTAAGAGACCTTGGAAATGTACTGCATTCAGACAAGAAGCGGACTAATATTATCAACAGGGAAGAGGCACTGGATGTTGTCGATGCATCGCTTGCACAGCTTGCAGCAGTCAGGAAAAAGATTATGCTCAATGACAGCAATAGTTATGCGTTTGCGTACGCGAATGATATTATTAATGTCCCGCTTTCTGATAATGATTATTATATTGTTGATGAGACTGTGCCATTTTATGAGATGTTAATTCACGGATATATTGATTATTGCGGCGCTGTTATTAACTTGGGCGATACCTATGATAAAAGAGAAATTGTGTTGGGATTAGTCGAGGCTGGCGCATCGCCACATTTTATATTCACATACCAGTCTTCCAGTGAAATAAAGGAAACGGGGCTTAATCGATTTTATTCCACAAACTATGACAATTGGAAAGGTGATGCGCTGAGTATTTACAATGAAGTCAATGAAGTGTTAAAGCATGTGAACGGTGCACACATAACGGACCATAAGATTTTAGAAAATGATACGCATACTGTAAGTTATGACAACGGCGTAACAATCTATATTAACAAAAGTGCTTCTGACCAGACAGTTGACGGTGTGGAAGTACCTGCAAAGAGCTATCGGTTAGGAGGAGATTAATCATGAATAGTAAAAAGAAAAAAATGTCTCTTTCCGCGAAGAGAAGCCGCACGGGATTTCTGTTTATCCTTCCATGGCTGATCGGTTTTATCTGGTTTTATGCCAGAAGCCTATTTATGTCGGTACAATTTTCCCTCTCGGATTTGACTGTTAGTCCAGGAGGCGGATACACACTGGATTTTGTTGGGCTGAACAATTTTCTCTATGCGTTTCGAGCACATGCCACATATAAACAAGTGCTTACGACTTCTATTGGAAACATACTGATTGATGTACCACTGATTACTTTTTTCAGTCTATTTATGGCAATTTTGTTAAACCGCAAATTTAGGGGCAGAACACTTGTGAGAGCAATCTTTTTCCTGCCAGTAATTCTCAATTCAGAAGCTATTGTGGATGCGATGGATTTGGCAAGAAATATGATGAGTGGTGGTCTTTCTAATGCAAGTGCGGAAATGGCGCAGGCGGCGTCAAGTGGCATGGGTATTGCATACTATATGGAAATGTTTGGATCGCTTGGTATCCCAGAGCCTTTGATTGCGTATTTAATGGGTGCAGTGTTGCGCGTCAGCGATATTATCAATGCTTCCGGCGTGCAGATTATTATCTTTATCGCAGCGTTGCAGTCGGTGCCAGGCTCCATGTACGAGGTTGCTAAAATTGAGGGTGCGACGACATACGAGACATTCTGGAAAGTAACATTTCCAATGGTGATGCCGCATATTATCACAAACATTGTCTATACAGTGGTAGATAGCTTTACACAGTCAGATGTTGTGGAGCTTGCCTATAA
Organism: Lachnospiraceae bacterium; assembly: GCA_949383255.1. Taxonomy (GTDB): domain Bacteria; phylum Bacillota; class Clostridia; order Lachnospirales; family Lachnospiraceae; genus COE1. Next base: position 38,310 of record CASJPF010000012.1, on the reverse strand, counting down.
GACAGCGTTCACAGAGAGCAATTATGGACTTAGTTCTGTATTTAGTCTGTGCTCGACAGCAATTACCTGCCTGATATTGGTAATTGTGTGCGGTTTTATACAGAAACGGACGTTCTATTACAATTAAAAAAGCATTTTTCATAGATGGAGGATTTATATGGCAACTATAAAAAGCATTATTCAGGATGCAAAAAACGACAGGCAGTTTGCAAATGACAGAATGCGCTGGGCGTCCAATTTTAAGAGCTTTATCTTATTCCTGTTTCGTCTGGTCATCATCATTGGAATCTGCTATGTAATTTTAGGTCCGGTAATTGGTATTATTAGCAGCTCTTTTTTCTCTGATGCGGACAGTTATAATCCTATGGTGTATATGATACCTCAAGACCCAACATTGTATCGATATGAGTTGGCTTCCAAGTACCTTGACTATGCAAAGTCCATGGCCAGCTCGTTAATCTATGCAGCATCACTGATGGCGATACAGGTGTTTATCTGTTCTATGGTGGGATATGGATTTGCGCGCTATAAATTTCCAGGAAAAAACATTCTGTTTGCGTGTGTGGTTATTATGATTGTAATCCCAACGAACACGATTATGCTTCCATTGTACATGACTTTTGCAAAGTTTGACGTGTTAGGCATTATGAAATTAATCAAAGGATCGCCGGTAAATCTGTTGTCGACACCTGTGCCAATGTATATTATGACATTGTTTGGCTGTGGGCTGCGTTCGGGATTGTATATTTATATTTTTAATCAGTTTTTCCGCGGACTTCCCAAAGAGATAGAGGAGGCAGCATTTGTAGATGGAGCAGGCACACTATATACTTATTTTCGCATTATGTTAGTCAATGCACTGCCGTCTGCGGTTACAGTTGCAATCTTTTCAATGGTATGGCAGTACAATGATACTTTTTATGCAAAGTTATTTTTAATCAGTGACAGCATTGTTATTAGTAAGAAGATTTCCACAATTACGGCGACCATCTCCACACTGGAGAAGATTCTTGATCCAGCGATATTACAGCTATTTCTTGACGCGGGCATTGTGCTTGTTATGATACCGATTGTCATTATTTATGTACTGTTGCAAAAGCAGTTTATTGAGGGCGTTGAGCGAAGTGGTATTGTAGGTTAGTAAAGTGACACTTGTGTCATTTTATATAAAAGCAATGATAAACAAAAGTGTGCGTATAAATTTGGGTGTTTGTACACAGGAAAATTTGTGCGTACACAGGAACAAAAGGAGGATGAGAGAGTTGAAAGCAAAGAAACTAATCACTTTATCTTTGACAGCAGCGATGGCAATAGGCACTGTTGCATGTGGCGGCAAAAGTACAGACAATGCGACAGATGCCAATGCAAAAGTACAGACGAACACAGAGACATCTGCTGAGGAGCGCACACCCGTAACAGAGACAACACCGATGGAGACAGAATCAGCAGCGAGTACACAGCAGGCAGTAGCGCCTGCAGGTGAGGTGAGTATTGACTTTGAGGATGGTGTTTATGGATTTGTGGGAATTGACAAGACTGTAAATCCTGTAGGAGATGATTCCACACTTTCGGTGGCTGATTTTGGTGGTTCCAAAGCATTAAAAGTTGTGTCCAACGGAAAGGCACTTTATGTGGCGATTCAAGTAGATGCGCTTTTGGGTGATAAGGCGGCGGAGGTAAAAACAGTAGAAATGTCACTTGGCATAGAGAATCCAGATGGTGCGTTTAATGCGGTTTCAGGCAAGATTTATGCATTTCTTGGAGCGGAGAATGAGCGCAAAGATGGGGATTGGTCAGTATATTTGGAATCGGCAAATCCCAAGACGGCGGTCTATATGGTTCCTGATGAAATGTCTTTTGGGGAAGGGAACTATATGGTTGTATCCCTTGAGACAGATAACGGCAAGGATGCAGGCACTGCACCTGCAATTTTGTATATAGACAATATCGCATTTAAGGACGCATCTGGAAATGTTATTGCAGCAGATACCACTGCAGAGTATGTATCAACCGCTACAGAAGCGGATCGCTCAAATCTTGCAAACATAATAGATGCAGTGGAATTTGAAGGCTTTGCGGCAAAAGGTGATGGTTGGGCGCAGAATGGGTTTGCTATGACAGAGGATATTCTTGCGGCGCTTGTACCAGGTTCTGTTGTAGAGATTTCTTTTACAAGCGAAAGTGGCGATATGTGGATTGTTATGAACGAGGCAGAAGCAGGTTGGATGCGCGTTGGGGACGGCACGAATGGAAGTTCTACAATCAACGATTCCAAGACAACGGCACAAATTCCGTTTGAAATGTTGGCAGAATACTGTGGTGATGACGTTTCCAAATGGGGCACGACAATGCAGTGTGAGGCGTCTGGCGCATGGGAAGTGTTCAGTGTGAAAGTTGGTCAGGCAGCAAAAAGTTACAGTCTTACAGACGTGATGGAATTTGAGGGATTTACAGCGAAAGGAGACGGCTGGGCACAAGATGGCAAGGATATGACAGAGGATATTCTTGCAGCACTTGTACCAGGTTCTGTTGTAGAGGTGACTTACGCAAGTGAAAACGACGATATGTGGATTGTACTTCCTGATGCAGAAGCAGGTTGGATGCGTGTTGGCGATGGCACGAACGGAAAGGCAATTACAGACGGCAGCAAGGCATATATTCCGTTTGAGATGATAGCAGAGTACTGTGGTGGTGATGTGTCTAAGTGGGGTGCAAGAATGCAGTGTGAGGCGTCCGGCGCATGGGAAGTATACAGCGTGAAAGTTGGCATGGATTCAGAGACAGAGTAATGTATATTAACAGAAATAGAATAAAATAGGAGGTATCAAATAATGATAAAAAAGAATATTCATAAATTAATAGCACTTGGATTAAGTATGTCAATGATAATGGGACTTACAGCTTGCGGAGGCAGTTCTGGTGATAGCGCACAGACCCAGACACCGGCTGCGAACACAAACAATGAGGCGCAGACGCCAGCCGCTGATTCTGGCGATGACAAAGCGCAGGGGTCATCAGAGAAGGATTCCTCAGCACCATCTTCACAAGGACATAGGGTTCTCAAGGTTGGCTGCTGGTATCCGCACTATTATGACAGTACGCATACAAGTATTGATGACAATCCATCCATGAGTGATCCAGATGAGGCGCAGATGCAGTTTGACAATCTTAAAGCTGTAGAGGAAAAGTATGATGTGGAGATTGAGTTTGTGAATCTGACATTCAATGGCGTAAAAGAATCAATCAACACTTCTATTCTGGCAGGACAGCCAGACTGTGATATTTATGAAGTTGATTTGCAGTTTGGTATTCCGGCAGCACTTAACGGATTTGCGACTAACTTAAATGAAGTACTTCCAGCAGATGCAGATGTTATAAGTGATCAGATGATTTTTTCAGGGGTGGATATTGGCACAGGTGATGGTACTTATCTGTTCCGATCTGTGACAGGAGATTCTATTTTGCAAGATACAAATATGCTTGCATTTAACAAGCAGATGCTGGATGAGGCAGGTCTGGAAGACCCCAATGCACTGTATGAAAAAGGTGAGTGGACTTGGGATAAATGGAGAGAATATATGCTGGCATTGACCCAAGATACAGACGGTGATGGTGTGACAGATGTGTATGGATACGGTGCTGTTTGGACGACTTTATTTAGCAATCTTCTGATGAGCAATGGCACAGGCGTTGCAATGGGACCAACAGAATCCTTCTCAAGTCCTGAGGTTGCAGAAGTACTTGATTTTATTTATAATATGTATAATGTAGATCACGTTGCATATCCATGGAATGCGGATGACTGGGATGCAAATCAGAACGCTTATATGGATGGTAAAGTTGCATTTTTTATTGATGCAGCATGGATTTCTGATGCAAACAAAGATTCTGAGTTGAGTTTTGATGTGACATGGTGTCCATGGCCAATTGGTCCTAGTGGCAACCAGGATACAAATGCACTCAAGAGCGCATCAAAGGGTAGTGCCTGGATGATTCCTGCCGGTGTGAAAGACCCAGAGTTTGTCTATACAGTGTTTGAGGATTGGGCAAATTGGTATCAGGGAGATATCGATGTTCGTGACAGTAACCTTACATGGTGGGAGGATGCAGCTATTACAGAAGAGAACTATGCGGTGATGAAGTACATGGGTTCGAGAAGCTGTGTCGATGTTTGGGAGGCATTGGGACTTGAGTGGGATTTTCCAAAACTTTTGACAGGCGAAATGACAGCCGCACAGTTCCAGGAGACATATAAACAGAGTGTACAGGATGCGCTTGACGGGTTCTACAAATAGGTTTTATTGCAGGCGTGCGAATTGGTTTTATGTCAGCAAAGCTGACGCGCACGCCGCAGCAAGAATGCCGATGGCATTCTTGAAATTGTGAAGTAGTTCTAAGAAACTGTTAATAAATTACTCATGGCAATGACTTGTCTAAATGTGTACCTGCGGCATCAGAGAATCTTGGCATAGCCCGCTATGCCTGTGGTTTTCTTTTTTGTAGCTGGACATTTATACGACCTCCTTGTCACAAGTAATTTCTGAACAATTCCTAATTCCAATCAAGATAGGAGGCAGCTTCTGACTGGAATAGTTTGGCATGGAGGATTGTGATATGGCAAAAGATGTTACGATGCGTGATATCGTGAGGGAGATGGGAGTCAGTACAGTGACAGTTTCCAAGGCACTTAACAATAAGGAAGGCGTCGGAAATCTGCTGCGTCCATTAGGAAAAAAGCGGAGGAGATGGGATATAAACACGCTCTAGAGGTTATTATAGATAAAATGCCAATCAACTGCATTTGTCTGTAACTGTGACGATGCGGGATATGTGTTGATAAAGCAGCTAAAACAAGAAGGTTATTGTATTCCAGAAGATATTTCTGTGGTAGGATTTGACAATTATACTTTTTTAAATTTTGCTTCACTAAAATTGACTACAATTGAGGTGGATGCCATAAAGATGGCAGGTAAGGCAGTTGATTTGCTGATTGCTATGATGTGCGGTGAAGATCGCGCAGGCAGCAGGATTGTAGTGAGTGGAAAATTGGTGATTGGAGATTCAGTTTCTGCCACACAAAATTTATGAGGTACATTATTATGAAAAGAAGAATATCAAATACATTTTGGCAAAAAACAGTCTGTAATATTTTTATAATCGGTACAGCTTTACTTTTGGCAGGATGCGGCAGGGCGAAAGATGCCGCTGCAATGCCTGTTATTAGAGGAAGCGAGACAGATAGCAGTAGCAGTATTACAGAAAATACGCTGGCGGACAGTGTAGAGGGGACAGATAATCTGGCAGAGAATGTTCTTGCGGAAGCTGTGACCACAGTAAACGAAAATCGAGACATGGAGGATATGACTGCTATGGATATAGTGAGGGATATGAAAATTGGATGGAATATAGGAAATACGCTTGATTCTACCAGAACAGATATCACAAGAATTGATGCGCCATACAAATTTGAGACAGCATGGGGCAATCCGAAAGTAACACAAGAGTTGATTGATGCAGTTCTTGATGCAGGTTTTAATGTGATTCGTATTCCGGTATCTTGGACAAACCATCTTGGACCAGAACCAGAGTATCAAATTACAGAGAGTTGGATGGAACGGGTACAGGAAGTAGTCGACTATGCGTACAATAAGGGCGCATATGTGATTATTAATGTGCATCATGAGGATTGGAATTATCCTTATTATGACAATCTTGAGCGCGCTTCTGCTCAGATGAAGGCAGTGTGGGCGCAGATTGCAGAGGTATTTAAGGACTATGATGAGCACTTGATTTTCGAGGGGCAAAATGAACCCAGAAAGGTTGGAACTTCTCTTGAGTGGAATGGCGGCGATGCGGAAGGCTGGGAAGTTGTCAATCAGACAAATCAAGTGTTTGTGGACACAGTGCGTGCGTCAGGCGGCTCAAATCCATATCGGATGCTGATGATTCCAGGATACGCTGCAAACTGCGGTGTTGGCATTCAACAGATCAAAGTGCCAGAAAATGACACGCGTGTCATAATTTCAGTTCACGCATACGAGCCGTATGATTTTGCATTAAATCCAAATGGCAGAAGCGCATGGAATCATGACACCGTAGCAATTGACAAGTTAATGAGTGATTTAAAAACACTTTTTATTGACAAGGGAACGCCGGTTATCATTGGAGAGTTTGCGGCTATGAATCGGGATAACGAATCTGAGCGCGCTCAGTGGGCAGAGTATTATGTGCATGCTGCCAAAGAGATTGAAGTTCCGTGTATTTGGTGGGACAATGGTATTTTTGTGGGAGATGGAGAGCGTCTTGGACTCTTTGACAGGCATACTTATATGTGTCAATATCCTGAGATTTTGAAAGCGCTGATGAGCGGCATAAAATCTCAGGACGATTGATACAATTTATAATATTTTTTTAAATTCATTTATTTTCTGCTGTCTGCGTAGTCGGACAGCAGTTTTTTCGGTACATTAGCGGTGTTTTCTGATATTTTTTGTGAAATGCCCGCGTGAAGTAAGATTGATTGTGAAAACCGCAGTTTTCCATAATATCGATGACTTTCAGATCTGTCTCGGCAAGCTGTTTTGCTGCCAGCTCCAAGCGATAATTTACCAGATAGGCGTTAAAACTCATACCTGTAAATTCTTTAAAAAGCTTCATAAAATGACTTTCGGAGAAACCGCATTGTCTGGCAGCTTTTTTGATAGTAATGTCATGGTCATAAAATTTCTGAACATAATACAGAGCGTTTTTTAATCGGCTGTAGGATAATTGTAAGGTGCTGTTATCACTGGTGGCAGCGACACTCTGCTGAATCATATAATGCAGCAAAAGAAAAAGATTTGATTTAATCATTAATTCATATGTGGTGTAACTTTCGTGACGGTGCGCAAGTAATGATTGGACGCAGGGGAGTATCGTCTGATTAAAACAGGAACTGATTGGATAAAAGCAGTCTAGTGTCTTTTCATCATTCAGAAAAGGAAGTACATACTTGTCATAACACAAATCGCCTTCTGCACCCTTAAAAAGTGACGGGTGAAACATAATGTTAAAGTATTCTCCGCCGTCTGAGTTCCCCTGTTCGATAGAATGCACTGCATGAGGGAGAATAAGCACCATATCTCCAGCGCAAAGTTCATAAGCCTTTCCCCAGATAGTAACTTGTATCTGACCGTTGGCACAGTAAATTAGCTCAAAGTCATCATGCCAGTGCAGTGGAAAGGAGGAAATCCACTCTGGAATACGCCCGCGGTAGACACTGTAAGGAAAGGTGATAATGCCGTGTATTTTTGTCTCGTGTAAAGGTGTAGGAGTCATTTTTGCACCTCATCATAGGATTGTGTTAAAAAAGTAGGATAATATTACAAGAATTATAGCATGTATAAGAGTACAATACAAGTATAGACCGTAAATCCTTTCGCTTTTTCATATAAACGGTCTAATATGCTGCTGCAATTAGGAGATGCTATACTGGCGGTCGAAAAGACTGACCGCTCAGTATCATATGATGCGCACAACCGCATAAGGAAACATGCCGCTTTGCGGCTGCGGTTGGCGCGATACTCACGGCAGATTTCATCTGTCGTGAGTATAACCGATTGCAGCAGTATTATAAGATTTTGAACAGATGGAGGAAACTACGATGGAGTATGCGGCAATTAGACATTTTGCAGATAAGAGATACTGTTATGCGGTGGAGAAAGGACATTTTTTAATTCGATTGGAAACGAAAAAGGGAGATATAGCGCGAATTATTCTCCATACACAAGATAAGTATTTGCCACTAAAGATGATGGATACAAGGCAAGAACAGGAGATGACACTTGCCTGCTCTGACAATTATATTGACTATTATGAGACGCTGGTCACAATCGATATGGTCTGTTTACGGTATTTTTTTGAAATCGAGGATATAGAGGGAAATAAAATCTTTTATGGAAATCATGGTTTTTATAATTCCTGTATTACAGATATTGAGAAGATGTATGACTGTCCGCAAAATCTTAGAGAAGAAGAGTTGTTTGAACTGCCTTTGTGGGCGGAGAACAAAGTTTTATATCAGATTTTTCCATCTCGTTTTGCCACAGAGAAGCAGGTGTCTGATGAAATTTGGTATCAGGCGCCCATCGGTCACGATGCAAACTTGCAAGGATCGCTTCGAGGAATTATAGACCATCTCGATTATCTGAAAAAGTTGGGTGTGGATATTCTCTATATGACACCAATTTTTAGTTCTAATTCCAGCCATAAATATAATATTGATGATTATTATAAAATCGACCCGTCTTTTGGTGACAAGGAGGATTTAAAAGAGCTGGTTGACAGGGCGCATAAGCTTGGCATGTATGTGATCTTAGACGGAGTGTTTAACCATACGGCAGTGGACTTTTTTGCCTTTCGCGATATTATGAGGAATAAGGAACAATCTGCCTACTTGGATTGGTATTATATCAAGGATTTTCCGCTGATAATGGAACGGGGCAAAAAGCCCAACTACAAGACATTTAGCTATGCCAGTATGATGCCAAAACTAAATCTCCAAAATAGAGAAACGGCGGATTTTGTGATTGATGTCGCGTCCTACTGGATTCGAGAGTGCAATATAGATGGCTGGCGCCTTGATGTGGCGGACGAAGTAAGTCACACATTTTGGAAGCGTTTTCGACGGGAGATAAAGGCAGTAAAAAAAGATGTGTTGATTGTCGGTGAAATCTGGCATTTTGCGGAGGATTTTCTGGAAGGTGATGAGTGGGACAGCGTTATGAACTATCAGTTTTCTCGTTCTGTGATCGATTTGATCGTGACCCAGAAGATGTCTATTTCCGCCTTCGTAGGAAATTTGGATTTTATAAAAGGAAATTTACACACAAATTTAGAAGGATATTTGTGGAACTTTATTGATACACATGATACCGAACGCTTTTTGAATAGTGCGCATAAAGATTTTGAAAAACAAAAACTTGCGGCGGCACTTCAACTTTTGTTACCTGGTATGCCAATGATTTATTACGGTGATGAAGTTGGGATTGAGGGTGGACCTGATCCAGATTGTAGACGTGGTATGCTTTGGGATAAAAACAGGCAAAATCAGTCGCTGTTACAATATTATCAGACATTGATTCGCATTCGACATACCTATCCAGTACTTACAAAAGGAAGTATTGCAGAGCAGTATACAGAGGATGAAAAAGGACTTTTTTATAGTACAAGACATTTGGGCGATCAATATATTACTGTGATTTTTCACACAAAAACAGGTGCAGTAAAATTGCCAGAGTTGGTGGGGAGACAAAATCTTATAGAGGGACAATCGTTTTCGGGCACACTGGGAGCATACGAGACAGCAGTGCTTGTGTAGATTTTGTTTTAAGTTATCCGAGGTGGAATCTGAGTTTATAAAACAGTAGTGTTTGCATAGAGAAGATGGAAAGGCAGGAAGGACAAATGAAATCATTTACCAAACTATATATACCGATTGCACTGGAAACTTTGTGCCATATGCTGGCGGGTATGGTTGATACCATTATGCTTTCCACTGTAGGAGACAATGCAGTTGGTGCAGTTGGTACGGCAAATACGTATATCAACGTGTTTATTATTATGTTTCATGTGGTGTCGTCGGGGATGATTGCTGTGATGACACAATATATTGGAGCAAAACGAATTGGAGTCGCCTATCAGGCAAGACAGTTAGGAACGATTTTTAATGCAGTGATTGGTATTGTGCTGTCTATCTTTCTGTATGTATTTTCAGGGACAATATTGGAAGTTGTGGGCGTGGCGCCGCTTTTGATGGATTATGCCACAATATATTTGAAAATTGTGGGTGGATGTTGTTTTTTAAATGCGCTGATTCCAATTTTTTCTAGTTATCTGCGTGCATTTGGTTATACAAAGCAGCCACTAATCGCAACGCTTATAGCAAATGCAGTAAATCTTTGCCTGAATGCAGTCTTTCTGTTTGGATTGAACGCGGGAGTGGCAGGTGTGGCGGCGGCAACGGTCTTTTCACGAATCTTGAATTTGGGAATTGTGATAGTGGCATCTAAAATTCTGGTCAAGGCAAAGGAGGATTCAGAGCGATTAAAAAATATGGAGGTTTTTGCACAGATTATCAAGGTCGGATTGCCTTCAGCGCTGGAAACTGCTTTGTACAATGTCGCAATGACATTGACAATTCGTTTTCTGAACCAGATGGACGAATTTGGTTTTCATGTGACAGCAAGGGCGTATGCTGCGCAGATTGCAAACTTTTCGTATTGTGCAGGGGCGGCATTGGCACAGGCAAATGCCATTATGACCGGCTGGCGCATTGGCGAGGGGGATTATGAGGCTTGCGACAAGGGTACTAAGAAAGCAGCATGTATTGGAATCGTTGTGGCAGCAGGATTGGAAGTGGTGTTTTTTCTCAGTGCAGATGCACTCATTCGGATTTTTACAGAGGACATGGAGATGGTTCGGCTGGTAAAAACATTGCTGGCAATTGACATTGTACTTGAGGTGGGGCGTGTGACCAATCTGGTGTTTGGTCAAGCGTTAAAGACCAGCGGCGACGCTGTATTCACAACGATAATAGGTGTGCTGTTTATGTATGTGTGTATGGTTGGCGGTACATGGTTTTTTGGAATCCATTTAAATCTGCTGTCGGTGGGCGCTTATATAGGGCTTGCAACAGATGAGTGTGTTCGCGCTCTGTTTATGTTTTTGCGATGGCAGTCAGGGAAATGGAGAACAAAAGGGTTTATCCAGCGACAAGCGGAGGCATAAAAAAGCAAATATTAGTTGGAAATAGTTGCTAAATCTGTTATTATAATAAGGAAAGAATAAGGAGGAAACGAAAATGCAGAAATGGACACGAGTGATGTATCAGCCAAATCTTCCATTGGGGGAGAATGGTGAGAAAGTGACAGCAAGTAGTAAGCATATTGCACTCTCAAAGGAAGCAGCAAAAGAGGGCATAGTGCTTTTAAAAAATGATGGGGATTTACTGCCGCTTGCAAAGGGCAGCAAGGTTGCTTTATTTGGCAAGGCAAGTTTTGACTATGTGCGCGGAGGCGGAGGAAGTGGAGAAGTGACCGTTTCCTATGCAAGGAATTTATATGAGGGGCTATCCCTTTTAAAAGACAAGATAAATATTTTTGAGGAGTTGGCTGCATATTATCGGGATGATGTAAAAAGGCAATACCAACAGGGACGTGTGCCAGGTATGACGATTGAGCCCGAAGTTCCAATGGAATTATTAAAGAAGGCGAGTGCATACACAGACACGGCGGTTATTACTATTTGTCGCTTTTCCGGTGAGGGTTGGGATAGAAAGAGCATTGTGGATACCGAAAACAAAAATCTTTGTATTACTGAGGATGCAATGGCAAAACAATCCGCAGAAATTTTTGAGGATGGGGATTTTTGTCTAACGCACGCGGAGCGGGCAATGGTTGACACGGTGACTGCAAATTTTCCAAAAGTGATTGTTGTTATGAATGTTGGCGGTATGGTGGATTCTTGCTGGTTTCATGACAATGCAAAAATTCAGTCGGTGTTGATGGCATGGCAAGGCGGTATTGAAGGAGGACTTGCCACCGCAGAGCTTTTGGTGGGTGAAGGCAATCCAAGTGGAAAATTGGTGGATACCTTTGCGCGCACGTTAGAGGACTACCCATCCACAGACAATTTCCATGCGTCGGAGCGTTTTGTGGATTACACAGAGGATATTTATGTGGGATATCGCTATTTTGAAACCATTCCTGATGCGGACAAAAAAGTGAATTATCCATTTGGTTTTGGGTTATCCTACACGGATTTTACACTGACAGCAGGGGCAGCGTATGAAGAAAGCGGTAAGATTTATGTGCCAGTTGTTGTCACAAACGTTGGAAAAAGAGCAGGAAAAGAAGTTGTGCAGGCGTATTTCGGCGCACCACAGGGACTGCTTGGAAAACCGACAAAACAGCTTGCGGCATTTCAAAAGACTAGACTTTTGCAGACTGGGGAGAGTCAGAGCATTGTGTTGTCATGGAATGTGAATGATATGGCCTCCTATGATGACCTTGGAAAAATCAAGGCATCTGCGTATGTTCTGGAAAAAGGGATGTACCGATTCTTTGTTGGCGTATCTGTGCGTGATGTTGTGGAACTGGCGTATCAGTATGAAGTGCAAGAAGATATTATCACGCAACAGTTGTCCAGAAAATGTGCGCCTGCAAGTCTGAAAAAGCGGATGCTTGCCAATGGAAGTTATGAAGAGTTGCCGCTTTTGGAACCTGTCGAGACGGATGCAAACGCACTGACCCCACTTACAGTTGAGGAGACAGATGGATTTTCGCCTGCGGCGCGTGCTGGAAAACGTTATCATCTGTGGACAAATACTGCTGCACAGCAACATCACTTCTTAAAAGAAGTGGCAGAGGGGACAATTACTCTGGATGAATTTATAGCACAACTGTCTGATGAGCAGCTTGCACATTTGCTGGGTGGACAACCAAACACAGGCGTTGCAAATACATTTGGCTGGGGAAATCTGCCTGATTATGGGATTCCGAATATTATGACTGCGGATGGTCCGGCTGGTTTGCGCATTGCGCCAGAGTGCAGTGTGTATACGACGGCATGGCCCTGTGCGACACAGCTTGCATGTTCTTGGAATGAGGAGTTGGTAGAACAAGTCGGAGAAGCTGGCGGTGCAGAGGTTAAAGAGAACAATATTGCAATGTGGCTTACCCCTGCTGTCAATATCCATCGCAGTCCGCTTTGTGGTCGGAATTTTGAGTATTATTCGGAAGACCCATTTCTTACAGGAAAGCTTGCAGCGGCAATGGTTCGTGGCATTCAGAGCAATCATGTCGGTGCGACAGTGAAACATTTTGCCCTCAACAATAAAGAAACAAATCGCAAAAACAGCGATTCACGAGCATCTGAGCGCGCTGTCAGAGAAATTTATCTAAAAGCCTTTGAGATTATTGTAAAAGAAGCAAAGCCATGGGCGATTATGTCTTCTTATAACATTGTAAATGGCTATCGGGCTTCTGAGAATCGAGAATTGTTAGAGGATATCTTGCGTGGTGAGTGGGAATTTGACGGTGTGGTGACAACCGACTGGTGGACAAACGGTGAGCACTATAAGGAAGTCAAGGCAGGAAATGATATCAAAATGGCGACAGGTTTTCCAGAACGGTTACAAGAGGCATTAGACAAAGGTGTACTTACACGCGCGGACATGGAAATCTGTGTGCGGCGCGTGCTGAAACTGATATTAAAGGTTGATTGAGTGTGTTGGAGGTAGTATAATGGAAGATGATTATAATCCAAGCGAGAAAGCGGTCAAGATTGTAGAGAAAATCAAAGAGATGACAGGCATTCCGGCTATTTTTATTGAAAGGAAGCCAAATACAGTGCAGCCATCTCTAACAGATAGCAAGTTTGGTGGACTGCCTTATTGGGATATGGAGAAAGAATATCCAACAGATAGTAAGGGCGAAAGGATGATGCTGCTCGCACAGATTAATTTTTCAGACTTGTGTGCGTTTGACACAGAACTGCCAAAAGAGGGAATGCTACAGTTTTTTATTACAGTGGATGATGATGTGTTTGGTATGGACTTTGATGATCCAGTCTCGCAGAAAGATTTTCGTGTGGTGTTCCATGATACTGTAAGACAAGATGTCACAGAGGAACAGGTGCAGGCATTGGATATTGTGAGGGCAGAGGAAGTGGATGACTATGGCACACCGATTTTTCGTCAGGCAGCGCTTTCATTCCGTGCAGGAATAGATTCTATGAGTTCTGATATAGAAGATTTTCCAACAGTGTTTGTGCAGGCAGTGAAAGCGGTGACAGGCGAGGAGATTGACGAAGAAAACTGGTATGAATATTTTGGGGAAGATACAGATGATGGCTGCTATCTGAGTGAGGAATTGTCTGGATTGGGCCACAAGATGCTTGGATATCCAGGATTTATCCAGTTTGATCCGAGAGAAGATAAAGAAGATAGGAAATACTATGACACACTTTTGCTTCAGATTGATTCTGATATGGGTGAAGATGGAGAGGATTATGTGCTGTGGGGAGACTGCGGCGTCGCCAATCTATTTATCAATAAGGAAGCGCTAATAAAACGGGATTTTAGCAATATATTGTACAATTGGGATTGTTCTTGATAGGTCAGCCTGTGGTTTTGCAGATTTATGTAAAGCCACAGGCTGATGCTATAATACACATCCACGCTAGATTTCGTATTCATTTATATTGATTTGGTGTGAATTGCAGCAAGTGCATGGTGTGGGTGTGAAAAGTAATGGGTGATAACTTTTGCAGTACGAATTTTGTTTTGGAGTTTACGGGGACTGATTTTTTTGATATGATAGAGAAGCAGTAAACAATGTAGATGAAGTAATAATTTTTTGAGAAATAAGATTCCAAAAAACTATGAAAAGAAAAGGAGAAATAATGACTGTCAATTTTTATGAAGATATAGATGACAAGTTATTAAAATTTGCAGTAATTGTTGCAGTAAAAGATGGAAAATACATATTCTGCAAACATAAGTTTAGAGATACATTGGAAATTCCAGGCGGACACAGGGAACATGAGGAAATGATATTGGATACAGCAAAGCGGGAACTGTACGAGGAGACAGGGGCGATTGATTTTAATATACAGCCAGTCTGTGTGTATTCTGTGATAGCAGAGGATAATTTTGACGGGGAAGAAACTTTTGGAATGCTATATTTTGCAACGGTGAAACAGTTAGAACCCAAATTGCATAATGAGATTGAGAAAATTGTGATTACACATCAAATGCCTTCAGCGTGGACCTATCCAGACATTCAGCCTAAATTGTTTGAGGAGGCGCGGCGCAGAGGATTTTGCTAGAGAAAAGAAAATAAATGGGGAGAAGGGATATGATATGAAACAAAAACTGGACAGAACACTTGGAATGTATTCCGCATTGATGATCAGTATTGGAACAATGATTGGATCTGCCATTTTTGTTCTGGCGGGAACCAGTTATGCAACAGCAGGACCAGGGGCATCGCTCGCTATTTTTCTCGCGGGTATTGCAGCGGTGTTTACAGGGTTGTCTTTTGCAGAACTTGTCACAGTCATACCAAAAGCAGGCGGCGGTTATGTCTATGTGAAAGAGGCGACAGGAAACAATATTGTTGGATTTATCTGTGGATGGGGATTTTGGCTTGGCTATGCAATGTCCTGCGGATTGTTTGCACTTGGATTTGGCAATTTTATTAATTATATCTTTCCGTTTATTCCGCAGATGGCAGCAGCATATTTGCTTGTGATATATGTTATGTTCACGAATATTAAAGGTACAAAAAGTTCTGGGGCATTACAGAATGTAATTACTACATTGTTGGTTGCCTTGCTTGCACTTTATGTTGTGATTGGGATTTTCCATATTGATATGCAGAATCAAACACCCTATATGCCACAGGGAATGCCTGGTGTTTTTAATGCGATGGGATTTTTGTATATGACCTATATTGGTTATGGGTTGATTACGACTGCGAGCGAGGAGGTTATTGAACCGGAAAAGACAATTCCAAAAGCGATTTTAATTTCTATTGCGGCAGTAATAGTGATAAAGACTTCTGTTTTCTTTATTGGCTGTGGAATTCTGCCATGGCAGCAGCTTGTGCCAGAAGTTACCAGCACACCTATGATTGATACTGCGGTAAAAATCGGCGGAGTAGTGGGGGGATACCTGTTTGCTTTTGCTGGAATATTGGCGACGCTTTCCTCGATTAATACAGCAGTGATGGCGTCCTCACGAACCTCATTTGCAATGGCGAGAGACCAGCGTCTGCCAAGTTTGTTTAAGGCAATTAACAGAACGACAAAAACACCTGTTTTTTCGATTGTGGTGTCTTCCATCATTGTCTTTATAGCAGTGTCGATTAGAGATTTGGAACATATTTCAACAGTGACAAGTATTTTTTCGCTGACAGGCTACAGTTTAGTCAATGTGGCGCTTATTATTTTTCGACAGAAAAAGCCAGAGCTTGAGCAGAAATTCCGTGTGCCATTCTATCCGATCACGCCATTGCTTGGCATTGGAATGAATTTATTTTTGATTTTTAATCTGGCGATTTCAGACCGTCCAGCGCTGATTATTGCTGTTTCTGTAATTGGGATTGGCATTTTATATTATTATTTTGTTATGCCAAAACTAAAATATGCTTCCAAGGGTATCTCAATTGTTGATGTGCCAGAAATTAAGGAGCAGAAAAAAGAAAATAGAAAGAATGAGATTATTATTCCAGTATCCAATCCAAAAACAGCAGATGGACTTTTAAATTTTGGCAGGAAGATTGCATTGGCGGAGGAATCCACGACAGTAGTTCCAATAAAAGTCAATGTTTTTCCAGATAATTTGCTCACAATTGCAGACTATGATGTTATGATGCAGTCAATGGGAGTTCAAGACAGTGTGGTTCAAAAGTTAAAAGAGTATGAGTCGGAACCGTATATGCGCCCTGTGCTGATTAATTCCAGAGATGCGTTCCATGCTATTATGTCGGTCGTCAAGAAAGAAAAAAATCCGCTTGTAATTATGGGGTGGCATGGTTCTGGTTTAGTAAAATATATGCATGGAAATATTACCTATCGGATGTTGCAGGAGGCGCCAGCAGATGTTGGCGTGTTGCGTATGCATGGACAGGAGCAAACTTTTCAAAATATTTTATTTCCTTATGGTGGTGGAAGGTATTCTAAGATGACAGCAAAGGTTGTTAACCGAATTGCGAATGCTTACAATGCAAATATTACGCTTTTAAATGTGGTGGATCATGAGGAGGATGTGGAGAGCACAAAAGCGTATCTTGATAAATCAGCGGCCAAATTTGACCAACCCGCAGAGATTATGGTTTGTAGCGGTGATTTGATTGAACGAGTGGTAGAATTTTCTGACAAATATGATCTGATTATTATGGGAGCTTCGCTTGACTGGGGAATCCAAGAAGTGGTGACTGGATTCCGCACAGATAAAATTATGGAGCAGGCAGCATGTTCTGTGCTGATTATTAAGAGTTATGATATTTTTTTACAGCGAACAAAAGTAAGGGGTTTTATCCATAAGACAAGAAAGGCAATCCATCAATAATGACATACAAGAAAACAGATGTGAAGTGCTATTTCAATACTTTGCATCTGTTTTTATGTGGGTTTTTAATTTTTTGTTCTGTCTTCTGGCGGATAAAATACCAGCAAGTCTTGTATCTCGCAGTCTAGGGCGGTGCAAAGTTTGCACAGAACAGATACATCTAGCCGCGTAACAGTATTTGTACAATAATTATCAATTTGTTTCCAATTCATCTCAGCTTTGTGGGATAACTTATTTTTGTTTAATCCCCGTTCTTTGAGTAAATCATTTAATTTTATTTCCAAATGTCCAAATTCCTTATCCAAAACAGTTCTCCTAAATAATGGTTTATGAAACGGTGCAAATCTGCGTCTGCACTGTTTCTGGTATTACTTTCTTCGCCTTTATTCTAACAAATTTCTTGTTGAATAACAACTAAAAATCGCACGCAGAGCGGTCACTTTTGTCGAGATGTGTCGAGATGTGTAAATCGATTTATCTTGTTTTAGGGCGAAAAAGTTGATATAGTGTAGTAAGAAACGATTATTAGTAGTATATTGTTACCTATACAAACTTGTATTCTGAAAAGGAGCTAAAAATGAAATTAAATTACTTTAAGGATAAGCTATTTGACTTGCTTAATGAGGCAGAGGATATGAGGATCAAGGATATCACTACAATTGACAGAGAAGATAAGTTTATGGTGGAGATATTAGATGGCAGTATCTTTGAGGTAAAATGCCGCAAGTTGAAACCGGCAGGAAATACAGATGAAGTGATAAAACGGATTGTAAGGATTTGTTGGAAATTTAATGATCATTAAAGATAGGAATTTTTGAAAAGGATACATATAATTTGGATAATTTCGCATAATAAAAAGAAAATTGGAAAATAAAATGGAGGATATATGGAAAAGGACTACAGTAAGTTATGGACTTTGTTTAAATCTATGTTTGTCCTGAGCGCCTGCACTTTTGGAGGTGGATTTGTCATTGTCTCTCTGATGAAAAAAAGGTATGTGGAGGAGCTTAAATGGCTTGAGGAGGACGAAATGCTAGATGTGACTGCAATTACGCAGTCTGCTCCAGGGCCACTTCCGGTGAATGCATCCGTTATTATTGGATATCGAATGGCTGGCATTATTGGTTCTTTGACAGCGATTTTAGGAACGATACTGCCGCCAATAATCATTATCTCAATTATTTCGCTATTTTATGATCAGTTTCGCACGAATCCCTATATTGCCACAGCGCTTCAGGTAATGCGCGCAGGTGTTGCGGCGGTTATTTTTGATGTCGTAATCAATCTGGCTGGAAATGTAATAAAAACAAAGCGAATTTTGTATATTGTGATGATGGTGGTGGCATTTGTGGCGACCTATTTATTTGATGTCAGTGCCATGCTCATTATCTTTGTCTGCCTTGGAATTGGTCTTGTTGATTTATATGTCACGTTCAATAACAAAAAGAAGGGAAAGGTGTCATAAATGCTGCTGTTAAAATTGTTTTTTGCCTTTATCCAGGTTGGAATGTTTAGCGTAGGTGGAGGATATGCGGCGATTCCACTGATTCAGGAACAAATTGTGAACATTCATCATCTGATGACTATGGAGGAATTTTCAGATTTGATTACAGTGGCGGAGATGACCCCAGGACCCATTTCTATCAATTCTGCGACCTTTGTGGGGATGCGTATTGCGGGGATTCCAGGTGTGCTGCTCTGTAGTATAGGCTGTATTATTCCATCGTTTGTTATCTGTTTGACGCTGGCGCATTTTTATTATAAGTATCGCACAGTGAGCGGTGTTCAAGTGGTACTTGGCTCTTTAAGACCTGCAGTTGTAGCGCTGATTGCTTCTGCTGGTGCCTCCATTTTGATGTTGGGGCTGTTTCAGGCAGAACTGGAAGCGGTGGTACTTGGAAATCTTAGATATGTTGAGTTGATGATTTTTGTTGTGGCACTATTTTTACTTAGAAAGTTTAAACTAAATGCCATCACAATTATTTTGGGAAGTGGTGTAGTTGGAACAATTGTATATACCTTGATGGGAGCAGCTGCGTGACGGTGAAAAGTAATCCATCACGCATATTTTTTTTGCAAAAATGCCATACTAAATTTTAGAGCAGATAATCAATACAAGAAAGAGGAGAGGAACAGCTATGGCAGTCAGTATTAAAGAGTTCTTTCAGCAGAAGGGCTATTATGAAATCCGCTTGGAGAGTATTGGCGGGTTGGGTGCAAATTTGTGCGGAAAAATGGTGGGAGAACTTGCAGTAAAATATTTAAATCTCAACAGTGCAGGATTTTCTAGCTATGGTTCTGAAAAAACAGGGACACCAGTGAAAGGATATATTCGTTTTTGCCTTCCGGAAAACGAAATTCGAGTGCATTCGCCAGTGGTTAATCCAGACTTGCTTGTTATTTTTCATCAGGCATTAATGCGTGACAAAAAGACATGGACAGGATGTGGTATGCAGACGCGAGTTATTATTGCGCTGGATCGCGGGCAGGAGAAAATGATGGGAAATTTGCCGGATACAATCAGGGAGTGTTATGTGGTTGATGCAAGACAGATTGCGATGGAGACAAAATCAAGAATGAATGTGGTTATGTTGGGAGCAATGGCAAAAGTGATGGGATTTATCGAATTGGATCGCGCCAGACAGATTTGCAGGGATAGTCTTGGCAGAAAGTATCCGGCGGCACTTGAGGGCAACTTAAAGGGGCTTGAACAAGGCTATGAGCAGGTGCGTCAATTATCAAAGGCAGAGATTGCTATTTTTAAGAGCAGAGTCAATCAGGAAAATAATTCCAATATGTCTAATAAAGGGCAGGAGTGGGGATATGTGACAGCGCCAATTGGCGGTGTAAACCCGCGGTTTGGCAGTACTGTGACAGCGGATTTATCCCCTTCCAGGCAGGGGTATCTTCCAGTCTTTATCAAGGAGCGCTGCATCAATTGTGGTCTGTGCGATTCCACTTGTCCAGATATGGTGTTTCAGTTTGCTGAGGGAGAATTTAAGGACAGAACAATGATGGTGAATCGAGGACTTGATTATTATCACTGCAAGGGTTGTATGCGCTGTGTGGATGTGTGTCCGACCAACGCTTTGGTGCGAGGCGTCGAGGCAGAACATGCAGATAAACAGTATTTCCTGCCGAATCAGGATATGCTACGAGCACCGGATTATTATATAAAAACTGGACCTGATGGATATATTACCTCAGAATCTTATCTGACTGAAAAAAGGATAGAAGGGGGCGAGGTCTAATGGAAAAGCAAGTAATTGAGTACGCAGGCGGAAATGAGATTGCAGCGATTGCAATCAAACAGATTGGATATGACTTGATGGGATACTATCCAATTACGCCTTCCACCCAGATTGCAGAAAACCTTGACGATATGCGTGCCAGAGGCGAGACAGATTTAATTATGATTGCCGCGGAAGGAGAGCACAGTGCTGCAGGTATTTGCTATGGTGCTTCAGTCGGTGGCGGGAGAGTAATCAATGCGACGAGCGCTAATGGTTTGTTGTATGCCTTAGAGCAGTTTCCTGTTCAGTCTGGCACTCGCTATCCAATGGTGATGAATGTGGCTTGCCGGACAGTTTCGGGTCCGTTGTCGATTAAAGGGGACCACAGTGATATTATGTATTTGTTGAATGCAGGCTGGCCAATATTGTTCGCGCATACAGTACAGCAAGTATATGATTTTAATATTATTGCATTGCGTTTGGCAGAACAAGTCCGGCTTCCGGTGGTGGTTGCATATGACGGTTTTTTTACCAGCCATCAAAAAAGACGATGTTTGCGATTTGAAAAAGATGAGACAGTGCGACAGTTTATTGGACCCAAAAAAGAAATATATCCTTTTTTGGATTTCTCCAATCCAATTACGGTGGGTTCTTATATGAATGAGCCGGATTTAATTAATAATCGTTATCAACTTCATCTTGCTATGCAGCAGGCAGATGAATTGCTGCCAAAGTTATTTACAGAGTATGGTGCGCTTTCTGGCAGGAAATACGACAAAGCAGAAGGGTATCATTGTGAGAATGCACAGGAACTATTAGTTCTGTTGGGGTCTTCCTATGAGACAGCAAAAGAAGGTGTGGACAGTCTTCATAAAAAAGGAAGAAAAGCTGGCATAGTGACATTGAATGTTCTTCGTCCATTTCCTGAAAAGGCGTTGTATGAACTCTGTGCATCGGCAGACACCATGTTAATCGCAGACAGACAGGACAGTTATGGAGCAGGAGGCGGTAACCTTTCATTAGAGGTGCGTGCCATGATGCAGAAATTTGGTGGCAGAGCAAAAATTAAAAGTCGTGTTTATGGGCTTGGCGGCAATGATTTCTTTGCGGAGGATGTGGAGAGGCTGTTAGATATTGCGTTAGATGCAAAATCGCCAGACTTTGACTATTATGGGGTGACACCAGGAACAGTGCAGGAGACGATAAACAAAGGGCCTTTCTTTGCACCTGTCACAGCGGATAGGACATCAATCGGCGCAACGCAGGTAGAGAAAAACAATATGGGAGAGGTGCAAGTGAAGGGGGGCAGCCTAAATGCAACCGCCGCTATGCCAAAGCGTCTAGCACCAGGTCATGGCGCATGTCCTGGGTGCGGGATACCTGTCAATCTGAATCTGCTGTCAAGAGCGATTGAGGACCCAATTGTTTTTCTGTTTCAGACAGGATGTGGCATGATTGTCACAACACCCTATCCGCGTACAAGTTTCAAGGTGCCTTATCTCCATAATCTGTTTCAGAATGGTGCTGCTACGCTCAGTGGATTGGCGGAAATCTGTTACAGGAAACAGAAAAAAGGTGAGATTGCACAGGGAGACATTATCTTTGTTATGGTTAGCGGGGATGGCGGTATGGATATTGGTATGGGATCAGCGCTTGGAACCGCGCTCCGTGGACATCGATTATTAATTTTTGAATATGACAATGGGGGATATATGAACACTGGTTATCAGTTGTCATATTCGACGCCAAAAGGAGCAAGAAGTTCTACCTCTCATGTGGGTGTAAAGCAGTATGGAAAGACTTTTTTTCATAAGGATATGCCTCGTATTATGGCAGCAACGGGGATTCCCTACATTGCGACTACCGCGGAATCCAATCCGACAGATTTTATTAAAAAAGCGGCCAAGGCAGCATATTATGCCAAGACGGAGGGAACAGCGTATCTCAAGGCACTGTCCGCATGTCCTCTAAATTGGAACGATACCCCATCCACAGAGCGAAAAGTGATTGAGGCAGGGGTAAATTGCTGTTATTTCCCACTATTTGAAATAGAACATGGAAAGACGCGTTTAAGCTATGAGCCAGATGCGACAGGCAAAAAGATTCCTGTCACAGATTGGCTTGCAATGATGGGGCGCACAAAACATTTGTGCAGTGAAGAGTACAAGGAAGTCACAGAAAGTTTGCAAAATGAGGTGGACAAAAGATATCAGCGCCTTAAGAGTGAGGCGGGATTAAAGATGGAGTTTAATTAAAATATAGTTTAAAATAGGAGAATATTGAAATGGATAAGAGTGTATTTCTAAAGAGTAACGACGCAGTATTGTATTTGGTATCTGGAAAGAAAGATGCACTGAATCTGCCCATTTTGGACAGCACAACATCAGAGGGCGCAGGCGAAAAACATCTTCCAGTTGTGGAGTGCAGCGGAAAAAACATTACTGTGAAGGTTGGCAGTGTAGCGCATCCAATGTCAGAGGAGCACAGTATTGACTGGATTTTCCTTGAGACAAAGAAAGGCGGTCAGCTTGTGAAACTGTCCCCACAGGATGCGCCCGCAGCTGATTTTGTATTGTCAGAGCAGGATGAGGCATGTGCGGCATATGCATACTGTAATTTGCATGGATTTTGGAAAACGGAAATCTGCTAAATTTATGTTACTGTTCGGACAGGACTTAGCATTTACTGCTAAGTCCGTAAGAAAACGTACTGGCTGCAAGTAAAAATCCATTTGCATAGCAAATGGATTTTTACTTGTTACTGGAACGGAGTGAACAGTAACCAATTTATAGCTTGTGTTTTATAGCGTAACTGTAGTAATATTGTATATAGATTCTTAGGAACTATTCAAAAATAACTTTTAATATTGCTTGTTTTTTTGAGCGAGAGCTGTCATTACGAAAGATAGAACGAGGGAAAAAATATGGTACAGAATGCAAAAGAAAACCTTATTACACAACCGCCGGCGCGCAGCCTATTCCTTTTTGCGCTGCCAATGATTATCGGGAATTTATTTCAGCAGTTTTATAATATGGCAGATTCTATTATTGTTGGAAATTTGGTAGGAGAGGATGCGCTTGCGGCAGTGGGGGCATCTTATTCCTTTACAACGGTATTTATTATGATTGCAATTGGTGGAGGGATTGGCGCGTCTGTACTTACCAGTCAGTATCTTGGTGCTGGACATCATAAGGAGATGAAAAGTTCCGTGTACACATTTCTAATCACATTTATGGTGTTTAGCATGCTGTTGGCAGTGCTAGGATTTTTTATTAATCCAACAGTGCTGCGGTTGTTAAAGACGCCAGAAAATATTATGCCAGATGCGGTAGCGTATCTTCAAATTTATTTTGTGGGTCTGCCGTTCATGTTTATGTATAATATTTTGTCAGCGAATTTTAATGCGCTTGGCAGGTCTAAGATACCACTATTTTTGTTAATTTTTTCTTCTATATTAAATATAGTGCTAGATTTCTGGATGGTGGGCGGCTTAAATATGGGGGTTTCTGGTGCGGCGTTTGCAACGGTGATTGCACAGGGAATTGCGGCGGCCATTTCTTTTGTCATTCTGGTACGACTGCTTACTACTTACCCAGTGGAGGGTAACGTTGAACGGTTTCGCAGGGATATGTTTGCTACTGGGGTTAAGATTGCAATTCCATCGATTGTACAGCAATCCATTGTGAGTATTGGTATGCTGTTAACGCAGTCTGCGGTCAATCAGTTTGGCTCATCGGCGCTTGCGGGATATTCGGCGGGAATGCGGCTTGAATCCCTCTGTATTGTACCAATGATCGCAACAGGAAATGCGATGTCTACGTTTACGGCACAGAATCTTGGTGCTGGAAAGCCAGAGCGTGTGCGGCAGGGATATCATGCGGCCTATCGCATTATCATTGGTTTTGGAGCGGTATTAATTTTGATATCGCAACTTTTTTATAATCCAATATTGTCTGTCTTTGTTGAGCAGGGGGAGTCTGCGGTGGCGTTTGAGACAGGAACATCCTATTTTCGATTTATTGGTTTGTTCTTTTCCTTTCTGGGATTTAAGGCGATAACAGATGGAATCTTAAGAGGCGCAGGAGATATTAAAGTCTATATGCTTGCGAATCTGATTAACTTGGCAATTCGTGTCTTGGTAGCACAACTGTGTTCTCCAGTGTGGGGAATCCAACTAATATGGTATGCAGTTCCAATGGGGTGGACAGCAAATTATTTGATTTCCTATTTCTGGTATCGAACAGGGAATTGGAAAAAGAATCGATTGGTGTAAGGAAAATAGCATATGAAACAAAATAAATATATGACTACTATATCACTGGATAAAACTAGAATTTGGTTAGATTTTAATGAATTTTGTGCCATTGCGAAAGAGGATGAGGCGCCTATCTATTTATTTTCGCAAGCAGATATTGTAAATGATTCTGATGGAAATGATATTACAATATATGATGGCATGAAAGTATCTGTGTTTGATGATGACTATGATGAGTTCAATATGCCAGATGCCCTTTTGGCAGATGGAATTATTATTAGAAATTTTTTGGACCAATATCCGAATGTAAAATGGCTGATAAGATTGGTAAAACATAAAAAGAATTATAAAAGTGGCGATGAATATGTATATTGGATGTCCGATTTGCAATAAAGGAGGAATTTTGATGAAAGCTTGGGTTTTGCATGGTGTAAATGATATTCGGTTTGAGGAGGTGGACAGACCACATCCAGCGGAGAATGAGGTGATTGTTGCGGTCAAAGCGGCAGGTATCTGTGGATCGGATATTCCGCGAATTTATCAGACAGGGGCACATGTGCACCCGCTGATTCCAGGACATGAGTTTTCGGGACAAGTGGTGGAACTTGGAAACAATGTCAGTGAAAAATGGTTGGGGCAGCGTGTCGGTATTTTCCCGTTAATACCATGTACAAGTTGTGCGGAATGTCAAAAACAGCACTATGAGCTGTGTCGTAGTTATAGTTATCTTGGCTCACGTAGAGACGGTGGATTTGCAGAGTTTGTGGCAGTGCCAGAGTGGAACTTGATTGTGCTTCCTGACAATGTGACTTATGAGCAAACAGCGATGATGGAGCCAATGGCAGTTGCAGTTCATGCCATGCGCAGCACACTTCCCGAAGATGCAGACAGAAGAAAAAGCATAGCGGTCTGTGGTCTTGGCACGATTGGAATGTTGCTTGTTCTGTTTTTAAAGGAAGCGGGATTCTCTAATATTTATGTGTTGGGCAATAAGGATTTCCAACGAGAAATGGCGGTGAAAATTGGGGTGCAGAAAGATCATATTTATCAAGATAAGAACACAAGTTTATGCAACTGGTTGATGGTACAGACAAAGGGTGCAGGAGTGGATGTTTTCTTTGAGTGTGTTGGCAAAAATGAAACGATATCCGATGCAGTGTGCTGTACAGCACCAAATGGAACTGTACAGCTTGTGGGCAATCCAGCATCTGACATTCATTTTGAAAAAAGTACATATTGGAAAATTCTTCGCGATCAGTTGATCATAAAGGGCAGTTGGAATTCTTCTTTTACCCATAGCACGGAGGATGATTGGCATTATGTACTTGATAGGTTGGAAAGCGGGGCAGTTTCTCCACAGCACTGCATTACGCATTATTTGGCACTTGATGCATTGGAACAGGGATTTTTGATGATACGGGACAAGACACAGCCATATATGAAAGTAATGGTTACAGTTTAACTATGGACTTTGCAATAAAAGAGAGGGTCTTTCTTACTCTATTCAGGCTGTAAACAAACTATTTCAAAAGTTCATGCCACGAAATCGTTCTGTTTACTTTTGACACAAATTGGAGAAAAGGCATATATTTTCTAAAGTAGCATATAATGAGGTGATTATACATCTATTTTTAATTCGTTATTTTTTTATTTGTACACAGTTTTTCCTAAAAATTTCCTTGACACTTGAGTTGTTATATGTTATTTGCAATAAAAAAGAGTAATATAATAGAATAGCAAGAAATAGCTGCTTGCGGACTAACTTAATGAGTTGTGTAAAATGTTATAACGATACTTGCTTTTTGGCTTTGTTTTGGGATAAGCTATAGAAACTTTGTTTTATTAGTCGTTATTTTTCGATTTTGCACTTTATGTGTAAAAGGCACTTTGATTACTTATTATTCTTACTCGAGTTAAACGTCTTTAGGTTATATAATTTGTTTAAGGAATTGTAGGAAAATAAGTGATGCAGATTGCGTAGGATATTTCTTCGAGGAGGTATGTCAAAAAACGTAGGCGTAGCGGGCTACGGCGAGGCTTTTTGGCATGCATAATCGGAGAAATAGCCAAGTCAAGATGCGTCAGTTATTTTTCTACAGTTCCTAAGGATAATAGTATCAATAACAATTTAGTTTATAAAAATTTAACGAGGAATTAAACGATGAAAAAATTATTGTCTCTAATGTTGGTGGTGATTAATCCTGGAGCTATTGATATTAGAATAAAGTATCCTGACTATCTTGATTCAACAACAAAATATTACTGGGGTTTAAACGCTGGATATTATACAACTTTCTCGCTTACATTGCTTAGAACGATTGAACTTTGGGTGTCGGCAAGTGATGTTGATGGTGATTATGCCATAACAGCAAAGATTTCATAAGGTGTTTAAAATGAGAAATAAGCAGCTTGCATTAATAATATTTATATCCATTATATTTACATTTTTTGTCAATAGTACAGTTGCTGCGATGACACTTGAAAATGAGAGTAAAGAATTACCAACCCCAATATCATTTATAGATAGTAGTAAAATAGAAGAAGATAGTGTATTAATTGAATTTAAATTTAAAGTGCTTGATCCTGATGAGGATGAAGTGACATTGGAGGATACGATTGCGAGTGCCCATCGCCAAATGAATGAGAAACAATATGAGGCAGAGCTGATTACACGAGGCTTTGCACCCCAGCAGATGCGAAAGTATGGTTTTGCGTTTCGGGGGAAGGAATGTTTGATTGGCTGAATATTATATTTGTTAATAAGATTTGGATTCAATTACTTTACAAGTTCTGTGGAAAAGATACAATTAGGATATTAAATTTGAGGAGGGAAAATAGCATGAATTATACTAATTTTACAAGGAAAATACGCCGATTTCTTGCGGCGGGCTCAGCGGCGGCGATGCTTTTTACAGCGGTGTGGAATGATACAGGAAGTGCATTGTTGGTACATGCGGAGGAGGAGACAAAAAGCAGCTTAAATGTAGCATATCACACACAGGCAGAGATTAGCGCACGCATAAAAAATGATGGGGTGACACAAGAGGACCCACTAAATTATATGGCAGATCCGTCATTTGCACCTCCATATGACAATGCAGGTGTTCTGGCTCCCGATACACTGAACAATGCGATGAAAATGATGAATCAGATTCGTTATATTGCAGGTCTGCAGGACAATGTAACGCTCAATGAGGAATACAGCCAAAAAGCGCAGGCAGCAGCATATGTAAATCTATTAAATAGAAATTTAAGCCACTATCCTACAAAACCTGCTGGAATGGCGGACAGCATGTATAATCTGGGACGAAGCGGCGCTTCCAGCTCCAACATTGCTATGGCTTCATGGAAATGCTCTTTCAACTGGACGATTGTGCAAAGCTGGATGGAAGACGGGGATTCCAGCAACATAGACAGAGTGGGACACCGACGCTGGATTTTAAATCCTTCCATGGGGCAGACAGGATTCGGGGCAGTATACGGTCCAGGAGGTACTTATTCTGCACTGTACTGTTTTGACAGAAGCCGTTCTGCGTCGGAAACACAAGTGGCATGGCCGGCACAAAATATGCCAGTTGAATATTTTGGCAAGGCTTTCCCGTGGAGTATTTCTATGGGAACCAATGTGGACAAAAATGCGGTTCACGTTACATTAAAACGCGTAAATGACGGCAAGGTATGGAATTTTTCAGCGGGCAGCTCTAATGGATACTTTAACGTGGATAATGGCGGATATGGACAAAAAGGATGCATTATTTTCCGTCCAGAAGGGATTACCGCATATCAGGCGGGGGATATCTTTGAGGTATCTATTACAGGAAGTGGGATCAATCTGAATTATCGCGTTAACTTTTTTGATCCAGAGAATGTTACCCCAGAAGAAAACATTATTAATACTGACTGGGCAGCAGCGAATGCTTTGCTTGACACAGTGCCGGACGGCGGAGCGGCGGACATTTTAACCGGCTGTAAATTTGCAGTGCCGGCAGAGACTGTGAACAAAATTGCAGGCAGAAACATTTTATGTGCTTTCCATATGGACAGTGACATTGTGCTTGGCATTGCAGGAATGACTGTGCAGCAGACACAAACCCCTTGGAATATTGCAGTTACCTACAAATCGTTTATTCCGGAAGCATTATCCGCTCAGATAAAGAAAGATGCAACTGCGACGCGAACAATCAACCTAGAATCGAACAGTACCCTTCCTGCATCTGTGAATTTGCATATTGGATGGGGAACACAATACGCGGGCAAACAGGCAGTTCTTTACAATTATGATGAAGCGACAGGAACCTTGTCTGAGGCGGGACGCTTTATTATTGCAGAGAATGGCCAATCTATGTTTTCGGTGAGCGGAAATGGGCATTATATTGGAGTGGTAAAATAAAGAAAGTAAGGAAAAGGTGAAAAAAGCCGCTGAGGAATCAGCGGCTTTTTATGCGCACGGACGCGGAGTAGGTGAGAAGGGTATTCTCTCACTCGATTGTACATGCTGATGCAAAGGAAATATGCCACTAAAGTGATGTATTGGCGGCGCGCAAGTAGGCAAAGCAATTTTACATACCCGATTGTATATGGGCATCTAAAGGAAGTAACTTACTTATTTGATTGAACAGATTTATAGTATAGAAAATGGATTTGACATTTGAATATGATTTGGTATTGGACAACTATGTCCCTTGATTCTTTGTATGAAAAATAGTACACTAAAATTGGATTAATTTGTCGATAAGTGTCAAATAATATCGACAAATTATTTTTAGAAAGAAAGGAAATTTTATAAATATGCAAAGTGTACAAGAACCTTTAAAAGTTTTTATATCTTATTCTCATAAGGATAAACGATTAAAAGATAAATTAATTACGCATTTAAATTCGCTAATTCGACAAAAGTATATTTCACTATGGTATGATAATATGATATTGCCTGGAAAAGAAATTAACGAGGAAATAAGACAAGCTTTACAGGGGAGTCAGATTGTGCTATTGCTGCTTAGTGCAGACTATCTTACTTCTAATTATTGTTATCAAAAAGAAATGGAAGAAGCGATGAATCTTCGCAAAGAGAAGAAATTAGCGGTGATTCCAATTATGTTAAGGGACGTAGATTTAATTGGAACTCCAATTGATAGTATCATGTCATTACCAGAAGATAGAAAAGCTGTCACACAATTTCGTAATGAAGATGCAGCACTAAAAAATGTTGCAGAAGGAATACGAAAGGTAGTAGAAGGATGGTTTCGAGAGTGTACATTTGGGAGTGAAACTATTCCCGAAAAATCTTTTTCCAATAAAAATAAGGAAAATAATACGTCTGCGATTCAAAACAATTATGGATTTCAATTTAATGGAAGTACAATTAATGGCGGGCATTTTGAGATAAAGAATTAGTGAGGAAATTTGTATGGAAGAAGACAACTTAAATCAAACTGATATACCACAAGAGAATAATGTGGAAAAGCAGACAAAGATACCACAAGAAAATGATGTAGAAGATGATAACCAAAATAATTCCCGAATAGAATCACAACAAGAAAAGGATAAGATATCGGATAAAGAGGAGCTAGCACCCGGGAAAAAGGAAGACTGGGTAAATCAATATAAGAAAAGCAGAAATTTAGAAAATGATGCAGATAGTGAGAATGATTCTATTATAGTAGAACAGATGCGTCAGGCAGAGGTAAATTGGGGGATGCAGTTTTCTGGTTCTCATATTGACAGAGCAACCTTTATTATTGATAATAATAGACCGTTGGTTCCTCCTATGATAACCAATGATGTTACTGTAAATTTATTGGGAGAAAAGGATGAGGGAAAGTTCTTACAGTGGTGTGTAGCGCATTATATGGATTTTAATTTTTCTGCATTATTAGCAGTATGCATTCTGGACAGGCAGACCTATCGAACAATATATCAGATGGCTAAAGAATTACAGGAAATATTGTCGGAATCTGCAAAAGAAAATGAAGAAGTGAAAAAAGAGTGGATTTCAAAATCACAATTAGCCAAAACACTAGGAGTTATACAATATTCAGACGTCACATTGATTCGAGGAATTGAATCCACGGTTGATTTTTTACGTTTGCCAGTTCATGAACAAGCGGAACATATTGTTTGTCTTTTAATAAATGAATTTTCTGAATTAAAATGCTTGCTGTCAAGATATTTAATCAATAAAATTATACAGATATATGGAAGCAAACATAATTATATGGTAATAAGTGGATGCATGGAAGCACTGTCTTATATTGGAATAGCGGACTTGGAGTTTTTTAATGATCAGATTTTACCAGATTTTTTACACAAGAGAAAAATTAGTATGGATTATTGTGTGTCTGTACTTTTGGGAAAATTGTACCGAAAAGAAGAATTCAAGGAATATGTTCAAACTTGTGTTGTACAATGGGGACAATTAAAAAATAATCCTGATAATTTATTAGTATCATTGTATGTATGCAGCATGTTGGGGAATCAAGAATATTTAGTGTGCGATATTTGGATGAATGTTTTGGATGAGCTGATAAAAGAATTTCTTACAGGAAATTCTTTAGGCAGCATGTCACATATAGAAAGGCTTCAAGGATTATTTAAAAGCGGGAATAGAAATATCAGTTATTATAAAGGTGTCATTCATGCTTTTTATAAAAAGATGCAGCAGGAAGAACAACATTGGAACCGATATAAAATATCTTTTTTGAATACTATTTTTTTCCTCTTTTTATTTGAAGATTATGCTAGTTCTAATGTTTCTGGGCGAAAAGCAAACAGACGAACAATGATTTTTATTCATATATTTCAGAAGCTTGATGAAAAGACAGGAAAGGAGCTGACCAATCTTTGGTGTCGCGTACTTCAGAGTAGGGAAAATGCGAAAGAATGTTGGAAACTGCTTGAGGACTATCTTAAAAATTATGAAGATTATAACGACTCGGATATAGAAATGTTAGGATTCTTTTTTTACCATATCAATCGTAAAATGGGAGACAACCAGGCAATTTACTTTTTAAAAGAGTGTGTTAAGGAAAATGGTCAGATAATTCCGTTAGCAAGGCAGATATGCAAAATGATTAAGGAGTGAGAATATGGAAGAAAAAATAATTGAAATTGCAGAACTG
Organism: Lachnospiraceae bacterium; assembly: GCA_949383255.1. Classification (GTDB taxonomy): domain Bacteria; phylum Bacillota; class Clostridia; order Lachnospirales; family Lachnospiraceae; genus COE1. Next base: position 6,591 of record CASJPF010000012.1, on the reverse strand, counting down.
GAAAGAAAAATCACTGGATTTTCTAGTGTACCAAAAGGAGATGAAGATACAGCGTATGTGTTTTTTCAATCAAAGGATAATAATAAATATGCGATATCCACAGAAAAACGCAAAATTATGGCAACAGAACTTCGCATTGGAAAATATGACCGCATTATGACAATATATCGCGGTGAGTTTACAGAATTCTACGAAAAAGAGATTGCGTGTGAAGAAGAGGGACATTATTTTTATGTAGAAATTACTGTTAAATATTATATTGCAGATCCTGAAAAAATTTATCTGAATCATATTTATCAGCCATCAGATGAGATAGAGAAATGTTTGGCAGATATTGAGTTTGAACTGGCTGAAAAATACAGTTTTATGAGCCGACATGAATTGAAAAAAGAATTAGATCAACATGTAAAAAATAGTTTAAGTTCTCTGCCCTATTTAAAGTGTACATTTCAGTTGAATGTGGATGTTGACGAGTCAGCAATAACGATTATAAAGCGAATACAGGAACATGAAATTACGAAAACAGAAGCAGATCTGTCTACTATAGAAGAAATGACAGATTTGGATAATAAGCATCAGTTGGAACAGACAAAATTAGATTATGAGCGGAGTATTGCAGAATTACAAGCTCAAATTGAGTCATTAAAAGTGGGGCATCTAGGAGATCTTATACGACAATATGGAGCTAATGCCGGAAATATGATTGACCATGTGAGTGGAAAATTAACAGGTGCGGCATTGGCTGAGTCTATTAATAAGACAACGAAGGAAAACCGTGATAATATGATAGATACAATTATTCGCTTGAAGAATGAGAACATTATAAACAGCGATACTGCTGCAAACGCATCCGTTGCAGCACTTGGTTTAGGGACTGTAGGGATGTTGGAGACAAAAAATTCAAAGGAAGAAGAGGCACAACAAGAGCAGGAAAGATTCAAGTGGAATAGTTCTAACACACAGGATGGAGATATAGAATGATAGATGCAATATTAAACATCTTAAATTTATATATAGCTATAATTGCGCATTATCTTTTAAAATTGCCGTTTGCAGTGCTTATTATTTTTGCAGTATTATTGGTATTTATTGGCTTAAGAATAGTATTATTTTTAGTTCGGCGGATTATCATACCATTATTTTTCATTCTATTAAAGTATATCATTTACTTCTTACAGTTGCTTGCATTTACAATTGCCAAAAAAAGTACAAAGCATCGGAATAAAATTGAGAATTTTGATGAGTCTTTAAACACTTTTGGAATGAAATTAACTGAATGGCAGGAACAACTGAAAGTAAGAACACCAGAAGGTGGAAAAAAGATAAGAATTTATGCTTTTTTAATTCTTTTATTGTTAACCGTAGTTCTTGTTATTGTGCCTCATTATATGGAACGTTCTTTAACAGGAAATGCAAAAGTAATCTGTGGCAGAATTAATGAAGCTAGCAATAAGATTTTAGGTGGTTTTCAGAACTATGCAGATGAATACTATACTCCAGTTATAAAAGAAAAAGACGATTTTGAAAATATCAATACAGCTGCTGCAGATTCAAAACTTGATGAAGGGTATCAATATATCTTGCATCTGAACAGTGAAGGATATTATGGTGCGAATCTACGCAGTTCTCCAGAAAAAATCAATACAAATGTTTTGACAACCGCATCTGGAGAAGATGAATTAATTTATGAAAATGAAATTGTAAATGATGGTGCTATTACTTGGATAAAAGTGAGTACAGAAAGGTTCTCAGAAGTATGGGTTAGTAAAAAGCTGATTCGAGAGGAAGATTTAAAAGCGGCGGGGATAGAATAACTTTGTAAAAATTGTTCATAATACTTGAATCATGTGTCAGGAATGCACAGTATATGCGCATTCCTGACACATGATTCAAGTAATTGTTAGACTTCCATAATTCACTTTTTAGTTCTTGGTCATTGGAAAACCTGTGTCTGTGTTGGTTCTCGGCGGCGAAGCGATACTAATGCACAGGAACAACATCCATAGAATATAAACCTATGCCTAATGTTCGATTGTCTTCACTCTTGCCAATTGAATTTGGCGAAACAGCATCTGATGTTTTAAATTCCATAACTTGAATTCCATTTTCCTTTAATATATCTTTAGGAATTCTAAATGTTGTAAGGAGATTGCTTTTCTCCAAAACAATTAATAAAGTTCCATTAACATATACACTAGTACTTCCTGAATAGGGATATGTTGAATACCTTAATATTACATCATAATCGCAAATTTCATTTGTTTTTAATAACAATTCTGCTTCTTCTGATGCCCATGTATGTTCTTCTTCTGAACTATGCCATCCATTTACTAAATATTCGTCTACATTTCCATTCCTTCCAAAAATATATGAAGTAATAGCTTCTAATTGATGATCTTGGATTAAATCTGTATCCTGAGATGTCTCCTCTATACACAATCCTCTAAATGCAACTCCTAATGTTCTGGCATCTCCTCCTTCATAAAGTTCTGCAGGCGCAATGGCATCTGGTAGTTCAATATGTATCAAGAGTTTTTTGTCACTATCAATTGTCATTCTGTCAACCACAAATTGTATTTGTTTTTCCCTCTCTAACACCTCATCAACATACTTATTATTATTTGCATAAATTATAATTTGTTGTGGTCCTTTTCCAATATATACATCTTTTATGTCCATTGTAACCAAAAGATTTTCCTTAGGTATACTATCAAATTCAAACTCAAACTCGCATTTCTTGTCATCAGTCCACGAAAAATCTTGCATATCAGTAGAATTAATTCCTGATACAATGTAATCTAATGCAGTATTATCTGCTCCAAAACTCAATAGCGTCCCATATTGATAGAGTCTGCTAGATATAGTTTGTTCTAATATAACTCCCGTTGCTTGAACACTATAATTATCATTCATATTTCCATTAACGACATATTCGACAGCTTGAATATGCCCAGCTTCTGTAGCGTTCTCATAAAAATAACGTTCTCTTACAGCATCTTCTTTTATATCAAAAAAAGTTTCATTATTCGTAATACCTAATTCACTAAAAAGAGTTGCGTGCAAATCATAATACGAAACTGGAGCAGTGCATTCTGTATAAGGTCTTACTCCATTTTTCTCTTTTACTAATAAAAGAGCATGTTCTGCATGGTTTTTGTCTCCATGATCAGCCATTATTATTATTGTTGTTGTATCGTAAATTCCCAATGCCTTTAATTGTTCTATATAATTATTAACGATATACAATGCAGCTTTTCCTTGAATTACAGCTGAAGATTCTTCCGATTTTATTGGTTGTGCATATTCATTCAAAGTATAGGGAGGATGGGCTCCATTTAGATAAATTAATCTAAATATATTCTTATCTTTAATCATATGCAGCCCTTTTGTTTGTAATTTATTAAAATACCCAGCATCATCTGTAACATAACTCTCTTTTGAATTTCCACTCTTATATTGTTCAAAATCACCAGAGTATATCCAAAAAAAACGTTTAAAAAAATGGGGCATATATTTATATAACGTCAATTTAAAATAAGTGTTTGCTAAACGCGGATAAGAGGAAACTGCATATCCTGCTGCTACTTGATTATTTACTAAATCCTCAACTTTATCTGGTACAAAAGCTGAAGCTGAGTATATCCCTACATTATAATTTTGCTCCTGCAATGTGGTATACAACCCATCATAATTAAATGCTTGCTGTATGTATTCTTTATATGATATTCCACCAGGATAATGCTGTCCTGTAATAATTGCTGGCACACCAAGCTTAGTACGTGTACCAGCGGTAGCAGCATTATTATAATGTATAAAATTTTTAAATATTTCTTGATACTTTTGTGGCTCTTTTTCTATAATCTCTTGAAAGTAAGCATCATCAAATGCATCCAAAACAAAAATAACGATATTCTCGTCTGTAGACACATCATAAATACCCTCATTAGAAAGATAATAATTTGACTTTTCCATTACAGAAACTGGCGTCGAAAAAAATAAAACCATAAGAGTAATTAATTGTATCGTTATAATCCATAATGAACCATATTTCTGTATTTTATGAAAAAATCCATTTTTCCTTTTCCACAAAAACACTAATCCAACAATTAATATAATCCAGCCAAGCGTATCAATCACTGCGTAAAGCGAATAAGAGGACCAATCTATCGCTTCTCCATTTAAAACACCATAATCAATATTCGCATAATTTCCTTGAATATATAAAGCTACTCCTATCACGAATACTAAACAACTAAAAATATCTCTCGCTTTATCCTTTAATATCAGTCCAAGTATTACCAAAAGTCCAAAACATCCTATTCCTAAAATAGCGGCGACAATAAAAACATCTTGACAAGAAAACCAAAACTCTTCATAATTCGTATAATACAATTCAATTGGACCAAAAATAGCAATTGTAATTGTCAATAATAATGTACTTAAAAATAAGTGTCCATTTTTTTTAATTTGCTTAACTATTAACAAATATATCTTCCTCTCTTTTACTTAATCTGATATTCCTCACATGTAATTCCATTAATAAGAAAAGCTAACTCTCGCGTGTCTGTAGAAATTCCTTTTTCCGCTAAAATATAAGCATCTGGATACCTTAACTCTAAATACAATTTATTTTCTGAAAAGTATTTGTTTGGAACATCAATACAAATTTTATCTTGTGATATTAGTATATTTTCTAATTCTACTCCATTGGCAAATGCAATGACATTCTGTTCACTCCTTTCTACTGTTCCAATTAAATCTAATATTAGTCTAAAGTCTTTATCATACCCTTCTTGAAATTGTATCGCAAAACCTGAAGACTTTCCTGATGTCCAAACTGCAGGACTACCATTTACCATTTCTACATATGAAAAACCATTGCAAACAAATTTTTGATAGTTTACATTATTCTCATCAATGGGTATTTGTATATTTTCAGTAAACATAAATTTTTGTATAAATCCAAGTTTTATATAAATAAGATCAAAAATCCCAGTATTCACTATACTTTTATCCATAATTTGGAATCCATATCTATCAAGCTTTTTTTCATAGTTATCCCAATCCGTAAAATCAGAAAATTTAATATCAAAGATATTTTTTTCTTCTGATATTATTTTTTCAAAATTATTTTTAAACAGATAATAATTGTCCTTATCCATCCAATCGAGATAACTTATATTAAAAATAGGGGCATCCTTATTTGACAAAAATGCACATCCCCCCATAGTTGGGGACGTTAGAAAAAAAACATCTGCGTCCGAATAATTAAAATTACTTAATTTATCTTTGAATACATATGACAATTCATTTATTGTTTGTTCTTTTGTTACGCTTCTCCATGACCACTCACGTCCTCTTATACTATCGCCAATCTGTTCATATGATACCCAAAACATAAGATAAATTAGTACCGCCAAACCATACTTAATTACATAGATATTTGTTATTTGAATTAAATATATAACAGAAACTATTAATATTATTAATAGCATAATATCTCCTAGTATAAAATATCTACTATATCCTGTTGAGGCTGACCAGAACAATGCGCTTAACAGAAAAACTATATAAAGCTCAATTGGAAGAACTGTTTTTACTCTTTTTCTTAACACGCATTCAATATATATCAAAATCCCAAGCACAAATACTATAAATGCGATTTGTAAATTTGTTACATGTAAATCATATATTTCACTCTGTCTGTATTCAGGATAAAATACATGTTTAAAAATCCATATAAATGTTTCTTTAATATCTGTAGGTCCCCATCTAGGATCTTTAAAGTTGTAGAAAGAAAAATACTTTGATTTAAATAACAAATTGAAATATGGAAAAATAGGATTTCCCGTACAAACAACATTATATATAGCATAAATACTAAAAGGAACAATACCAATAATAAAACATTTTAAATAGTCAATTATTTTAATAATCTTTAAATTCTTAATTATATAAATAATAAGAAGTGGTATTATGTATACAACATTAGTCATTTTTAAGGCAAATGCGAGTCCTCCTAGAAATGCAAAATATTGATGCTCTTCATTTTTTTCTTTTAAGCAGATTTTATATAACATTTCTAATAGTATTGGAATTGCTAACAAATCTGTATAATAAGTTGCAACTATCATTATTAAATCATGAACAGTTAATGCAATTACCGCTAAAATTGCGGGGTTAATAATCTTAAAAATCTTCTTTGTTCGATAGTTTGGCATCAGTCTATCAAAGATAATGTCAAGAAAATCTGTAATTTGCAAATAAATAATTATAACAATAAATATATTTAATAAAGTTCCATATCTATATCCTAATACACTATTAAATAAATTAAATAATCTATCTCCTAAACGGAATCCCCATATTTGAAAAGTTCCAGCTCCAAAACCATTCTCAAACCAATTTACAAAATCACTTCTTTGTGCAATAAGATGATAATTTCCAGTATCAGATGCGTAATCTGGATACAACGATTTTATCATCCCTAGCACTAAAATTATTATAGATACTATTAATTTTGTAAGTTTATATTTATCCTTCCTATAATGTCAAGTCCTAAATTAATGATTTTACAGACTTTTCTTTAAA
>CASJPF010000011.1 GCA_949383255.1 Lachnospiraceae bacterium | reverse complement strand
CTCCCACAAATCTGCAAAAGCAAAACCGCAACAGAACCCAAAATCAGACAAATTTTGCACCATTAAAAAAGGTGTACCGCAATGAAGTTTCTTTCTTCCTTGCAGTACACCTTGATGTGCGCAATACGGTATTAAATTTGATTATCTCCCTAATTCGATACCTGTGTATTTTCAATTCCATTTTATTATGTGTCTTTCCCTATTCTGAATGTAGCTGATAAGCAGTTTCAAAATTTAATGTATTCCAAAACTGCAAATAAACTTTAGGTGTAATAGGAAAACGGTAGCAACTTTGGCTACCGTTCCTTATCTACAAAAGTGTACAAAGTTGTCACAATAAATGTTGTTATATTATCATAGACCAACTCATTCCTCTTTGTTTTCATTACCACTACTTATCATCATGTGTCATAAACTTATTTAATACCCATCCATGAAGATATGACCATTCTCTGTACTTCACTCGTACCCTCATAAATCTCTGTTATCTTAGCATCACGCATTAAACGCTCAAACGGAAAATCTCTTGAATATCCATCATAGCCTGCAAGTTGAGCGCAACGGCGTGTCACATTTGTAGCAGCTTCTGCTGCGTATAATTTACCCATAGCCGCAAGATGTGAAAATGGCTCGTGATCCTGTTTTGCTTGTGCGGCTCGATATACTAACAATCGTGCTGCATCAACCCTCGCCTGCATATCAGCAAGTTCAAACTGCGTAAACTGATATTGTGAAATTCTTTGTTCTCCCTGCATATGTTCTGTAACATATTTTTTGCAATGGTCAATCGCTCCCTGTGCTATCCCCAATGCCTGTGCTGCTACACCGATACGTCCACCATCCAAAGTTATAAGAGCCATTTTGAATCCTTTTCCCAATTCCCCTAATAAATTTTCTTTTGGAATTTTACAGTCCTGAAAAACCAATTCATATGTGGCAGAACCACGGATACCCATTTTCTTTTCCTTTGTTCCAAAAGTAAATCCGGGAGTACCTTTTTCTACGATAAAGCCAGAAATACCTCTACTACGCTGGCTCTTATCTGTCATAGCCGTTACAAAATAAGTATCAGCATAAAAACCGTTTGTGATAAATATTTTTGAGCCATTCAATAACCAATAATCGCCCTTGTCAATTGCTGTTGTTTGTTGGTTACCCAAATCACTTCCTGCAGACGGTTCTGTTACTGCAAATGCGCCTAATTTTTCTCCCTTCAGAAGTGGTACAAGGTATCTTTTCTTTTGTTCTTCTGTACCAAACTCTGAAATCGGAAAAGAACCTAAAGAATGATGGTCAGACAACATAACAGATGTCGTGGAGCAGTGTTTTGCTAATTCCTCAATCACTGCAATATAAGCAAGATAGGAATGTCCGCCGCCACCGTATTCTTTCGGATAGCAAATTCCCATCATACCTAATTCAGCTAACCGTTTTCTACTTTCTTCTGGAAACCGTTCCTGCTCATCAATCTCTGCCGCCAATGGCGCAACCTCATTTACACCAAATTCGTGAATAAGGTCTATAACTTTTTGCTCGTCCTCGTTAAACTTGAAATTCATATATAACCTCCTTGAAAACTGATTGATATTTCCTGCCTGCTGTTTTATAATAACACAAGAAATAAGATTAAAAAATTTAATAATTTCGATTTCTTAATTCGATAAATTGAATGTATTAAGGAGTGATAAAAGGTGAATACAAAAAGTTTGGTTACATTCAAAACAATCCTTGAAGTGGGAAGTTTTCAAAAAGCGGCGGATAAGTTAGGCTATACGCAGTCTACGGTCACATTTCAAATAAAACAGCTTGAAGAAGAATTATCTTTGAAATTATTTGAGAAAATAGGTAGACGCATGGAACTTACACAAGCTGGAAAAGATATTATGCCTTATATTGATATGATTTTACAAGGTGCAGAGCAAATCGGCAATTACGGCAAAAGCCTGTCTGAAATATCCGGCTCATTAAAGTTGGCAATTCCAGATTCTATTTTGATATACAATATGCAGCCATTTATGCAGGCATTTACGCATGAAGCTCCCAACGTGCAGCTTGTAGTCAATTCCATACAATCAGGGGAAATCAATCCGTCTATTGCGGACGGTACTGCCGACATAGGCATAAATTGTGAAAAAGACAGTTATCCCGATAGCGTAGTACATAAAAAACTCGGCAAATATAAGGCAGTTCTCGTTGCTTCTCCTTTTGCCAATAATAATCTGCTCGATTTTATCACACCACACCAACGTAAACCGATTAGCCTAATCTGTAATGAGCCGGACGGCTATTACCAGTTGGACATGGATAAATACCTTTCCGAAAAGGATATTCTTCTTAATCCGCCCATGAAAGTGCAGAGTATAGAAGCTGTAAAAAGGTGTGTTATGAATAATTTAGGAATTGCAGTTGTTCCCACTTATTCTATTGGAGAAGAATTGAAAAATGGTTCTCTTATGCCAATTAGAACGGAACTTGATGAAAAAGAATATAACTCTTTTTATATTTATCACAAAAATAAATGGATAAGCCCACAAATGGAACTTGCACTGGATTTACTCAAAAAATATCTTGGAACGGACAATATATAAAAATCAATACCAATACCGCAAAACCAGCATCATGGAAATGTGCATAACTGGCTATTACGTCATGGATAACTCTGTTCACAGCACATGGAAAAGCTAAAGAGCAGCTTTCCCACGTCCTGCAAACAGAGTTACCCACAACTCCATGAGATAGCCAGTTATACGACATTTCCACAATGCCGATTACGGCGAACCCCCTCCATTCATTCTATCTTTCTTCTAAAAAACAAGAAAAGCCCTGCATCATACAGAGCCTTTCTAATCTTTGATTGTTCACTAACTACTGTTCCATTTTCGCACAGAAATAATATTACAGATATATTCCTGCCGCTTTAGCAAAATTAGCTTTTTTTACGATAAGTTCCGACTGTTTTTCTTTTGACAGGCTTTCAAATATACCTTTGTAGCCTTTCTCCAACAGTGGAGTACCTTTTGCCAGTAAATACAGCTTTGTATTCAGCCATTCCTCCCACAAGTCTTCAAATAATGCCACGCTGTCCGTAAAGGTTATTGCATCCTCAAAGCCATGTGGCGGCTTGTAATATTTCAACTCGACAAAACCGTACCTGCCCACGTCAAGCACCACGATATTCTCCAATTCATACAGCTCTGCAAACGCATCAACCACCTTTTGACATTTTGCACATTCTTCCTCTGTGATATAAACTTGTTTTTTCATACCGCTTTACCTCGTTTCTTATAAAATTTTACCACATTCATTTTATAAGAACCACTCGCACACCAGCTTCTTATTCCATTTGTTTTAGCAAAACCCACTTTACTAACAATTCACATCGGTAAACATCGTGCCGAGGTTGTCAAGCACCCATCCCTGAAGCATTTCCTTTATGAAATCAGTGATTTTGTCAATGATTCCGCCCATGAAGGGTTATCTCTTATGAGAACAGTGTGGAAAGCTGTGGAATCACCGTCTGCGCCACAATGATAATGCCCCCGCCGCTCATAAGCTGTTTAATGCCCTGTGATTTTGCACCCGGATTATCATTTCCATATCCCTCAAGCAGATTGATGACGCCCCATACACCCACGCCTGCGCCGATTGCTGTTACGACTGTCTTTAATCCTGTTACTGCTGTTGTAAAAAATGCCATTGTTCTACCTCTTTCTTTCTCATCAAATGTTTTGTCTGGTTTCTGAAAGAGTTTTTCGTGTAAAATGCCCTGCCTTATGGTAAGATAAAGACAGGGCAATCCTTTAGGAAGAACCCTGCGGGCATCCGGCATATTCAGTTTGGCGATTGGCTATGCCGGACGCTTTGTTTTGTCCTTTCCCAAGTACATTCAAAACTCCGTTCCACTTCTGGACTTTTTGTCCAAAAGTTCTGTGATTGGTTGACGGGTTCCATATTCAGTTTTTCAGTATTCAGTTGTCATGCTTCAAGAACGCCCGCATCCTCCACCTCATCAACGGTGTCATTGTCCCTGACTTTTGCTTTGCACAGGTTCTTCACATATTTTTCGATGTCTAAGGCGTTCTTTTCGTCATAATCGGACAGGAGCTTGTACTGCTTGTGCTTCGTGATGTCAAACTTATTGGAGAAGAATGGTCTTACCCCTCTAAGCTGCATGATGCACTTGCCCCCGTCCATGACCGCAATCTCATCTTGGCTCATAAGCTCTTTCCCGGTCTTTTGGTAATTCAGACCGTAGGACTGCGACGTACCCCTTGTATCCGAGGTATTGTAAAGGTCTATTGTTTCTTTACCCAAAATTTCCGCCATCTCTTTTAAGGTGGTCTTTTCCTTCCCTCCGAGGAATAAGGTGGTATCACAATTCCCTTCAATGGTGTCGGCGTTATCCTTATAAATCGCTTTGAGCTGCGACTTCGACTGCAAGATAATGGAAGCTGATATTTCCCGGCTCCGGATTGTGGCAATCAGCTTCTCAAACTTTGGTATCTGCCCGATGTTTGCAAACTCATCGAGTAAGCAGCGCACATGGACGGGCAGCCTGCCATGATACACATCGTCCGCCCTGTCACAGAGCAGATTGAAAAGCTGCGTGTACATGATTGACACGATGAAATTAAATGTGTCATCGGTATCGGAGATAATGACAAACAGCGCTGTCTTTTCATCCCCAATCATATCCAGTCCCAACTCGTCATAGCTTGTCAGGTCACGCAGCTCCTTGATGTCAAAGGGGGCTAAACGTGCGCCACAGCTAATTAAAATGCTTTTCGCTGTCTTGCCCGCCGCCAGTTTGTATTTTTTATACTGCTTTACCGCAAAATGCTCCGGCTCTCTTTCCTCCAGCTCATCGAACATCAAATCAACGGGATTTTTAAATTCCTCGTCATCCTCCCTTGCTTCGCTGGCATTTATCATGTCAAGCAAGGTAGTGAAATTCTGTTCTTCCTCCACGCACTCATACCAGATGTACCCGATCAGTGCGGTATAGTAGAGCTTTTCGGCTTTCACCCAAAAATCCTCGCCGGATTGCTGCCCCTCCCCTTTGGTGTTTAAAATGATTGTGTTTACAAGTTTCAAAATGTCCTTCTCGCTCCGGATATAAACGAGAGGATTGTAGTGCATGGACTTCTTGAAGTTAATGGTATTCAGCACTTTTACCCGGTAATTGTTCTTTAAGAGCATTTTTCCGCACTCGACTAACACAGTGCCTTTCGGATCAGTGACAACATAGCTTGAGTGCATCTGCATCAGGTTCGGTTTTACAAAAAACCTCGTCTTACCCGAACCAGAACCGCCGATAACAAGGATATTTTTATTCCTCGCATACTTCGGCTGTCTTGGTCTGCCTGACATCATCAGCCGCTCCGTTTCTGTAAGCAGCACATTGTTCTCAAAGACCGGATCGACATAAGGCTCAATATCCTTTGCGTTTCCCCACCTTGCAGAACCGTATTCCATTCCATGCCGGAATTTCTTGGCGTTCTTGGCTTTGAAATACACCACAAGGCGGAGCGCAATGCCGCACCCTGCCCCTATCAGCAAATCTTTTGGGTAAAAACTCGGTAATGGGTTAGAAAATAAGTCCTCCATCCCCGCCATGACCGCCATCATCTTTGCGGAAGCGTCCTGCCCCGGCGATACCCGCCACAGCCACGCTATTTTGTCGCAGAAATACCCGGCAAGCACATAAGGCAGGTTCATAAGGAGAAGTTTCTTTTTATCCACATTCCCCGTCTTTGCCTTGATCTTTTCGGGAATGGATTTTAGGTCTTTGGCAATGCCTTCTACGATTTTACTCATAATGACTGCCCCCTGTCCTTCTGGTGTTCCCTTGCCCGCTCCCGGTTTTTGTCCTTCCCCAACTGCTCCCGGAACTCCGCCAGCTTCTCCTTTACGGAGATGCGGTCATGCTTTTTCTCATTAACTTTTACAAATTCCTTAAATGCCTGCGTAATCACGTCGGCATCCTTGCCCTTGAAAAATACCATGTACTTCGGCGGTGCAGCCGTCTTATCTTTCTTCACAGCAAAATCTACGTTGTATTTTTTTGCCACTTTCTCAAAAGACTTGATGTTGTTATCCGTCACCTCAATGCTCGAAGCACCCATACCCTGACCGACCAGATCTTTCACTGACATTTTCCCATGTGATGCCTGTTTTCCCTGTTTCCGGTGTTCCAGATACATCTTCATTGCCTTTTTCAGCACGTCGGTAGTCAGCCGGGAAGATTTAAACACAAGGGCAATCGTTTTTTGTGTCACTTCCTCCTGCATGGTTTTCCTCCTTCTTCTTTATTGCTGTACCCCCCCGTCAGGGTGGGACGTACAGCCTGTGAATCAGATATTTCATAAGTTCTCCTTTCCACTTCTGGACAAAAAGCCCAAAAGTTCCATAAACACAAAAAGGGCAGCTACAAACCGCTGTTTCCGGTCTATAACTGCCCTTACGCTGTTTCCATATTCAATTTACCTGTACCGGATCACCGGACACTGCTTTGTCTTTTTCCCTACTTTCCGGCGTTCCAGAGCAAAGACCATATCCCCGGTACGCTCAAAATATCCTATATCTTTCTTCCAGCTCATGCCGCATTTACAATGTTGCAAGCCGATAAACTGCTGTTTCATCTTCCTGCCGCAGTTCGGGCATACCTTTTTGCTCATGCCTTTCCGTTTGGCTTTCGGCTTATCCGCATCATCTTTCTTCTTTTCTTTCTTTTCGGGAATCCCGTTCTCCGCTATCCGCACTTCATAGCGTGGAAGCCGGTAAAGATACAGGCTGTATATTTCATCAAAGGAAGCCTTTTCCGCTATCCCCTTTACCCTCTGGTAAATCTGCCCCGCAATTTTTTCACAGTCCTCTCCTTCCGGCATCCTGCCATGCTCCCTGTAATAATCACAGGTCTTTTCAAACATACCGTCTGCTATTCCTGCTTTCTGCTTCTGCTTTAAGTCTTTATATGTCCTGTCTGCCCTTTTCAGGCGCTTCCTGTTTCCCAAACACACCACTCCTGCCTTTATCCTGATACGGTCTATTTTAACAGAAAACGCCCCGGAATTGTAAAAAATATCTGCCGCCTTAACCGAAAGCGTCTTTGCACCGGGCAAGGAAATACTTCTTTTTCTCCGAGATTTCCTCCTGCCTGTCTTTGGAAAGCGTCTGGAATATCTCGTCATAGTCAAGCTCCGCAAGCGGCGTACCAAGCACAGGCGTTAATACTTCATGTTCATACCATATCCGCCAGAGTTCCTCAAACAGTTCCTCACTGTCCGAAAATGCCATTGCCGAATCAAAACCTTCTCCCTCACTGAACCATTGCAGACGGACAAAGCCGAACCTCCCGGCATCCGCCACCATTACATCTGCCAGCTCATACAGTTCCGCAAACGCATCCGCCACTTTCCGGCATTTTGCCCGCTGTTCTTCCGTAATATATTTTTCCGCCATAGCGCACCTCCTAACTTACTTCTGGACAAAAAGTCCAAAAGCTATCTATCCTCTTTTAAACAGTAGATTGTGCAGAGGTCAGCGCATAACACGCCTTCCCCGCATTTTATTGTGTCAAACAAAAGGCATTGGAACAATACGTCACGCACATCTTCCAGACTGGCGATGCCCTGTTCCTTCTCTGAAAAGCCTGCTTCTGGAATATCCATATCCGCCGATGCCGCCCGCCTTGCCGAAATGCAGTGTGTATAAAGTCCGAGGATATATTTATCTGACATGGGAAAAGCGAAGGTTTCCTGTCCGTCATAGGTCACCCGGTACTTTTCCAGTTCCCCTTCCGGCAGTCCAAAGCAGCACCGCACCGTTTCCAGATAAGTATGCCCGTCAAAATCCGGCTTTATTTTCTTCCCATACCTGCGGATTGCGGAAAATATGTTATTCCGGTCAATAAAAGAGCGGGTACGCTTGAAAGCTGCTTTTCTGCCTTTCATATCCATGTAAACATTATTCCCCGTCCCTTTCCCGGCAAACCTGCCATAATCGCCTGTCCGTAACAGGTAGGACAGCACCTCTAACAGCTTTTCCCTTGATGCAATCTCCTGATAAGGGGAATCGCTGAAATCTATCTTCACAAACCTTAATGGGCAGCTCCCCTTTGCTATCTCCCGTTCCATTGCCCGGTCAATATCCCTCATGGATTCCATTTATCCATCTCCTTCCGCTTTCTGAAACATTCCTTTTTCTTCCCACCCGCCGCCATACATATCATGCTGTACTAACTGCTGGTAATAGTGATTCATGGTATTGGGCGCATTGTAGAGGGCAGTCACCATGTATGCCCTGATATTGGTTATCTTGGTTGTGGTTTCCTTCATGCACCCAATGACATACTCCAAATGGGAGCTGTTCAGCTTTAGGAACTTTGATTTTACAAGCTCATAAGGGTAATCTTCCCCGTTGACTTTTACCGTCCTGCGCTTTACGCACACAATCTCGCAGATCACCTCATAGAGTTCCTCATACAGCCCCTTTTCGCTCCAGTCACCGTATTTCATGTGATGCTCATACTCAATATTTTCCTTGATGATTTCCATGTAGGCAGTGGCATCATCCATCACATCAATCATATCATCATCCGGCTTACCCGGTTCTTGTTTTTCTGTTTCTCTATCCGATTGATTGATAGGATTGGTATAACTCAAATCAGTATAATTAGTATTGTTATAATTAGGGTTCGATTCCCGAACTTCCGCAAGTTCGGTTTCCGAATTTCTTGAAGTTTGGTTTCCGAACTCCTGCAAGTTCGGTTTCCGAATCTCTTGAAGTTCGATTTCCGAACTTCTTGAAGTTTGATTATCGAACCTCTTGAAGTTCGGTTTCCGAACTTCTGCGGAACTGTCAGCATTATCCGGCTTTTCCGGCTCTCCGCCCGGTTCTTTCCCGGTATCCAGTGTCGCAAAATTCTTCACATAGATAATGTCCGGCTTGCCCAGTCCCTGTCTTTTCTTCTCAATCAGACCGATTCCCTTTTTGCTGTCAAGCTCCGCTATCACCTTTGCGCATTTCTCCCTTGCGCATCCCAAATCCTCCATTATGTTATCAAGGGTGTAATGGATATACACCCTGTTTTCTTCGTCAAGCCAGCCATTCTTGATTGACAATGCCAGCCTGTCAAGCATCAGACCATAAAGGAGCTTTGCATCGCTGGACAACTCTTTAAACCTTGCGTCTTTTATCAGCAGCCTCGGAACCCGGTAAAAAGAAAACTGTTCCGCTTCGATGCCATAATAATAGTCAAATTTTATTGTGCCATCCACGCTGATGCACCTCCCCTCTATTGTCTTTTCTTCCATTCATCCAATAGCTGAATGATGATGCCCTCTATTTCCTCACTGCTGCAGTCCTCCGCAAAATATTCGCTGATTTTGTCCGCTTTCAGTGTTACCTTCCGTTCCTTCGGCTTTTCCTCCGTCAGTATCAGGCGCACCATTGCAAGGGTAAGCTCCCCGGTCTTGCCATATTCCTTGATTTTTGCCGACTGTACCATGCTGATATTGCAGCTTTTTTCCTCTATGACAGCCTGTACCCATTGCTGCGCTTCCTCTGTCAGAAAAGAAATATCCACCCCCTGTGAAAAACCGAGTTTTTTACTGTCTACCATAGTGAGAAGTTCTTCCGACAGCCGGGAAAGCCAGATATACCGCTGAACTTTTTTCGCATTTTCGCCGGCAGCTTCCCCGACTTCATCAAGGGTATTCTTCCCTGACTTTTTCCCCTGATGCTTCATTGCTTCATACTTCATCTTATAGGCTCTTGCTTTCTCGCTCGGTAAGATGTCCTCCCTCTGAATGTTGGAATCCACCATGATAATCGTCGCTTCATCATCGGTGTAATTACGGACAATCACAGGCATTTCCGTCTTTCCGGCAAGCTCTGAACCCCGTTTCCGGCGGTGTCCGGCTATGATTTCATAGCCGCCGCCCTCCCTCGGTCTTGCAATGCCCGGAACAAGCACCCCGTACTGGCGGATACTCTCCGTTGTTTCCTCCATCTTCTCATCATCCTCCACCCGGAAAGGGTGGTCTTTGAATGTATGCAGGTCTGTAAGAGGTGCATTGATAATCTGCTCTGCGGAGCTTTCCTGTTCCGCAGAACCGCCGAATAAATCCTCAAATTTATCTATCCTGACTTTCGATGCGCTTCCAGCTTTCTTATTACTGCCCATCTGCAAGCACCTCCTTTGTCAGAGAATCATAAGCTGCCGCTACCTTCCCTTTTGGATCATGCTTGTAAATGCTGACGCCTTCCGCAGAAATCTCCGCCGCCCTTACCGAAATGGGGATAATATTCGTAAATATCCTTACGCTGCTTCCATAAGCGTCCTTCAGCATGGAGCTGATGTCCTTTGCATAATTCGTCCGGCTGTCCACCATTGTCAGCAATATGCCCTCAATCTCCAGTTTCGGGTTCATCTTCCGCTTTACCTTGCCAACCGTCTTAATGAGCTGCTGCAAGCCTTTAACGGGCAGATACGCCGCCTGTACGGGTATCAAAATGCTGTCGGCACAGGCAAGGGCATTTATGGTAATCATGCCGAGCGAAGGCATACAGTCTATCAGGATATAATCGTAATTCTCCCTGACTATCTCTATGTACGACCTTAATATCATTTCCCGGCTCATAACATTCACAAGGGAAACTTCCAGACCAGACAATTCAATATTTCCCGGCATAAGGTCTATCCCTTCCTCATGGTGCAGGATACCTTCTGTCGGCTCTACTTCTTCATCATTCATTAAATCCCCCATAATGGTTGCAAGCGTGACTTCCAGAGTATCCGGTTCTGTATATCCTAAACTCGCTGTCAGACTGCCCTGTGCGTCCGCATCAATCAGCAGCACTTTCTTTCCCTGTTTTGCCAGTCCGATTCCTAAGTTGCTTGTGGTGGTGGTCTTGCCGACACCGCCTTTTTGGTTTGCGATTGCGATTATTTTACACATGATTCCATTCTCCTTTGCTATCTACTGTTCTTCTTTTACATTGCTTTTCTTAACTTCCACATAAGCCCGGTAATATTTCTTTGTTCCCTTATTCGAGAACAAGTCGGAAAACTCTGTTACCTCAATTTTGGGATTTCTCCGCAAAATCTTACCAAACCAGTTAATATCATTCTTTGTTCCCATTAGCCTGACTTTTAACATCAATCCTGTCCTCCAAACATGGCGTACAGACTGTGGTTATAGGTTGCGTATTCCGGATACCTGATCTGTATCGCCTGCCAAAAATAGGGTGCATAGGCACAGCAGAATAATTCTTCCACTGTATAAAGTTTGCACTCGTCTACCTGTTCCTCCGCATCATCGTAATCAAGAACACTCGGCGTACCATTGCAATAAAGGTTGAACGCCATCCTGACTACTTTTACACTCCCGCTAGTCTGCCAGCCTTCATGCAGGCATTCCGTTTTTACACAGCCTGTCTTAAAATCATAAATTCTTTTAATGTTTCTTCTTGTGTCATCACTGATACCAAGACAATATACAAGTGCCTTGTGATACACGTCCTGATACCTGACCGCTTTCAATTTTTCATAATAGAATTTTTCATGTGCATCACTGATAAAAATAATCTTTTTCGCTTTCTCTGCTCCTAACGCTGTACTACTCATTCTTTTTTCCTCCATTCTTGATGATTGACTATAACAAAAAAGGACATCCTTATTCGTTAAAATAAGTTTGTCCTTTAGGCGCTATATTAGGTTGTTCCTCTACATCATCAAGTATTATTCAGTACCATTGGGTAAAAAAATGATGTACAATTGATGTACTAACCCTATTTTGATGTACAACAAAAACTCTTTTTAATCCTCAAGAAGTTTCCGTTTTCTTTCAATCATTTCATCGATTCTTTCTATGAAAGAAGCGACATCCTTGACATTTTCGCATCTCTCGATACGTCCGTCAGGATATACCCGTTTTGACACACTCCCGGCTCCGCAGGCGACTATGGTCTGTTTCTCCTCCATAATCAGAATATTATAAATCCCATATTTTCCCTCCCTCGCATACCCAACATTCTCAAAATTTCCGGACATATTTTTCTGTCGATAGAGATAATATGGTTTCATATCTAGTGCATATGCACCCTTCTGCGCAATTTTTATTGTGTTATCTGTATTGTGGAGCATTGTTATGCCGTTTTCCTCAATCCACTGACTGAGTTTTGACGCCCGCTTAACTGCAAGCGAATGCACTGTTAAACTGTCAGGATTCAACTTTATTATCTCATCAATTGTATGTTGCACGTCGATTTCTAATTCTCCTGGAAGTCCTAAGATAATATCCATATTAATGTTGTCAAATCCTGCATCACGTGCAAGATGAAATGCATTCTTTACTTGGTTCACAGTATGCTGCCTGCCAATATATTTTAATGTCTCATCGTTCATTGTCTGTGGATTTACTGAAATGCGGGTCACACCATACTTTTTTAGCACATCAAGCTTTTCTCTTGTAATGCTGTCCGCCCGCCCTGCTTCTACAGTAAATTCTATTACCTGTTGAAAATCAAGCCTATCACGCACATACTGCAACAGCCTGTCCAATTCCTCTGCCTCCAATGTTGTAGGCGTTCCACCGCCAATATAGACAGTATCTAATATCTTATTTTTGTATCTTTCCGCAACAAAATCAATTTCCTGAAAAAGTGCTTGCAAATATTCTTCTACTCGATTGCGCCACACTACAATTGGATAAGATGTAAAGGAACAATACAGACAAGTCGTCGGGCAAAATGGAATACCAATATAGATGCTATAGCCGTCTTCATAGTGAATTTGATCAAGAATTGCTTTCTCGCGTCTAGCAATATCAAGACTTAACTGTGCTTTTTCCTCACTGACTGCATGTGTCTCTTTCAGCCATGCGATAATCTCCTCATCTTCTTTTCCCTCTGCCAACATTCCCATAGAAAGTTTTGTTGGTCTAATACCTGTAAGGTTTCCCCACGGAAGTGTCTTTCCTGTATAATCACACAAATCATTATAGAATGATAGCTTACGCTCTTTTTTTGTGACATCTATGTCATCTTTATATGTATGCTCATACTCTTTTTTACCATCAATATCAATCACCACTTTCATGTTATTATCATAAAGTAGTACAATAATTTGATTACCACTATTTGGTTGATTGCTTTGCTGCTCTTCTCCGTACACCCTCACATCATGTTCTGGATAAAATGACTTTATTAACGCGTGCAAATCATACTGATAATTTTCCTTATTTGTATATACATTTATCATATTTATGCTCCCTTACATGCCTTTACACATACCAATCAATTGTTTAAAATGATCTTCAATTTAAAACTTCACATTCTATAAAAATTCAAAACTGATAAATTTCAACATTGTACTTTTATCATAGTTTATAAAGCTGAAAAATCCATGTCTATCCCAGACATGGATTATACTTTCTCTCATATCCAACTGTTGTTGCGTCACCATGTCCTGAGTAGAGCTTCACATCATCTGGAAGAGTCATAATCCTCTCACGAATGGAATCTCCCAACTGACGCATAGAACCCGAATAAAAATCTGTCCTTCCAACAGATCCGTTAAAAATGGTATCTCCGCAAAACATTGTTTTATCTGCTACAATATAAAAACAGCATCCACCTTTTGTATGCCCTGGTGTATGAAGTACCTCAAACTCCACTCCGGCCATAGAAAAAATCTGTTTATCTCGAAAATACTCGTCTGCCTCAAAACCATAAGTCTTGCCAAACCAACCAGATAAATTTTTCTCTGGGTCTTTTAAAATCTCCGCTTCATCCTCATAGGCATAAATTTTTGCACCGCTGAGTTCCTTAAGCTTTAGTGCACCGCCAGTATGATCTCCGTGACCATGTGTCAACAAAATGCCCGCTACCTTCTCAAATCCAAGGCTTTTCACATCATTATATACAATCTCCCCATTATCGCCGGGATCAATAATCACAATCTCATCTGTGCCTTCTCTGTACACATAATAGCAATTGGTTTGACAGGCACTTAGTACTCTTCTTTTTACCTTTAAATCTGCCATATCAGCCTGTTGTCCTTTCAATATCAATCACATTGTCAATCAACCGCAGCTTATCGACAATCATTTGAAGTTCTTCTCTGCAGGTTATCTCAAAAGTCATCGCAATCGATGCGATATCCTGCTTGTTTGTTCTGGTATTCACAGAACGAATATCAATATTTTTCTCTGTCAATGTCTTTGTGATATCAGCCAGAAGACCACTTCTGTTCTGCGCGTAGATAACAATCTCTGTCAAATACTTCTCTTTTCGCTCGGCGGCTTCCTCTGGCTGCCATTCTGCATCAATCAGTCTGGAACGATCCAAGTCCGATAGATTCATAATATTAATGCAGTCCGTTCGATGAATGGAAACACCTCTTCCGCGCGTGATAAACCCTACAATTTCATCACCGGGCACCGGCGCACAACAACGAGAAAACCGTGCAGCCACATCATGAATCCCTTTGACTGTAATTCCTGTTTTACCTTTAGGTCTTATTAGTTTGTTTGCATTGTTTTCTTTAATCTGCGCAATTAATTCCTCATCAGTCGCCTGCTTCTTATGTTCCTTGGCATACAATTCCTGCATACGATTGACAACCTGCCCTTCCTTGAGAGCACCATGTCCTATCGCAGCAAGCACTGCATCCCAATCATTAAAGCCATATTTGTGCATTACTGCTCTTTGCAGCTCCGCTGTCAAAATTTCTGTTATATTAACATTTTTGGATTTGCAATAGTTCTGAAAAAGTTCTTTTCCTTTGATAATATTATCCTCTTTCAACTCACTTTTGAACCATTGCGAAATCTTGTTTTTTGCCTGTGATGATTTCACAATATTCAGCCAGTCACGGCTTGGTCCTTTTGAGTTTTGAGATGTCATAATTTCAATACAATCACCATTATTAATTTGATAGTCGATTGTAACTAGCTTACCGTTCACTCTGGCACCTATCATTTTATTGCCAACTGCACTGTGGACACTATATGCAAAATCAATTGGAGTAGACCCAGCAGGCAAATTCTTTACATCTCCTGCTGGTGTAAAACAATACACATGATCCGAAAATAAGTCCAAATCACTCTTTAGGAGCTTCATAAATTCCTTGTTGTCTGAGGTATCCTTTTGCCACTCCAGAATCTGGCTAAGCCAAGCCAGTTTTTCCTCTTCGCCACCACTCGACACTTTGCCGTCACTTGCTTCTTTATATTTCCAATGTGCCGCAATTCCATACTCTGCAACTCTATGCATCTCAAACGTCCGAATCTGTATCTCAAACGGCACTCCCATTGAACCAATTAATGTCGTGTGCAGTGATTGATACATATTTGCTTTTGGCATGGCAATATAATCCTTAAAGCGCCCTGGCATCGGTTTATACATCTCGTGAATCACACCAAGCGCCGCATAACAGTCCTTGACGGAATCAACAATAATACGCACCGCAAACAAATCAAAAATCTGGTCTATCGTCTTTCCCTGATTTTTCATTTTTTTGTAGATACTGAAAAAATGCTTGACCCTTCCATCAATTTGAGCGTCAATTCCCGCATCCATAATGTGCTCTGTCACTTCGTCTACAATATCTTGCACATATTTTTCGCGCGCATCTTTTCGCAAAGCTATCTTTTCAACTAAATCATAATATGCTTCGGATTCCAGATACTTTAAGGACAAGTCATCAAGCTCAATCTTAATCTTAGAAATACCAAGCCGCTCCGCAAGCGGCGAATAAATATCCAATGTCTCTCGCGCAATGCGCTTTTGACTCTCAGGAGATTTATATTTTAGAGTCCGCATATTATGGAGACGGTCAGCCAATTTAATCAGTATCACACGGATATCCTTTGTCATCGCCAAAAACATTTTTCGTAAATTTTCGGCTTGAAGCTCCTCGCGGCTCGTCTGTCTATCCGGCGCTGCATCCCCCGTGTACTGCAATTGCTCAAGTTTGGTAACACCGTCAACAAGAAGCTCTACATCTGGACCAAACTGTTCTTTCAATTCCTCATTTGTCATAATTGTATCTTCAACAACGTCATGCAAGAGTCCTGCAATAATTGTCTCTTTATCAAGTTCCAGATCTGCAAGTATAATTGCCACACACAATGGATGGACAATATATGGTTCCCCTGATTTTCTAACCTGATTTTTATGTGCAATACATGCGGTCTTATATGCCTTGTCAATCATGGAGATATCATCGGACGGGTGATACTTGTGCACGCGCCGAATAAGCCCCTGATATAACTCGTCGGGGCTTTGAAACTCTTTGATATATTCGATTTTCCGTTCATCTGTCTTTCTGGGTCGAGCCTTACTCCCATTTATAATAAGGGAATCCTCATATGCTCCTGTTCTTGTCTGTTTCTCATCTGTCACTTCGCATCACCAGCCATATCCAACAAAATATTTATAATATGCTTCTTACTTACCCTCGTAGGTTATTGCTGCATCAAGCCTGTAACCTGCAATTCTCTCTCTTCCTTTAAGTCCCGCAAGCTCCATCAGCACTACAACGCCTACCACCTCACCACCAAGCGACTCAATCAACTTAATCATGGCTTCTGTTGTTCCTCCAGTTGCAATTAGGTCATCGACTACCAAAACTTTCTGTCCCGGTTGAACGGAATCCTTATGCATCTCTATAGTTGCTTTGCCGTATTCTAAGTCATAATCAATAGAAACGGTCTCCCTTGGGAGTTTTCCCTTTTTCCGAATCAAAACAAAGGGTTTATGGTTGTTATAGGCAATTGGAGTTCCAAAAATAAATCCTCTAGATTCAGCCCCCACCACAACATCATATTCCAAATCTTTCACTAAATCCTGCATTGTATTAATGGCAAGATGCAGCCCTTCTGCATCCTGCAAGACACTTGTCACATCACGAAAAATAATGCCAGGTTCTGGAAAGTCAGGTATTGCTCTTACGTATTCTTCCAATTTTTTCATAATGTATTCTCCAATCTTCTCCTTATTTCAAATTTTTTCATAAAAACTATATATTTTTTAAATAGTTTTTTAATATTATAGTATTATTTGAATGTGAAGTCAATTCTTTTTCAATTGAACCCTTATTTGTTACGCAATTTCGTATAACAGTTCAGACAAACTAAAATTAATACTTTTTATCAACCTATCTCTGTCCATTCCACTTCTTCCTGTTGTTCAATTATCTCATAGTCTATATTAAGTGCATTGCATCTTTCCCGAACCACTTCCTGAACTTCCTCCTCCGTAATCCAATTAATTCCCGCCTCATCGCGACATCGATTGATATAAGTCTCACATAAAGCAATCTGTTCCTCGGTGCACTCACTCAAATCATAAGTATGCAATGTTTTATCGCCAATTGTATGAACCATTATAGAAAGCAAAATATCCTCATTTCCCGCAAACACTTCATTGTAAATCGCTTCATTTATATAGCTTGCCCACCATCCACTCATAATTTCTGTCGCGTAAATATCTGCATTCTTTCCATTTGCAAAAATCGCAGATACTGCCACCAAATGGTCTCCTGCTCCACCGGAACCACCTGACACAAGCAATCCATTTTTACAGGCTTTTGTATAATTGCGCGCCCAACACTCATAAGAACTTGTCAAATATAACTTTCCTTGATTCTCCGCAATCATATAGACAGCAAAACTATCATCATCTGGCGCATAAATTTCAAGCCCCGAAAACTTCACCAACAAAATGCGTGTATGATTATCTAAACTTTCCAGATACGCATACTGGGCGTTGTCATAAAAAGTTTTTGTTGAATACTCAGGGTCAAAATAACTTATATTTACATATTCTCCCAGCTCTGCAAATGTATAGGTCTTACCTGGTTCCAAATTATAAGTTATGTAATCACTCTGCGGAAAATCTTCTTCTACAGTCACCGAAACCTCATTTTTTATAAACGCGGTATATAAATCCTGTGTCGTTTCATAATTCTGTATATTGTCAGATGCTTCCTGTATTGTTTCATGATTTTGTGTATTATCAGATGCTTCCTGTGGTGTTTCATTGCTCTGCACACTGTCAGGCATCTCAATATTTTGTGTACCATCAGGCGTTTCCTGTAAAAAACTTTTCTGTTCTGTATCATTTTTCGTATTATTTTCCTGATCGATTTGTGTTTTTGTCGCTTCGTTGTCATTCATATCAATGGAGCGTGTCCCTTGTTTATTACAGCCAGTAAATGTTATTGTTATCCCTATTAGCAATATTGCTACAACTTTCTTTTTCATAAAATTCTCCCTTTTTATTCCTAATTATTTCTATTCAAACTGTGCTCTGTACATTTGATAATAAAATCCTTCTTGCTGCATCAGTTCCAAATGTGTCCCTTGCTCCACAATCTCTCCGTGATTTACCACTAGAATTTCATCTGCATTTTGAATTGTTGAAAGCCTGTGCGCAATTACAAAACATGTTTTATGCTCCATTAATGCCCGCATTGCCTGTTGTATTTGCTGTTCTGTTCTTGTATCGACATTAGAAGTTGCCTCGTCAAGAATTAGCATTGGCGCCTCCAAAAGCATCGCTCGCGCAATTGTCAACAACTGCTTTTGCCCTTTGGAAATATTGGTTCCTTCATCCGTGAGAATCGTGTTATATCCCTGCGGTAGACGCTTAATATACGAATGGATTTTGGCAGCCTTTGCAGCGGCAGTCACCTCCTCAATTGTCGCCTCTTGTTTGCCATATGCAATATTTTCAAAAACCGTTCCCTCAAAAAGCCAAGTATCTTGTAATACCATCGCAAATGCGCGCCGAAGACTTGTGCGTGTGACATCGCAAATATTACGGTTATCTACCAAAATCTGCCCGTGCTCCACATCATAGAACCGCATTAACAGATTAATTAACGTTGTTTTCCCTGCGCCCGTTGGACCAACAATCGCCACCAGTTTTCCTGGAGCAGCGTGCAAATTTAGATGTTTAATAATACATTGTTCTTTTGTGTATCCAAAACTCACATCTTTTAATTGAACATCTCCTTTTACAGTTTCCAATGTAATAGCGCCTTCTCTGTCTGCTATCTCTGACGGTTCGTCAATCATCATAAATACACGTTCTGCCGCAGCGAGCGCAGACTGCAATTCGCTCATAATATTTGCCGCCTCATTAATTGGTCCCGAAAACTTTCTGGAATATAAAATAAAAGAAGAAATACTGCCGATACGCATCTGCCCAGACAAAAATAAAAGCGCCCCAAAGACACTGACCAGCGTAAGAGAAAGATTATTAATAAAATTGACTGCTGGTCCCACTACGCTTCCATAGTATTCCGCCCTATAGTACGCCTCGACAGCTTCTTCATTTTTACCATCAAATTTTGTGATTGTGCGCTCTTCCTGAGAATATGCTTTCAATGTTTTCTGACCGGAAATCATCTCTTCCACAAAACCATTTAATTCGCCAAGCTTGCGGGAGCGCAGGCGGAACAAAGGACGTGTTTTTCCTGTAATCAGCTTTGTCAGCAAAATGGACAGTGGCACCGTAAAAACAAAAATTAACACCAATCGCGGCGAAATAGCAATCATCATTGAAAACGCACCGACAACTGTAATGAGTGTTGTAAGAATCTGTATCAAATCATTTGCCAGTGAAGTATTAACTGTGTCAATATCGTAAGAAATACGACTGATAATATCTCCTGTCTGATGTGTGTCAAAATACCCTACAGGCAATTCCATCAAATGTGTAAAGACATCTTCCCGCATTTGATACACCACTTTTCGACTAATATGAATCATCAATACAGCAAGAATATAAGACAACACCGAAGAAAACAGATAAAACACAACCATCATTCCTGCATAGTAAAACACGCGCGAAAAATCCACCTTTCCGACCCCAAGTTCAATTGCATCAATCGCATAGCCAGAAAGCATCGGTCCAACCAATGCCAGTAGATTGCTTCCAATGGTCAACACAAGGGCAAGCAATACCAAATATCGGTACTGCATCAAATACGTTCCAAGTCGCAAAATTGTTCCCTTGCGGTTTTTTGGCTTTTCATACTTTTTTTGACCTTCTGCCATATAGTTTCCTCCTGTATGCTACAGTTGCGAATCCCTAATTTCACGGTACACTTCACATTGTTCTAAAAGCATTTCATGCGTTCCATATCCAATCATTTTTCCATCTTCCAACACCAAAATATGATCCGCGTGCATAATGGAGCTGACGCGCTGCGCAATAATAATCTTTGTTGTATCTGCAAAATGTGTAGCCAATTCATACCGTAAAGCCGCATCTGTTTTGTAGTCGAGCGCGCTTGAAGAATCGTCTAAAATAAGAATATCTGGGTGGGCTGCTAACGCCCGAGCAATCAAAATACGCTGTTTCTGTCCACCGCTAAGATTTGCGCCACGCACATTAATATGATTGTCATACCCACGACCAGCCTCCTCAACAAACTCTTTTGCCTTGGCATACGCTACTGCTTCTTTAATATCGTTAACAGATAGTGTCCGCCCCATACGGACATTCTCTGCAATTGAGTCCTCAAATATGGTATCATTTTGAAAAACAACCCCAAATCGCTTTCGCAGTGTGCCTGTTGGTATCGCGCGAATATTTTCACCCTCAATATAAATATCCCCTTGATTTGCCTCATAAAAATGCATTAAAAGCGCTGCGAGTGTACTTTTTCCTGAACCCGTTGCCCCAATAATGCCCAAGGTTTCCCCTTTATCAAGTGAAAAATTAATATCTGTTAAATTTGGCTCTTCTTGTGACTCCTTATAAGAAAAAGTCACATGAGAAAAGCGAATAAAAGCCGTCTCGTTCGTTAGCTTTTCGCAGAGCGCAGGCAGCATCTCCTCTGGCACATCAATAACTTCCACAATACGATTTGCCGAAGCAACCGCCTTTGAGACAACCACAAACATTTTTGAGATATTGATCATTGCGTTGAGAATAATTGTAAAATATGTAAGAAACGCAAGAATTTTACCAACCTCTGAACTGCCACAGTTCACTCTGTACGCCCCGACAATCACAACAAATACAAGTCCAAGATTTAGAAAAAAATTGGTGGCAGGGTTGACAATTGCCATTGTAATATCCGCTTTCTTTTCCAGAGTGACAACTTCTTTATTTAATGTATCATATCGCTCTGACTCATAACCTGTTTTTGAAAGTGCCTTAATTACACGGATTCCAGAAATGTCCTCCCGCAGCAGACGAACAAATTTATCCATTGCACGCTGCAAAGCATGATACATTGGAATACTTTTTTTGGAAAAATAATATGTGACAAACACTGTGACTGGCATCACAGAAACCAGTACCAGCGTTAATGCTGGATCTAATGTGAGTGTCACAAGAATTCCGCCCACTACTAAAATTGGTGCGCGCACGCCAAGACGCTGGACTCTCCCCAACATTTGATTTACATTGTAAGTATCGGTTGTAAGTCTTGAAATCAAAGACGGCTTTGTAAATGCATCTATCCTCGTATTAGAAAGCCACATAATTTTCTCAAACAAATCATGACGCAAAGTCTCTGTTGTATCCCGCGACACTTTAGACGCCATACGGTTTGCAATAACATTAAATGTCAGCGCAAGCACCGAGCACACCAGCATCACAAATCCCCACAAATAGATGCTGTTTTTCCTGCCCTGTGGAATCACTGTATCTATCATATATGCTAATATCCACGGCAGGCATAAATCCATAATTGTGCCAATAAACTTAATGACAAACCCCATTAGCATACGCATATAATAAGGTTTTAAATAAACTGACAGCACCTTTTTCATGACAGCCTCCCTAGATTGCCTTCCACTCACCGCTTCTTAAAAACGCTCCTGCCATATCATCTGCTTTGCCAATAATTTCCTTTGAAAATCCAATAATTTCCAAAAGTTTAATTGCATTTCTAGTATGCGCTCGCCCCTCAAGCAGCCTATAGGAAAACAGCACATCACCATGCCTTACTTCCTCCTCGAAATGACAGTTATCATAATATTGTTCCAACAGATGCGTCAATTCAATATCATGCGTTGCTGCAAAACAATAAATGCCTTTCTGCGAGAGCCTTTTTAAAATCTGCGTAGACGCTGCAATGCGCTCCACCGTGTTTGTACCGCGAAGCACCTCATCCACAAAACATAGCAGAGGCGTTGCATCCTTTGTATCAGCAGCGTCTATAATACGTTTTAGTGCCTTAATTTCCACAATATAATAACTCTCCCCGTCGGCAAGATTATCGCGCAAAGACATAGAAGAATAAATTCTAAAATAATTTGCTTTGTACATCTTTGCTGTACAAGTGCAAATTGTCTGCGCCAGAATCGCATTGATTGCCGTCATTTTCAGAAAGGTTGACTTGCCAGATGCGTTAGAGCCTGTAATAATCATTCCCCTATTTTGAGTAAAACTATTTGCCACTGGACTTTCAATACAAGGGTGAAATCCCTCGCTCACAACAAAGCGGCTATCACTTCCAGTCCGTAAAAACGGCGTGCAGTAATACGGCAGCGCAGCTCTAAAATATCCAATCGAAATCACTGCATCAATATAGCCAATATCTCCTGCGAGTCCAACAATTGCCTCCTTATTTTTATGAACAATATTTAGCATTTTATTAAAGCGAATCAAGTCGATATGCGTCAACATTTTAATGTAGTCAAACAGCAATTCATCAATATTTCCTGTAGACGCATTCATTTTTAAAACCATTCCTGAATTTTTCTCAAAATCCTTAAATCTACTTCTTTTGGTTTTTAATCCAGCAGTATAGTCCTCCATCTCAGGACCAAATGCGTGCCCCGCTATCTCATCTGCACAGTGCAACATACGCATAATATAAGCAAATGTTGTCACGTAAGGCGCCGCAATTCCTTTCTCTTTCATATACGTAACAATATTAAAACACGCTGTTGCAATCACCATTGGCACCCCTAACGAAGTACGCACAAAAATAACAGCGATTGATACCAAAAGTAAGAAAATACACAGATAATGCATCTTATTGCTCCGCACACCCAGCTCGCCAAGATAATCCAGATAATCAGAGAGCGCATATTTTCCTGTATGTCCTAACTCTTTGAGAGACATCATGGTATCAAGACGCTCCTTTTCATGCCCCATCATATAGTCAATTTGCGTCATCATGTGCGCCTGTGCGCCATCTCTATCATCAGAAACAGGGCTCCGCAACATTGCATAGAGAAATTCCTCACCTGATGAGGATTGCGTGAAATTCATGCGCGCAAAGATACTGTCCATTCCTAAATCATTCCATGTAATTTCGTCAATCTCATTTATGACAATCCCTTTTTCTTGTATCGACTTCTCACGCATATGCCAATAATACCGCGAAATCCTCTCAAGTTCCTCAGCACTGTACGTTCTGTCCGGAAAATAACCATAAAGTGCCTTTAATTCGTTGCGATATTTCTTTTTTCGTCTTTTTTCGTCTACTGCACCGCGAATCATTACATATAAAAACACTGCCGTCAATATAACAAGTAATACTACAAATTCCATTGCCTTTTCGCCGCTCCTACAAATTTTTAGGTCCAAAACCATGTGGAAGCATCTCTGCAAGTGTCTGTTCCAGATACTGTTCCTCTGAAATTGCTGTGATAACGCGAAATTTCTCTGGATTGCAAAACTCCATCATAACTTGTCTACACACGCCACAAGGATATGCATAATCTGTGGGATTGCCCTTATAGCCTCCCACAATTGCAATCGCGTCAAACTCGCGTTCTCCCTCACTTACCGCCTTAAAAAAAGCGGTCCGCTCTGCACAGTTTGTTGGCGTATAAGCAGCATTTTCAATATTACAACCTTTGTAGACCTTGCCCTGTTTTGTCAAAAGCGCCGCGCCTACCATGTACTTTGAATAAGGTACATATGCCATCTGCCTTGCTTCCAACGCCAATTTTATCAATTCTTTATTATCCATGTACACAATCCTCTATTCTGTTATTGTTTTCCCAAACGCTATCATACTATCTGTCACAAGCCTTGTAAACTTTTCTGCTGCCTTGTCTGCTGCCTCCTGCACTTCCTTGTGCGTAAGCGGTGTTGGATTCATACCTGCTGCGAGATTGCACACACAAGAAATACCACAGATTCTCATTCCAGCATGGTTTGCAGCAATTGCCTCCACAACAGTGCTCATTCCCACTGCATCTGCAAATTGAGCAAGCATCTTAATTTCCGCAGGTGATTCATAGCTTGGACCCGTAAGCTGTACATAGACCCCTTCCTGAATCGGAATTTGGTCTGCTGCCGCTGTCTTTCTTATCATCTCCTGCAAATCAGGGTCATATACGTTGCTCATATCTGGAAATCTCGTTCCCAGCGAGTCAATATTTTCTCCAATTAATGGATTTGGCACAAACACTCCAATATGGTCGGTAATCAACATCAAATCACCCGCTGAAAAATTCTTGTTCATTCCGCCGGACGCATTGGTCAAAAATAAAATTTCTGCCCCTAGAAGCTTCATAAGGCGCACTGGAAGCACAACATCTGATATTGGATACCCTTCATAATAGTGCACACGCCCTTTCATGCACACTACAGGAACCTCTCCAACATAGCCAAAGATAAATTTCCCGGCATGTCCGGGCACCGTTGACACTGGAAACCCTTCAATATCCTGATAAGGAATCTCTGTGACAACTTTAATATTATCCGCGTAATTGCCTAATCCTGAACCAAGCACCAACGCCACCTTTGGCACAAAATCTGTTTTGCTTTTTACACTCTGATAGCAACGCATTAATTTTTCATATACTTCGCTCATACTAGCCTCCATTTCCGAATGTTATTAATATAACATTCTAACTATAATTGTCCTGCCCCCAACATAGGTTCAGTATATCATATTTTTTATAACAGAACAACCAAAAACAGGAGACCACTCTGGTCTCCTGTTTCTTAGATGTTACTGTTCACGCCCTATCAGTTTTTAGTAAATTTTTAGGCACTGTTGGCGTAAACAGCAACAGTTTTGCACACAAAATGCTAAAGGACAAGCATTTTGGCGCATGTTTTTCACTACTTTTGCATACCCATGAACAGTAACCTTTAGATAATAATGCAAACCATTCCTCCATTCGAGTCATTGACAATCTTTTGCATGGTATCCTGTAATTTAATTTGGCTCTCCTCCCCAATCATAGAAACTTTGCTTGTAATGCCATCGTTGACCAACTGTTCCACAGTCTTGCCAAAAATATTTGTCTCCCAAATTCCCTCCTTGGAAGTCTCCGCATCTGAGATATAACTAATCAAATCTTGTGCCTGCTGCTGCGTTCCAACAATCGGCGCAATCTCTGTCTCAATATTTGCCTTAATCATATGAATTGATGGACTCTGTGCCTTTATTTTCACACCATATTTATTGCCATGTTTAATCAGTGTTGGATTTTCTAACATAATTTCATCGCGCTCTGGTGTGACAACGCCATATCCCTTTTGTCGAACACTCTCTAACGCATTGAGAACTTTCTTGTATTCCCGTTTCATATCTGCTAGACTTGACAATAACTGCATGAGCTGGTACTCTCCTGACACCGTTTCTCCTGTCATGGAACTTAACAACTCATAATAATATTTGGTATCACCTTCAAGCAAAAATGCTGCGGAACCATCTGCAATGTTTACCTTGTCATACTTACAGCGCTTAATATATTCACTATCTTTTTCCAACAATTGACTAAAATCTTTCTCCACCAAGTCCCGTACTGTTCTGACCTTATCCATAATAATATGTAACTTCTCAATCACTTCCTTTTTCATAGGATTGTCGATTTCCATAACGTCCATCCATTTTGGTGTGTAAAACTCAATGACAGACACTGGAAACTCGTACATTACTTGCTCCAATATCATTGTAATATCATCTCTTCTAAGCTGTTCGATATTTACTGGAATCGCTTTTACCATATACTTTTTTTCCAGTTCTGCGGCAATCTCCTTTGCGTCTTCAGAATACGGCTTTGTTGTATTTACAAGCACCACAAAAGGCTTTCCGAGCTCTTTGAGTTCCACAATGGTCTGTTCCTCCGCAGCCCTATAAGAATTGCGTGGTATCTCCCCAAAACTGCCATCTGTAGTCACAACAATTCCAATTGTGGAGTGATCTTGTATTACTTTTCTGGTCCCGATTTCCGCAGCCTGCGTAAAAGGTATTTCCTCCTTAGACCACGGTGTCTTGACCATGCGCTCCACATCCTCCTCCATATGTCCCGCAGCGCCTTCCACCATATAGCCAACACAGTCAATTAGACGCACTTTCACATTAATGCCATCACTAATTTCTATCTGTGCCGCCTCTTTTGGTATAAATTTAGGCTCTGTTGTCGTAATTGTGCGCCCGCCGCTACTTTGTGGCAGCTCATCTTGTGTGCGTGTCCTCTCATGCTCATTTTCAATTTGTGGCAATACCATTAAGTCCATAAATCGTTTTATAAAAGTGGATTTTCCTGTTCTGACAGGTCCCACCACACCGATATAAATTTCTCCGCCGGTGCGCTGACTAATATCCCTGTATAAATTAAATTCTTGGTTTCCGTCAAGCTGACCCATTGCTTTCCCCTTTCCTATCTTAACATCGTATTTGTTTCAGTAAAAATCTTTTCATTTTCCTACTTAAACTTATGCACCCTCGCACAAAAAAAGAACCATAACTGTCCTTTTTTCCAGTTATGGTTCCTTTCTATGTCTGTCATTATAAGTTGCTATTCTTTTTCGGATACCGTTGTTTTGTCTTGTATTTTCTCTTACGCCCAAATGGTTTTCTTTTTTCTTTGGCAGCGTGTTTTACTGCATCTGTAGCACGTTTCTTATCACGCACCTCGACGTTCTCTCGATTATAAATGTTTAGTTCATTGGCTTGGGTCAAACGCACATAATTAGGATACGCAGTGTATTTCATATGACATTTGTTGCATTCATAAGTGTTAAGGGGCTCGCCATTTGGCATTATTACCTTGAGTGTAAGACCATATTTCACAATTCCCTCGCAGTTCTCCCTAATACACTTATTAATCCGCTTATCGTAGACGTAAAAAACATCACCCTCCCGCAAACGTACCATTCTCTCAGGTGTTTTCTTTTCCATCTCTTTGTCCTTCTCTCTTCCGTAATTCATTCCCTTTTGTAATAGTCCAGCCAAGCTAAACTATCACTCCCTTTTACACGATTTTAATTATTTATTTGCCATAAGCTTAACCATTGCCTCATTCAATCCCTTTACAGTCAGCTTATACATGGGGAAAATCTCCTTTACAGCAGTCTCCGCCTCGCGCCACGGTGCTCTGCCCGGTGCCATTTTTGGATTCATCCACACAATCTTTTTGTAATGCCGTTTCATTAAATGCAGCCACTCAAAACCGGACAGCCCGCCATTAGGTCCCCTATAATTACCTGTGTTGGAATAAAGCTCCTCGGGCGCCATCGCCGCATCTCCCACAATAATAACCTTATAATCACTGCCGACATTGCGAAACATCCACTCGGTATCAATCCAATCACCATTCTCGCACTCTGGCGTCTTATACAGCTTGGAATAAATGCAATTATGAAAATAGTAAACTTTAACATCCTTAAAATGGTTTGACTTATTAACAGATTGAAACAAATCATTCATCAGCCTTGTATACGGAATCATTGTTCCACCAGAATCCATTAAAAGCAACAATTTTACTGCATTTTTGCGCGGTTTCATCATTTCAATCTGCAAATATCCGCCATTATTGCAGGTCTTGTCAATTGTCTGGTCAATGTCCAACTCTGATTTGGGAATATCCAACTTTGTAGAAAACTGCCGCAGACGCCGCAATGCCATCTGAAACTGCCGGTTGTCAATCACTTTATCATCTCTAAAATCTCTATACTTGCGCGCACCAACCACAGAAAAAGCAGACTGGTAGCCTGTCTGACCACCAACACGCACACCACCGACATTTCCACCCATATTGCCAAAAGAAGTCTTTCCCATTGTACCAATCCAAAAACTTCCTCCGTTGTGCTCCTCATTCTGGTCTTTAAGACGCTGCTTAAACTTCTCTTCCACGTCTTCTTTATCTACTTGAATCTCCTCTACTTGGTTTAGATGCTTCCTTGCCTCCTCGTGGGCAAGTTCCATCATATCAGATTTATCAAGCCAGCGAAGCATATTTTTCCCAACTTCAGTCTCCGTTTTTACTCCCTTAAAGCACTCCTCAAACGCCATATCGAACTTATCAAATTCTGTCTCACTTTTGACAAGAATCATTCTTGCCACATAGTAAAACTGTGTCAGTGAACTCTCACAAAGCCCCTTGTCAAGCGCTTCCTGTAAATCAAGCCACTCGCCCAGAGAGACTTCAAGTCCTTTTTCCTTTAATGTATAGAAAAATTTAGAAAACATGCTTTTCCCTCATTCCATATCCTGATAAACCGTTAGTGAATCTCCTGCCGCACTGTCTGCAAATCCTCATCTTTTTTTACCACCACACCGACAAACGGTAGTTTTGACCGCAATGTATCCGCTGAAATACCGCCAATTTGCAGTGCATTAATCCAGTCAATTAACTCCGAAGTGCTCGGTTTCTTGCGCACATCACGCAATGCACGAATATCATAAAATACTTGCATTGCATTTTTCATTAGATTTTCCTCAACATTTGGATAATGTGTCTTAATAATCTCCTCCATTAACGCCGCATCTGGAAAATCAATATAATGAAAAATGCATCTTCGTAAAAATGCGTCAGGCAATTCTTTCTCAGCATTTGACGTAATAATTACAATTGGGCGATGCTTTGCCTTGACCGTGCGTTTTGTCTCATGAATATAAAATTCCATTTGGTCCAACTCCCAAAGAAGGTCATTTGGAAACTCCAAATCTGCCTTGTCAATCTCGTCAATCAATAAAACTACCTGCTCCTCGCTCTCAAAAGCCTCGCCAAGCTTTCCAAGCTTAATGTATCTTGCAATATCATCAACACCTTCCACACCAAATTGCCCATCATAAAGGCGCTGAATCGTATCGTACATATACAACCCATCTTGCGCTTTGGTCGTGGATTTAATATTCCAAATAATCAGCTTTTTTCCAAGCGAATTTGCAACTGCCTGTGCAAGCATTGTCTTGCCTGTGCCTGGTTCCCCTTTGATTAAAAGCGGCTTTTGCAGCGCAATTGCCACATTTACACTTGCGAGAAGCTCCTCGCTCGCCACATAATCTTGTGTACTGTTAAACTCTGTGTTTGCCATTTTGTATCTTTTCCTTTCTATATTCTAATTGCCAAACTTTTGTAGGAGTTATTATGTCAGCCGAATGATTCTCCGATAACAATAATAATCTTGCGATAACCCATAATCACCATAATCATAATTGCCATTCAAATCGCGATAAAAAGCGCTGTAACAAGGCAATACATAGATAGGTCCGTCGCCGCCACAAAGCGAGCACCCACCATCACCGCCTTTTGTATACAATATATTATCAATAATCTCATTTTTGTAAGAATTATAAGCAATAAATAACCCAAACATATTGCTCTGATTCACTACAGATGATGCTGTCTCTTTCTCGTTATTAACAGTACCTACATCATAAATTTCATTGAGAATCGTATCATTTAAGATGTCACCCCAGCGAAAAAAGGTACGTGTGCCGCCATTGCAAAGATACTCCCACTCATCTTCTGTCGCCAATGTAAAAGGACCTTCTTTTAAAGAACAAACCGCTTCTTCTAGCGATGGCATATCACATTCAAGATAGCGGCTATCCACTTCTACAATCATATCACCAATGTCAGCCCTACGCAGCGGAGAAAAACATTCCGATAAATGTGCATTCCATTTCTCCAGAAAATTATCCCAACTCAAATACCCATTTTCCATCTCCTCTTTATAGTTTTTTTCATCCTCAACCAGTTCCAGAGATAATTTTTCTGCTTTTGCTACATCACCAGCAATCGCTGCTTTTTGTATTTCCTCCTGATAATCTTCTCGCAACTCTTCCAATGTTTCCTGATAATATTCATGCCCCAAAGCAAATTCTTTCTGCAATCCTCGCAACAGCTCTTCACTCAAAGGTTGTTTTGTATCCCAACCCAAAACGACATTCTTTTGACCTGGTACAAAAACAAACTGATCGCCTTCATATTCCAAAAGCCAAGTCTCTTGTTCTATCCCATTCATCTTTGTCTTAATAACTTTAATAAATTGAAAGTTCATGTTCAACGCTTCAATGCGCGAGCGAACTCTTTCCAATGCTTCTGTCATTACAATCTCCCTAGCTCTCATTTGCACGCTAAAACGAGCGTTTTAATCCCAATTCTCATCATGTGTAATCTCAATCTTTTTATCGCGTATCATCAAATCTTTTACTGCCGCTGCTGCTGGTTTGCCGTTAAATAAGACTTCGTTTACTTGCTCGATAATTGGAAGCTCAACATTATACTTCTTTGCAAGGCGCATTGCAGCTTTTGCCGAATATACTCCCTCGACAACCATTTTAACCTCTGTCATTGCCTCCTCCATTGTCTTTCCCTGCCCAATAAGGATTCCGGCACGTCTATTGCGGCTGTGCATACTCGCACAAGTCACAATCAAATCACCAATGCCAGACAGTCCGCAAAATGTCTCAAATTTGCCGCCCATTTCCATTCCAAGCCTTCCAATCTCTGTGATGCCGCGCGTGATAAGCGCTGCCTTTGTGTTGTCGCCATAGCCAAGTCCATCCGCAATGCCCGCCGCAAGCGCAACCACATTTTTTAGAGCGGCGCCAAGTTCTATTCCCAACACATCTGGACTTGTGTAAACTCGAAACACATCACTCATAAATACAGTCTGAATATATTCTGCCGTTTTCTTTGTTTTTGCACCTACCACAATTGTTGTTGGAATGCATTTTCCAACCTCCTCCGCATGGGAAGGGCCAGACAATACCGCCACATCTGCTTGCGGAATCTCATCCTCAATCACCTGTGAAAGTGTCATAAGGGAAGATTCCTCAATACCCTTTGCCACATTCACAACAATCTGTCCTTCTGCCACAAAGTCCTTCATATTGTGCGCTGTAGCCCTTGTAAACGAAGACGGCACTGCAAGCACTAAAATATCTTTATCCCTCACAGCCTCCGCAAGTATTGTTGTAAACAGAATGTCCTTTGCAAGTTTTACCCCCGGAAGTTTTTCTTTGTGTTCATGTTCCCTGTTGAGCATCTCAATCTCATCTTTCAATGCCGACCACACCATAACATCATGTCCATTGTTGTGCAAAAGCACCGACAATGCAATTCCCCAACTTCCTGCTCCAATCATTCCTATCTTTGCCATAACGAACCCCCTAATTCTTCTTATTTAAATACGTTTTTCTTTCCTCCTTATGTAACAGCCGTTTAATGTTTGCCCGATGCCCCCAAAATGCAAGTGCTGCCAAGAGAACAGTAACAAGATAAAGCTCATTTAATGCTGCTTGTTCCATGTCCCACACACCCATCTGGCCAAATATGACCATCTCTGCAATCAATACAATCTCCACCACCAGCGAACCCAACGACACATAATGCGTCGCAAAAAAGATTCCAAAGAAGGTAATAACCTGTGGGATAAGCATATATGGGTGAAAAAAAATTACAAGTCCCGCTGTACAGGCAATTCCCTTTCCTCCTTTAAATCCAAGATAAAAAGGGAAATTATGCCCTAAAATTGCACCTGCTGCCGCATAAATCACTAACAGATACAAAATATCACCATACTGTTCCCGAAACAACAATCGAACAATTGTCATTGCAAGTCCTGTCTTAATAATATCACAAAATAAGACAATTGCACCTGCTTTTTTTCCAAGAACACGAAGGGAATTTGTTGTGCCTGCATTTCCACTCCCGTATTTCCTAATATCAATGCCATGCAATCTGCCATAAATATAGGAAGTCTGAAAACAACCAAAGATATACCCTATCAATAAACATACAAAACGAATCATTTTACACAAAGTCCTTTCCTAAATCAGTTATTTATCCTCTTTGCGTTCCCTAATAACAAATTTTAGCGGTGTTCCTTTAAAACCAAATGCTTCCCTAATTTTATTTTCAAGGTATCTGATGTATGAAAAATGCATTAGCTCCTTGTCATTGACAAATACCACAAAAGTTGGCGGCTTCACGCCTGCTTGTGTCGTGTAAAAAATTTTCAGACGCTTTCCCTTGTCTGAAGGAGGCTGCTGGAGCGCCACTGCCTCTGTGACAATCTCGTTGACAACTCCTGTAGAAATGCGCAAAGACTGATTTTCAATCACCATGTCAATTG
The DNA here is from genome assembly GCA_949383255.1 of Lachnospiraceae bacterium. Classification (GTDB taxonomy): domain Bacteria; phylum Bacillota; class Clostridia; order Lachnospirales; family Lachnospiraceae; genus COE1. Next base: position 62,881 of record CASJPF010000011.1, on the reverse strand, counting down.
TATCAAAAAGCTTGTTTAACCGCTGCCCTGTAACCGCAGAAATAAACACAATCTCTGCATAAAGCATAAAGGAAAGTGTATTGCGCACGCGCTCTGCAAAACGGTAGATGGTCTTGTCGTCCTTTTCAATCGCATCCCACTTATTTACCGCAATAACAATGCCTTTTCCTCTATCATGCGCAATTCCAGCAATCTTGGCATCCTGTTCTGTAACACCTTCCACCGCATCAATCACAAGCACCACTACATCTGCGCGCTCCACTGCACTCACAGTGCGAATAATCATAAACCGCTCTAGTTCTTCTTTAATCTTATTTTTACGGCGCAATCCGGCTGTGTCAATCAATACATACTCCCTATTATTGTACACAATTTCTGTGTCAATCGCATCTCGCGTTGTCCCGGCAATATCCGATACAATCACGCGATTCTCTCCAGCAATTTTATTAATAATAGAAGATTTTCCAACATTGGGTTTGCCCACAATCGCAATTCTTGGTCGATCATCCTCCGCTTCTGTCTGTGCGTCCTTTTCAAACAGCGCTACTACCGCGTCAAGCATCTCACCAAATCCAAGCTTATTAACCGATGAAATTGGATATGGCTCACCAATGCCAAGATTATAAAACTCATAGACATCTGCCTCCATCTTTGCAAAGCTGTCCACTTTGTTCACAACAAGCACCACTGGCTTGCGACTTCTCCTAAGCATATCTGCCACCTTGGAATCCGCGTCAACCAATCCCTGCCGCACATCAACCAGAAAGATAATAACATCTGCTGTGTCAATGGCAATCTGCGCTTGTTCCCGCATCTGCGACAAAATAATATCCTTGCTGTCCGGCTCAATTCCGCCAGTATCAATCATGGTAAAATTCCAGTTTAGCCAGTTCACATCCGCATAAATACGGTCTCTCGTAATACCCGGTGTATCCTTTACAATTGAAATTCTCTCGCCAGCAAGCGCATTAAACAACGTCGATTTTCCTACGTTTGGTCTTCCCACAATCGCCACAATGGGTTTCTTGGTTCTATTCTCCATTTTCTCTATATCTCCATTTCTTTTCGTTCCTTTTATAACCTCTTGATAAAGGATTCTCGCACGCCTGCAATCTTGGTTTTACAAGAGAATTGCATCCAGAAAATCCTGCCCGCTTGATTTTACAATATCTATTGGCACTTGTAAAGCCTTTTCGAGTTCCGCAAGCGTCATATCATCTAAAAATACCGCCTCATCGCTTTTTAGGATATTTTGTGGCAACAGCAGTTTCTCTCCCAACCGCTGTTCTTTGAGTTGCGCAAGCAAATCCTGTCCTGTCAGTAGTCCAGAAACCGTAATCATCTCCCCAAAAAAGTCATTTCGTATCGCATAGACATGCACTGTAATCTGCGGGCACAATGCTGTGACTTGGGCTGCCATCTCGGATATAAAATGGTAGGCAAGTTTCCCCGTCGCAATTGACAATTCTTTTGGTGGTACTGTGTCATATTTTGTACGACGAAACGCGGTAATTGCCTCCTTAAACTCATCCATAAAAAGACGCAGCATACCAACACCATTCTCAAGCTGTAGATAACCGTCATAACGCCCCGCATCAGGTAACTTTTCATCCGCAAGAATATACCACTCATCACTCGCATGGATAAAGTGTAAACCATATTCTGGAAAAAGCTTGTCCTGCCACTGATGTATCATTGAAAGTACCTGCTTTGCATCTTCTTTTGTAAATGGTTCTAACGGAAACAATCCCTCCCGATATTTGGATAATCCCACCGGAACAACCGATACACTTTGCAAATTGGGCAGATACTTTGACAAATCTGCGATACTCCGCTCTAACTCCTCGCCATCATTCACGCCTTTGCACAGTACAATCTGTCCATTCATAACAATCCCTGCCTTAGCAAGTCTCCATGCCTTTTCAAGCGCCTGTCCCGCAAAACGATTGTTCAACATTTTGCAGCGCAGCGCAGGATTTGTCGTCTGAAAAGATACATTAATCGGTGAAAGATGATAGTTGATAACACGGTCAATATCCTCATCAGACATATTTGTCAAAGTCACATAATTTCCCTGCAAAAAGGAAAGTCTGGAATCATCATCTTTAAAATACAATGTATCTCGCATTCGTGGCGGCATCTGGTCAATAAAACAAAAAATACACTTATTATGGCAGGAACGATACGCATCCATCAGACCATTTTCAAAAGTGATTCCCAAATCCTCGTCATATTCTTTGTCTATCTCTAGCAACCACTCTTCACCTGATGGTTTTCGAATTAACACCTCAATATATTCATCCTGCGTAAAATATTGATAATCAAATATATCTTCTATTTTATTTCCATTAATCTCCACAAGCGCATCGCCCGCCGCAATCTCAAGTTCCTCGGCAATACTGCCCGACGCTACACACTTCACAATGTGCAAATGTTCTTTCTTCATCTTATTATTCCTTATTATAATTATTTTTTTAAGTTTTAACCTCTTTTAATAATACTAGAAATTTCTTGACGTGTCACTACCTGAATGGTATAAAATATAATAGATAATTAAATACCATTGAGAAAGGAATGAATCCCAATGTCTTATTTAAAACAACTTAAAAACGCCATGCCTGTAGCGCCTTTAAAACTGATGGTCTTAAACGGGGCCGCAAATCTTGGCAATGAAATCAATAATTATTTAGTTAACTTTCGCAGCAGAGCGGACAATGTATATAACAATGACCCTGCTTTTCAGGGCTATGCAGAAAAAAACTATCTGTTTCACTTTAGCACTCCCCGCTTTTATAGCGGTGAGGGTAAGGCTGTTCTAGACGAGACTGTGCGTGGAAAGGATGTTTTTATCCTTGTAGATGTGTGTAATCACAGTCTGACTTACACTATGAATGGATATGTTAATCATATGTCTCCCGACGACCACTATCAAGATTTGAAGCGCGTTATCGCTGCAACAAACGGAAAAGCACATCGCATCAATGTTATTATGCCTTTTTTATATGAAGGCAGACAACACAGACGAACTGGCAGAGAATCCCTTGACTGTGCATACGCATTCAAAGAACTTACAAAAATGGGTGTGAGCAATTTTATTACATTTGATGCCCATGACCCCAGAATACAAAACGCTTCCCCGTTGAGCGGTTTCGATAACTTTACAGCGCACTACCAATTTTTAAGAGCGCTCTTGCACTCGGAAAAAGACTTAAAATTGGACAAGGACCATATTATTGTCATCTCTCCTGATGAGGGTGCACTAGATAGAGCCATCTATTTTTCAACAGTGATTGGCGCTGACACAGGCATGTTCTACAAGCGGCGCGACTACTCAACGATTGTTAATGGCAAAAATCCAATTGTTGCACATGAATTTCTGGGAAATGATATTGAAGGCAAAGACATTATTATTATTGACGATATGATATCTTCTGGCGAAAGTATGATTGACACAGCAAGACAACTGAAATCTATGAACGCCAAACATGTGTTTATCTGCACTACTTTTGGTTTGTTTACCAATGGTCTTGCCGCTTTCGACCAAGCTTATGCAGATGGCATATTTGATAGGGTTATCACAACGAATCTTTGCTACCGTCCGCCTGAACTCTTGACAAAACCCTATTATCTTGAGGCAGATATGAGCAAATTCCTTGCCTCCATCATTGATTTTTTAAATCATGACTTATCTATCGAGCCAGTGTCCACTCCAACGGAAAAAATTCGACGTCTTATCAAACTTTATCAGAATGGCGGAGAAATCTTTAAAATATAAACAAGGAACTGTGAAATAATACAGCCTATAATCCCGTCAATATTCTCAAAACGGTTTCATAAAGGAATAGGAGCATATGATGTTTATCCAATGCAGGTATCTTAAAAAAAGAAAAATTACACAACGGTTTTTGCTGCTACAAATTCTTGTCGCAAGTCTGGTGTCTTTTTGCCTGACAGGATGTTATGCGCGCAGTGACGATACGAAAGTTTTTGACGTTGCGCAGTTGGAAAATGAAGATGGAACATTCCAATATCAAGATATTCCTTTTGGCAGCTCTTATGAAGAGGCTGCGAAAAAGATACCGCTGACATTCACAAAAATGGAATCCGAAAGCAGTCCTTCGGTTGCAACGTACTGTGCATCGATTGAATTTTACGGGGAAAAAGCAGTACTGTATTTGGATTTTAGCGATGACCGATTAGACGTAGTGAAGGCTCAATTCAACGACTCGAAGAATGGAGAAATGTTTGACCAGATTGTCCAACAGCTTGTTTCACAGTATGGCGAAGCTGATACACATGAGGGGGAAAACGCAACGAAATATTTCACCACACTGGAAATTTATAAATGGGAACAGGAAGGGACATTCCTGAATGCGATTCTAACGAAGACAGAATCTGAGTTCGTTGGTGTTGTAGGAGTAGGTACGATATTGAATTGATATTTGTTTTTCACTTTATAGGAAATTGCGACAGAACAGACCAAAAGATGAGCGTGTTGGCGCTCATCTTTTTCGTTCAATCCGAATCAGAGTTAGAATGGGGCTATGAAGTAATACAGCCCCTCACAAACGACCTTTTAGCAACATATTTTGTGAAAACTCTTTTTTCCCTTTTTTATAATAAACTCTTCTGCAAAAGCTTCCTTTGCATACACTGTCTTGGCATCGATAACCTTATTTCCATTTACGGAGACTCCACCTTGTTCTACTGCGCGTCTTGCCTCTGACTTGGAGGCAGTCATTCCTGCTGTCACAAGCAACGTTAAAATATCAACTGTTCCATCTGTAAAATGTTCCTCTGAAAGTACGGTTGTTGGTATATTCTCTGAGTTGGCACCGCCTGCAAAAAGTGCTGCCGCTGCCTCCTTTGCCTTTTGTGCCGCCTCTGTGCCATGTACCAACTGTGTCAATTCAAATGCAAGAATTTCTTTTGCCTGATTTAGCGCACTGCCTTCCCACTTCTCCATCGCTTCAATTTCTTCTAGCGGAAGGAATGTCAACATTTTTAAGCATTTGATTACGTCTGCATCTGATACATTTCTCCAGTACTGGAAAAATTCATAAGGTGACGTTTTTTCTGCGTCAAGCCAAACAGCGCCAGACTCAGTTTTTCCCATCTTCTTTCCCTCTGAGTTCAACAGCAGATTGATTGTCATTGCGTGTGCGTCCTTGCCAAGTTTGCGGCGTATTAGCTCTGTACCGCCAAGCATATTGCTCCACTGATCATCACCACCAAACTGCATATTGCAGTTATATTTCTGGAACAATGTGTAAAAGTCAAAGCTCTGCATAATCATGTAATTAAACTCTAAGAAAGTCAGTCCTTTCTCCATACGTTGTTTGTAGCACTCTGCTGCCAACATACGATTCACAGAAAAATGTGGTCCTACCTCGCGCAACAGATCCATATAATTCAAATCCAGCAACCAGTCCGCATTGTTAACCATCATCGCCTTACCTTCGCCAAATTCAATAAATTTGCTCATCTGCTTCTGAAAACATTCTACATTGTGCCGTATGGTCTCTGTTGTCATCATCTTGCGCATGTCTGTCTTACCCGAAGGGTCTCCAATCATCGCTGTTCCGCCGCCAATTAGAGCAATTGGTCTGTTCCCCGCCATCTGAAGACGTTTCATCAAACAAAGCGCCATAAAATGCCCTACATGAAGGCTGTCTGCTGTTGGGTCAAACCCAATATAAAAGACAGCTTTTCCATTGTTAATCATCTCTTTAATCTCGTTTTCATTTGTTACTTGAGCAATTAAACCTCTTGCCACCAATTCCTCATACAATTGCATCTTTTTTCTCTCCTTTTCATACTGCGTAGGGGAAAGATTTTAAAGAAACGCAAAAACCTCGCCCCATGAATATTAATTACTCAAAGGACGAGGTACTTTTTATCAATATACCACGTGTTACCACCTTTTTTTACACAGAACTCACATTCTATGCCTCAGCAAGTACGGGAAAACAAATTAAAATCATTCTCCGATACTCTTCTTGATATAACGTTCAAGAACTCCGTCACAGCCTACTTTTACAAATCTTATCTATCAATTTCGGTGTGCAGCTCCAAGATGTATTCCCTCTCATTTTCCCTTGCGCCTCTCATCAACCGGCAACTTTCTGTAAGTTCCCATGAAAGCTACTTATTCTTTTCACAGCTTTTTCGATATTCATGATTATAAACGCATGTCTATTATTTGTCAAGAAAAAATTCGGATAATGTAATACATCTTATTCCAAAAGGATTATTTGCTGGTCTTTTGTATAAATTAAATTGAGTTTTTGTACAGCTTTCTTGTTTGAGCCATCTTTCAATGTTACGGTCACAGTCACAGATTGAATATCGCTGTCTTTGCACCGCACCATATTTTCAGATATGACTAACTGCGAATACGTTTTATCTGTTGTTGGTTTTGTTGGGACCAAGATAAATCCTCCCTTTATTGTATGATAACCAATTCCCTTTCCACCACTAATATCAACATTATAGGAAGGTACAAAAACCTCATTCGGATATCCCTTCATAGACATAGAGAGGGAAAAATATATCCCTTTACTATTAATATTATTACTAAATCCATCCCACTCAAAATTTAACTTATCAACTTTTGGAATCACAATCACTGGATAAACAGCGCTTACGCCGCTTCCATCTGCTGCCTCCGCCTTAACATAAATCTGCGGATATCGATTTGATGTAATAACCGATGTGATTCCCTTTATAATCCCTTTATTTTCATCGATCTCAGCATACTGCTCTCCGCCGGACATAATGCTCCATTTCACCTTCTGGTTTGCTGCTTTTCCAAAATTGTTGCTTATTTTTGCAGAAAGTGTAATCTTTGAACCTACAGAGACAATCCCTTCATTACCATTTTTGGGCACAATAGCAATTCTTGACATAGGAACACTTACCACAACATTACACTTTGCCTTTTTATTACTTCCATCTGTCGCACTGCAAGTAATTGTTGCTTTTCCACTGGAATGTGCCACAATCAATCCACTGGAATCAACCGATGCGATTCCCGGTGCACTGCTTATAAATTGAATCCCTTTGCCATCACCGCCTTCCACTTCTGGTTTTAGCTGAAATTGTGTCGGGGCATTGTAATTTCCCGATACAGTAAATAAATTCACTGTTTTTGGTATTCCAATCTTTGTAATTGGACTTGTTACAACTTCAAATGAGGTGCTTGCCATCTTAGGCTCTTTTCCTTCCGGAACGCCTTTCTCCGTTGCGGTCACCTCAAATTTTCCACTTGCACCCTTCTTGACAGAAACCTTTCCACTTGCATTGACTGTTACAATACCACTCGCATTTTCAATTGGTTTAACAGCCCAGTTCAATTTTTTGCTCGATACATTGATTGGCAATATACTCGCCTGAATCACTGCGCTTTTGCCAGCTGCTATCTTTTCTGGACCTTTTAATACAATGCTATCTGCAAGCTGTTTTACAGTAATGGTACAACTTGCAGCTTTTTTGCTTCCATCATTGGCAGTTGCTTTGATAACTGCTTTTCCCGGACCCAATGCAGTAACCATTCCATTTGCATCTACAACTGCAACCTTCTGATTATTACTGCTCCATACAATATCTGTGATTTCTCCGCCGTCTATTGTAAGATTATTGCTGTCATCTTCTTTTTTAAGAATATTGATCGAATCTCCTGTATAGATTGTATACTTTTTCGTAACAAAAGTAATCTTTTTAATTTTTACCGAATCTAAAATCGTCAGATAAAATTCGTCTTGTACTGCACCTGCTTTTGCAAGAATTTTACACTCACCCGCAGACGCAGTTTTCTCTATTGTTACTTTACCATTATTGTTTACCTTAACCCCACTGTAATTATCCGCTACTTCCCAGACAACTTTACCATTTCCAAATTTTGCATAAGAAGGCTCAACTGCTGCATATAGCGTTAAACTCTTCCCTTTAGCAATTTTGTTTACAGAGTCTGCGGCAGTGATCGTCACACTGGAAGGTTCTGGCTCAAAACTATATTTCTGTGAAACCACTTTGCTTGCCTTGCCTGTAATATGGTTTACTGCAATCACACTCAAAGTAACCTGCTTTGCACCACCGACGCGCGCTTTTCCTTCTATCAATGGCTCACCATTTGTCACAATACCATTTTTAAATGCAGGTTTTTTACCATTGATAGAATAATAAATCTCCGTATCCGGCGAACTACACTCAATGGATATATCCTCCCATTCTTTTTTAAATGTAGTCGTATTTTCTGTATTTTTAATTACTGGCGCTTGAGGAGCCTCATCTACCGCCGCAATTTTGATTCCTAATACTTTCGGCAAATAAGTAGTACCTGCACCTATTTTGGAGGAAGAAGATTTCACAACATTTTTCTTCATAATAGAAAACAGCGCGTCAACTTTCTGTGATCCGCTCTTTCCCTTAAGTGCGTCTATCTCATTTGATGCAGACAAAATCACCGCCGCAGTCCCTGCCGCAACAGGGCATGCCATACTAGTACCCTGCATAAAATCATAGGACTGATCATCAGAATCATTAATCGTAGAATATATCTCCACACCGGGAAAAGCAAGGTCAATCATATCTCCGTAATTGGTAAATCCTGCTTTGCTTCCATCTTGCATAATCGCGGCAATAGAACACACATTATCATAAGAGGCGGGATATTCATACCCATTTGTAGCTTCATTTCCAGCCGCTGCAAATATGGCAACACCATTTTGATATGCTTTCTCTATTATACTCTCTTCATTTCCATTATAGTAACCGCTTCCTAGACTCATGTTGACAACTTCCACGCCATCATCAATTGCCCTATTAATCGCTCTTAGAATATACTCATCTAGCATATTACCATTCGAATCCATAACGCTGTATGCATATATCTGTGCATCTGGAGCAATACCTGCCCCTCCTTTTCCATTGTTTGCAACGGCGGCAGCAATACCCGCAACATGTGTTCCATGTCCTTCTGGGTCTGTTGTTGTCGCAGCTCCACCTTCTGAAACCATTGTCAGATTCTGTGCTACATTCTCTTTTAAATCTTCATGTGTGCTATGTACTCCGGTGTCAATAATACCAATTTTAACACCCTCCCCTTTATAACCGTTCTCCCACGCATACTGATCGCCAATGTACTCATGTGCCCACTGATAGTATTCACTGTTCTCTTTTAACGCAGGATCATTATATTCTTCAAAAAGTCGATAATAATAATTAGGCCAAACCGCTGGAAGATTATAAGATTTACTTGACGCTGCTTTTACTGCTTGCCCTACAGTCCGTTTTTCACTAAGTAAAATAACAGCCACGCCATCTCCAAAACTCTTAAGCTCACCGTCAAAGCCTTCTGCAACAGCCAGCGCATCTTCTTGGCTGTCTGTCAAATATACCACTTCTCCTTTTACATAAGCCTCAGAATCATCGGATTCCTCCTCAAGTTCTAATATCTCATCCGCAAACGCTGCTAATGTGGATTTATCTTTCTGCTGTTTTGACGAAAGTGTATAATCTTCTGGAAGCCCCGAAAATAGAGCATCTGTTTTTTCAGCTGTCTCTGTTTCTATCTCCTCTAAAGTCAATGTTGTCTCTTCTGTCTCTGTTTCTTCTATCGTTGTCTCTTCCGTCACTGTTTCTTCTATCATTGTTTCTTCTGTCGTTGTCTCTTCTGTCTCTGTTTCTTCTATCGTTGTTTCTTCTATCGTCGTCTCTTCTGTCTCTGTTTCTTCTATCGTTGTCTCTTCTGTTGACTCTGTTTCTGTTGCTTCTAATTCTGTTGTTTCTTCTATATCAGAAGAAACAATCTCCATTGTTGTTTCTTCCGTTGAAATGGCTTCCGTTGTTACTTCTTCAATGGAAACTGTTTCTGTCACTATCTCCTCAGAGGAAGAGGACTCTATTGTCTCCTCGAAAGAATCTGATTCCTCTGCGGTTTCTGTTATCGTCTCCTCTTCAGATTCCATAGCATCTATCAGCGTTTCCAAATTTGTTTCTGTTTCAGACGCAATAGCATCTGCCTTATCGTTCGATTCTGCCAAAACGGTTATCCCTGTTGTATTGAGAACCATAGACACAGCTAATATGGCAGAAACGATCTTTGTTCTCTTTAATTTCATTTTCCTTTCCCCTTTCCTAAAGTGTATTTCAAACATGCGCTAAAGCTTTCACACTATTATTTACAACCACACAGTTAAAAGTATTTACTGCACGTCATCAGCAACTTCACTCAATCTTTCCAACTGATAGTGATTGCTGTTCACTGTCAATGTTGGATATCCATTGTTATCCCCCAACTCCATTAATTCTTGTAAATCTTTGTCTGTCGTATAAACTGCCACGCCATCTGAAAATGAAATCAATTCTATTCCGTAAAGTTTTGCTGTCTTTTCTGCCTCTGTCTGATCTTCTGCCAACGCAATCAACTCCGTCTGCTTTTTCTCGATCTCAGAAGCGTTTTCCGTCTCAATAAATTGTGAAATTTTTGGAATAGAACTTTCATCCATTTTTCGTCTGTCGTTACAAGCCACTAACAAACTGCCAAACATACCAATACATAGGACTCCAAATAGAAATCCACCTATTCTGCGCACACTCTCACCTACTTTCCATTTTTTATTTTGCCCTTGTTCTTAACAACACTACCCTTAAAGTTTTCTGCGTCTTTTTTATAAGCAATTTTAACGAATAAGTATATTGTATTTAAACAATTTTTATTATAAACATTATTTTACATTTTTTCAAGCGCAAAAGCAAAAAAATGTTCGATTTATTTCAATCGAGTAGGGAAGATAAGACTTCCCTACCCGTGCGCTAGGCACCCGTCAGCTTCGCTGACAATATTCCTTTGGGCGCTCATGTGCATAAAAAAACACAGAAGATGCATTTTTCTGTGTTAAGATGCATTCTTCTGTGTTTTTTTTATCTTATCACGATTCCACAGATACTACTTTATAATCCTGTTCTTCTACTACCTTTTTCAAAGTCTCGTTGCTGACTTCTGCGCTTAGGGTCAACACTGCTGTCCCTGCCTCATGATTGACCACTGCCTCTGACACACCATTAAGCGCCTCTAAACATTTCTTTATTCTCGCCTCACAATGCCCACACATCATTCCTTCAATTTTCATTGTCTTTGTCATAGTCATCTCTCCTTTTTCGACTTCTTGATTTTTATATTCATAGACAGTCTGTGACTGTATATGCTCCTTTTTGCCACTGATATATGTCTTGTCATGTTTTGTACTATATACATCTATCAAATTTAACCGCAGTGCATTTGTCACCACACAAAAACTAGACAAACTCATCGCAGCAGCACCAAACATTGGGTTAAGCTGCCACCCCAAAAGTGGTATCCATACACCTGCTGCCAGCGGAATCCCTATTACATTGTAAAAAAACGCCCAGAAAAGATTTTCATGAATATTGGTCAATGTCCTTCGACTCAACCGAATCGCTGCCGGAACATCTCTTAACTGACTTTTCATCAACACTACATCCGCGGCATCAATCGCAATATCTGTTCCAGCACCAATCGCAATACCAATGTCTGCCCTTGTCAATGCCGGCGCGTCATTAATACCATCTCCTACCATGGCAGTTTTTCCCTTTTTCATTAAGCTTCGTATCACGCTCTCCTTCCCGTCAGGAAGCACACCCGCAATCACTTCATCAACACCAACTTGCTTTCCAATAGCCTTTGCAGTACGTTCATTATCACCAGTCAACATTACAACATGGATTCCCATACCTTGCAATTCTTCTACAGCTTGCCTGCTGTCCTCTTTTATCACATCTGCGACTGCTATCATACCAAGTAACTTGTCATCTGCAAAAAACAGTGGTGTTTTTCCTTCCTCTGCAAGCTTTTCAGACTGCTGTATAAACTCCTGTGGAATCTTTATCTTCTCTCCAATAAATTTTGCGCTTCCACCATACAACTCTCTGCCGTTGACAACGATTGTCAATCCATTGCCAGGCAATGCTTTAAAATCAGAACCTTCTATCATTTGCTCTTTGGCACACTCTGGATGGTCGGCAAAATACGCCTCCGCGTATATATTGACAGCGTGTGCTAATGGATGCTCACTCTTCTGTTCTAGTGCATATGCCATACAAATTAGTTCTTGTTCTGATACACCCGCAGCAGGAACAATATCTGTCACTTTCGGCTCTCCTCTTGTAATGGTTCCGGTTTTGTCAAGTGCTACAATAGAAACCTTTCCCGCCTCCTCAAGAGACACTGCAGTCTTAAACATAATGCCATTTTTAGCCCCCATACCATTTCCAACCATAATTGCTACTGGCGTGGCAAGCCCCAACGCACAAGGACAGCTAATAACAAGCACTGAAATTCCCCTAGCAAGTGCAAATCCAAGTGTCTGACCTACCAAAAGCCAAATAAAAATGGTTATCAGTGCAATTACAATCACCGCTGGTACAAACACACCAGACACGCGGTCAGCCACCTTTGCAATCGGTGCCTTTGTTGCTGCCGCGTCACTTACCATACGAATAATCTGTGATAGTGTGGTATCTTCTCCAACTCTCGACGCTCTGCATTTAATAAAACCTGACTGATTAACTGTAGCCGCAGATACCAAATCTCCCGCCTGCTTATCCACAGGAATACTCTCCCCGGTAAGCGCTGCCTCATTGACCGCACTAGTTCCTTCCAGCACTACTCCATCCACAGGAATATTCTCCCCTGGACGCACTACAAAAATATCATTCACTGCCACCGCCTCAATGGGAACTTCTGTCTCAATGCCATCTCGCACCAAAACTGCGGTCTTTGGCGATATTTTCATCAAACCTTTCAGCGCATCTGTTGTGCGCCCTTTCGAGCGCGCTTCCAACATCTTCCCCACAGTGATTAAGGTCAATATCATCGCTGCCGACTCAAAATAAAATTCGTGCATATACTCTATTACCGCCATGCTGTCACCCTTTAGCTGGGCATCAGTCATGACAAACAACGCATAAAGACTATAGACAAATGCCGCTGTCGATCCAAGTGCAACAAGTGTATCCATATTGGGTGCTCTGTGCCAAAGGCTTTTAAAACCGCTGATAAAAAATTTCTGGTTAATGACCATCACTGCAATTGTAAGCAAAAGCTGTATCAGCCCCATTGCAACATGATTCTCTTGTAAAAATTTAGGAACCGGAAATCCCCACATCATATGTCCCATCGAAAAATACATCAAAACAACCAGAAATCCAATAGAATACCATAATCTGCGCTTTAACACTGGCGTTTCTTTATCTTTAAACATTTCTTCTTGTTCTGCGCGAGTGTTGCTTTGGATATTGCTTTTTCCCTTTAATGACGCACCATATCCTGCCTCTTCGACCGCTCTGATTACCTCCACAGCCGACACACTTCCCTCCACTCCCATCGAGTTTGTGAGCAGACTTACAGAACAAGCGCTGACACCTTCCAGCTTTGACACTGCTTTTTCCACTCTGGCGCTACAAGCAGCACAACTCATGCCAGTTACTGTATACTGTTCCATTTCGATATACTCCTTCTCAGATACATTTTATTTCAGGAACTGTTAAGAAATAACTCGTTAATTTGACGCCGTATAAATGTTCAGCTGCAAAGAAGGTAATCACAGGCGTAGCGGGCTACGTCAAGATTATCTGATGCCGAAGATGGACATTTAGACAAGTCAAATTGATGAATAATTTCTTAACAGTTCCTTATCATGTCCAAATCCTTACTTTTTACTTCATTAACTTTTTCAGCGTCTGTATCAACTCATCCACTGTCTCCTCCTTACCATCCTTAATATCTTGTGTCACACAAGTTTTAATGTGATTCGCAAGCAACACTCTGTTAAAGCTGTTAAGCGCTGCATTCACTGCAGCTACTTGAACCAGAATATCTGTACAATAGGCATTTTTTTCGACCATTCCCTTAATTCCCCGCACCTGTCCTTCAATGCGGCTCAGCCGATTAATCATATCCTTGTACTCTTTCTCTGAACGGTCTTTTGTCTTGTCACTTACGCTTACTGTCTCATTTTCCATAGTGATTCCCTACCTTTCCCAAATCAATATTGTTTTTTACTGCTTTTATTATATTATACCCCGGTACGGTAATTGTCAAGCTTCTTTTTATAACAATTTATCCTTCGCCTTTCTATTACAAGCATCAAGGTATGTAAAACCACTTCGTGGCTTGATATATCTTTGCCACTATGTTTTTTCTTACGGACTTTACAATATAATGCAAAATCCTACATTGAACTGTAATATGTCTTTCATAAATTATAAAATAATCATTGATTTTCCCCAAATAAAGTGCCATACTAAAACTATCGTTTTATATCAATATGAGGAGGAAAACCGGTAATGGAACACCTGAAAATTCCAAAAAATTATCATTCAGCATTAAATCTGCACGATACGCAAATTGCCATTAAAACTGTAAAAGACTTTTTTCAAAACCAGATTGCGCAGCGGCTCAATCTCGCACGCGTGTCCGCACCGCTTTTTGTAGACCCCTTGTCTGGTCTAAATGACAACCTAAATGGTATAGAACGCCCTGTTAGTTTTGATATCAAAGAACAGGACGGACGCATTGCAGAGGTTGTTCAGTCACTTGCCAAGTGGAAACGATATGCGCTGCAAAAATATGGTTTCTCTATAGGAGAAGGCATCTATACAGACATGAATGCTATCCGCCGCGACGAGGACACCGATAATATTCACTCTATCTTTGTGGACCAGTGGGATTGGGAAAAAATTATTGCGCGCGACGACAGAACTCTTGACACGCTCAAGGCAGTTGTTCGGAAAGTATATAAATGTCTGCAAAATACAGAGAAATATATGGCAATCCAATACGATTATATTGATGAAATTCTGCCCGATGAAATTTATTTTATCACCACACAGGAACTGGCAGAAATCTTTCCTGACAACACGCCAAAGGAGCGTGAATACTACATAGCAAAAGCAAAAGGTGCTGTGTGCATTATGAAAATTGGTGACAAGATGGAAAACGGAAAACCACATGACGGACGCGCGCCAGACTATGATGACTGGGCATTAAACGCAGACATTGTTGTCTACTATCCTGTACTTGACATTGCACTCGAACTTTCCAGCATGGGTATCCGTGTGGATAAAGACGCTCTGCTTTCACAGTTAGAAAAGGCAGGCTGCCCCGAACGCGCGGCGCTTCCCTATCAGAAAGCAGTCATCAATGAAACACTTCCTTTTACAATTGGCGGTGGCATTGGTCAGTCACGCATTTGTATGTTTTTCTTAAGAAAAGCGCATATTGGTGAAGTTCAGTCTTCCTTGTGGCCAGAAGAAATTGTTACAGCTTGCCAAGAAAATGGAATCCATCTTTTGTAATTCCTTATTATGTTTTCGCATAATCAAGCAGGGAAAAATTTTCCCCTACTCGCCGCGCGACCTGTGTGCCACTTTAGTGACATATTTCCTCTATACAGGTCTGCATATAAAAATCCACGCAATCAAGACTACGCGTGGATTTTTGTATTTTTTATTTATTTTTTGCTTCTTGGCGTTTCTGTCGTTTCAGTCGCCGACGCTCCTTCGCCTCTTTTCTCCCCTGCTTGCTCATCAGCAGATAGAAACTAGGCAGCAAAAGTAAGATTAACAAAGTTGAAGTGATTAGACCTCCAATAATAATCAGAGACATTCCCTTCATCATGGCAGCATTTTCATTATTGGTAAAAATCATTGGCAGCATGGACAAAATCGTCGTCAATGTTGTCATAAGAATCGGTCTTAAACGAAGCCGACCACTCTCCATCAACGCATCATTTAATGACATTGTCTCCTTGAGCTGATTGGTTGTGTCAACATACAAAATACCATTGTTAACCACAATTCCCACCAGCATAAGCACACCCATCAGGGAAGTCATATTGAGTGTTGAACCTGAGATAAACAGCAAGAAAAAGGAACCAATTAAACTAAATGGAATACTTAACATTACCATTAGAGAAAAAATCGGAGACTCAAACTGCATTGCCATCACTAGAAAAATTAGGAAAATTGCTGTGATAATGGCCTTGATAATCGCTGTAAACTCCTCAATCATCATCTCATCCATCATGTTTTGTGTCCGCCCTACACCTGCAGGAAATTCTCCGCTCAATTCCGCCTTGCTCACAGCTTCGTCAATCAGTTTAGGCACTGTATATTTTGTCTCATCTGTTGTGTACGCCATAATTGCAACCTGATATTTGCCGTCCTCTCGAACAAGTGTATTTGGCACGTCAGAATACACAGCCTCCGCCACATCTCCCACTGTAATCATTCCACCGGTTGGCGTTGCAATCTCAAGGCTTAGCAACTGATTCATATCCACATAACTGTCTTCTGGATATTCCATTCTCACAGTATATTCATCTGTTCCAATTGTCATATCCATAACTTCTATTCCACTGCTGGCATTGTACATTTCACTTGCCACCTGAACCGCGGTAAGCCCTACATTCATACACTTTAACGGATTAATTTTTATCTTTGCCTGAGATGCATCTGAAGTCAGGTTGCTTGAGGTTTTAATAACCCCCGGAATATCCATCAAAATAGAATCGACCTTACTTGCAGCAATTTTCAAATCTTCTATATTATCACCGCTCAAATCAACTTCTGCGCTAGCCGTCACACTCATCATAGAAGACATACCACTGCCTGCTGCTGAAACAATAATACTCATATTGGTTGTATTCATCAATTTCTGATTATACGCATCTACAAGCTCATTGATACTCTTGGTGCACTCCTCTGAAGGATATGCGGTGATAGTTGCTGAGGAGTTGCTAATTGTCAGGTTACACCCTGAAAAATCAGGGTCATCTATAATCATCTGCTCAATAAACTGTATGTTT
Source organism: Lachnospiraceae bacterium (assembly GCA_949383255.1). Lineage (GTDB taxonomy): Bacteria > Bacillota > Clostridia > Lachnospirales > Lachnospiraceae > COE1. Next base: position 45,992 of record CASJPF010000011.1, on the reverse strand, counting down.
TCATCCATAACCTCAATGCGAGTGCCTGCTCTTTGCTCAATAGAAATACTAACATTGTCAAGACCAGTTGCAGACATCAATTCCGTGTCTAATTGCATTACCAACACATAAGAGAGCACAAGAAGTCCGATTGACACAAGCATCACTGTCTTTTTCTTGAGCATAATATGTTTTAAAAGTGTTTTATATCCATTTCCGATATGCCCCACAATACGGTTTGCCAATGTATCTTTCTTTTCTTTGGGTCTATATTTCCAAAAGAAAATAGGAATCAGTGTAATTGCAACGATTAATGAGGACAACATTGCAAAGATAATGGTAAATCCAAGTTGTGAGAATAATTGTCCTGCCAAACCCTTCATCGTGGCAAGCGGCAAATAAACTACAACTGTGGTGAGCGTTGAAGCAGATACAGAAGAAGCAACAATCTTTGTACCAATTAGCGCTGCATCTTTAAAATCCGGTCGTTCATCTTTCAATCGAAAACAACTTTCTAGCACAACAATCGAAGAGTCAACCATCATACCAATTGCAATAACAAGTGCCCCCATTGTGACAACATTCAATGAAAATCCTGCAAAACTCATAAAAATCAATGTTGCAAGAAGGGAAATCGGCATGGAACTACCCACGATTAAACTCGCTTTAATATCTCCAAAAAAGATAAATAATACCAGCATGGAAAATAACACACCGAGCACTAATGTCTGTGCCACAGAACTTAAAGACGACTTAATGCTGTCTGCCGCATCATATGCCACGGAAATCTGAATCGCAGAGTTTTTTGCGCCCACTCGTTTTAACAAAGACTTTACATGATTGGATACATCAACAGTTCCTTCACTTTGAACTTTCTTAATCCCAACACTAATGCTTTCCTGCCCATTAAAGCGGCTGATACTGTTATTCGCTTTTGAGGACATCGCCACTATAGCAATGTCAGAAAGTGCAATCGTTGTCCCACGGTTTGTAATAATTGGCACATTTTGCAAATCCATTAAGTTCGCTGGCTTTGATGATGCAGATGTACTAATATTCTGTGCGCCTTGTTCCACACTTCCAATTGGTATTGTAAAATCTGTTGTGGTAATATATGTTTTTATGTTCGCCATTGTCACGCCATACTGCTGCATCTTATCTCGATGAAGCTGTATGCGAATATAATCTTCCTCACCGCCGGACACATCAATCTGTGCAACATCAGAAAGTCGCTCTAACTCTGGTTTTAGCTCGTCTTCCACAAATGCCAGCACATCGGTATCCCCTGTTGAAGTAATTGATAACGTCATCATATCCTGTGCATTAATATCCATCTCAACAATAACAGGGTCCATCGCATCCTCTGGAAGACGAAGGGAGGCTGTATCGACGGCACTTCTAAGATCAGCATATGCCTCATCAATATCTGTGCCATACTCATAAGAAAAAATAACAAACGAAATGTTTTCTGTGGTCTGTGTTGTCACAGAATCCACGCCGGAAAGCGTCTTTCCGGCTTCCTCTATAATTTTTGTCACCAGCTCCTCTGTGGTCGCTGGATCACCGCCCTGATAGATTGTGCTGACAAACAGCATAGGCATCTCCATATCTGGCGTTAGTTCCATCTGAAATCCAAATACAGAACCAATACCAAATACAAACAGTGCCAACACAATCAACAGTGCCGAAACAGGCCGCTTAAGGGCCAGCTTGGTCAAGGAACTCATCGCTTAAGCCCTCCTATTCCTGTGTGGGATTGTCTGTGTCCGCTTCGCTTTCAGGCACAGAAATTTCAACGCCGTCGCGCAATTGGGCAGACCATGTTGTTATAATTGTATCTTCTTTTGTAAGTCCTTCTGTGATCACAATCTGTTCTATGTCATAAAGTCCTGTGGTTACATTTGTCTTTTTGGCTTTTCCATCCACAACAGTATACACATATGCCTGCGCACCATCATAGTAGACAGAATCGTATGGAACAATCACTACATTTTGCTCATGATATGTATCTGTTGTAACAGTCGCTTTTGTGCCAGAAAGCAATGCTGAGGTATCTCCCTTCACTGCTGCTTTTATCTTAAAAAGTCCTGTCGTGTTGTCAAGTGCACTGCCAATCTCTATCACTTCACCGTCATAAAGTTTGTTATCCTTCTCCAACACAATCTTTTGTCCAAGGGAAAATGTATTGCGTACATCTTCGCTGACATAGTATGTTGCTGTCATTGTATTTTTATTGGAGATAACAAATGCCGGATTGCTTGATGTGGCAAAATCATGTTCTTTTAAATTTACAGTCTCAATCACACCGGAAATCGTTGCGGTAATGGTGTACATATCCAGATTTTCCTGTGCCTGCTCAACACCAATCTGCGCCTGTTCAATGCCAATTTGTGCCTGTGAGATACCAAGCTCTGCCTGTGAAATACTATTCTGTGACGCTTGCTTCTTACCTTCCAAAATTTCTCCATTTGTAATGTTGTCCGCTGTCACCGCTTGACTATAAGAGTCATATGTGCTGTTAATATTGTCTTGCAGTTCTTCTATAGTTCCCTCTAATTGGTCAATCGTTGATTTATACTGTGTAATTGTTCCCTCAACTGTTTTCACTTCGGTTGCTGCCGCTTGATACCGCTGCATAATAGCGGCATACTGTGCTGCTCCTTGTGGGGTATCTCTATCAATGGAATCTGCATAATCCTTAATCTCATCCACATCTTCTCGAAAATCATACTCCACTTTTAAATCTTCTAATTCCTGCTCTTTCTCCTTTAAATTATCCTTTGCTTTCTGCAAATTATCCATTGCATCTACATAGCTTTCCTGCAACTTACTAACGCCGTCTTCTGCCTGTGAAATGGTTTTATCCGACTGCATATCATTTAAAGTTGACGCGCCTTCACCATATTGAAGTTCATAGGAAAGTTTAGCACTCTCCAATCCAATCTGTGCATTTTGCACAGCAGTCTGTGCATTTTGCGCGGCAGTCTGTGCATTTCGCACTGTAAATTGTGCCATTGTGTCATCAAGCACTGCCAGCACATCACCTTCCTCCACAATATCTCCTGCGGCAACTTTTACTTCAAGAACTTCCGCTGTCGCCTTAGGAATCACATAGACGGATTCGTCTGGACTAATTGTAGCGATATATTGACCACTCAACTTTAAATCTCCCAGCTCTGGTTTTGCTGTCTCTACAATCGCCACGTCCTCAACGGTTTTTTCCTCAGGCGCCTGCCCACATCCCCATAGAGCCATTGACGACAACATCACACACAATAATGCTGTCACTTTCCTCTGTCTGCTTTTCATATTCTGCTTCTCCTATTATTATTTGCCACTTTCATTTTTTGTAACAATTCAGCCTTTGGCTTCTTGTTACAGACATTAAGTCATGCATAACCGCTTTGCGATGTCAAAGTCATGTACATGACTTGATGCATCTCAACTACGACGCTATTTCATGACGTTTTTTTACCTATCTGCTATTTTAAACAATCTTTTTGCAAAATGAAAGAGTATCTGACATTTTTAATCTAAGTTTAATTTTTTATTGTAATTTTTTATAAATTGTTACTTGTTATTTTGGTACTTTTTTTATTATAATATAGGATAGATAGCATATCATTTGACAAATGCTAATTGCAACAGTTCAACTTGTCTAAACTGTTACTACTAATTTTTATTTCACAAGGAGAAGATTTATGAAAACGAATTTCAAAAAATTACTCTGTTCCATAATAACATTATTTATGGTAGCTTCTATTAATATTGCCACGCCTGTACTGCCTGTCTCCGCAAAGGAAAGTATTGGAAACGGTCTAATTCTCTCCACAGATATGATAAGCATCACAGAAAATAGCACTGTTGCCTTTACTGCATTGATGGAGGAAGGCTTTGATGCATCCCGCCTTGCCTGTGTTGTCGCAGACCCTGCTGTCGCCAATGTGTCACTAGGCACCTATGCACTGAACGCAGCGGCATTTCAAGTAACCTACCAAAGCGCGGGCACAACGGTTGCAGCAGTTTACAATATTGACAATCCAGCAGTTGTTGCATATGTTACCATTAATGCAACACCGGTTATTATGGATATCCCTTCAAAGCTTGGTACCAATCGTGACAATTACTGTTCTCTTGTCAGTTATGAATTTGTACCTTACGATTTTTCTTATACAAATTTTCAAGACTATAAATGCACACTAAATCTAAAATATCAATGTGTCTCTTACAAGGATGATGACTATAATCGCTGGGGCTGTTATGGATATTTCTATGATGCGGCAGGAAACGTATTATCAAAAGTCCACCTTTATGCCAGCTCGCTGTCAAAAGGACGAATTTATCACAGTGAATTTAATGTTCCTATCAACGCAGTGCGGTTTTCCATTGAAAGTTTTTCTTAAAAAAATTATCTATATGCAATCAAGTAGGAAAGTCTCATCTTCTCTACTCTCTCGCAGGCGTCCATCGGTTTGCTGACCTATTTCATCTGGACGTCTGCGCGCATAAAAAAAACGCTGTTTTCACCTTACAGCGTCTTTTTTATGCGCAGATCCATGCAGAGGACATAATCCGCTATGGCGGCACACAAGTCATGCGACAAGTACGAAAAATAAACCTTCCCTACTCAATTCACCCTTTTATTTAAAGGCTTCGATAATTGAATTAATCAAATTGGTAATCTCCTCAACTGACGTTTCAATATCTGTGTAAATGCCAGCTGACTGACTAGATAAGTCCTGCATACTCTTTGCAACTACTGCAAAGCCAACACCTGCCTCACCACTTCTTGCAGCCTCTATTGTAGCGTTGAGGGATAATATTGTCTGTTTCTTTGCAATTCCTTTTAGATGCCCTGTCTTTTCGTTAATCATTTGGACCAATTCACCCGACTTTTTGATATCACTCTTGATGGAATCAAATCTGCCCGAATTAATATTGTTTAGAAGCTCTAGCGTTGCAGTCTGGCCTATCTGTGTACTAAGTAACTCCGCGGCAGTCCTCGCGTTCTTGTCCGAAGACTTCGCAATAATAACAGAACCTAACTTGTCTCCATTTACAATAATGTCAAAAGACTCTGTCTCCTCCTCCTGAAATCCTTTTCTGCCTGCAAGATACTCTCCATCTAAGCCAAGTACAACGGCGTCAAGACCAGCCACATCCGCATAAGACCGCTGTAAAGCTTGTAATTTGTTAGAATCAATGTAATCTTTTAATACCATATATTATCCTCCATTCCGCGGTTCGACATATATACAGTATACCGTTATTTTCAGACATTTTCAATATTTATCCGCCTATTTTACTATTTTTTTGTAGCAATTCGTTATTTTCGTTGTACTAGCAGTAGTAATCAGTTCCTTTGCGTTTTCTCTCACAGTATCTGTAATTTCATCACTTCCCAGCATTCTTGCAAGCTCGTCCACCGCCTCAGTCTCCCCAAGCTGTATAATATCTGTGATCGTCTTATTATTCACTGCCTGTTTTGCTATCTTATAATGATTATCAGCCATCGCTGCAATCTGCGGTAAATGTGTAATACAAAGAATCTGATGGCTTTGTGACAACTGCCCTAATTTCTCAGAAACTTTCCATGCAGTCTTCCCACTGATACCGGTATCAATCTCATCAAAAATCATTGTCGGAATTTTATCCCGCGATGCGAGCACGGTTTTAATCGCCAACATAATACGAGAAAGCTCACCCCCACTTGCCACATTTCCCAAACTTCTTAGTGGTGCCCCTGGATTGGTGGAAATCATAAACTCCACATCATCAAATCCCCACGCTGTCATCTCTTCTTTCTCTCGCACCTGTATCTCAAACTTTACATCAAGAAAGTTTAAGTCTGTGAGTGCTGCTATCATATCCTTCTGCAGCTTTTCTGCCTCCTTGCTGCGGATTTTTGATGCCTTCTGACACAATTTTTTTAATTCCTCTTGCACTTGTGTTAACTTTGTCTCAAGCTGTGTTTTATAGGCATCTGCATTGTTTAACCGCGCAATTTTCTCTCCAAGTTCCTCCTGATATTGCAAAACAGCTTTAATACTACTACCATATTTGAGTTTTAGATGATTTATCAGATTTAGACGCTCCTCCATCTGCTGAAATTGTTCGCTGTCAAATTCCATATCTGCCATATACTCGGCAAGCTCTCGATTAAAATCATTCAACAACGCATCAATATTTTCAAGTGCGTCCGCAAGTTCACGCGCCTTGTCATCATAACTTTCGACACCTCGCAGTTCCCGCACAGCATAACCAACTGCATCCGCCGCAGACTGGTCACTATTTCCAGTAAGCTGATAGGACTTATCCGCCGCCTCCACAATCTGACGACTGTTTGCCATCCGCCGATATTCCCGCTCAAGAGTTTCATCTTCCCCGTCTGTCAATCCTGCTTCCTCAATCTCCTGAAACTCAAATTCTGCAAGGGATAATTCCTTTGCCTTTGTCCCATCATCAATGCAGAACTCCACAAGTTCCTTTTTTAGTGCTGCATATTGGTGATAGCGCTCCTTCAATGCAACTTTGACAACAGCAAGTGCTTCCCCTGCAAAAGAGTCCAAAATCTCCATATGATTTTTTTTGTACAATAGGGATTGGTGTTCGTGTTGGCCATGAATATCAATCAAACGTTCAGATAATGCTTTGATTTGCTTTGCAGTAACCGTCTCCCCGCATATTTTAAACACATTTCGACTAGGTTGTATTTTGCGCTGGATAATGATAATTCCCTCTTCTTCAATGGGAATCTCAAGGGCTTCAATCTCCTTTTTTAACACATCATCAGATACTTGAAACACAAGCTCCACAAGCGCATAATCAGCCCCTGTCCGAATCATATCCTTATCTGCCCGCGCACCCAGAGCAAGATTAATGGAGCCAATCAAAATTGATTTGCCGGCTCCTGTCTCTCCGCTCAATATGTTAAGCCCTTCTCCAAAATTTACCTCTGTCTCTGCTATTAGAGCCAGATTCTTTACATGCAAACTAATCAACATCTATAAGTCCCTAACCTTTTATAATCATATTCAGCTTATCCATCACAGCCTTTGTTTCCTTGACGGACCTCACAGCAGCAAAGATTGTGTCATCCCCTGCTATACAACCTACAATCTCTGAAAACCGCATTGCATCCAGTGCCGCTGCAACTGCCATCGCCATTCCTTGTTCTGTCTTAATCACCAATATATTCTGCGCCATCTGCACAGAAAGAAAGCCTTCCCGCAGCACACGAATATATTTATCTCCCAGATTATTATCTTCTCCTTGCTGCAAAATGATATACTTCTGCCTGCCGTTTCCAACCACTACTTTTGACAAATGCAGTTCTCGGATATCCCTTGAAACCGTTGCCTGCGTCACATCAAAACCTTCCCTGCGAAGATATTCCGCCAGTTCTTCCTGCGTCTCAATTTCGTATTTATTTATTAGATCTACTACGACCTCATGTCTTTGTCTTTTCATTGGATATCTTGCCTTTCACACTGTTTATATCCGCATTTTTTTGCGCAACGTATCCAGAAAGCTTCCCTCGCTGAGTTTGATAATCTTTACCACTTTATCCGAACGTATGATCCGTACCCTGTCGCCCTCATTGAGACTCACAGGACACCGCCCGTCAAAACTGACTTCTACCCCGCGCTTCTCACTGGATTTGTATCGATCAATCTCGATATCAATCACATCATCTTCCGCAAGTATAATTGTTCTGTTATTGACCAATGTATGAGAGCAAACTGGCGTCATTAAAATTAACCGCGCACGCGGTTCCACAATCGGTCCTCCCGCCGACAGGTTATACGCAGTGGACCCTGTCGGGGTGGAGACAATCATACCATCTGCATTGTATGTACTTAAAAGGCGTCCATTGACATAAATATTAAAATTAATAACGTGCAGCGCCCCTTTTCTGTTGATTACAATATCATTCAACGCGGTCTGTGGCTTCCTGCTCGCACCAGATACGACTGCAGTTCCACACAACATCATGCGAGACTCAATTTCATATTGGTTTTCAATCAAACTGTCGAGCGCCGGCTCAATCTCCTCTCGGTCAACCTCCGCAAGATACCCCAAGGTTCCAAGATTTACGCCAATCATTGGAATATGATAGTTGACATACTCCCTTGCCGCTCGAAGCATAGTGCCATCACCGCCTAACACAATCATTCCTTCCACATGCTCGTCAACGCTGTCGCTACAAAAACATCCTTTCAGATTCAGGTAATCTCTTATATAATGCGTAATCTCACCATTTCCGTCTTTTGTCTGATTTGTATATATATAAAATGTTCTCATTCATACTCCATTAACTATCAAACGTCCAATGTATTGTGTGCCTGGGCAACGATCTCTGCTATCATGTCAGAAAACTTCTGTTGTAGTGTATTGCCAGCCTGCTCTGTGCGCCTCAAATACATCAAATATTCTATATTTCCCTCGGGTCCTCTAATTGGAGAAAAATCGAGATTTAAAATCTCAAATCCTTCTATTAACGCAAAGGTAAACACTCTCTCAATCACTTCTTTATGAATCTGTGGGTCCCGCACAACTCCTTTTTTTCCAACCTTCTCTTTTCCTGCCTCAAACTGTGGCTTAATAAGACACACCATCTCAGCGCACGGCTTCAACAACATATACGCAGGTCCCAATATCTTATCCAACGAGATAAAAGACACATCAACCGATGCAAAATCAAGCTTATCCACAATGTCTTCGGGTGTCATATATCGGAAATTCGTCTTTTCCATGCAGACAACGCGCTCATCATTTCTAAGCTTCCACGCAAGTTGCCCGTGCCCTACATCAACAGAGTATACTTTTTTTGCCCCATTCTGAAGCATACAATCTGTAAAACCACCTGTCGATGCACCAATATCCATACAAATTTTATTATCTAGTTTAACACCAAATTGTGCAATCGCCTTTTCAAGCTTTAATCCACCACGGCTGACATAGCGTAGAGAGTTTCCTCTAACCTCAATTTGGACCTTGGCTTCGTCAAACATCGTTCCCGCCTTATCCTCCTTCTGGTCATTGACATACACACAACCTGCCATAATCACTGCTTTTGCTTTTTCCCGAGACTCCACAAGCCCCCTATGCACCAACAGTATATCCAGACGTTCCTTCATGTTCCCGAATCCTTTCTAAAATTCCCTCGGTTAGTTGTTCCTAAGTATTCTGTACTCAATTGTCTCTGCATCAATTCCCACTTCATGACGTAAGATTTCCACATTTCCATGTTCTACATACTCATCTGGAATATGAATTGTTATCAGCTTTACATTTGGTGCATTTTCATCCAAATAATTTCTTACCTTCTCGCCAAATCCGCCACTTGCTACATTTTCCTCCATTGTCACAATCAAATGATGCTCCTTGACTACCTCATCCAAAATTTCTGTATCAATTGGCTTCACAAAGCGGGCATTGATAACACTGCAAGAATAACCTTTCTGTATCAGCATCTCACGCACTGTAAGTGCTGTTTTTACCATGCTTCCCACTGCTATCAAGGCAATGTTACAACCGTGGTAGATCCATTCCGCCTTTCCAAAACAAATGGGTTCGCGGTACTCCCGCAAACCGTCATACGCTTCACCGCGCGGATATCGGAGCGCAATCGGTCCCGCAAATGCCACCGCAAATTTAAGCATATCCGAAAGTTCCCACTTATTTTTGGGTGCCATGATATGCATATTTGGTATTGATGATAGATATGACAAATCAAAAATCCCCTGATGTGTCTCTCCATCGCTGCCAACAAGCCCAGCACGGTCTATCGCAAAGACCACTGGCAAATTCTGAATGCAGACATCATGCAGAATCTGATCATATGCTCTTTGCAAAAAAGAAGAGTAGATTGCAACTACTGGTTTTAATCCACCTGCTGCCAACCCTGCCGCAAAAGTAACAGCATGTTCCTCCGCAATCCCCACATCAAAAAAGCGCTCGGGATACAGATTGCGAAACCGCTTTAATCCTGTTCCATCTGGCATTGCAGCTGTAATTGCCACAACATCATCATATCGTTCTCCCATTTTGCACATCACAGTAGAAAATACATCTGTGTAGCTCGACTTTGTTTTTGGCGTTAGTGGAAGCCCTGTATTCACATCAAATGGCTCCGCACCATGAAACCTTGCTGGATGCTTCTCCGCAGGTGCAAATCCCTTGCCCTTTTGTGTGATCACATGAATCAGTACAGCAGACTTACAGCGCTTTGCCTCACGAAATACTTTCATCATAGCACTGATATTGTGCCCGTCGACTGGTCCTAGATAAGTGATTCCCATATCCTCAAAAAACATACCCGGAATCACCAATTGTTTTACTGAGCTTTTTGCGCGCCGTATACTTGTTACAATCGGTTCTCCCAATTTGGATTCCATAAGAGAATTATAGATTCCCTCTTTCATATCAAGGTATTTGTCCGCTGTTCTAATATTATTTAGATACTTTGACATTCCACCCACATTTTCTGAAATGGACATATTATTGTCATTTAAAACAATAATAAAATTTTTCTTAAGACGCGAAGCATTATTCAATGCCTCATATGCCATTCCACCTGTGAGCGAACCATCTCCGATAACTGAGACAATTGTGTGGTCTTCATTGCGCAAATCTCGTGCTTTTACCAACCCCAAGCCTGCAGATATGGAGGTGGAACTGTGTCCCGTGTCAAAACAGTCACACTCACTCTCCTTTCTCTTAGGAAAACCACTCATGCCGCCATACTTCCTTAAATGTTCAAAGCCTGATCGCCTGCCAGTAAGTAGTTTATGTGTATAAGACTGATGTCCTACATCCCACACAATCTTATCCTGCGGTAAGTTTAGACTTAAATGCAGCGCCATTGTCAACTCGACTGCACCGAGATTAGAACCAAGATGCCCTCCTGTAACACTGATTTTATTGATTAAAAATTCCCGAATCTCCTCTGCCAGTAAATTCCAATCCTCTGGCGGCACATTTTTTATATCATTTTCTTTCTCTATCGTCTCTAATATCATACTCAGCACCTTTCACCACAAGGTTTTACTTCACACGTGTTATCAGACTGCGTATCAATTTCACCAAAAACTCATTCTGAATGCCTTTTTCCTCCAAAGAATTCAGAAGTTTTATCGCATGGTTTGAAAATTCCTTTTGTTCTTGTGATGCCTCCGTAATCCCTTTCAGTGTGACATAAGTTCTCTTTAGATTCTTCGCATCACTTCCGACAGGTTTCCCCAAAGTCTCAAGTGTGCTTGTCACATCAAGAATATCATCTTGTATTTGAAATGCAATGCCTATCTCATAAGCTGCCCTCTCCACAAGAGTAATCTGCTCTTCGTCTGCCCCCGCAAGGACTGCTCCAACCATCATTGCAGCTTGTATCAGTGCCGCAGTCTTGTGTGCATGAATGAACAACAAATGTTCCTCTGTGACCATTTCTCCAAGATTTTCCGCCTCAATGTCCGCAGTCTGTCCCCCAATCATTCCATAAATTCCCGCCTTCTGCGCAAGAATTGAAAGTGCTCTCGCCGTTCTATTTGCGTCGTCTTCTGACAATGCAAATGCTTTCAATGCAGTCTCAAATGCATAGTTTAAAAGACCATCTCCCGCAAGGATTGCCATTGCTTCTCCATAAACTGCCCAAGTTGTCTTCTTACCTCTGCGGTAAAGGTCATTATCCATAGCAGGCAAATCGTCATGTACAAGCGAATACGTATGTATCATTTCGATCGCTGCCATAAATGGTTCTATCACTTTGTCTGCACCGCCAAAAAGACTATATGTTTCCGCCATTAACAAAGGACGTAATCTCTTTCCGCCTACATTCACACTGTAATTCATCGCCTCTATCACAGTCTTTGCCCAGTCTTTTTTCTCGGACGTGCATTGTGGGAGATACGCCTTTATAATTTGTTCTATTTTCTCTACTTTATTTTTTAGTTCCTGCTCAAAATTCATCTAACTCTCCATTTTTATTTAATTTGAGGACTTCCTTCTCCACTCTGTCAATCCTGTCATTACAAGACTGAATCAGCTTCATGCCCTCCTTGTACAATTGAAAGGATTCTTCCAGCGAAATATCTTCCTGCTGCAATCTGCCAATTGTATCTTCCAATTTGTCAAATGTCTGTTCCAATGTCAGCTCCTTCGCCATACTTTACCTCTCTCTCAAAACAGTCTATCGAAATTTCTTTAGGAACTGTATTCGCTATTTCTCTACAGCTTTTCACTTTTGCCTGTACAATACCATTTCTCACATAAATACAAACAGTATCTTCTGGTCGCACACAGTGCACATCATTGACAACTCTGTGCTGCATGTCCTCAACATATGCATACCCTTGACTAAGTTTGTCAAGCGGAGAAAGTCCCTTTAACTGCTCCGCATAAATTGCCAATCTATGTCTCTGTTGTACCAATATATTTTCCATAAACCCTACCAGCTTTCCTTCCAAATCCATACAATATGTTCGCTTCTGCTGAATCTGATTGACTGGACTTAGAAATTTTAATTTTAACCAAAGCTGGCTCAAACGATTCTGTTGTCTTTCAAGCTGCACCTGCAACGCATGTGTGAGGGTAGATTGATAAACTGTTAACTTGTCCATCAATTGCCTAAAATCAAAAACTGCAAGTTCTGCCGCCGCCGAGGGAGTTGGCGCTCTCAAATCAGCCACAAAATCTGCTATTGTAGTGTCCGTCTCATGCCCTACTGCCGATATTACAGGCACACTACAATTAAAAATTGCCTGCGCGACTGCCTCCTCATTAAATGCCCACAAATCTTCAATAGAGCCGCCTCCTCTTCCGACAATCATCACATCTACACCAAGGTGATCCAATGCACGAATTCCACTTACAATGCTCGCCACAGCCTGATCTCCCTGAACAATCGCAGGGTACAAAATAATCTGTATATAAGGATTTCGTCTTGTCGCTATAGTGATAATATCCCGAACTGCTGCCCCTGTAGGTGCTGTCACAACTCCTAGCGTCTGAATATACTCTGGTATAGACTGTTTGTACTCCGCTGCAAACATACCCATTTCTTCTAACCTGCGCTTCATGCGGTCAAACTTTTCATATAATACACCTGCACCGTCAAGTGCAATTTGCTTCGCATACAGTTGGTATCTGCCATCTCTCTCATATACGTCAATTGTACCGCCAACCACAACCATTTGCCCTTCTTCCAAACGAAAAGAAAGTCCGGTGCGATTGCCGGCAAACATAACACAGGCAATCACTCCTTTTGCATCCTTCAACGTAAAATAGATATGCCCCGAAGAATGATACTTACAATTGCTAATCTCCCCCTTAACCAAAAGGTATCTCAGCATATAATCCTGTGTAAACATATTTTTAATGTAGGAATTAACCTGTGCAACCGTATAAACACTTTGCCTCACAAAAATGCCTCCCTGTCATACAGCAATTATTTTTTTGTAGCAAATTTTGCAAGAACACCATTGACAAAGCCCGATGACTCATCTTGACCAAATTGTTTTGCAAGCTCCACCGCCTCATTGATTGCGACACTCGTTGGAACATCCTCGTCAAAAATAATCTCATATACTGCAAGGCGCAGAATTGTAAGATCCACTTTCCCCATTCTCTGTGTCGTCCAGCCTTTTGTCCGCTCATTAATCATCGCATCAATTTCATCCAACTTTTCCAATATCCGATTGCCCTTGTCCGAGATGTATGCCGTGTCCGTTTCACTGATTGGCGGCAACTCTTTTTCCTGTGCCTCCGCCTTCAAGTTCTCAAAAAAGAATTGCTCTTGTTCCGGCATTTCCTCCCTGTCGTTAAACTCAACTCTGAATATAAACTTAAATATTTGTTCTCTAAGCTCTCTTCTGCCCATTTGTCTTTTCCCTAATTCATATTTTGCACCAAGCCTCAGGCGAAAATGCTTGCATTTTCATTTGAGGCGCAAACACAAAGGGTGAAAGATATGTGTTTGCATTTTATCCCTTTCTCTTTTTTCTTTCACCCTTATTTGTCTGATGCCATCTTAATTCCTACAATCCTAATATTTACATCGGATACGTTAAATCCAGTCATTGTCTCAATTGCATTCTTTACCTTCTCCTGGACTTTATTGCAAGTAGTCGGAATATTATAACCATACTCCAATGTAACTGCAAGTTCCACAGATACATTTCCATCCAAAATATCGACTTTGACTCCTTTGGTCTGCTTTTTCATACCGACCTTGCCCATCAGCTCATTTGTGATATTGCCAGCCATAGCTCCCACACCTTCCACTTCTGTGGCAGCGAGTCCCGCAATCATGGCAACAACATCATTGGCTATCTTCACTGTGCCAAACTCCTCATTTACCGCGTATCCATTTTTATCTGTTTTCGTTTCTTTTTCCATGTCTTTCCCTCCTGTATCCATTCCTTGCACACTTCTGCAATCCCCTGCAGCAAGTAATTTTATACAACAATTCAGCCTTTGACTTCCTGTTACGAGCATCAAACCATGCAAAACCACTTCGTTGTAGCTTGATATGTCTCAACTTCATAACTATTTTACGTGGCTTATAAAACCATAATTTACAGTTAGTGCAAAATCCTATGCTGAACTGTAACAATTTTATTACATTATATCAAAATCCCTTGGCTTTGCAAAGAAAAAATTCGTGATATACTACATATCTTTTCCCAAAATTTACTATTCCATTCAGAAGTAACAAGCTGTGCGATTCCTACTTTTCACAAATCCCACAAACTAATTGTGCGCTGCGTTTCATTGAAGGTATATGCAATGCTTGCCCCACGCTTATCTATAAAATCAAAAATATTTTGTTCTGTAATTAGATTCTGTACTAGAGATGCATAAGTCTCATCACTGTCACACTTAAGCGTTACACTACCCACTGATTTTACTGCATCGCTGTCAAAAATAAGTGCAAGCTTTGCCTCATCATAACTGTCAAAATACAATCCTTCCCGCACAAAATAGTTATCCGCAAGTGCACTGCAAACAGGAAGCGGAACCACTTTTTCTATCGAGTGTGTCCTTGTAATCTCGTCTGTTGTCACCAGAAAATAATCATAGTTAATTGATGGGACATACGCCTGCGATGCGGTGTCTGTCCCACTTGAAGTGTACGAGGCATCTCCCCAAGTAGGGTCAAGATAATAGTAATTGCCATTCACCCGCACGAGATTCCAACCATGCCGCTCACCATTGGTAAACCCTGTAACCAACAGACATTGAATGCCTGCTTGCTGCAACATATATTGCATTGCTTTTGCATATCCCTGACACACAGATTTTCCCTGCAAGAATACGGAACTTATATTCTGATTGTTTTCCACAGACTTGTCATACTCTGTGTTGTTAATTAGCCATTCATACAAATATTTGACAGTATTGTATTCGTCTTCATTTAACGGAATCTGCGCAAAACAATCTCTCAAACGCTGCACAATCGAAAGTTGTACTTGTCCTATCTCTTCCGCTGTCATAGAGTATGTGCCGCTAAACGTTATCTCTGTGACAACAGCGTTTGTCATATATTCTGTATATTGATACCCCTCCACATAAAACAGTTCTGGGTGATCATTCATCACGCAGGAAAACACAACCTCTAAGATGGACTTGTCCACCGTCGATAAATGCACTCCACTTTCGATACCCGTAAGCGCATCTAACATTTCAAGATAAATCTGTTGTTTTTCTCTGTCAAGACAATGATAGGCATAATACAGTTCTGACACTTCCCGCAATTTTTGTGGTTCCTCTGTCTGTGTTGTCTCCTCTGTTGTTTGTACCATATCCGGCTGTTCCGGCTCATACGTGCATGTCTCCTCTGTTCCCTTTTTCTCCAGAGTTGCGTTTTGTTGATTATCTTGCACTGCACACCCCTGTATCAGCAGCATGATACAACTAGCCAGCGCTGTCAACAACACTATTCTACTTTTCATTTATTAATGCCCCATTTTTCCTATTTAATTTTTGCCAAACTCGGAGAGCACTAGCCCTTTGTTTCTATCAAGCGTCATACCAATACTCCACTGGTTAATAAACAAAAGAAGCGGATTTCCTTTTAAATCCTGAATTTTCTTCATATCTGATGTGCCGGAAAGCTTGTTCAAATCCACCTCATCTTTGTTTTCTATCCAGCGAATATATTCATATGGAAGCGGTTCCAGTTTAATTTCTACATTGTATTCATTCTCCAAACGATACTTGAGCACATCAAATTGCAGAACACCCACAACTCCTACAATAATTTCCTCCATACCAGTATTAAATTCTTGAAATATCTGAATCGCGCCTTCCTGTGCAATCTGATTGACTCCTTTGATAAACTGTTTTCTCTTCATAGTGTCGATCTGACGAACCCGCGCAAAATGCTCCGGTGCAAAAGTTGGTATGCCCTCATAGCAGATATTATTTTTAGGCGCGCAGACAGTATCCCCTATTGAAAAAATGCCCGGATCAAACACACCGATAATATCCCCCGCATACGCCTCACTCAAAATCTTGCGCTCATCAGCCATAATCTGCTGTGGCTGGGAAAGCCGCATCACTTTTCCGCCTTGCACATGCTTGACTTCCGCGCCCGCATCAAATTTGCCGGAACAGATGCGCATAAATGCCACTCTGTCCCGGTGTGCTTTGTTCATATTTGCCTGTATCTTAAAGACAAACGCAGAAAAATCATTCTCAACAGGGTCAATGATCTCTCCCTGTGAAACTCTTGGAAGCGGCGTTGTTGCCATTTTTAGAAAATTTTGCAAAAATACTTCGACGCCAAAATTCGTAAGTGCAGAGCCAAAAAATACAGGGGTTAGCTTTCCATTTCGCACTTGCTCCAAGTCAAATTCCGCGCTTGCTCCATCCAGCAATTCAATTTCATCGCGGAGCGTAGTGAGGGCCTCGTCACCAATATTCTTTAGTAACAGTGCTTCATCATCCATTGGAATCACTGTTGTCTCTCCTTCTCTAGTACCCTTTTGCGTATCTGAGAAAGTAAGTACATGATTTCCATGTCTGTCGTAAACTCCCTTAAACCGCTTTCCGGAACCAATTGGCCAGTTTACAGGACAAGTGGCAATGCCAAGCTCTTTCTCAATCTCATCAAGCAACGCAAACGTGTCATTTGCATCCCTGTCCAATTTATTGATAAAAGTAAAAATCGGTATGCCTCTCATACCGCACACCTTAAATAATTTTCTTGTCTGTGCCTCAACACCCTTTGACGCGTCAATCACCATCACTGCCGAATCTGCCGCCATAAGGGTTCTATAAGTATCTTCTGAAAAGTCCTGATGCCCTGGCGTGTCAAGAATATTAATGCAATAACCGTCATAGTTAAATTGCAAAACGGAGGAAGTAACCGAGATACCTCTCTCCTTCTCAATCTCCATCCAATCTGATACTGCATGTCTAGCGGTAGCCTTGCCTTTAACGCTCCCTGCGAGATTGATAGCACCTCCATACAGCAAAAACTTCTCAGTCAGAGTTGTCTTGCCAGCATCTGGATGCGATATAATGGCAAACGTCCTTCTTTTATTGATTTCCTCTGCAATATTACTCACTGGTCTATCCTCCGTCTATCTATTTCATTCTCTTTTATCAAGGCAGAGCCTATGGCACTAACACGAACAATTCAACCTTCGTCTTTCTGTTACAGGCTGCTGCCCTGACATATTGCATCTAAGTATATCACATTTATCCAATTAATTCCACATCTTATTTTTTCGTTTTAGCAACAGTTCAGATACCTTCACTGTTACGGCATCTAGCCCATTGAAGGTCGCCTTCGGCGAGGGGCTAGATGCTTCCATGCTCTACGTTTTGATACAGTCAGCGCAGTAAATGCGCAGACCTGCCTAAACTGCAATCGATTTTATTCCGTGCCAGAAACCGTAATTATAATATTTTCCGCGGAGATATTGGTCTTGCGTTGTACGATATCTATAATTTGTGCAGTCTGTGCCTCGGTGAGATCCGCTGCCCCCACCATAACATCCGCAGAATCACCACTGATGCTTACAACCGTCTGGGTAAATCCTTTTGCTTCCAAGAGCATCTGTGCATCCGATTCTTTCTGTGCAGTCTCTGTAAGTGTAATCATACTGCTTACGGCTTCCTTTTTTGCCTCCTCTGTCAAATCTGCATTCTGAATAATCTCCATTAAGGATTCCTTATTCTGTGCCCTTGTCTGCTCTTTTAACAGTTTTGCACCCGCAAGGGTAGATACCCCAGAAGCGCTGGTAAATATCGCTTCTCCTGGCACTTCCTGTTCAATGACCGTCGCGCCAGATTCCTCTGTGTTGGAGGCAAGTGTTCCATCTGCTGCCTCGTCGGTTGGCTGAAGGTCTGTTGACGTCGCAGTCAATGTGCTGTTTGCCGCAGCATCCATATCACTGTTTAGATAATTTTCTGTGATTGTCACATCATCTGTATCAAGACTTGGAATATCCTGGCCTGCTCCCGCCGCAGACGCATAGTCTGTTATTGTTCCATCAGTATCTTCCCTAAGCGATATGGCATACATATCTTCATCAGAGATTTCATACGTAAGTTCACTGCTGCTTCCGTCTACAGAGATAAAATCTTCTTCTCCAATCTTGGTGCCGGCAAAGTTGAGATAACCTGCTACCGCAATCATCACCGCCAATGCCGTAATCATAATCTGGTTTTTTCTTAATATTTTTTTCACCAAACCATATCCTTCCTATTGCTTCTCTTTGCTACTTCTATCTTATTCAGGGCGTGCTTTACTTAGACTTATTATTTTTTGTTTTTTTAATTCTGTATTGTCTGCCCCATTTTTAGCACTTCCACTTTATTTGCCTCCACACCATACAACGCCATCACGAGCTTTACGATCTGAAGTCGTATCGCCTCGTCATAAGCTCCTTCCGCGGAGATGACTACACCGTCAATCTGTGGGCTTTTTGTCTGCGCAATAAAAGGCACTTGCTCGCCATTCCCATTTACAGTATAAACTGTTGTCTCCTCCTTTTTAACCTCACTGTTTTCTCCATTGATGGTATTTGATGTAGGAATGTCCTTCTCCACAACATATTCTGGCGATTCCTTAATATAAATAAGTACCTTCACTGTCCCCACACCTGCCACGCTAGACAAAAATTCTTCAAGTTCTTGCTCAAGTCCCCTTTTATAATCCTCTATTGTCTCATTCTTTCCATCTTTTAGATTGTTCTGTGAATCTTCTGCACTGCTCGGATGCTCTACATTTTTCTGGCTTTTCTTTGCGGTAAAGCTGCTGTTGCCATCTCCTGTTGGCAGCAGAATAACAAAAATTAATATTCCGCTCAGAAAAATAATCAACATCGTCTCCTTGGTCGGTCTTCCTCTTCCTCCATTTCCGCCGTTAATCGCCAACCGAATCCTGTCCCGGACTCTCTCCAGCATCCGATTCACCTCCATTTCTGCTGTCATACTCCGCATGTGCCCCACCTATAATCTTTTCCTCCCACATCTGCTCATAGTATGCCTCCCCCTCATAAATTTGGTCTAACTCTGTCATTTTCTTCCATTCCTGCTCCCATCGCTCATACAGTTTATCCGCCTCGGAAAAACTATTTTCAACTTGCCCCACAAAAGAAAAAATCACATTAAAACAGATGCACATTGTCAATAAATAGGAAAAAAGTTTTAGATATTTCTGATAACCGCTGCCTTCCGTCAACTGAATAAGACATTGAAAACAGATTACAGTGTATACAAGTCGTCTAACCTCAACTGCCAGATACTCCATAAATTCTCCCTCTGCCATATATTAGTTTCGTCTAACTTGTTGCGTTTGTCACAACGGCTATTGTTATAAAAAATAGAGTTGTAACTGTTATTAATATTCTTAATAGCATAAATCCTGCCTCAGATATGTACTCGACGCATTTCATCATCTGACGTTCTCCGCAAATACTTCCCAGCGCACCACTCACCTTAATAATAAAAAGAATCATAAACGCTTTTAAAACAGGCGCTGCAATCATCAAAACAAGCACCACCAATATCAACACACCCAAACTGTTTTTTACTGCAATGGCTGAGGCAAGGGTCACGCTTGACACAGATTCTACAAGATCCCCAATTCCTGGAATTGCACCCGCAGTTTTTTGGATTACGGTATTGTTTGCCTTATCAATCACAGGCGTTATTATAATCTGAAGGATTCCGCTTCCTGACATCACTACAATCATCATTTTTAAAACCCATTGCAGCCCTTTTTTAATAATCTCCATCAATCCCTTAAAGCGCTCTTCTCCCCAAATACTCTCCACCACGCCAAGCATTACATATCCCTCAACTACAGTTGTCAGTGAGGCTGCAACAATTCCTTCTATCAAGCACAAAAAACCTAACAATAACTTATAAAAAATCAAAGCTGTCAGCCCAGAGCCCGCAGCAGCGATACAAATCATATATGCAGGAATCATCACTTTTAAAAATTCAAGCATCCGCGTCATTGCCTCCTCAACAATGTCGAGCACTTCATGAAACGCATTAATTAGAACTACAAGCTGACAGAGAATAAAAAAAGTTTTCGCCGCTTTTGCCGCGCCCTCATTTTTTAGAGCAGACATCAGATTGCTGACTAACGCTACCAGAATAAACAGCACAAGCACAGATATAAAAAGCCTTTTCCATCCATCAAAAACACCCGTTATTGTTCCTGCAAGATAGCGCCAAAATAATCCTGGGTCCAACGCCCAGTTTCCCATCAATACATCCTTGATAAAATTCATGGAATTTGTATTTTTTCCCGGCAACAATTCTTGTAACAATTTATCTAGAATACTTAAATCTGGAAGGATATCTAGTTCTTGCCACAAGTTCATATCCTGACTCATCTTATCATTCCTTCAAGCATATCAATCATAATTCTAATGATTGGAAATCCTGCCACCATAATCGCAACCTTGCCAAATAACTCTATATGGCTGCTGAGTGCTGAATATCCAGAATCCTTACACAAGTTAGAAGCAAAATCGCACACATAAGTAATTCCTATAATCTTTAAAAGAAGTGATATATACGCAATATTCCCCCCCAATATTGACTCCCAGTTCTCAAACTCTCCAATGGCAGTTTTTAGCACTGTGAGCACTCTAATTGCAATAAAAAAGCTTACAAGCATAATAATTAGCGTCGCAAATTCTGGTTTGTCTTTTTTGATAACTAGCGCTGCAAAAACTCCTGCTATGGCAAGCACACAAATCTGAATCATACTTGCACCTCATATCTTTCCAGACACAAATGTCTATGAAAAAATACGATGCAAGTACAGAATGCACACATGCGAACAAGTCGCATGGCACGTGTACGCTCAGCGCAGCAAGTGCGCAGAGCTGTTGCCTGTGATTCTTTTTTCATACTACGCCTCCATTGTCAACACGCTTACTATAAAGCAAATAAATCTTGTATCATCTCAAAAAGTTGATATATATATGGGACAATCCATGAAAGCACCAGCACCAGTCCGGCAAGACTAATAAGAAACGCATGTTCTTCTCTGCCGCTATGCTTCAATACCTGTCCGAGTATCGTTATCAATATACCAACTGCTGCTATCTTAAATATCAGACTGACTTCCATTTTCATCCCCATTTCACAACGATTCTGTACACAAATTGTTATTTCCTACAAAAACAAAATGATACACAAAATTCCCGTCAATGTGCTAAGCGCCTTGATAAGCCGGCTGTTTTCATTCTTTTTCTCTGTGAGCCTGTCTATCTCACTATCCAGCTCAGTCCCAAATAATCCTAACGCCTCCACCTGAAGCTGCTCTCCTTCATACGCAAAGCAATCTCCCATTTTTAATAAATAATCCTTTCCCGTCTGTATAAATTCTGCTCTGTCTTGAACAGCCTCATTCCAAATAGCAATTAGCGATTTCCCGTTGCGCTCTTTCATTCTCTTAGAAACTTCTCTTAGAAACTGGTCATATGGAGACTCTGCCTTCGTGGAAATCATATCAAAAATTTCTTCCATCGGTCTATGAAGATAGGTAATCTCACCGGCAATATACAACAATATCTGTTTCTGTTGTTTTAGATGCCAAATCTGACTGTTCATCTCACCGCAAAGCGACCAGCCAAATCCAAGTGCCCCTGTCATTACGCAGGCACCTGCAATAAATTTCTGCCACATATTTGATTCCCCTTTCTGTCATAAATCTCAAAATATCGAACCATGTTTTCATCCATTGATAACACAACAAAACGGTCAATCAACTCAGACTGGAAGATTCTCTCCATCTCAGATTTATGCTGAATCTCTTCCATAGAACTGCCGTGTATTGTCGCCAATATATTACACCCACACACTCCCGCATAAAAAATTGCCTCGGCATCTGCACTTTTTCCAATTTCATCAATTGCAATTACCCGCGGCGCAAAAGTTCTCACCAAGATAGAAATCCCCTGCTGCTTATCCCCACCTGTAACAATATCTGTCCGTTCGCCGCAATCGAGCATGGCACTGCCCCTGTATGCCCCTGCAATCTCACCTCTCTCATCAATCACACCTACATTGCATCCACGATATCCTTCTGCACCATTTGAAAAAAGACGAATCATATCTCGAAGCAAGGTTGTCTTGCCAACTCCTGGCGGCGAGATAATCAGCGTATTAAACGGAGTCCCCCGCTTTGTATGATAGAGATATCGTATCATTTTCTTCGCAATATCTTTGTGTTCATGCGCCAGCCTGATATTCATATAACGAATATATTTTGCAATAAATCGACCATTTCCCGCTGTTGTAAGCTCTCCTGTAATTCCAATTCTATGTCCTCCCTCAACAGTGATATATCCTTGCTTTCGCTCCTCCTCATATGCATAAACGGAATCGTGACACAGATAACGAAAAATTTCTTCCAGCTCCTGCTCACCATATATAATAGGAAGTCTATGTTCCCGCTCCGTCAGCACGCGCACTGGTTGATTGACACGCAGTCTAATTTCCTGTATCTTTTGGAAATTCACACTGCCTCGCTCCCAATCCCCTCGAAGTCCCTGTGGAAAAAACTGTAAAATCCGATTATCCACTGTCATTGTACACGCCTCCTTTTGTTTGTCCCACTGTCCATATCTCAATATATGTCCTAAATTTTAAAATATGAACACTTGTCTTGCAAATATTTTATTACACACAAAATTTAAGTGCTTTTTTCCGCAAAATATGATATTGTTATTTATAAACAAGATTTCAAAAATGGAGGTATGCAAAATGCATGAAATGAAAGAGAAATTACACACTAGAGAACTTTATCTCCCGGGTGACGGAGAAATTATAAAAGAGCAGGTTTCCTATCAGGACAAGCTGTGCGAATACAACCTGACCAAACCTTCTGAGTTCGAAAAAAGAGCTGCACTGCTTAAAGAAATGCTTGGCGACTGTGGGGAAGGCGTCTATATTGAATCACCTTTCTATGCAAATTTTGGCGGTCATCACTGTCATTTTGGAAATATGGTCTACGCCAACTATCATCTTACCTGCGTAGACGACACCCATATTTATATTGGAGATTACACTATGATTGGACCGAACGTGACCATTGTCACCGCAGCACATCCAATCCTTCCAGAACTACGCGAACAGCAGTATCAATATAATATCCCTGTCCATATTGGCAGAAACTGCTGGATTGGCGCAGGAGCTATCATTATGCCAGGCGTTACAATTGGGGATAACACTGTAATCGGCGCTGGCAGCATTGTGACAAAGGATATGCCGGCAAATGTTGTCGCTGTCGGAAATCCTTGTCGAATAATGCGTGAAATTAATGACCATGACAAAGAATATTATTTTAAAGACAGAAAAATAAGGGAGTAACACAACTCCCTTATCTATCTATATAATGGTCAATATTTCCACTGATTTCAACAATAAGATTACCAATAAGATCGGCGCAATATATTGAATCATTACAACATACAAACGCTTTCTGCCAAATCTACTGCCGGATTTCTCCACCTCATCAATCACAGCCTTCGGCTTTAATATCCAGCCAATCAAAACACATGTTCCAATTGCAACCAGTGGCATTAGCAAGTTATTGCTAATATAGTCCATAATATCCAAAATCTGTGCAATTGCGCCATTTGGCAATTTCAGTTCAAAATACAACTTATTGTACCCAAGACATACAATCACACCGCCAACAATGGCAATGATTGTCTCAACTGTTGCCGCTTTTGTGCGCGTCATATGAAATTTGTCCATAAAGCTAGAAACCACTGCCTCCATAACAGACACAGCACTTGTAATCGCCGCAAACAGCACCATAGCAAAAAAGAGACATCCTACTAAATTTCCAATTTTTCCCATAGACGCAAACACTTTTGGCAGCGATACAAACATCAAGCTTGGTCCTGACGCCGCCATGCCCTCTCTACCCATAAAGGTATAAACTGCTGGAATAATCATAACACCTGCTAAAAATGCAACTGCCGTGTCAAATATTTCAATCTGATTAATTGATCTTACCAAATTGGCATCATCTTTGACATAAGATCCATATGCAACCATAATTCCCATCGCCACACTCAAGCTAAAAAACAATTGTCCCATTGCGTCTAGCAGCACTGTAAAGAATCCCTTTACTGTCATTTCACTAAAATCAGGAACCACATAAATCAAAAATCCCTGCATTCCTGTTCTTGCCACACCTGTCTCATCTTCATAGTGAATTGTCAAGGAAAAAAATGCAATCCCCACAACCAGCAACAGCAACAATGGCATCAATATCTTTGAAGATGACTCAATCCCCTTGTTAATCCCGCGAAATACAATAAACGCCACCATTAACAAAAAGACAAATAACAGCGCAATCGGTTGCCATTCTCCAGTGATAAATCCTGTAAAATAGCCATCTTCTGCTGCCGCAGCACCATTTCCTGTCAAATAAGCAAGAAAATACTTTACCACCCATCCGCCAATCACGCAGTAGTACGGCATAATAATCACTGGCACAAGACATGCAATCACACCTAGAAAGCCCCACTTAGAATTTAACTTCGCATATGCAGTCAATGGACTCTGCTTTGTCTTTCTTCCAATCGCGATTTCTGTTGTAAGTAGTGTAAATCCAAATGTAAGCGCCAAAATTAAATAAATTACTAGAAACAATCCACCGCCATCTTTTGCCGCCAGATATGGAAACCGCCAGATATTTCCCAGACCGACAGCACTTCCTGCCGCAGTGAGCACAAAACCAATCGAGCCCGAAAACGAATTTCTATTTTTTTCTCTTTTCATTATTTGCACCAAGCCTCAATCGAAAATGCTTGCATTTTCATTTGAGGCGCAAACACAAAGGGTGAAAGATATGTGTTTGCATTTTATCCCTTTCTCTTTTTTTCTTTCACCCTTCCTCTCCAAATTCATATGAATATCCCAATTTGCGCATAAAATCAAGCATCTGCCAATCTGACCAGTACTCAAACTCGTCATCTTCATATGCTTTCTCACCGTGTTTTTTATCCGCCCATCGAACCAAATACTTTTCAATCTCTGCTTTGTCTACAGAAAAATATTTTGCAATCAGTTCTGCATTCCCCTTTAATTCTTGTATTAATTCCTCTGAAGCACCACCAAAATAGTCTGGCCACGGGTCAAACTGGTCTATCTTTTCTCCATGATGATACAGTTCATATGCCCAGTAATCCCCATCATATATGTAAAGTAATAAAACAGCATTGCTGAACATCTCCGATATCGCCCCTGCAATATCTCCATATCCCATACACTCATTGTTCATTAAAATACTTACCCCATTTGGAAATTCTTTGTATTTACATTCCTCTGCATACAAGTCTGTAATGTCATACTTCCTAGCACTCTCTGCATGGCTGTCATACAATGTACAGCAATACTTTTCCGCCACAGTCCTTACAATCGACCTTGCTTCTTCTTCCTTACCTCCTTGCATAATTGCTACTTGCAAAAATTCTCCCACCTTCGTGCCCTCCATTTCCTTGAATAGAATCTGTAGACTTTTTCGTCTATTTTCTTGTTTAAATTATAATGATTGATTATCTATAAGTTAGTGGCATAATAGTATCAGTATACACGCTTGCAAGGCAAATGTAAATCTTTATTTTTAGAACAACAGTTTAATAAACCTATGGATTACAACACTCAGCAGGTGTATAATCTTGTGATATCAGCTCATCTCTTTGTCCTGTATAAATAGATTTATTCTTATCACCAATTCTCTTGCCACTAGAACAATCCTCTTTATGAAACTTTTTACTGTTGGTATTTAATATATATGTATCACCAGTTTTGTTCTGAGAAGAATCCACATTTGATAAATCTTGTGTCACTTCGCAGTTCTCGCCAGTGGCATAATCAATCTCTATACCTTGTTGCACATTGTAGACAAACACACAGAATTGACATCCATATCCATTATCTTCCACCGACCAAGCTTCCATCAATACCCCATAGGCAACAAGGTCATTTTCCTCTTTGTAGACTGGCGTCACACGATATAAAACATGATTGCTAGGGTTGTCATCTATATAATCAGCAACTGTATTTTCAAAAGGAAGCATCCCTTCAACATTAAAATATCTTGTGCCAGTAATTAAATTTTTCTCGTTTGCATTTTCTCCTGCGAGCTGATAGCCAATCAAATGGCAGCGATTATATATCCACTTACCATTGTATTGATTTTGATGCCAACCTGTAGGGGTCACTGAATTTAATGACCCTTCTCTATCTTCTGTTGGCATTATTTCCTCACAAATATTTGCATATGCAACTTGACAGCGCCCTAACGCGTCTAAGTCACTATAAATTTCAAACGCCTCTCTATTTTGTTTATCTGTTGCCGAAAAGAATGGAATGTCATTGTTGACCTCAATATATGGTGTTCCACGATATTCAGGAACAGAGTCAAACCAATTTTCTGAAGTGACCGCTTCTGGCACGAAAAGTTCTGTATTGACATCATCACTTTTTTCCGATTTTGTATCAGATGGATTCGTAACGCTAATCTGAACACAACTTGTACAAAAACAGGATAACATCAACAATAGATATACTAAAATTATTTTTTTCTTCATTGTAATTATCCCCTGCCTGCAAAGTAAAAACTATACAATCGCTTTTTTTGGACACTTTTCTTTGCACGCTCCGCAGCCAGTACACTTGTTCTGATCAATATGCGCATGGAAATCAGTCACAGTAACTGCACCTGATGGACATACCTTCACACAGAGACTACACCCAATGCACCCTGTCTGACAAGCCTTCATCGTAACTGGTCCTTTATCTTTTGAACTGCATGACACCACCGCTTTCGCATCATATGGTATCAATTCAATCAACTGTTTTGGACATGCAGCCACACACTTCCCACATGCCTTGCACTTCTCTTTATCCACTTTTGCAATGCCATTCACAATATGAATCGCATCAAATGGGCACGCCTTCACACAGTTTCCATATCCAAGGCAGCCATAGTCACAAGATTTTGCACCACCATCTGGCACATACCGAACAACACCGCAATCCTCTACACCAGAGTACTCATAAATTTTTGTTGTCCTCTCACAGTCGCCTGCACACTTTACAAAAGCAGTCATTCGGACAGTATCACCTGCCTCCACACCCATAATAGCGGCAACCCTTTTTCCGACTGATTCACCGCCGACAGGACAAGCATTGACAGGTGCCTCGCCCTTTGCAATCGCCGCAGCCAATCCCGAACAACCGGGATATCCACAACCTCCACAGTTATTCCCGGGAAGCACTCCTAGTACTGCCTCCTCTTTTTCATCTACCTCTACCTTAAATACAATACTTGCAATCCCAAGGAAGATACCCAAGAATAAACCAACTCCGCCCACGACAGTAACGGCTGTCAATATTGCTGTTATGTTCATACTTTAACCTCCCCTTATAACAATCCAGAAAATCCACAGAACGCAATCGCCATCAAACCTGCTGTTATCAATACAATTGGCATTCCCTGAAAAGATTCTGGTATGTCATTGTATTCTATCTTTTCACGGATTCCAGCAAGAATTACAATCGCAATCAAAAATCCAACCGCTGTAAATAATCCACTTGCAATGCTAAAACCAATTCCATAATTTTTCTGCACATTTGTGAGCGCGATGCCAAGTACTGCGCAGTTTGTTGTAATCAGCGGCAGATATACGCCAAGTGCCTGATACAGTGATGGCACATACTTTTTTAAAAACATTTCCACAAATTGTACTAAAGCAGCAATTACTAAAATAAATACAATTGTCTGCAAGTAGGTGATATCCAACCGTTCCAAAATTCCCTTATATATAACAGCCGCCACACCAGATGCAATGGTTATGACGAAAATAACCGCTCCCCCCATGCCAACTGCTGTGTCAACCTTTTTGGACACGCCAAGGAATGGGCAAAGCCCTAAAAACTGACTTAACACAACATTGCTTATCAGTGAGGAACTAATCATTAAAATTAATAAATCCTTTACTACATCAAGCATCTCTAATTCCTTTCTACGCCCATATGCGCCTTTCTCGTACACCTAAAAAATCTGCAAACACACTATAGTGAATCATTTTTTGCGTTTGCGACAGAACCTGATGCCGCATTTACATCAACAAAACGATGTGCACATCCACTGTCAGAACAACTTGCGCAGTCAGAATTGCAACCTGACTGAATTTTATCGACATTCTGCCCTCTCTCCTGCATCTTCCTCTTGACACGGTTTTGAAGTGCAGTAAGTGCAGCAAGCACGAAAAATGCACCTGGCGCAAGCACAAAAATACTGATTGGTATATACTCAATTGGTTCCTGTCTTCCCAGCAAAGAAGAAATTCCCCCTAGCGCTTTGTTGATTACAGGTACTCCAAAAATTTCTCCTGCCCCTAAAACTTCTCTCACCATACCAATTGCAGTGAGCGCCACAGTAAATCCAAGTCCCATTCCAAGACCGTCAAATATGGATGGGATCACAGAATTTTTCGACGCAAAAGACTCTGCACGTCCAAGAATAATGCAGTTTACAACAATCAAAGGAATATATAATCCTAACGCTGCATAAAGACTTGGTATAAATCCCTCAAGCAGCAACTCAACCATTGTGACAAAAGACGCCACAATAACGATAAATGCTGGAATTCGGACTCTGTTTGGAATAATGTATCTCAACAGAGAAATGATAGCATTGCTGAGCACAAGCACTGCCGTTGTAGTCAATCCCATTCCAAGACCATTGATCGCTGAGGTTGTCACCGCAAGTGTTGGGCACATTCCAAGTGTCAACACAAAGGTAGGATTTTCTTTCACAAGCCCATTAAAAAATACTTCCATAGAACTTTGCTTTGCTTCATCCTTTCTATCACTCATTGATGCCACCTCCCCCTTCATTTCCTGCAAGTACACTATTGAAAAACAGCAAGCCGCCATTCACACCATTTACAATCGCATTTGTTGTGATTGTCGCGCCACTAATCGCATCGATCTCACTGTCATTTGTAGAACCTGATTTTGTGTAAGTAAAACTTTCAACCTTTTTATCCGCAAATTGTGGCACAAGCACATCTCCTGCCTTCATGCCAAGTCCAGCGGTCTCCGAAATACTTAACAATGATATTCCATTCAATATCCCATCAAGCGTCACACCCATAGAAAATTGAATGTCACCGCCATATCCTTCATGATCGGTCACTGTAATTACATAACCTATCAATTGCCCTGACGCATCGAGCGCTTGCATCACCTCATTAATATCCACATTGGAGTCCTCTCCAGCCATAAAAAATGCAGTTGGACCATCTTCACTCATCACAGGCTCAAAAGTTTCTGCTGCAGCAAATACATTTTTACATGCCTCAGCCTTCGCTTTTGCCTTCTGCTGTGCAATTGGTTCCTTTGTGACATTATATACGAATCCTAGCAACAACCCCGCTGCAAGTGTGATTGCAAAGAGAATAAGCGCGTCTTTTATCATTGATTTTTGCTCGTTGTCCATATCACACTGCCTCCTTCTTTACTTTCTTTTTGCCAAATGCAGTCGGCTTCGTAAACTGTTCTATCAAAGGTACTAACAGATTTCCAAGAATAATCGCATAGGAAACACCTTCTGCAGACGGTCCAAATATTCTAAAAATACCTGTCATAATCCCCAAAAACATACCAAACACATACTGTCCATTCTTTGTGACAGGTCTTGTCACATAATCTGTCGCCATAAAAAATGCGCCCAACATTAGACCGCCTCCGGCAAGTTGTGACAAAATATAATTTATATCCAATCCATGCCCGCTAAACAATATAATAAATATAACAAAACTAAGAATATATGTTC
This sequence comes from Lachnospiraceae bacterium, assembly GCA_949383255.1. Classification (GTDB taxonomy): domain Bacteria; phylum Bacillota; class Clostridia; order Lachnospirales; family Lachnospiraceae; genus COE1. Next base: position 15,673 of record CASJPF010000011.1, on the reverse strand, counting down.
CCGGGACACGCAAATCTATAACTTTCATTAACAAAAGGAATACTGCGCCAATCAATAGCGCAATCATACTTGTCTCTCCAATTGTACCTGCGGTACGTCCAATAATCATATCTAAAAGGTCCGGCGCACTCTCCCCTGTCTTGATTGCTGCAAGTGGAGTCGCGCCTGTATAGGCATCACAGTCAAAGTTTGTCATGATGGAGGTAAACGAAATTATCAAAAAACATCTCGCTCCAAGTGCAGGATTCATAAAATTCTGGCCGAGACCACCAAAAAGCATTTTCACGACAATGATTGCGAAGACACCGCCAATCACACCAATCCACAATGGTGCACTAGGTGGCAGGTTGAGTGCCAATAACAGCCCTGTAACAACAGCAGAAAAATCACCAATTGATATTTTTTTATGCATACATCTGTCATATATGTACTCAGTCAGCACAGTTGTTGCCACAGTAATCAACACCTGAAGCAACGCATGCAGACCAAAATGAAATACTCCGAATACCGTCGTTGGAAGCAAAGCAATCACCACATACTGCATAATGCGGGCTGTTGTATCCTTTGATCGTATATGCGGGTTTGATGATACCTTAAACATATCTTTATCTCCTTACTTCTTATTTCAGCATGAAACTTTAATATACTTTTTCACGCTTTTTTCTTTTTGCCTAAAATTGTTTTCCGCATGGACTTAATATATTGTGTCAACTGACGTTTTGCGGGGCAGACAAAACTACAGCATCCACACTCGCAGCACTCCATTCCATCATTTGCAACAAATGCCTCCTCATCGCCATGTTCTGCAAGTACAGCAAGCTTTCTGGGAACCACTCTCCCCGGGCACACATCCACACAACGCCCACAGTTAATACAAGGACTTGGCTCCATCGCTGACACTTCATCTTTTGTCAGACACAAAAGTGCTGACGCCGTTTTTGTTGTAGGTACATCCAAATCAAACAATGCAAACCCCATCATTGGCCCACCTGACACTACTTTCTCTGGCTCAGTCTTAAATCCGCCTGCCTCCTCTATTAAATCATGATAATTCATTCCAATTCGCACATAAAAATTTCGCGGATCATTCACTGCATCACCCGTAACTGTGACAATCCGATTCATCAGCGGCTTTCCCTCTGCTACTGCATGATAAACTGCCACAATTGTATCCACATTGTCAACCACACACCCCGCATCTGCTGGAAGCATGGAAGAGTTGATTTCTCTGCCAGTTGTCGCGTAAATCAACTGCCGTTCTGCACCTTGCGGATACTTTGTTTTAAGCGATGCTACCATAATTCGGCTTTCATTCTGTGTAAGTTCTGTAAGCCGTTCAACACAATCTGGTTTATTGTCCTCCACCGCTAAAATTCCCTGTGCATTGTCAAACAGACGCAAAATAATCTTCATGCCATCAATTAATTTTTGTGGTTCCTCCAACATTCTGCGATAATCGGAAGTCAGATAAGGTTCGCACTCTGCACAATTTGCAATTACATAAGTAATCTTGTCCGGCTCTTTTGGCGACAGTTTTACATGCGTTGGAAAACCTGCACCGCCCATCCCGACTACACCTGCCTCTTTGATTAAGTCCAAGATTTCTTTTTTGCTCAGCTTCTCAGGATTGTGTGCTGTATATGCAACCTCCTCAAATAATCCATCATTGTCAATAATAATGGAATTTACCATATCTCCTGTGACAACACGTCTAGGCTCTATTGTCTTCACTGTTCCAGAAACCGTCGCATAGATTGGAGCGGACACAAATCCGCCTGCCTCCGCAATTTTTTGACCAGCAAGCACCTTGTCACCTTTTTTTACTACCGGAACAGCCGGCGCACCAATATGCTGACTGAGGGGATATACCATCTCACCCTTTGGCACAATTGTTTTTATGGGCTTATCCTTTGACAAATCCTTGCCATCATAAGGATGTACGCCGCCCCGAAATGTGAGTTTTGCCATCTTTTGCTCCTTCTTTCCTTTTATTTAAAACTTTATACATACATTATACTATTTCTTTCTTAAAATTTCACTAATATTTACAAAAATATATTATTTTCCATTCATTTTTTATTGCACTATTCCTATTACTTTACAATATAAATATTTTGAAAAACATCTAGTATACTGACCACTAGTACTTCATTCAATCAGAAATTAGAGCCGTGGGTTGTATCGTTTATCCCAGTACTAGCACCCCCTGATTTATTTGACACAAAGTACCACATGTGATAAGTTATAATAAACGACAAAAACATTTGCTATCTACTATACCAATGCACACGACCACTTTACGGCCGCCGCGACGAATAGGGAACTCTTTCCTTGAATTTTACATAAGAAAGGACTGTGCAAATCAACATTATGAAATGTATTCAAAAAAGCTTGGGAATTCTGTCCCCAAAATACCCAATTGAAAATTTTTGTGTGCCAAAGCAAACATTATTTATTGATATAGAAACAACTGGATTATATGTGCGCAGTTCCAGTCTCTACATGATTGGTTGTGCCTATCTCGATGAACCTGCTGACAAACCTTCCTGCTGGAACACCATTCAATGGCTTGCCTCCAATTATGAAGAGGAACAAAATGTATTGAACGCTTTTGTAAATTTTGCAAAATCATACCGTTATCTAATTCATTTTAATGGCAATCGGTTTGATATTCCCTATTTGCAAAACAAATTGCAACAATACAATATCCCATTCAGTTTTGATAATCTGGAAGGCATTGATATCTACAGACGGCTGTCGCCCTACAAAACCTTTCTAAAACTCCCAAACTGCAAGCAAAAGACTATCGAAAGCTTTATTAGCGACACCATTCGCAAAGACCATTATACAGGCGGAGAACTAATTGACATTTATCATGAATATGTTCTAAATCATGACAAGGAAAAAGAGTATTTTCTTTTGCTTCACAACGAAGAAGACCTCAAAGGAATGCTTGAGATTGTTGCTGCTCTTGCAATTCCTGACCTATTCCATCTTCCAGTCAAAGTTACAAAAGTTCAGGCGAACCATTATCAGGACATAAAACAAAACCAGAGTTCAGAGATTCTTATGAATTTAAAACTTCCGACCGCACTGCCTACAGAATTATCTTACGGCGTTAATGGATGCTATTTTACTGGTTATGGCGATGATGGCAAACTGCGCGTTCCAATTTATGAGGGTGAATTAAAATACTTTTATTCTAACTATAAAGATTATTATTATCTTCCAAAAGAAGATATTGCAATCCATAAATCTGTAGCCTCCTTTGTTGATAAAAATTACCGTCAACAAGCGACTGCCAGAAATTGTTGCACGCGAAAAATATCCTCCTATCTTCCTCAATGGGATACTCTTTTTACTCCGTTTTTCAAAAAAGAGTATGATGATAAAAACCTATTTTTTGAACTAACCAATGAATTAAAAACAAAACGTGATGCATTTAATCGATATGCACACCATATTCTCGAGATGATGGCAGCACATCGAATGGAATAATTGCACATAATCCAAAAACGACTATATAAAATAGTCGTTTTTGGGTTTATTTATTCTTGATATAGAAAAAAGAATTCTTTCTGTCGTAATTAATTTCCTTGTAGTTCATAATCTGCTCTGTACTTCCAATAAATAGGATTCCTTCTGGTTTCAGTGCAGTATTAAACTTGCGGAACACTTCATCTTTGGCTTCCTCCGTAAAATAAATCAATACATTACGGCATACAATCAAGTCACATCTATCCGGATAGGTATCCTTTAACAGATTGTGCTGTTTGAACTGCACTCTTGATTTAATATCATTAGAAATCTGATAAGAAGGTCCTACTTTTGTAAAATATTTCTTCTTAAACTCATCTGGAACTGCCGCAATACTCTTCTCGTTATACAACCCTACTTTTGCCTTTTCTATCACCTGCTTATCAATGTCCGTAGCAATAATGTTAATCTGATTAAGTGGTATATGTTTGGAGAATGCCATTACAAGAGAGTATGGCTCATCTCCTGTGGAACACGCCGCGCTCCAAACTTTCAAATTTTTACCAAATCTTCCAACCAACTCGGGTATAATTTCCTTGTCCATCAATCTCCATTGTTCTGGATTTCTATAGAACTCTGACACATTAATTGTTAAATAATTCACAAAATCATCAAAGACCACCTTATCATCCCGCAGCTTTGCAACAAACTTATCGTAGCCTGTCACTTTATGTTTTGCGATTAATGTATCAATACGACGCTTCATCTGTTTTTCTTTATATGCATTTAAGTCAATCTTGGTCAGCGTATAAACTTCTTTTTTGAAATATTCATAATCAAATGCCATGAGTTTCCCCTTTCTCTATTTCATTACCCCTGCATATTTAAAAAATAACTTATGCTCTTAGTGAACTATAAAAACTGACTCATCGCAATGCCTATCGCATAAGTTTTTGATTATAAACGAATATGATATCAGAGTCAAAACTCCGATATCATATCTCTATTTGCTCATATTATTATTCTGCATCTTCTGCTTCCTGCTTTGCAATCACTGCATCAATATCTACGGATACAACATCGGAGTCTTCTTCCGGCGCTGCCGGCGCTGTTTCCTTCACTGCCTCAGGTATCATCAATGCCTTGATACTAAGACTAATCTTTTTACCTTCCTCATTAAAGTCAACAACCTTTGCCGTTACTTCCTGTCCCACTGACAAGACATCTGAAGGCTTTTCAATATGCTCCTTCGCAATCTGTGAAACATGCAGCAATGCATCAATCCCCGGCTCAAGTTCTACAAATGCGCCAAAGTCAGTCATTCTTGCAACTTTGCCTGTCACTTCATTGCCAACAGCATACTTTGTCGATGCATTCCTCCAAGGATTAGAATCATCAAACTTCAATGAGAGCGCAACCTTTGTTCCATCAATATCCTTGATCAAAACTTTTAGTGTCTCACCAACTTTAAATACTTTCTTGGGATTCTCGACACGTCCCCATGACATTTCAGAAATATGGAGCAGACCATCCACTCCGCCAAGATCAATAAAAGCACCAAAATCTGTGACATTCTTAACAGTACCTTCAATCACGTCACCTACGCTGATCTTCGCAAACAACTCCTTTTGCATTTCAGCTTTCTTGGCAACGATTAACTGTTTGCGATCACCGATATATCTTCTTCTCTTAGGATTATATTCACTGATGACAAATTCTATGTCCTGACCAGCATATTTATTCAGATCTTTTTCATATACATCTGATACAAGACTTGCAGGAATAAAAATTCGCACCTCATCTACCACGACACTCAGACCACCATCCAACACCTGTGATACTTTCGCCGTCAATACCTCTTTGTTGTTGTACGCCTCTTCAATCCGCTTATTGCCCCTGTCCGCAGCAAGCCGCTTGTAAGTTAAAAGGACCTGTCCCTCACCATCATTTACTTTAAGAACTTTAACCTCCATCTTATCACCAGGATTTAGGATTGTTGTAAGGTCAACGTTCGGCTCATTGGTGTACTCGTTACGTGTAAGAATACCATCTGACTTGTAACCGATGTTAAGGATTGCTTCATCGGGTTTAACATCGATGACTGTACCTTCAATTACCTCTCCTGTATGAATAGTTTTTAATGATTCTTCTAACATTTGTTCAAAAGTTAATTCTGACATAATTTTGAACCTCCTCAATTATTTTGTTTGGGGTAGAAGCCCCCGCTGTGATGCCCACCAGTTCTACAGAATTAGGTAAATCTAATTGCAGGTCGTCCAGTGTTTGTATATAGTAAGTATTCTCACATTCACTTTGGCATAATTCATATAGCTTCCGTGTGTTGGAACTGTGAGTACCACCTATCACAATCATAACGTCAGCTTTCGCTGCCAATTCAACGGCTTCCTTCTGACGTTCTTCTGTTGCGTTGCATATTGTATTCACAACACTTATATCATAACCTTTTTTCCGAAAAATTTCAACTAAATCTTTAAATTTCTTGTAGTTAAATGTCGTTTGGGACACAATATATAATTTTTCGTCTTTTTTTGCACAAAAACGCTCTGCCTGTTCTCTCGTTTCAATCACTGTTACAGGTCCAGATGCCCACCCCTTAATGCCCACAACCTCAGGATGCTGCTCATTTCCAATAATAACAACGTGCCGTCCCTTTGCAGAATCTCCGTTGATAAGCTGATGAATATGACTGACAAAAGGGCAGGTTGCATCAATACATTCCAATCCCATTTTCCTAATAAGTTCATACGTTGTCTGAGGAACCCCATGCGCACGTACAATCACTGTACCTTTCTGCGAGCCAAGATGTTCCTGTTCCATACGGCGAAGCTCATCCTCATTCTCAATCACCCTTACACCCTTCTTTTCTAAGGTTTTCACAACTTCCTCATTGTGAACGATTGGACCGTATGTATAGATTGTCTTTCCTGTCTCTAACTGCTCATATACCGCGTCAACTGCTCTTTTGACGCCAAAACAAAATCCTGCGGATTTTGCAACTACCACTTCCATTACTTGGCTCCTTTATCACACAGATGGATTATCGCATCCGCAACCTGTTCAATACTCATATCAGACGAGTCAAGAAGAACTGCATCCTCGGCTTGTTTTAAAGGCGAAAGTTCCCGATGCATATCCTGAAAATCCCGGGCGATAATATCCTTCTCAATCACATCCAGTTCGCATTCCTGTCCCTTTGCCTTCAACTCCTCATAACGCCGCAGCGCTCTTATATAACTATCCGCAGTCAAATAAACTTTCACATTGGCGTTAGGGAGAACGCACGTTCCAATATCTCTGCCATCCATAACAACATTCTCTTTCTTTGCAAGAGCCTGTTGTAACTCCACCAATTTTTTCCTCACATCTTTGTTTGTACTGCTCAAGGAAGCCATCTTTCCAACCTCCTCCGTGCGAATCAACCCATTTACGTTTCTGCCGTTGAGCCATACAATCTGTTCCTCATTTTCATAGGATATTGTCACATTTGCATTTACAACTGCCTCACTCATTTTATCCTGTTCACTCGCTTGAATTCCCTGTTCAATAAAATACAACGCTATCGCGCGGTACATCGCGCCTGTATCAACATAAATATAGCCTTTTCTTTTCGCGATTAACTTTGCGATAGTACTTTTTCCTGCCCCTGCAGGTCCGTCAATTGCAATACTATAACTCATTTTATTAGTTTCTCCTATCCTTCATAAAATATGTAATGATTCCATTGGCTTTTATGCGCTAGAAGCAGCACTTCTGCCTGCCAAGAATCCAGTAGACCACGCAATTTGAAGATTGAAACCGCCTGTGAGCGCATCTAAGTCAAGCACTTCCCCCGCAAAATAGAGTCCTTTAATCAGTTTCGACTCCATTGTGGAAGGTGAAACTTCCTTTGTCGCCACCCCGCCTTTTGTAATCACTGCCTCATTATAATCTCGCAGTCCTGCAACAGTAAGTTCCATATGTTTCATTGTCTGTACAAAATGCTGCCGTTCTTTTTTTGTAACCTCATTGATCCTCTTATCTGGATCGATATTAGCCAACATTGGCATAATTGGGGTTAGTTTTGCTGGAAAAAGACTGCTTATTACATTTTTAAACTGTTTATTTTTATTCTCATCAAATTCTCTGAGAATTCGCTTGTCCAACTGTTCCTTGGTAAGTGCAGGCTTCAAGTCAATAAAAAGTTTTGCCTTTGGATACTGTTTCTCTTCCTTGCATACTTTGTGAACATAATAACTGCTCGCGCTCAAAATCAATGGTCCACTGACACCATAATGTGTGAAAAGCAACTCTCCAAAATCAGAATAAATCTGCTTTCCATCGACCTCCACAACCGCCTGAACATTCTTTAAGGAAAGTCCTTGTAACTGGTGGGACCAAGTCTCCTCTATCACAAATGGCACCAAAGCTGGCATTGTTGGAACCAAGCTGTGACCACATTCTTTTGCAAATCGATACCCATCTCCTGTCGAACCTGTAAGTACATAAGAACACCCTCCAGTTGCTATAATCAGTTTATTGGCAAGTATCTCAGAGCTTTTTTTTGTCATCTTATCAAAGGTGATAATCCGAGAAATTTTTGCACAAAAATGCTTTTTCTTTGTTTGATTCTCTATTTCAAATGGCTCGGTTATTATCTTTTTCACTTCTGTGTTCAAAAGGATTTCTACCTTTTTTTCTCTCAAGGTCAACTCAAGTGCTTTAATAATATCCGAACTGTGATCCGATTTTGGGAATACACGCTGCCCCCGTTCCACTTTGAGCGGACAGCCTGCACGCTCAAAAAAATCCATCACAGCATTATGGTCGAACCCATACACTGCACTGTACAAAAATTTATCATGTTCCAACACATTTGAAAAAAAATCCACCGTTTCACAGGCATTTGTCACATTACATCTGCCTTTGCCTGTAATAAACAATTTTTTCCCTAACTTTTCATTTTTTTCAATCAGTGTAATATGATGCCCTGCATCTGATGCGGCAATCGCAGCCATCATTCCCGCCGCGCCACCGCCTATAATCACAATCTCTGCCATATCCGCCTTTCATCGCTTCCTGCGCCGCGCCATCTGCGCATGTAGCGGCACATTGAGCATCTCCTCATCTATAAAATCAATCTCATCCTTTAGATAAACCTGATAATTATCCCATGCATATTCGAGAGATTCTAAATTCTTGCGCACATCATCTGGTTTTTTTAGACACATGGCAACCACCAATGCATTCATCACGCTAAGGGGTGCAACAAGAGAATCCACAATAGACACCATATCACTTCTCGCCAATAAATTGCAAGAAGAATAAAGGCACATCGGCGAATGAATTGTATCTGTAATTGTGATTACCTTTGCATTTTTATCGTTTGCCATCTCCATCGCTTTTAGAGTACGCATAGAATATCGCGGAAAACTAATTCCAATCACAACATCTTTCTCATTAATCCGAAGCATCTGTTCAAATGTCTCTGAGGTACTTGTGGAATCAATTAGATGGACATCTCCTCGAATTATATTGAGGTAAAAGTGAAGAAACTGCGCCATTGGCTTACAGCTGCGAAGTCCAATAATATACACATGTTTTGCTCCAAGTATAATGTCAACGGCAGCCTCAAATACCTGTGCATCAATATGTTCCATCGTGTCCTCTATTTTTTCAATGTCAGCGCTCAGCACAGAAGTCAATATTTCAGCCTGTGTGCTTGACCCATATTTCGCGCCGATTGACTGCACAGAATTTAACTTTTTTTTGACCCAATCAGCTAACGACGCCTGAAATTCTGGATAACCTTCATATTCCAGCGCATACGCAAACCGCACTACTGTCGCCTCACTAATCCCCACTGTCTTTGCCATCTTCGCCGCTGTCATAAAAGCCGCCTGCTCATAGTGGTCAATCACAAAAGTAGCCAATTTTTTATGGCTCTTGCTCATCTTATTAAATTTCTCATTTATTCTTGATATGGTATCATATGTTTCGTCCATTAAAATTCCTCAACCCCAGACCTGCCATCCATCAGGAACAATTTTTGTATATATCCTCTAGTAACTCTATCGTTTCCTCCTCTGTGAGATCATAGTCTCCGGTGAGCACCATACATGCACATCCATGTATAAAAATCCATAGTTTCATAAACAGACTACTTGGATTCTGACAGCCAGCAGCAGAAGCCCTGTTAATTTCTCTGCTGACAGCCGCAGTTCTCCCATTTAAAAGTTCAAAAAGCCCTCTGTCACCGCGATATTCTGATTGAAAAAGAAGCTGAAACAGTTTGCTCTCATCCTTTGCATAATTTATATAGGCAAGTCCTAGGTGTAAAAACGGTGTGTCCACCTCCGACTTGTAATTTTCATAGTAATCTCCAAAATTGCTGATCGCCTTCTGGTAAATTTCCGCATAAAGTTCACTCATATTTGCGTAAACTCTGAATATAGGCTGCGTGGAACATCCGATTTGTGCAGCCAATTTTCTAGCTGTTACATTTTCTATGCCTTCCTTCTTTGCCAAAGCGAAAGCGGTCTCTCCTATTTTGTCTTTTGTAATCAATTCTTTCCTTGCCATCTCACCATCCATGCCTTTCTTAAGTCACGCATTCTGTGCGCCACTTTTGCAGCACAGTTTTACACAAGTTTTTTATACTCAAGCCTGTGCGTCAAAACAGTATCGGGCTAAAGCATTTTAACCCGATACTGCGAACAGTTTACTGACACAAATTTATACGGGATATGCACCGTTTTTTGTATCAGCCTGCGTCATATCAACTTTTTCCTGCTGTGCCTGACGATATTTAAAGAAATCTGTAGCAACCTGAGGGAATAATGCATAGGAAAGCACATCTTCATCTTGCTGTTTCCATTCCTTCATCTCTTCCTCAATCTTCTTTAACTCGTTTGGAAGTCTGTCAGCCGGCCGGCATGTAATAATGTTTTCCTTCTCTTCTGCTGAGAGCACTTTGTCCTGTACTTCTTTGTTAAATGGTTTCACTGTCTGACCATACTCACCGCGAAGAACTGCCTTTGTCTCCTTGGTTGCCATCTTGTACCGCTCACCCATCAGCACATTAAATACAGCCTGTGTGCCGACAATCTGTGAAGAAGGGGTAACAAGAGGAGGCTCACCCAAGTCTTTACGCACTCTTGGAATTTCCTGAAGCACGTCATAATACTTATCCTCTGCGTTCTGCTCTTTTAACTGGCTTACCATATTGGACAACATACCACCTGGCACCTGATACATCAATGTCTTAATATCTACGCCAAGTACCTTCGGATTCAGCAATCCGCTCTTTAAGCACTCTTCTCTGTATGGTCTGAAATGCTCTGCAATCTTTGCAAGAAGATTCTGATCATATCCAGTATCATAAGGAGTGCCCTTAAACGTCTCTACCATAACTTCTGTCGCTGGCTGTGAAGTGCCAAGCGCAAACGGCGAAATCGCACAGTCAATGACATCAACGCCTGCCTCTACTGCCTTTAAATAGGTCATAGAAGCAACACCAGATGTATAATGTGTATGCAACTGAATGGGAAGTTTTGTCGCAGACTTCATTGCCTTGATTAATTCCTCTGCCTTATAAGGTACTAACAGACCTGCCATATCCTTAATACAGATAGAATCAGCGCCCATCTCCTCAATATCTTTTGCCATCTTCATCCAATACTCAAGCGTATACGCATCACCCAATGTATAGGAAAGCGCAATCTGTGCCTCACCGCGGCCCTCCCGCTTCTTAACTGCATTTGCCGCATTCACTGCACACTGTAAATTTCTAAGATCGTTGAAACAGTCAAAAATACGAATAATATCAATACCATTTGCAATTGACTTTTCCACAAACTCTGTAACAACATCATCTGCATAATGACGGTATCCTAGAATATTCTGTCCGCGGAAAAGCATCTGGAGTTTTGTATTCTTTACACCATCTCTAATTTTCCTAAGTCTTTCCCACGGATCTTCCTTTAGGAAACGAAGAGATGCATCAAATGTCGCACCGCCCCAGCACTCTAAGGAATGGTACCCCACCTGATCCATTGTTTCAAGGATAGGGAGCATAAATTCCGTCGGCATTCTTGTCGCTATCAAAGACTGATGTGAGTCACGAAGGACTGTCTCAGTAATCTTGATAGGCTTTTTTACTTTATCAGACATTTCAATTCCTCCTATATCAATAATCAATATATTTGGCGCCAGCCGCAGCCGCAAAGCGGCAAGTTTCGTAACAGTTCAGATACCTTCACTGTTACGGCATCCAGCCCATTGAAAATCGCCTTCGGCGAGGGGCTGGATGCTTCCCTATTTTAAGTTTCAATACGGTCAGCGCAGTAAATGCGCAGACCTGTCTGAACTGTTACCAAGTTTCTATATGCGGCTGTGCGCATCTTGTTATACTGAGCGGCAGATTTATCTGATGCTCAGTATAACAGCTTTAAAATACCCCGAAGATTGCCATAAATGTACCAGCAGCCACCGCAGTACCAATAACACCTGCAACATTTGGTCCCATAGCGTGCATTAACAGGAAGTTTGTTGGGTCTGCCTCTGCACCAACTTTCTGAGAAACACGCGCAGCCATAGGAACTGCTGAAACACCCGCTGAACCAATCAGTGGATTTACCTTGCCCTTTGTGGCGATGCACATTAATTTTCCAAAAAGGACTCCCGCCGCTGTACCAAACATAAATGCAATAAGTCCTAAAATAACAATCTTAATTGTATCCATATTTAAAAATGCCTCTGCGCTTGTTGTAGCACCAACAGAAGTGCCAAGCAAGATAACAACGATGTACATCAGCGCATTGGAAGCCGTTTCCTGAAGCTGTCTTACCACACCAGATTCTCTAAACAGATTTCCTAACATCAACATACCAACAAGTGGCGCTGTTGTCGGAAGAATCAGGCAGACAACAATTGTAACGATAATCGGGAATAGAATTTTCTCAAGCTTTGATACCGGACGCAACTGCGCCATCTTAATTTTTCTCTCTTCCTCTGTTGTCAACAGTTTCATAATAGGCGGCTGGATAATGGGTACCAGTGACATGTACGAATACGCTGCCACCGCGATAGGTCCAAGCAGACCAGTTTGGCCAAGCTTACCAGCAAGGAAAATAGATGTAGGACCATCGGCGCCACCGATAATGGAAACTGCCGCTGCTGCCTTGTCATTAAATCCAAGTGCAATTGCGCCAAAATATGCCGCAAAAATACCAAACTGCGCTGCTGCGCCAAGCAGAAAGCTTTTAGGATTGGCAATCAGTGGACCAAAGTCAGTCATAGCTCCCACTCCAAGGAATATTAGAGAAGGAAGGATTGCCCACTCATCTAATAGATAGAAATAATACAGCAAGCCGCCGGGTGTACCGTCTGCACCAATCGGCGCAATAATGTCCGGATAAATATTCACCAGCAGCATACCAAACGCTATCGGTGTCAAAAGCAATGGCTCATATTGCTTTGCGATAGCAAGATAAAGAAATATACAAGCAACAAGAATCATGATCACATTTCCGCCAGTGATGTTAAAAAATGCAGTCTGATGGATCAGATTATTCAATGTATCTGCTATATATGACATTTTGTTGACCTCCTATTTTATTTTTCAGGACATATTTGTCCTGCTCTCACCGCGTTATACAGTGATTAGTTCAAAGTTGCAAGCAAAGCGCCTGCTTCAACAGAATCGCCAACTGCCACATCAACACTTGCCACAGTGCCATCCTGAGGCGCTACCACAGGAATCTCCATCTTCATCGCCTCGAGGATAACAACAGCGTCGCCCCTCTTCACAGCCTGTCCTACGCTCTTCTCTAACTTAAATACCTTGCCTGCTGCACCTGCCTCAATTCTTATGCTGCCTGCCGCACCCGCACTTGCCTTTGGTGCTGGAGCTGCTTTGGGTGCCGCTTTTGGCATTGCCTTGGGCGCTGCTGTCTGCACTGGAGCTGCACCGGAACCTGCACCTTCTTCTACTACGACATCATATACGTTGCCGTTCACGGTAATTGTATAATTTTTCATTTTCAAATCCTCCTAAAATATAGATTTAATTAGTTTTTTCTCCATTTATTTGTATTGGCTCTCCTTATACTTCTTACCTGGAAGCCTTCCACACTTGTTCCCTCATATGCCGCAATTGCCGCTGCAATGACAGCCACAAGTTCCATATCATCTGAGAGGTCTTCTTCCTCCTCTTCCACAACTGGCTCTGCCACTGGCGCCGCAGGCACTGGTGCTGGCTCCTCTTTCTTTGGAGCGAAAGAAGCCTGAATCTTTGGTATCACACCAAACGCTGAGATAATGAGACTGATTAAAATCAATACCACAAACACGGTTCCCATACCAAGCAGGGTATTGAGCGCCGCCCTTGTCATCAGCTCTCCTTTTGTCTCATTAAGATTTAAAGTACAGGAGGTCATCTTCAGATAGATATCATTTGTAAAAATTAATTCTACCGAAGCGTTTTTGTTCTCGCCTGTGACTGGAACCATGACAACGATCGTGTCATCATCAACAACCGATGTCGATTCACCAAAATCTACAATGCTGCCCATTGTCTGAATCCCTGTCTGAAATGAAGTGAGCGCACCGCTGACAGCCTTTCCATCACATATAAAAGAACCATCACTATAATACTGTGCAAAGGTTGAAGCATACAGATCTCCCAGCTCTACATTGCTATAGTTTGCAAGCATTTCGTCAACATTGTCCGATGAGACCAATGTCGCCGTAAGCCGAACCACCTGATCTGCTCTGGCTCTTGCTGCACTTTCCTTGCTCTGCTGAAATTCGCTGGAAGTTTCCACCGCTCCACATGCTGTTAAAACAAAAACGCAGGTAAGCATTAATAATACTCTCGCAATTTTTTTCATATTAACGTTCACCCTTTCTTAGATCGTTCCATGTTTTTTGGAAGGACGATCCTCTCTCTTTGTAAATAACATCTCAAAGGCACCAATTACATATTTTCTTGTATCTGCCGCCTCAATGATCTGATCTACATATCCTCTTCTCGCCGCGCCGGCTGCACTGGTCTGTAGTGCCGCATACTCTGCTGCTTTCTCCTTGATGACATCCGCGCCCTGTCCTTCATACATAATCTTTGCTGCAAGATTTGCATCCATAGAGCCAATCTCAGCACTTGGCCATGCAATTGTGACATCTGCGCCAATCGCCTTTGAATTCATCGCTATATATGCGCTTCCATATGCTTTTCCAATCACCACATTTACCTTTGGAACTGTGGCATTTGCGAACGCGTATGTAAGCTTCGCCACTGCCTTTGCAATACGTTTCTCACTGCACATGGTCGCCTCATAACCCTTGACGTTAGTCAGAGACAACACTGGAATATCAAACGCATCACAAAAATGAATAAAATCTGCCGCCTTCTCGCATCCATTTGCTGACAGAACAGCATCATACTTGTCTGTGACCTCACCTTCTGCGCTGTAAACCTCTGTGCGGTTTGCTACGCATCCCACTGTCATGCCATTTAATTTGATAAAACCGGTCACCATATCTTTTGCATAATCTTCCTTCAGTTCAAAAAACACACGATTATCTGCAATGGTAGAGAGAGCAATCGCAGTGTCACCCACACAGTTCTCAAGACCATCACAAACCCTATTCAAATCATCCGTGCAGTCCTCATAGGAAGCATCATCTTCATTGTTGCCAGGAAGCATGGACACCAGTTCTCTAATCTTAACAAAAATCGCATCCTCATCCGCCACAACATCCACAATGCCGCTCTCCTTGCTCTGAAATTCCGCTGTTGAGGAATCGCACTTAGAAACATTATTTCCATCTAATGCATTGGGGGAATTTACAAATAATTTTGCTTTTGATTTCTCCATAAATGTGAAATCTGTCAGTGTCGGAATCAGTGCAAGACCGCCTCCGCAACTGCCAAATATTGCTGTGATCTGAGGAATCACGCCCGACGCAAGCGTCTGTTTTAAATAAATCTCGCCAAAAGCATTCAATGCATCTGTCGCCTCCTGAAGCCGAAGTCCTGCCGAGTCAATCAGACCGATCACAGGTGCCCCTGTCTTCATCGCAAGATTGTAGAGGTTCGTGATTTTTTTTGCATGCATTTCGCCGACAGATCCATTTAGCACGGATACATCTTGGCTGTACACATACACAAGATTGCCGTTGATCACCCCATATCCGG
>CASJPF010000010.1 GCA_949383255.1 Lachnospiraceae bacterium | reverse complement strand
AAACAAGTGCTTCAGAAGCAAGGGTATCATTTATAAAGTTGTAAAGTCGTGTAAAATATTAATTGATAAGGATCATATTGGTTATTTGGACCCTATAGAGGATAGATACCAAGAGAAAGATTGGGTATATACAAGAATGCTGCTTGATATGGATACTTATTTGCCGGGAGATATATTGTGCAAAGTTGATAGAGCAAGTATGAAATATTCTTTGGAAGCACGATGTCCGTTTCTTGATAAAGATGTGATAGAGTTTTCGTTAGGTCTTCCTCTTGAATATAAAATTAGAAATGGCGAGCTTAAAAAGATACTAAAAGACATTACACATAAATATATACCTAAAGAATTGATGGATCGTCCTAAACAGGGTTTTGGTGTTCCGATAGAGAGATGGTTAAGAACTGAACTTCGAGAACAGCTATTGTCATACACTGATTTCACATTTTTGAAAAATCAGGATATTTTTGAACCAGAACAGTTGCGCAAGCAAGTTTCTTTTTTTGTTGAAAATGGAAGTACTAGAGGAAATTATGCAGCGTTTGTCTGGGCTTATTTTATCTTTCAACAATGGTATGAAAAATATATGTATAATATATGAAGGGAATTTAAAATGGAGAGTGGACTAGCTAGTATCTTAATTCCAATTTTTAATGGAAGTAACTATTTAGTAGAGTTTTTAAATTCATTAAAAGAACAGGATTATGACAAAATACAATTAGTAATTAGAGATGATGGTTCTACCGATGGTTCTGTCGAAATATGTACCAAATGGATAAATGAAAATCGTGAGTTTTTTCATAGTATCTTGATCGACGATGCGGGAGAACATTTGGGATTGAGCGGAAATATTTCTCGTTTAGCGGATATGGCTAAAGGTGAATTTTTATTTTTGGCAGATCAGGATGATATATGGTTAAGGAATAAAATATCCTATCAAATCCAATATATGAGAGCACATCCAACCTGTATTTGTTCCCTTTCAGATCGGAGTATAGCAGATGAAAATATGAATATTGTTGAAGTATCAAATTACAGATACGTTGGATATAAAATAAAAGTATTGGATTTTAAAGAGGTAATTATGCATAGAACTGCATATGCTGCAAATACCATGTGCATTAGAGGTGAAAACTCTAAAAATATTTTTCGATTGCCAGATAAAATTGTGTTACATGATACTTTTATTGCAGTTATGGCTTCCCACTATGGAACTGTTGATTTTATTTTTGAACCTCTATTAATTTACAGGGTCCATAAAAATAATATATCAGGGAATTATGGTACTGAGTTTTCAAAAAATGTTTTTACCTGTTTTTTAAGAAACTATAAGGTTTCTAAGAGAGTTATTAAAAGTAATAAATATGATGACATTATTATTAAACAGGAATTGATGAATCGATTTCAAATAAATATAGATGATTACAATAATTGTTTTAGTAGAAAAAGAGAAACATCACGTATTAGATTTGCATGGAGAGTGACCAAACAAGCTTTTTGTAGTAAAGTGATAGGAATATGGAGTAAGAGATGAATAAGTGTTTAATTTGGGGAACAGGAAAGAAGGCTGAGCAAAATTTTAAAAAATATTTGTTGGCATCATTAGATAAATATGTAGAAATTATTGGTTTTATTGACAATGATCCAGAAAAATATAATGAATGTTTTCATGGTATAAAAATATATAAACCTTCAGACATTGGGGAATTGGATTATCATTTTATTGATATATGGGTAATAAAAGAGTATGAGGAGATAAAGAGTCAAATTTATGTAATGGATATACCTAATAAAAGAATTGCATCTATATTTCAGTATTTTATACAAAAGGTTATAAACCGATACATATATACATCTGATGATGAAATAAAATCATTTTTATCTATAATGAAACAAAAAAATGAATTATGTGTTTATGCATATACTCCTGTTAATAAAGAGGAAATTAGGGAGGCATATTATGATCAAGAAGAGGAGTTGTATTATGTTTGGTTTGAAGGTAAAAGATTGTATTTGGCAAGAAACTATGGGTTTACTGTCAATAATGGGAAAAAATATGTAAGTAATTTATGGCAGGAACAGGATTTGAATTCACCTCATCTATATGAAGAAAATGAGATTATTGTAAAGGAAGGAGATGTATTGGTGGATGTGGGGGTACGTGAGGGCAATTTCTCATTACATAACATAGACAAAGTTAAAAAGTTATATCTGATAGAATGTGATTTAAACTGGATGGAGGCTTTAAAGGCAACATTTAAGCCTTATAGCGATAAGGTAATTTTTTGTAATCAGTATATAAGTGCTTATGATACAGCTACGACAACTACTTTAAATACACTTGTGCAGGAGCCGGTGGATTTTCTTAAAATGGATATTGAAGGAGAGGAGATAAATGCATTGATAGGCTCTGACAAGATGTTCGCTGCTAGTGAAAATATCAAATGTTCTATATGTTGTTACCACAGACATGATGATGAAAATAAAATAAAAAAAATATTACAACAATATGGATTAAACACCTCCACTTCAAGAGGTTATATGTTGTTTATTTATGATGATGAAGTTTGGAAGGAACCAGAGTTGCGGCGAGGAGTTGTCAGGGGGAAAAAATAGTGACAAGTGTGAAACAAAAAATACCAAATGTAGTAGTTTGGGGAGCAGGAGCAAGGTGTCAGATTGTTATGAGTGCAATACGGAAAGATAAGTGTACATTGAAAGGTATTGTTGACACAAATCAAGCACTTTATCATCAATATATGGAATGCTGGCAGATAGAGGCTCCAGAATTATTGATTGACAACACAGTAGACTACATTATCATTTCGACTTGTTTTGGTGAGACAATTTGGAAACAATGCGAGGAAATGGGGATATGTAAAGATAAGATAATTGACTATTGGAAAACAGATACAAAATATGAATTTATTGATGAGACTGTTAAAAAAATATTTGAGTTAGAAAGAGAGATTGTAATATTAAAAAGGCGTATTGAAAATATGCCATATGAATTAGGTTTAAGACCTTGCCCAGAAATACGTTCATCAGAAGAATTATTATTAAAAATAATAAGAGAGAAAAATTCACTATGTCGTTTTGGTGACGGGGAATTAGAGCTTATGCAGAATAAAGAACGTCCCTGGTTTCAAGAAGTAAATGGTCAATTGGCTAAACGTTTAAAAGAAGTATTTTACTGTAAAAATGAGAAAATTATTATTGCGCTTGCTAATAATTTTGGCAGTTTAGATTACTATACAGAAGACGCAGCAGATGGGATTCGTTCCTACTTAAGTCAAGGTTCACGTGAGAGATTAATGTCAATAATAGATATTAATAGAACTTATTATGACGCTTATGTTTCAAGACCATATTTGATATACCGAAAAAAAAATCGAGCAAAGGATATTTTTAAATTGTTTCAAAGAGTGTGGAAGAATCGGGAAGTTTTATTGGTTGAAGGTACATATGCATGTATTGGTGTAAAAAATGATTTATTTCAAAATGTAGTTGATCTTCGCAGGATTATTGCTCCTGATAAAAATGCTTTTTCAGTATATGACAAGATATTGGAAGTGATACATAAGAATATAGACAAAGATACGCTTGTTTTGATTAGCCTTGGACCAACAGCAACAGTCTTGGCCTATGATTTGGCTATGAAGGGGATTCAATCTATAGATATAGGCCAGTTAGACAATGAGTATGAATGGTATATAAGAGGTGTTGACGAACGAGTTGAAATACCGGGAAAGTGTGTATCAGAATTAATAAGTTATCGGATTCCAGATCGAATTGCAGATGATATATATGAGAGGCAAATAGTTGCCAGAATAGAAAACTGAGGAGAGGAAACAGGAAATGAACATATTGTTTGTATCAACAGAGTATCCAAGGCGAGGACAACCGACGACAGGACTTCCCAACTATCTATATCGCGTATCATTATCGCTGATAAAATTAGGACATAATCCTGCAATTTTGGCTGCTGGAGAGTGGGATAGTTATAGAGTTGAACAAAATATTCCTATTTGGATTGTTGGAGTACCAACATACTACAATTGTAAGTCACAAGTTTTTAATTATATATCAAGTGCTTTAAAAGTAGGATATGCATTAAATCATAAAATAAAAGAGTTGGTTAAGAAAAGAAATATTGAAATAATTCAATTTACTTCATTATATGGAATTGCATTGTTGTACTCTCAAAAAGTTCCTACGGTTTTGCGGTTGTCATCATATGCAAAAATATCTTTCGCGACATTTCAAACATATTCAGAAAGTGTAGTGAATATTATGTCCTTATTTGAGAGAATGTCGTCGAGGAGATGTAATACTGTGTTTGCACCCTGCAAAAATACAGCTACTGTATTTGAACAGGATTGTCACAGGTCTATAAAAGTAATTGAAACTCCTTTTGTAAATGATGTACAACAATATGATAATCAAATTTATGTTCAAAATTTAATAGGAAAAAAATATGTATTATTTTTTGGCACGCTTTATGCAGAAAAAGGAATTTTAGTAATTGCAGAAATTCTTGAACAATTTTTGGAGATGAATCAAGATTACTATTTTGTTTTTATTGGAAATACAAGCAACATAAATGGAAAAAATGTAATCTCTATATTGTGCAAAGAAGCAGGTAAACATGTAAATAGACTTCTTTTATTTCATGCTTTGCCGCACAATCAACTGTATCCTATAATCCAAAAGGCAGATTTAGTAGTATTGCCTTCCTTAATGGAAAATTTGTCAAATGCATGTATTGAGGCAATGTATTTTGAACGAGTTGTTGTCGGGACAAATGGAGCTAGTTTTGAACAGTTAATTACACATGGAAAAAATGGGTTACTTTGTCAAATTGGTGACGCACAGGATTTATTGGAAAAGATGCAGATGGCGGTATCTATGAGTGCAAGTAGGAAACAGGAAATGGGAAAACTTGCAAGAAAACGAATAGACAAACTAAATCCAGAGTATGTAGTCCGAAAACTTGTAAGGTTATATGAATATGTAATATTGAACTGTAAACATAGATAAGGGAGAAATACTAGGATGAAAAAACGAAGCATTTCCATATTATTAATGGCTGTAGGTGCTATGGCTACGAGCATAGTAGAAAGAAAAAAGCGTAGAAAAGCTGAAAAAATATCTGGAAAATATTGTGCATTGTTTTATATGATGAATCGGTGGGTTAGACTAAGACAAGATGGAAAAAATCTATCATCTTATTTTGAAGAACAAGGATATCGAAAAATAGCTGTTTATGGAATAGGATATGTGGGAGAAACATTTTTAGCAGAGTTAAAAAATTCAGAAATAGATATTGCATATGGAATTGACAGACGGGAGTCTATTACTTATTCAGATTTAAAAATTATATCGCCAGATATGATAATGGAAGATGTAGATATGATTGTGGTAACAGCGATAGATTATTTTGAAGAAATAGAAGAAAAACTTAAGGAAAAAATGAAATGTCCTATTATTTCATTGGAAGATATTATTTTTAATGTTGGGCAGATATTGTGAGATATTTAAAGGGTTAAAAAGGACGCAAGATGAGACAACTGCGAAAAAACCACAATAATGTTAGAGTGAAACAGTGGAGTTTTAGAGGGTAGTTTGAGATGGAGGTAAAATTTCTTATATTGGGAGCAGGACCAGCAGGTTTGACTTTTGCTAATCAGCTACAGGAAAGTAGAGAAAAATCATTTCTTGTGTTGGAAAAAGAAAAATGGGGAGGCGGATTGTGCAGAAGCGTATATAATAATGGTCCTTTTGATATAGGGGGAGGACATTTCCTTGATGTAAAAAATAAAAAGGTACTTGACTATTTGTTTCACTTTATGCCACATGCAGAGTGGAATACTTTTGAAAGGAACAGTCAAATTTTTATCCACAATCAATATATTAATAGTCCAATTGAATCAAATATATCACCACTTTACAACTTTTTTTATAAATAGAGAATGTTGCCCAAATACTTGAAAATATAGCTTTTTCTGTTTCGAAGGGTGCAAATTTTGCTATAGGATACAATATTTGATACCCAAAAAAAGTTAAAATTTGAGTCCCAAATATTATTTATCACTTTGGGATTAAATCTCGAAACCCAGAAAAATTAGCAAGCCCTATTAAGGCGCCTAAGTTCAGGGAATCCTGAACAAGCAAATTATTAAAAAGTTGTAAACTGGTGTCAAATATATGGCAGATGGAATTAAAAGAGCAAATAGAATATCTGAAAGATATAGCAGCTGCGGGATGCAATAATGGAATAAAAAAACCGGACAAGTTTGTTGATTGGATAGAATGGAAGCTGGGACAAAAAATTGCGGCAGATTATATGATTCCATATAATAAAAAAATGTTTGCAGATGAGCTGAATAATTTAGGAACCTATTGGTTGAATAAATTGCCGGATGTTAGTTTTGAAGAAATTCTTTACAGTTGTTTGGAGCATAAGTCGCATGGAAGGCAGCCTGCACACAGTACTTTTTTATATCCAAAAGAGTATGGGGATGGCGAAGTGTGGGAACGAATGTCTAAAAATGTTGAGAACAACGTAATGTATGGGCAACATATATATGGTATCGCCTTTGATAAAATGGAAATTAAGACGCACAGTGGCTTAAATGTTAAAGCACAATTTATTATTAATACTATTCCGTGGAAAGAATTTAAAGAAATACAGGGAATGCCCTCTGCATTACATGAAAAGCTTGGAACTCTTAGGCATAGTGCGATAGAAACAAGGCTATATTTAGAAGATATGGATACATTAGCACATTGGATTTATTATTCACAAGAAGATCTGCCATATCATAGAAAGTTGATAAGACATAATTTTTGTCCATATCATGGATATTGGACAGAAACTAGGTATGAACGGATTAGTATGTTTGATGCTCATGATTCAAATGTTGAAAAGTACATAAACGAATATGCATATCCATTAAATACAATAAATAAACCTCAATTTATGCAAGACTTGTTGTCGTGGTGCAGAACGAAACAAGTATATGGCTTAGGAAGATGGGGAGAACATGAACATTATAATTCTGATATCGTAGTGCAAAAAGCATTGCAGTTATATGAGAAAATTAGCGGAGGAAATTATATTGAATAAAAGAGCAGCTTTGATAATTATATTCAATCATAGGTATGATGGAAATCTTCCACTGTTAAGGAAAATATACAAAAAACGTTTTCATATTATTAGGTTTTTAATGCCTTTTTATGATGGATTTGATAATGATGTGATTCCTGTTTATGAAAGTTCTTATCACTTTCAAGGTTATTATATTCAGGCATATAAGGAATTAATGAAGTTGGA
This sequence comes from Lachnospiraceae bacterium, assembly GCA_949383255.1. Classification (GTDB taxonomy): domain Bacteria; phylum Bacillota; class Clostridia; order Lachnospirales; family Lachnospiraceae; genus COE1. The sequence goes on along the minus strand of CASJPF010000010.1, from coordinate 92,969 downwards.
ATGTGATTTTTTTCTTTTTATCAGTGATGATCAACTTATTCATCCAAAGATAGATGATGAAAACGTAATGACATGGCTGCAAATGGAGGAAAAAGATATATTTGTAGATTCATTTGCGGACATAAATTCTTCAGGAATGTTTAGCTGGAGTTTTTGTAGTGGTATATTTCATTCATTTAAGGCAAGAGGAACAGAATATAAAAGTCAATTGCCTTCTTTTTCTGAGGCGGTTTGTTTATATGAAAGATTTATGGGGTGTGAATTTAAACCGGAGTATGACAACGATTTTTTTGGAGAAACAATGGAGTTTTGTGAAGAATTGGTTAACCAATTTATAAAATCAAATGGTGGGAGCAGAGTAATCCCTTATCCGTTGCTATTTGGATATGCAGATTATTTTCTAATTAGAAAGAGTAAGCTGTATGAATTGGCTAGAGTGTGTGGCATTTTTGCAGCAATGGATTTATTTGTAGAAATTGCATTTCCAACTGCAGTAATGCTAACTTTTGAGAGAAGTAGAGTTGTTACACGACAGGATATAGGAAGATATAAAACAGCTACAATTGTAGAACACTATAAAGAGAAATACAATTATTCTTTAGAAAAGTTGTTTAGTGGTTGGGCAACAGATATGTTATTTATCCATCCAATAAAATTGTCAGAGTGGAATGACAACATAGAAACCGCTGGAAATACAGAAAATAAGCTGCGAAAAAAGTTAATGGCATTGCCGTTGGGAAAAAACAAAAGAGTAGGAATTTATGGTACAGGAGATAGCACTGAAAAACTATTAGAAGGATATTGCGAATTAGTGGGAGAAATAAAAGCAACTCTCTTTTTTATTGATAGTTATAAAAAAAGTTATGCGCATACATACAGGGGGGGGGGTAATTTATAATGTTCATGATTTATTTGAGCTACAATTAGAAGAAATTATAATATCTTCCTTTATTTACGAGGAAGAAATGTCCCAAAAAATTAAGGAATTATATGGAAATAAGTACCGCGTTCATCGTCTTTATGATGATGGAAAATTAAATATTATTAGAGATGTACCAACTGTCCACAAACACATAAGTGGTTTACCAAAACTAAAAGTAAAATGGATAGGTTTTTTTGGTTCTACATGGCGAAACAGCTTAGTATATGAATTGCTTTGTAAGCATTATATCTTAGAATTTTCGGAAGAACCGCAATTATTGATATATAGTTATCCTGATATGGGTTTTATTAAAGATGATACATTTCACAAGAATTTAGACCTTAACGCACTAGAGGCAAACATTTATTTACAAAAAGAGTATTTAAAATATAAGAATTGTATAAAGTTATTATGGGAATCGGGAATGAATGAAAATGGCTATGGTGATTATGATTATGCAGCTGGATTTCCATATCTGCAAGGAGAGAATTTTGAATATTTTAATATGCGTATTCCAAAGTCACTTTATGAAATGGAACGACGCTATGATAATAACAGTCTTAATAGAAAATTTTGCAGCTATTTTTATTTAAACCAAAACTGGGGAGAAGGTGCAAAGCTTAGAAATGTATTTATCAGGGAATTAAGTAATAAATATAAGAAAGTGGATTGTATATGGGCGAACTACTATGCTTGGGATAGAGGCGAGTCTATTGTAACACATAATAAATATAAATTTAAAATAGCTTTTGAGAATCATTCTATACCAGGATACGCAACTGAAACTTTATGGAATACATATCGCTCTGGTGCTATTCCAATTTACTGGGGTGCTCCCGACATATGCAGTAGAATTGGAGTAAACCCGGATTCTTTCATTGACTGTACGAAGTTTGGTATGGATGTAGCTGCAATGATTAAGGAAGTGGAAAGGATAGACCACGATGATGAATTGTATATGTATATGTTAAACCAATCACCATTTGTACAAAACATTCATTATTCAACGAATAAATTGGAGCAATTTTTATGTGATATTGCAGAGCAGGCAAGAGTTTGCTCATAGATTCTAATTAAAAAGAATTGATTAGGGATTATTTTGAAGAAATAGAGGAAAAACTCAAGGAGAAAATGAAATGTCGTATTATTTCATTGAAGATATTATTTTTAATGTTGGGCAGATATTGTGAGATATTTAAAGGGTTAAAGGAGATTCAAGATGAGATATAATATAACAATGAAAAAGACATTGCTAAGAAAAGGAATTAAAGTAATTGAGATACCAAGAAAGAAACAGAATGGAAAATATATAAGTGCATCTTTGGTGAGAAGGTGTCTCCAAAATAATGAGATGGACAAATTACAAGAACTTGTTCCAGAATCTACAAGAGCAATTTTGCAGGCAGAAAATTGTTAGAAGTTATCGGAGGGCACATGAAAAACATAGCATTAATAGTAAATTCATTGCAGAGAGGGGGAGCTGAAAGATGTGCAGCAGATCTAAGTCTGATTTTTTCCAAAAGGGGATTTCGGGTGTTTATTCTTACAGATTTAACAAAAAATATAACGTATGAATATGCAGGTAAACTTATAAGCTATGATTTTGATATTTTTGGAAGCAGCCAAGAACAAAAGAATGATTTGTTGTTGAATAAAGTAAGTGAATTAATGGAGTTAAAGAACAAATATAACATTGACATATCAATTAGTTTCATGCAGCTTGCAAACTATTTAAATATATTATCTAAGAATAAAGAAAAAGTAATCCTTACAACGCATAGTTTAAATTCTGAATATGCAAAGTATAATAAATCTATATTTTGGTCAGAAGAAACATTCCGTGATTTATATCAATATGCAGATGTGATTACATTTCCCTCAGAGTACTGTAGAAATGACTGGTTAATGCATTATGGGGATAAGTTTAAAATAACAAAAACTGTAAATAATCCTGTTCATATGATGAAGCTTAAAGAAAATAAAACAAGAGAGAATATTGTTATTACAGTAGGAAGAATGCACAGTATTAAAAGACAGTGGCATCTGATTAAGGCATTTAGAATAGTTAAAGATTTGTATCAAGATAGTAGGCTTGTAATCTTAGGAGATGGGGAATTAAGACCAAAGTTAGAGGCAGTTATTGCGCAGTATAATTTAATAAATGATGTGGATATGCCAGGAAATGTAGAAAATGTTCAAGATTATTTGGCAAAGGCAAAGGTATTTGTTATTACATCTAGGTGTGAGGCTATGCCATGCTCTGTACTTGAAGCTTTGAGTGCAGGGGTTCCTGTTGTGTCTTGTGATAGTCCTGGTGGTATTAGGGAAGAACTAGGGATTTCTAATGATATTAAAAATATATCAACACCTTTGATGGGCGTATGTGGTATATTAACTCCCTATATTCAAGAAGATGGCATGAATACTATTTCATGTGAAGAAAAAATATTAGCAGGTGAGATAGTAAGATTACTTAAAAATGATAAATTAAGAACAAATATGGTAACAGCAGCGGAAGGAATGCTTCAGAAATTTTCGGCTGATGTGATAGGGGATGTGTGGATTGATGATATTTTTCAAAATAATTTGAATCGAGAGATAAATATAGCGGAGTTTTGGAAGATTCGGGAGCAAAGTATATATAAATATTCCAATCAAGAAGCTATGAATGTTAATATGTATATTTGGTATTATAGATTATTGGAAAAGTGGATGATATTACATGAAAATGGAGAGACAATAGGTAAGTATTTTGTCTCAAAAGGAATTGATAATATCATTATTTATGGTTGGGGAAAAATGGCAAACCATTTAATGGAGGATATTAGGAGAGATAAAATTCAGATTGTATGTGTGATAGACAGAGGAGTTATTAATAGATGTAGTGATTATCCAATAATTTCACTAGATGATCCAATTCCAGATGCAGATTGTATTGTAATTACTCCTGTATATGAAACAGAAGCTATAAGGCTGCAATTAAATAATATAACATGTATTCCAACTCTCTCATTGTTAGAAATTTTGGATGAATGTATGCGATAAGATGAAAATGTTTTAATAAATTTGTTATAAGTAATCATAGACATGAAGGAGTATATACCTATGCCAGAGATATCAATTCTAGTACCAATATACAATGTAGAACAGTATTTGGTGGACTGTTTAAACAGTATTTTAGATCAGACATTTACGGATTTTGAGGTAATTTGTATGGATGATGGCTCAACGGATTATTCGAGAATAATTTTAGATAAGTTTGCCTTGCAGGATAAAAGAATTAGGGTAGTACATAAGGAAAATTCTGGTTATGGTAGTACTATGAATGCAGCAATGCAGTTGGCTAGGGGCAATTATATCGGCATTGTAGAAAGCGATGATACAATAGAACAGGATATGTATCAAGTTTTATATGATACAATTACAGAATATAAGTTAGATTGGGTTAAGACTGACTTTTATGCTGTTTGGGATAATGTAGATGGTACAAAGAAGAAACAATATTGTAGTTTGACCAATAACTGTAAACTATATAACAGGGTAATTCATCCAGATGAGGAGAAAAATACATATCTTGTGCAAAAATTTACATGGAATGCACTATATAAAAAGGATCTAATATTGAAGAATAACATTAGATACAATGAAACTCCCGGCGCTTCTTATCAGGATAATGGATTTTGGTTTCAGACATTTTACTGGGCAAAAAGGGCTATGTTTCTGAAAAGGGCATTTTATAATTACAGGCAAGATAATATGTCTTCTTCAATACATAATACCCAGAAAGTGTGTGCGATGAAAGAAGAATTTGACTTTATCAGAAAGTTTATAATTATCCATAGTGGTGATAGGGAGTTATATCAAATTTGTTTTCATTGCCGAATGCTTGCATATATAGGCACGCTAAGAAGGATTGACATTTCATTGAAGTTGGAATTTGCGGAAACGATGGAGAGGGAACGTGGCTTTTATGAGAATCAGAACGAGGGCTGTTTTGATTATATGACAAAAGAGCAGATTTCTATTATAAAAAATCCAAAAGCTTATGCGGAGAATGTTTTAATTGGATTTCGTGAAATAACATATGAGGTTATTTGTAGCTATAAGAATATTATTGTGTATGGTGCAGGAATATACGGAGAGCGGATTACATATAGGGTAAATATGGCAAGAACAAATGCTCAGACTGTAAAGGTTGCAGTTACAAATCTTGAAAAAAGAAGTATGGAGTGTCAAGGAATAATGGTCTGCGAAATTTTGGAATGTGTTGGAGAGAAGGATACAAGTTTAGTCATATTGGCAGTAAAGGAAGGCTCTGCAGCTTTTTGTGATATGCTTAAGAATTTAAGAAAACTACAGTTTCCTAATATTATAACTGCATCGGTAAAAAGGATATAAATTGGAGGGGATTAATGTGGATCAGGCGCAGGAATTAATTAATGGGATACAAAGTGGACTTTTACAATGGTATGATTTTGAAAGAGAAGCCATCGTTCTTTTTATTGGAGAAAGACATTCGGCTTTGGCGCAAATGTTACTAGGGAAGAAACTTAATGTTGTATGTGTGAATTTAGAAACGTTAGTCAACGAGAGGCAGTACCAAGAAAATGAAAAACGTTTTGACTATATCATTTGTATAGAAGCTTTAGAACAAAAAGAAAATCCGATATTTTTTTTAAAGTTGTTTTATAAATTTTTGAAAAGTGATGGGGTATTGTTACTTGGCATGAATAATCGTATGGGGATTCGATATTTTTGCGGTGACAGAGACAGATATACAAACAGATGTTTTGATGGCATTGAGGGTTATCGGCGTACCTATTCCAAAAAAGAAGATAGTTTTATCGGTAGAAGCTATAGTATGGCAGAAATTAAGCAAATGTTGAGAGAATCTGGATGGAATCAGTTTTGTTTTTATTCTGTTTTTTCAGATTTAAGCAATCCTCAGTTAATTTATTCGGAGGAATTTCTTCCTAATGAAGATTTAGCAAATCGAATATTGCCAATTTTTAATTTTCCATATACTGCTTTTATAAATGAAAGAATGCTTTATGGAGATTTGGTGGACAATGGTATATTTCATCAAATGGCAAATGCATATTTAATAGAATGTACGATAAATGGTAAGCTATCTGATGTTGTTCATGTAACAACCTCTATGGACAGAGGAAGGGAACAGGCTCTTTTTACTTTGATTCGCCGATCCAAAGTTGTGGAGAAACGAGCTGCATATCCAGAGGGAAGAATACGATTAAATCGTATTATAGAAAACGGATGTGATCTGATAAAACATGGAATTCCTGTTGTGGATGCGAAAATAGAAAATAATGTTTATGTTATGCCCTATATTAAAGAAGAGGTGGCACAGTTGTATTTGAAGCGCCTTATTCGTACAGATCAAAGCAGATTTTTGCAGGAGATGGACCACTTTCGGGATATGATATTACAGTCCTCGGAGATTATTAAAGAGGATATGGGTGATGGACAAGGGGCAGTATTGCGCAGAGGGTATCCAGATATGGTGCCATTAAATAGTTTTTATATAGATGGTGAATTTGTATTTTATGATCAGGAGTTCTGTATAGAAAATTATCCTGCCAATGCGATTATAACACGGATGATTACAACATTGTATAGTGGGAATGGAGATTTGAATCGATATATTCCAATAGAGCAATTGTTTGAGAGATATAATCTAATAGCTCAGATAGAGCATTGGAAAGACATGGAAAATATATTTTTGTCGAAATTGTTAAATGCGGAAAATCTTCAGGTGTATTATAGCAGACGTCGGATTGACGATAACAATATTAATTCAAATCGTCAAAGAATAAATTATACAGATACAGAGTACAGAAAGATTTTTATTGACATATTTAAAAATTTAGATACACGGAAACTGATACTTTTTGGTTCTGGAAATTTCACAAAAAAATTTATGGCATTGTATCAACAATATTATCCAGTTTATGCTATTGTTGACAATGATCAAAATCAGTGGGGAAAAAAGCTCAATGGTGTAGTAATACATTCCGCTGAAATTTTAAAACAATTAAAGACCGATGAATATAAAGTGATAGTATGTATTAAGAATTATACATCTGTTGTAAAACAGCTAGAAGATATAGGGGTAACACAATATAGTATATATGACGCCAATATGGGATATGAGAGAATACAGAAACGCAACATACAAGAAAGCGAGAAGAGGATACCAAAAAAATATCATGTGGGATATATTTCAGGTGTTTTTGATTTGTTTCATATAGGACATTTAAATATGTTTAAACGTGCTAAGCAACAGTGTGATTACCTGATTGTAGGAGTAGTAACAGATGAGGGGGTTCGCAAATTAAAAAAAGTTGAGCCATTTATTCCTTTTGTGGAAAGAATTGAAATGGTGCGTTCTTGCCGTTATGTAGATGAAGCAGTTGAAATACCATTGCAATATAATGATACAAGGGAAGCATATAAATTATATCACTTTGATTGTCAATTTTCAGGGAGTGATTATAAAGATAGACCTGCTTGGAATAGCAACAAGGAATTTTTAGAGCAATATGGTTCAGAGCTGGTATTTTTTCCATATACAGAAAGTACAAGTTCTTCAAAAATAAAGGAATTGATAGAAAAAAAATTGATCTAAAGAAGCAATGCTGGGTGAATGTTACTTATGCTGTACAAAATGGCAGGATATTAATCATATAAAACAGGAAGTGTTAGCGTTTATTACACATATTTTGCAGATGAGATACAAGAATAGAAAATATAGGGGTATTCTAAAAAATAGAATATCTCTATTTTTTATATGTAAATAAAAAATTTTTTTGAAAGTTGGAATAGAATTACAATATTTTCATATGAAAATTTGAAAAAACAGTCGCTTTTTTGTTAAATATTGGTTATACTGAAAGAGCGTCAAGAGATATCAAGAAGATGTCACAGAAGGCGTGAGAGAAAGAGCATCATGGAAGGAAACGGAGAGGAGGCGCGGACACGTGCTAGAATTAAAAAATATATCCTACCACGTTGATGATGAAAACGGAAAGGATATATTAAACCATATTGATTTGAAAATAGAGGATCGATTTACTGCAATCACAGGACCAAATGGAGGCGGCAAATCGACTCTTGCAAAAATGATTGCTGGAATTATACAGCCGACAGAGGGACAGATTTTTTTTGAGGGGCAAGATATTACAAAGTTGTCCATTACAGAGCGGGCGAATTTGGGCATTAGTTTTGCCTTCCAACAGCCAGTTCGTTTTAAGGGAATTACAGTGCTTGATTTGATTCGATTGGCAGCTGGTGATAAACTGAGTGTGGAAGGTGCATGTAAGTATCTTTCAGAGGTAGGACTCTGTGCACGGGATTATATTAATCGGGAAGTGAATGGAAGCTTGTCTGGTGGTGAGCTCAAACGGATTGAAATTGCAACTGTTATTGCCAGAGGCATGAAGTTGTCTGTGTTTGATGAGCCGGAGGCAGGGATCGATCTTTGGAGTTTTCAGAATTTAATTAAAGTATTTGAAAAAATGCATGATAAGACACAAGGAAATATTGTAATTATCTCACATCAGGAGCGTATTCTTGATATTGCGGACAAAATTGTAGTGATTGCAAATGGTGAGATACAGGATATAGGGGCAAAGGATGAGATATTACCAGGATTGTTGAGCGGTAATCTTGAGTGCAAACATAATGCAGGAGGGTGTATACATGGATGAGATTCAGAAGACATTGCTAATGCAAGTGGCAGATTTGCACGAAGTTCCAGCGGGGGCTTATAATATTCGTTCTAATGGGGAGTCGGCAGGAAGACATTCGACGGAGCACATTGAGATTGTTCCAAAAGAAGATAAGCCAGGAATTGATATTTATATTAAATCCGGAACCCAAAGGGAAAGTGTGCATATCCCTGTGTTGATGACACAAACAGGACTTAAAGAGCTGGTATACAATGATTTTCATATTGGGGAAAACTGTGATATCACAATTATAGCGGGGTGCGGTATTCATAATAGTGGAAGTCAAGCGAGTGAACACAGCGGAATTCATTCCTTTTTTGTCGGAAAAAATTCCAGAGTAAAATATGTAGAGAAACATTATGGATCAGGTGAGGGAACTGGAGAACGCGTTATGAATCCAGAGACAATTGTAAATTTGGATGAGAACAGCTATATGGAGATGGATACAGTACAAATCCGGGGCGTAGATTCTACAGACAGAGTTACAAGAGCGAAGCTTGCAAAGAATGCACAGCTTATTATTAAGGAAAAGCTTATGACGCATGGGAAACAGAAAGCAACCACTCATTTTTACGTGGATTTGGATGGTGAGGATTCCAGCACAAATGTGATTTCTCGTTCTGTGGCAAAGGAAGATTCCGAACAAACATTCTATTCTCATATTAATGGAAATAACAAATGTGCAGGGCATTCAGAGTGTGATGCGATTATTATGGACAATGCAGTGGTGCGTGCAATCCCAGAGATTACGGCAAACAGTATTGACGCGAGTCTGATTCATGAGGCAGCGATTGGAAAAATAGCAGGGGAACAGTTGATAAAGCTGATGACATTGGGACTTACAGAGGCACAGGCAGAGGAACAGATTGTGAACGGTTTTTTAAAATAATTTTGTATACTTGCTGATATAGAGAAAAGAGGTTGGGAAATCAAATTATCAGCAGTGTATTTTAGAAAATTAGAAAAACAAAGGAAAGAGAGGTATTTTTATGGAAACAATCAAGTGTATCGAGACAAGAAGAAGCATTCGAAAATTTAAGGAGGAGCAGGTTTCGCATGAGGTGATGCAGGAAATTGTATCTACTGCGTCTTTTGCACCATCGTGGAAAAACACGCAGGTGACAAGGTATGTGGTGGTCGAGAATGCGGATATTAAGGCGAAAATTGCGGATGAGGCGACGCTTGGATTTGCGCATAATGGTGAGATTATCAAGGGCTGTGCAGCGTTGGTTGTAGTCAATATGGTACATGGAAGAAGCGGTTTTGAACGAGACGGTTCTTACACAACGTCAAAAGAGGACCGCTGGGAAGTATTTGATGCAGGTCTTGCGACGCAGACGTTCTGCCTTGCGGCACACGATAAGGGAGTTGGAGCTGTCATTCTTGGTATTTTTGATGAGGCGAAAGTTGCGAAAATTATTGGAATTGAAGATGGACAGAAAGTAGCTGCGCTTGTGGCAGTAGGTTATGCAGACGAGGAGCCAACAGCACCAAAGAGAAAGAGCGTAGATGAGTTAGTAAAGTTTGTGTAGTGGTTGAAAAGCATCAAGCCATCGCAAAGCGATTATATATGGCTTGATGCCTGTAACAAGAAGCCAAAGGCAAAACAGTTGTGGAGATAAGATTATTATGGCAGACAGAGAAGAAAATGAACTGTGGGATCTATATTCAAGAGACAGGGAGAAAACCGGAAAAATACACAGACGTGGAGATTCATTAAAAGAGGGGGAATACCATCTTGTCGTTCATATTTGTATTTTTAATAGCAAGAATGAGTTGTTAATTCAGCAGAGACAGCCTTTTAAAGAAGGCTGGCCAAACATGTGGGATGTGACGGCGGCAGGTTCTGCCTTGCAGGGTGAGACCAGTCAGCAGGCAGCAGAGCGCGAAGTGGCAGAGGAGATTGGACTAAAGATTGACTTGTCTAATAACAGACCGAATTTTACCATTAATTTTGCGCGTGGTTTTGATGATTATTATCTGTTGGAACAGGAAGTTGACCTTGCCTCACTTCATTTACAGGAAGAAGAGGTACAGGCGGTTCGATGGGTCAGCAAGGATGAAGTTCTTGCAATGCAGGCGCAGGGAACTATGATACCATACTGGTTTCTGGATAAACTGTTTGAGATTAGAGATATGCAAGGGGCGCATGGCTAAAAAATAGAGTAGGGGAAAAAGTTATTCTCCTACTCTATTATGTTCCTATTTATTTTAATCTACAGTGATAAGTTCATACTCGCGGGAGCCGAAACCTAATGCAGCAGCGGCTTCAATTGTATGGACACCATTTTTGGATTCAATGCGCTCGAGGAGATGATCTCTGCCCGGGTCATTGGAGGCATAAACCAAATCAAGACACGCTTGGTCAATTGCAATTGGATCCAGCGAAGCTAAAATACCAATATCCGCCATACAAGGATCTTCGGCCACAGCGCAACAGTCACAGTCTACAGACATATTTTTCATAACATTGATGTATACAATATTTCCTTTAAAATAGTCAACAATACTGGATGCAGCATCTGCCATAGACTCCAAAAAGGAATCGTGATCGGAACCCCAGAAATTATTAACGTCTCCTACACCATGAATATATGCCTTGCCGACAGAGGAAGCAATTCCAATAGAAAGCTGTTTGATTGCTCCGCCGTAACCACCCATTGGATGTCCTTTAAAGTGAGAGAGTACCAACAAAGAATCATAATTTACAAGTGTTTTTCCCACAAAGTTCTTTTTGATTTTTAGACCGTTTGGAATTGCAAGTTCTAGGTCGTCGCCTTCTGCGTCCATTAAGTCAACATCAAAATATTTGCTCCAGCCGTGTTCATGCAATGTTTTCATATGTTTTGCAGTAGTGTTGCGACCTCCGTCATAAGCAGTATTGCATTCCACAACAGTGCCACCTACAGAATCAATAATAGGTTTCCAGAAATCTGGTTTCAGAAAATTCTGGTTCCCAACTTCCCCAGAGTGAATTTTAATTGCAACTTTGCCTTCGAGCGTTTTACCTGTCATTTGATATAGTTCCAGAACTTTTTCGGGCGTGATGGTCTTAGAAAAATAAACGTTTGATTTCATGCGAATGCCTCCTTTTTGCTTTAATAATCTCTAAAAGTCTATTTTGTAAATTCTATTCTACAGCACAGATTAACTTTTTGCAAATGAATAAATAATTACCCTACAGATGAAAAACTGTTTTCAATATTGCATCGTTCACAAGGATTTCTTTGGCAAGTTCGCGGTATTGTTCCTCGTGAAGATAAGTGTGCCGAAACGGTTTTATGGAAGGCGCAAGGTCAATCGCCTTGATATAATCTTCTACATTGAGATTGAGGGTTGCAACATAATTCCAAAATCCAGTGTCTGTGAAGATTGTGTTTACGCGTTTAAAGCGGTGATCTTGTACTTTGCTCATAAGATACGTTGCAATGCCAACTTGAATACCATGCAATTGTGGTGCTTCTAGTATTTTATCTAAGGCGTGTGAGATGAGGTGTTCACTTCCGCTTGTGGGAGCACTGCTGCCAGCAATCTCATTTGCGATACCGCTCATAGCGAGGGAATCGAGAAGTTCTTTTAAAAATAGGTTGTCCTGAATGCTGTCAAACGGGGTGCGAACAAAGCTGTTGACTGCCTTTTTGGCAATCATAAGAGCAAAGTCATTGACTTGTGTGACTCCGTGTGCCTCTTCAAATTTCCAGTCGTATAATGCAGTGATTTTGGATACCATGTCGCCAATGCCAGAGTACAAAAATTTTTCTGGTGCGCTTTTGATGACTGTAGTATCTGCGATAATGCCAAATGCTAGACGCGCAGGAACAGAATTTCTGCGCCCATTGACAATTAAAGAGGCACTCGCACTGGAGAATCCATCGCTAGAAGCTGATGTGGGAACACTGATAAACGGCAATTTGCGCAGGAAACCAATGTATTTGGCAGCATCAATTACTTTGCCGCCGCCAAGACCAATGACAGCCTGTGTGGCATTTGGCAGTCCAAATGCCAATTTGATAATATCGTCAATATTGATAGTATCCAGTTCACAGTACTCAAGCACTTCAACATTGGATTCTCGCAGAGATTCTAATACTTTAAGTCCAAACATATCAATTAGTCCATTTCCAAAATAAATAACAACTTTTTGGAAATTGCATTCGCTTAAAGATACACCAATTTCGTTTAGTGCATTTGGTTCTACTTTTAATATTGTGGGGATTGCAATGTGGCTTGCGTTAAATTTGCTCATATTGATATTACCTTTCCGGAGCGACTTCAGAACAGTTCCTTCGGTGAAATCGACGTCCCTTCAAAAATTGATAGTTTCATTATATAAAATGTAATAGAGTTTGTCAAAGCGGTGTTTTTGCCCCAGCAGCGCTCTAGTTTAGTGGTCTGAAATAGTTTGTTTTAAGGAATTAGGTTTGCGTGCTTCTCCCAAACTGGAACAATATTTTCTCACTGTTTAATTGTCACTTAATAGTCATCTAACGTCAATCCTAGAAAATTCAATTATTACATATCTGGCACCCAAAACAAGTAAGAAAAACACCATGTATTTTACACCGTGGAAAATTACAATAAATAGGATCTGATGCTTCTGATTCGGATAACCAATCATTTAATGAATTATCTTGGATTTTATCTATGGTCATTTTGTTTACTAAGGTTTCAAACAGGTTCATCCAATGCAAAACAAATGTTTTGCTTGGGCTATAATCAAGCTTCTTCCAACCGATTTTGTTTCTTGCACCATCTATAACTTTAATCATAAATTTTTTATCTTGTTCAAATGTTTTTCTGTCCCACGGCATTTCAACAATATCAAAGCCAACGTAGCCTCTACCAATTTTTGCTTGATCTTTTTCCGCTAGATAAACCACCAATCGCTTTTCGCTTTCTGTCTGGGCAAGCGCAGAGCCGCTTAAAACAAGAACATTTATAAACACATTTGTTCCAAGATTTGACATATGAAGATCAGTATCAGATGCAATTGTACCATTAAATGATATCATATTTGACATTTTTATTCCCCTTTAGCGTCAAAAATTTGTTTATTCTAAATGGATTTTTTAACGATCAATTTGTCAGTGCAATTATAACTTATTTCTAGCAGATATACAATTCCGGAAAAAGGTTATTTTCTTTTTTGTAAAACTGTTGTAACAGGAGGCTTTTGAATAAGAACGTCTACCAATTTTGTAGAATTATAGATAAAAAGAGGAATTTTCAAATTCGTGTGGAATATATAAATATGGAATCATTTTGTGAAAAACGCAAAGCGAGGGTTTTATTATGACAATACGAGAAAACCTTGAACAGTGGGAGAGCGAATATTTAAGCCAATATGCCACGTTTAGCACCCGGTCAAAAGGCAGAGAGCGCAAAGAGGAGGAATGTGATATCCGTCCTGTGTTTCAGAGGGACAGAGATAGGATACTGCATTCTAAATCCTTTCGGCGCCTCAAGGATAAGACACAGGTTTTTTTGTCACCGGAAGGAGATCACTACAGAACAAGGCTTACACATACGCTTGAGGTATCACAGAATGCACGCACGCTTGCAAAGGCACTTCAACTAAATGAGGAGCTAGTAGAGGCAATTGCTTTGGGGCATGATTTGGGACATACACCGTTTGGTCATGCAGGAGAGCGCGCACTCAATGAAGTCTGCCCCTATGGATTTCGGCATAATGAGCAGAGTGTGCGCACAGTGGAGTTACTCGAAAAAGATGGGGAGGGGTTGAATCTTACATGGGAAGTGCGAGATGGAATGCGAAACCATCAGACTTGCAGTATGCCATCTACACTTGAGGGAAAAGTGGTGCGCTTTTCCGATAAGATTGCATACACCTATCATGATATGGATGATGCTGTCAGAGCAGGGATTTTAAAGGAGCGAGATATTCCAAGAGAAATCGGAGAGCTGATTGGATACAGTCCACAGGAGCGACTCAATAATTTTATACATGATATTGTGACACAGAGCAAAGGAACAAGTGATGTGCGTATGTCAGATGATGTGCAACTTGGCATGCGCAATTTAAGACAGTTTATGTATGACAAAGTATATAATAATCCAGTGGCAAAGTGCGAGGAAGATAAGGCGGTTTCATTGGTTAAGACTCTATATGAATATTATATGAGACATACGGACGCGCTGCCTAAATTTTTTGTGGAGTTGGGATTTCATGGAGAGCCGCGGGAAAAAGTGGTATGTGACTATATTAGTTCCATGACAGATCGTTTTGCGATTTCCTTGTATGAGCAATTGTATGTTCCTAAGTTTTGGATGCGATATTGAGTGAGAATTACTGATGTAAAATTGCGAAAAAGAAAGAGAGTTGGATATGGATGTATTATCCAGAGGAGTTGATTGAGGAAGTCAGACAAAAAAGTGATATTGTCGATGTGATTTCCAGCTACGTGTCGCTGCAAAAAAAGGGCAACAATTATATGTGTTGCTGTCCTTTTCACGGAGAGAAGACACCCTCCTTCTCTGTGAATCGCACACGGCAGATTTACAAGTGTTTTGGCTGCGGTGAGGGCGGAAATGCGGTTACGTTCGTGATGAAGTATGAGAACTGTACTTTTCCTGAAGCAGTGAAAATACTGGCAGACAGAGCAGGTGTGGAACTTCCACAACCAGAGTATTCTGAGGAGGCAAAGCGGCGTGAAAGCCGCAGACAGAGACTTTTTGAAGTCAATAAGGAGGCGGCAAAATTTTATTATATTATGCTTCGCAGCGAGCGGGGCAACAAGGCAAAAGAATATTTGGACAAGCGTCAGCTTTCCGGAGAAACTTGTAAAAATTTTGGACTTGGATATGCTCCGATAAGGGGTGAGGAATTGTTGACATATCTGCGCCAAAAAGGTTTTACGGATGATTTGATTCGTGACGTGGGATTAGCCAAGATTGATGAGCGCAGGGGAACAATGACACAATTTTGGAACAGGGTAATGTTTCCAATACAAGATATTAGTCATCGAGTGATTGGTTTTGGCGGTCGTATTATGAGCACTGAGGATAGCGGTCCCAAATATCTAAATTCTCCAGAGACAGAAATTTTTGACAAGAGCAGGAATTTATATGGAATGAATTATGCGCGCACTGCAAGAACTGGGAATATGATATTGTGTGAAGGATATATGGATGTAATCAGTATGCATCAGGCGGGATTTACGCAGGCAGTGGCATCGTTGGGAACAGCGTTTACGCCGGGGCAGGCGGGATTGATTAAGAAATATACTCGGGAGGTGTTGTTGGCATACGATAGTGATGGAGCAGGTGTGAAAGCGGCACTTCGCGCGATTCGGATTTTGCGCGATGCGGGAATGTCCGGCAGGATTATTAATATGTCACCATACAAAGATCCAGATGAATTTATTAAAAATTTAGGGCAAGCGGCTTTTCAGGAACGCATGAACAATGCAGAGAATGCTTTTTTGTTTGAAGTTCGGATGTTAGAACGGGAATTTGATTTAAACGACCCAGAGGGAAAGACTAATTTTCACAGTCAGATTGCTAGAAAACTTTGCGAGTTTAGTGAAGATGTGGAACGGGAGAACTATTTGGAGGCAGTGGCACAAAAGTACCATATTGGATTTGACAATCTTAGAAAGTTAGTGGTGAATATGGCTGCAAAGACGGGTGGTTATGCAGCGCAGACTGCAGAGCGTCCCAAGTCTGGCATACAAAGTAAAAATAGGAATACTCCTGAGGAGAATGCGAAAAGGTCGCAGCGACTGTTGCTAACATGGCTGACAGATTACCCTCAGCTCTATGTCAAAATTAAAGGGTATCTCTCGGCGGAGGATTTTACAGTGGAGTTGTACAGCAGGGTTGCAAAACGTATGTTTGAAGATATTGAGAAAAATACATTGAACCCTGCTAGTATTATTAATATGTTTGAGGAGGAGAAGGATCAGAGTGAGGCTGCCTCTCTGTTTACGACAAATCTTCCAGAATTGGAGAGTGAACAGGAAAAGGAGAAAGCCTTTCATGATATTCTTGTAAGTGTGAAAAAAAATAGCTATGAGTACTATGCTGCCCGATCTGGCGTGGATTTATCAGCGCTCAGCAAGGTAATTGAGGGTAAAAAAGCACTGGAAGAACTTAGCAAAACGCATATTTCTTTAAATTAAGGATAAAAATAATATGGTATGGAGGATTGACCAGAATGGATGAAAACACACAAGCAAAATTTGATGCGAAATTAAAGGAGCTGTTGGCGGTTGCAAAGAAAAAGAAAAATGTGTTGGAATATCAGGAAATCAACGATTTTTTTAAAGATATGCCGCTTGAGGAAGAACAGTTTGAGCGAATCCTAGAGCTTTTAGAACAAAACAATGTTGATGTGCTGCGCATTACAGATGATGACGATGATTTGCCAGATGATGATTTGCTTTTGGTGGATGAGGAAGAGATGGATATGGAAAATATCGATCTCACCGTGCCGGATGGTGTTGGAATAGAAGACCCTGTTAGGATGTACCTCAAGGAGATTGGAAAGGTGCCGCTTTTGAGTGCGGATGAGGAGATTGAGCTTGCAAAGAAGATGGAACTTGGCGATGAGGAAGCAAAGAAAAGGCTTGCTGAAGCCAATCTCCGTCTGGTGGTGAGCATTGCTAAGCGGTATGTTGGGCGCGGTATGCTGTTTCTTGATTTGATTCAGGAGGGAAATTTAGGATTGATTAAGGCGGTAGAGAAATTTGACTACAGGAAGGGGTACAAATTTTCTACGTATGCAACATGGTGGATACGTCAGGCAATTACAAGAGCAATCGCAGATCAGGCAAGAACAATCCGAATACCAGTTCATATGGTTGAGACAATTAACAAACTAATTCGTGTGAGTAGACAATTGCTTCAGGAGCTTGGACGGGAACCGACCCCGGAGGAGATTGCAAAAGAGATGAATATGCCTGAGGAGCGTGTGCGCGAAATCTTAAAAATATCTCAGGAACCAGTGTCTTTGGAGACGCCAATTGGTGAGGAGGAAGATAGTCATTTAGGGGATTTTATCCAAGATGACAATGTTCCAGTTCCGGCAGATGCTGCTGCATTTACACTGTTGAAAGAGCAATTAGTCGAAGTGCTTGACACACTGACGGACAGGGAACAGAAGGTTCTTAGACTTCGTTTTGGACTGGACGACGGAAGAGCGCGCACACTTGAGGAAGTTGGCAAGGAATTCAACGTCACCAGAGAGCGTATCAGACAGATTGAGGCAAAGGCGCTCAGAAAACTACGTCATCCTTCAAGAAGCCGTAAACTTAAGGATTTTTTGGATTAGGAGAATGCAAATGCTGTTATCGGATAGAATGAGGGCTGTGGCTGGGCTTGTGCAGCCCTGTAAAAGTATCGCTGATATCGGTTGCGACCACGGTTATGTAGCAATGGAGCTTGTCAGAAGTAAGATTTGCAGACACGTGATTGCGATGGATATTAACAGCGGACCTCTGGACAGGGCAAAACAGAATATTGTTGAGTATGACATGCAGGATTATATAGAGACCCGACTTTCTGATGGTGTCAGTGCATTGCAGATGGGGGAGACAGAGGGAATTGTCTGTGCCGGCATGGGCGGCAAGCTGATCCTCTCTATACTTGAGCAGGGAAGAGATCTGATTGGGGGGATGAAACAGGTGATATTACAACCCCAGTCAGAATTGCCGGAGGTGCGTAGTTACCTGCGAAAAAAAGGGTATTTGATTGACAAAGAAGATTTGGTATATGAAGATGGTAAATATTACCCGATGATGCGTGCGCTGCCAGGGGCATTTGGCAGGCTTGAGTGGCAGATTGGTGGAAATTTGGAGCAGAAATGCAAAAAGAGTGGTGTGTACAGAAACGGGATTCCAGCTTATCGGCAACCGTTTACAATATCCGAGGTATCAATAGAGGAAGTACAGCGGCTTACAAGAGTTCAGGATACATATGGACCATGTCTTTTGACAATGGCGCACCCAATATTAAAGAGATATCTACTATGGCAGAAAGTAAATTTGGAGAACATTCGAGGAAATCTGTTGCGCCAGAAACAGATGACGGATAGGCAGCAGCAACGTGTGACAGAACTTGACGAAAGACTGAGCGATATTGTGTTCTGCCTGTATTGCTATTTTAAATAAAATCCAATCTATCATGGAGAATTGTGATGAAATGCGATAAAATTATAGAACAATTAGAAGTGCATTTCCCAGCTTCCTATGCGGAGGAATGGGATAATATCGGTCTGCTGGTGGGCAGACGGGATAAAGAAGTCAAAACAATTTATATTGCGCTGGATGCGACAGATGACGTGGTTGAAGAAGCAATTCGTGTTGAAGCAGATATGTTGCTCACGCATCATCCGCTTATTTTTAGAAAAATGAGTAGAATTACAACAGAGGACTTTATTGGCCGACGTGTTTATGAATTAATTAGAAGTGATATTAGCTATTTTGCAATGCACACAAATTTTGATGTAATGGGTATGGCGGATGCGGCGGCGGATGAACTGTTTTTGCAGGAAAGACAAGTGCTGAACGTCACTTACGAAGATGATATTTCCAAGGAGGGTTGCGGCAGAGTAGGACGTCTGAAGGCATGTATGAGTGTGGCAAATCTCGCGGAGTTTGTCAAGCAGAAGTTTCAGATACCAAATGTCAGAGTTTATGGTGATTTGGGGGATATTGTTGAGTGCGTTGCAGTGATGCCGGGTTCCGGCGGTGACTATATTAAAGATGCAATAAATGCAGGTGCAGATGTGATAATTACAGGAGATATGAATCATCATGGCGGAATTGATGCAATAGCACAAGGTATCACCGTGATTGATGCAGGGCATTATGGTATCGAAAAGCTTTTTGTATCTTATATGGAAGAATTTATTAAAAGGGAACTGCCCGAGCTGACAGTGTATAAAGCGCAGATAAAAGAACCTTTTGTGGTAATGTAGGAAAGAAAGGAGGACAGTAAATGGATGGAAATAGACAGAGCTTTCGAGTGACAGTAAATGGAAAAAGCAGAGAATATCCGATAGGCATTACTTTTGGCGAGATAGCCAGCGTGTATCAAAAAGAGTATCCCTATCCAATTGCACTGGCGGTTAGAAATGGAAAAATTAAGGAGCTGTTCAAAAAAGTTGATCAGGACTGCACTGTAGAATTTTTGACATTGGCGGATGATACTGGACATAAAAGTTATAATCGAACAGCGACAATTATCTTGATGAAAGCAATCAATGATGTGATTGGACCAGATAAGATTGAAAAGATAAAGATGGAGTTTGCGATTGGAAATGGGTATTACTGTGCGAAAAAAGGAGACTTTGAGTTTACAGATGAGATTGTTGCCCAAGTTAAGGCAAAGATGCAGGAATATATTGATAAGGATTACTGTATTATTAAAAAATCTATGCCAATAGAAGAGGCAAATGTGCTTTTTGCACAGCAAAAGATGACAGATAAAGTGAGCCTGTTTCGCTACAGGGGAAGTTCTAGTGTCAATGTTTACAATCTTGATGGATACTATGATTATTATTATGGATTTATGCTGCCGAGTACTGGCTATGTGCGATGTTTTGATTTGCAAAAGTATGAAAACGGAATTGTACTAATATTGCCAAACAAGAGAAATCCAACAGAGTTAGAAGCGTTTAGACCACTTCCCAAATTATTTAAGTCTATGGAAATTTCGGTGGATTGGGGAGAAAAATTAGGTGTTGACACGGTAAGCGACCTCAATGATGAGATACGAAAGGGCAAATTTAATGAACTGGTGCTTGTTCAGGAGGCGTTGCAAGAGCGTAGAATCAGCGAGATTGCGTCGGACATTGTATCGCGTGGCGGCATTAAATTTGTCATGATTGCAGGACCTTCCTCATCAGGGAAAACGACGTTTTCTCACAGATTGTCTGTGCAGTTGCGCACACATGGATTGACGCCGCATCCAATTGCTGCGGATGATTATTTTGTGGATCGGGAAAACACGCCTAGACAGCCAAATGGAGATTACGATTTTGAATGTCTTGAAGCAATTGATACACAGAAGTTTAATGATGATATGTGTGCGCTGTTAGCGGGAGAGCGGGTTGAACTGCCAACTTTTAATTTTGTGACTGGCAAACGTGAGTACAAAGGGAATTATAAGCAGCTCGGTCCAGATGACATTCTTGTTATAGAAGGGATTCATGGACTGAATGATAAAATGTCCTATGCACTGCCTGCCGACAGCAAATATAAGATTTATATCAGTGCACTTACGACTCTGAATATAGATGAACATAACCGGATCCCGACCACAGATGGACGACTTCTTCGGCGTCTGGTGCGGGATGCAAGGACACGGGGTGCCACAGCCAAACGCACAGTACAGATGTGGCCTTCCGTGCGAAAGGGAGAGACAGAGAATATCTTTCCTTTTCAGGAGAGTGCAGATGCTATGTTCAACTCTGCACTCATCTATGAGCTTGCGGTGCTAAAACCTTATGCGGAACCATTACTCTACAATATAGAAAAAGGAGAACCCGAATATTTTGAGGCAGTGCGTCTGCTGAAGTTCTTAAGCTATTTCCTTGGTGTGGGAACAGAGGAACTACCAAAAAATTCTATTGTGCGGGAGTTTGTCGGCGGAAGTTGTTTTAAGGTTTAAAGCAGAAACTATAATTTGGAACGGATTTAGAAAATACTTGAAAAAATAAACAAAGCATTATATAATAATACGGCAACTGCAGTAAATGATCGCGGCTTACCGGAATTTTCCGGTAAGGCGAGGAAAGTCCGGGCTTCACAGGGCAGGATGCCGGATAACGTCCGGTGGAGGTGACTCTAAGGCTAGTGCAACAGAAATATACCGCCAAAATGGGAGTTTATGCCATTTTGGTAAGGGTGGAAAGGCAGTGTAAGAGACTACCGTGTGGCTGGTAACAGTCACAGCCATGTAAACCCCATCCGAAGCAAGACCAAACAGGGAACAATAGACTTGCCCGGTCTGTTTCTAGGTAGGTCGCTTGAGGCTGACGGCAACGTCAGTCCTAGATAGATGATCATTCGTGCCGCTATGGCGGCATTGACATAACCCGGCTTATCGCTGCGGTTGCTTAGGAACTGTAAAGTTCTTTAAAACGAACATCATACTTTGGCAGAAATTGTCAAGGTGTTGTTGTAATAAAAGGATTGGAAGAATGGAAGCTTTATGTTAAACTATGTATGCAATAACTTACAGAAAGTAAACAGTGTTAAAATAAACAAAAGTTTAATTAGGAGTATAGAAATGCGAAAGAATAAAAAGAAAGTATTATATGTTGTGATAGCGATAGCTGCAACGATTACATTAGTTTATCTGGGGCTTGCATTATTTTTCACCAAACATTTTTACTTCAATACTTTTATTAATGGAGAAAATTATTCTGCAAGCTCAGTTAACAGTGCACAAAATCTTGTCTTGGACACATCGAATCACTATACGTTAACAATTAATGGTAGAGAGGGACTCACAGATACAATCACTTCCGCTGATATTGGATTGAAACTGGAATTTGGAGAGGAATTTCAAAATATTATCAAGAAACAAGATGCGTTTCGGTGGCCGATTTCTCTTTTTACAAAGTCAGAGTATACAGTTGATACAATGGTTACATATTCTCAGGAAGCTTTTGACAGTAAGATTGATACGCTTTGCTTTTTTGAGCAGGAAAATATTAGACAGCCACAAAATGCATATTTGAGTGATTATACAGAGGAAGGGTATCAGATTGTTCCAGAGGATAAGGGGACTGTACCAATTCACGCCAAAATTTATAATGCGGTGAAAGAGTCGGTGGAAATCCTTTCTAACTCAGTTGACCTTGACGAGAAAGAATGCTATACAAATGCAAAAATTGTTGCTACGGACCGTGCGCTGCAAAAGGAATGCGATGCGTTAAATAAGTTGACAGGGGTTAAGATTACCTATACATTTGGCGAGGATACAGAAGTATTAGATGGAAGTATTATCAAAGACTGGCTGGTGACAGACGAAGGGAAGCTGGATATTAACCCTGATTTGGTAAGGGAATATGTAAATGCACTTTCCAGAAAATATGATACATGGGGAAAGAAACGCGAGTTTCGGACAACAGGTGGAGAAACGATTACCATTTCAGAAGGTGCATATGGCTGGTGGATGAATCGGGCAGGAGAGGCAGAGGCTTTAGTTGAGTTGATTAGAAGTGGCAAAAGCGAGGACAGAACACCACTGTATCATGCCCAAGCAGCACAGTATGGAGAGAATGATATTGGAGACAGTTATGTGGAGATAGATCTCACAAGTCAGCATTTGTGGGTTTATCAAGATGGCCAATTAGTGGAGGAGACAGATTTTGTATCTGGAAATGTGAGCAGAGGATACAGTACGCCGGTCGGTGTTTATGGAATTACATACAAGGAGCGCAACACAACACTTAGAGGAGCAAACTATGCTTCAAAGGTAAGTTTTTGGATGCCATTTAATGGAAATGTGGGAATGCATGACGCGTCTTGGAGAAGTTCTTTTGGTGCCAATATTTATTTGACAAATGGCTCACATGGCTGTGTGAATCTTCCCTCAAAAAAGGCAGAAGTTATTTATGGATATGTGGAGCAAGGGGAGCCGGTTATTGTCTATGGTGGTCAGATTT
Organism: Lachnospiraceae bacterium; assembly: GCA_949383255.1. Taxonomy (GTDB): domain Bacteria; phylum Bacillota; class Clostridia; order Lachnospirales; family Lachnospiraceae; genus COE1. The sequence goes on along the minus strand of CASJPF010000010.1, from coordinate 69,661 downwards.
CTGTGCCTAGAACAGAAGGAAAACAGGAACAACCGGAAACAGTGACCGTTCCCGAGGAAAATGTTGTGCCTGAATTGACTCCAGAGCAACAGATACAGATGTTGATTGAAGCGGGGGTGTTAAATCCTGACGGAACTCCTGTACAGTCAGAGGGAATACCACAGGAAGCGATACCAGAAACTTCAGTGGAAATACCACAGGAAGCTCCTGTACAGCCAGAGGGAATACCACAGGAAGTGATACCAGAAACGCCAATAGAGACACCGCAGGAAATTCCGGCGGAAAACTTGGCAGAAATTCCAGTGGAGGCACCGCAGGAAATTGTAGGAGAAGTCCCGCAGGTGGTTCCTAATGTATAACAATGGTTTTTAGAAGGAAAAAACAATCTGGCAGACATCTGAAAACACAGTTGTCTGCCGGGATTATGGCAGGCGTGCTGATAACAGCGCTGTTTTATAAGCCATTTCGTTACGAGATTGTATTGTGTGTATCTCAGATTGCAGCGGAGAAAGCGGCGGATGTAGCCCGTTTTTATGCGGTATCTGAATATGGGCTGGAGGCAGAAAATATGGTGATGCAGGTAGTTTATCAGTTAGCGCGGCGGAGTGTCGTCAAAGTAATTGTGAAAGATTTCACAGGGAATGGCATTATCTGGAAAATCGATGATGAAATTATTATTGTGTCAAATAAGCACCTTTTAGGAAAAGATGTCAGAGCGGAAATTGTCTTTTGTAATGGTGAGACATTTCATGCAGATATTATGGGATATTCGCAGCAGTATGATATAGGATTTGTCAGGATTGCAGAGGATGTGGTATCAAACAGTGTTTTGCGTGAGATTTATGAAGCAGTGCCTGTCTTGTACGAGGCAGATTCAGAAGAGAAAAGAGAAGCGTTTGCGCAGAATTGGGTAGGAAAGCGCATTCTGCAGACAGGGGCAGCAGCCGGTCAAAAGGCTGCTGATTTTTCTTTAGGGACAGTCAGCGGGATTCGATTTATGCCGCTGTTCAATACAATGGTATTAGAGACAGATTGTTTTTCCAGAGCAGGAATGTCTGGCGGCGGTGTGTTTGGAGAAGATGGCAGACTACTTGGCATGATTTCAGGAGGGGACGTGCCAGAGAATGCGGAGCAGAGAGTGGCGGAAGTGACGTATAGTATTCCGCCAGCGCTAATTGCGACAGAGTATGAAATATTAACAAATGGTAAGGAATAAATATGTATGACAGAGGTACAAAATATTGGTTAGACCGGAAGGAAATAAAAGAATTTCAAAGGTAGATGCCTATCTGAATTGTGCAGAGAATTTTGCATATCGCAGTACTTGTATCAAGAGAAAGTATGGTGCAGTGATTGTCAAAGATGATGCAGTGATTTCAACAGGATATAATGGCTCTCCTAGAGGCTTTGAAAATTGCTGTGATATTGGGGACTGCCCTCGCATACGGATGGATATGCACCAAGGCGAAGGGTATGCGGTTTGTCGGGCGGTTCATGCAGAGGCAAATGCACTGTTAAATTGTTCCAGAGAACAGACAATTGGAGCAGATTTGTATTTGGCAGGAATTAATCCGTGGGATTTGTCAGTGCACAAGGCGAAACCGTGTCCGCTATGTGCGCGCATGATGATTCAGGCGGGCATTCGCAATGTATATCTTAGAAAAGGTGAAGGCGCAGACAATTATGAGGAAATTCTGGCGACGGAACTTGTATGGCACACAGATTTTTAATTGTATGGTTTATTTTCTGACTTCCTATTATTTTTTAATTGAATTTTTATACGTTAATTATAGCAGAATTAATTAATATATGATATGATAAAAAATTAGAGATAATAAACGAGTAAGGAGGTCATTGAAAATGACAAAAATAGATATCTTTTCGGGTTTTTTAGGAGCCGGGAAAACAACACTTATTAAGAAGCTTTTAAAGGAAGCGTTGGATGCTTCCAAGGTTGTTTTAATTGAAAATGAGTTTGGTGAGATTGGGATTGATGGTGGTTTTTTAAAAGAAGCTGGCGTTGAGATTAAGGAGATGAATTCTGGTTGTATTTGCTGTTCTTTGGTGGGAGATTTTGGAAGTTCTTTAAAAGAAGTAATTGAGACATATCACCCAGAGCGAATATTAATTGAGCCTTCCGGTGTTGGGAAACTTTCTGATGTTATGAAGGCAGTACAAAATGTTAACACAGATGCGAAGGTGGAGTTAAACAGTGCTGTGGTGGTTGTCGATGCAAATAAATGTAAAATGTATGCGAAAAATTTTGGAGAGTTTTTCCTGAATCAAATTGCGCACGCAGGCACAATTATACTCAGCAGAACTGCGGATATCAGTGAGAGCAAATTGAATACAGCTTTGGAGATTATCCGTACACACAATGACAAGGCAACTATTATTACAACACCTTGGGAGGAACTTGATGGAAGGAAAATTCTTGAGACAATAGAGAACGCTAAAGACTTAGAGGCGGAACTTATGGCAGAAGTGGCGAAGCTTCATGAAAAGCATCACGAAGACCATGTGCATCACGATCATGAAGGACACGAACATCACCACGATTATGAAGATGAATATCACGCTCATGACCATCATCACCATGAAGAGCACGAAGACTATATGCATCATGATCATGAAGAGCACGAGCATCATCATGAACATGGAGAAGATTGCACTTGTGGTTGTCATGAGCACGACCATCATCACCATCATGCAGATGATATTTTTACAAGCTGGGGATTTGAGACACCTACTGCTTATACACAGGCGGAACTGGAACATATTTTGGAGGAACTTGAAGATGAAAAGCAATATGGCTTGATTCTTCGAGCAAAAGGAATGGTTCCGGCAGGAGATGGCACATGGCTGAATTTTGATTACGTTCCGGGAGAGAGCAATGTGCGTGCGGGAGCAGCGGAAGTAACTGGAAAAATCTGTGTGATTGGTGCACAGCTTAACGAAGAGCATCTAAAGACATTATTTGCAAAGTAAGTAGTTGTCAATAACAGTTCAGACAGGGCTTTGCATCGTGCTGCAAAGTCCGTGGGAAAGCATAGTGGTTGAGATGCATCAAACCACGGTATGTAGTTTTGACACTACGAAGTGGTTTTGCATGGCTTGATGCTTGTAACAGGAAGCCAAAGGCTGAACTGTTACATTGTCAGGATTGGAGAAATTATGAAACCTGTATATATAATCAATGGATTTTTGGAGAGCGGCAAAACAGAGTTTATTTCCTATACGCTTTCGCAGTCTTATTTTCAAATAAAAGGTACAACACTTCTAATACTCTGCGAAGAAGGCGAGAATGAGTATGATGAAGAAATTCTCCGCAGAAGTCGCACAATTGTGGAAGTGGTGGATGAAGAGACGCAAATGACCTCTGCAAATTTGGTTGAGCTTGAAAAGAAATATAAGCCTGAACGCATTCTTATAGAATATAATGGTATGTGGAATTTTAAGAACCTTAAGCTGCCGTGGCATTGGAGGTTGGAACAGCAAATTACAACAATTGATGCTTCAACATTTCAGAATTACTATACAAACATGCGTTCTTTGTTGGCGGAAATGATTAGAAAGTCAGAGTTAATTATTTTTAATCGCTGCGATGGTTTGATGGAACAATTAAGCAGTTTTAAGAGAAACGTGAAAGCGGTGAATCCACAGGCAGAGATTATTTTTGAGGATAAGAATGGTGAGGTCAATCAAATTTTTGAGGAAGATTTACCCTATGATTTGAAGAGCGATACTTTAAAGTTAGATGACTATGGATATGGTATATTTTATCTGGATGCGATGGATAATCTGGACCGATATCTTGACAAGACGATTCAGTTTAAAGCGATGGTGTTAAAACCAGAGGGCAGTGATGATGCATACTTTGTTCCGGGAAGAATGGCAATGACTTGTTGTGCGGATGATATGGCATTTTTAGGTTACGCTTGCAAGTATGAGCATTGTAGTGCGTTAAATAACAAAGACTGGGTGGAAGTGACAGCTACAGTGCACAGAGAATTTTGGAAAGATTACAATGGCGAAGGACCAGTGCTTCATGCGGTCAGTGTGACGCCGACAAAGAAGCCAAAAGAGGAAATTTTAAATTTTGCATAGTAAGGAACTGTTAATAGATTACTTATGACAATGACTTGTCTAAATGCTTATCTGCCGCTCCTGACATAGTCCGTGATGCCTGTGTTTTTTCTTTGCAGCTGAATATTTATATGGTATCCTTCTCATAAGTAATTTCTGAACAATTCCTAAAAGAAACTATAGCAGGCGAATGAATTCCTGCTATAGTTTCTTTATGTTTATATTTTAAACCGGTCTTTGCTGCCATATTTTTCTTCACAATATTTGCAGCGATATATTTCTTTTTTCTCATCTGTCAACACAAAGATATGCGGAAGTTCCTGTTCGATAGATGTGATACAGCGTGGATTTTTGCACTTGAGTACATTTTTGATTTCTTTTGGCAGAGACAGTGGGAGTTTTTCCACAATCTCACAGTTTTTGATAACGTTGACTGTAATGTTGTGGTCTATAAATCCTAAAATATCAAGATTGAGTGTGTCTATGTCGCACTCAACTTTTAAAATATCTTTTTTTCCCATCTTTTTGCTTCTAGCATTTTTAATAATTGCTACAGTGCAATCAAGTTTATCCAGTCCAAGATGTTTATAGATACTCATACTTTTTCCAGCTTTGATATGGTCTAGCACAAAACCTTCCTCAATTTTTCCAACATTTAACATACCTGATTCTCCTCTTCGTGAACATCAATTTCTAATAGTGTTAAGAGCAATGCCATGCGTACATACACGCCATATTGCACCTGACGGAAATATACGGCTCTTGGATCGTCATCGACTTCCACAGAAATTTCATTGACACGTGGAAGCGGATGCAAAACAATCATATCAGATTTGGCAAACGCCATCTTTTCTCTGTCAAGTATGTAATAGTCCTTTAATCTCACGTAATCTTCTTCATTAAAGAAACGCTCTTTCTGAACTCTGGTCATATAAAGAATATCGAGAGTAGGCATAACATCTTCAAGCTTTCGTACTTCGCGGAAGGAAACTTTTTTGTCGCGGAGCATTTCGATAATATAGTCTGGTATTGTGAGTTCCTCGGGTGAGATAAACACAAATTCAATATCGCTGTAGCGCACCAATGCATTGATTAGGGAGTGCACAGTGCGGCCAAATTTTAAGTCGCCACATAGACCAATTGTAAAGTGGTCAAGACGGCCTTTGATAGCACGAATTGTCAAAAGATCGGTGAGCGTTTGCGTGGGATGCTGATGACCGCCATCGCCGGCGTTGATAACTGGAATAGAAGAGCGTGACGCAGCGACCATAGGCGCGCCTTCTTTTGGGTGGCGCATAGCACAGATGTCTGCAAAACAGGAGATGACGCGGATTGTGTCTGATACACTTTCTCCTTTTGCAGCGGAGGAGGAATTTGCATCGGAAAAGCCAAGAACTTGTCCGCCAAGGCTTAACATGGCAGATTCAAAGCTTAACCGTGTGCGGGTGCTTGGTTCATAGAAGCAGGTTGCAAGCTTTTTTCCGTCGCAGGCATGGGCATATTTGCTGGGATTTTTCTCGATGTCTTCAGCGAGCGTAAAGAGCTTGTCCAACTCTTCTGTAGAAAAGTCAAGTGGACTCATTAAATGTCTCAATTGTTTCATAAAAACCTCCTATAAATCAGTGATTTTGGGAATAAAAAAAGAGAAATAAATTCTCTTGTGCGAAATGGTATGGAAATAGAAAAGGAAACTGCAAAAGCATCTAAAGCCAGATTGAAAAGTAGTCAAAGCAGTCAACATAGTTATTTCCTCCCATATAAATTGATATACTTTTGCAATTGTATCATAGTATTAAAAAGCATGCAAGATGAAATTTAATAAATTTTTCTTCTAATTGATTTCGTGTTGATTTTTAGAAAGGGAATGCTATAATAGCTTTATAAAACATCATTTCTAAGGAGAAAAAAATGGAATTTAAAGAGAGAAAAAGATGGTTGTTCTTTGGACTGCCATTTACGTTTACCATATATTCAGTGAAAGAAAATGTGATTACTGTCAATACAGGTTTTTTTAATCGAGAAGAAAACGATTGTTATATGTATAAAGTACAAGATGTGACTTTGAAAACTTCCTTGGTGGAGAGAATGTTTGGTTTGGGTACGATTGTCTGTCATACAGGTGATGTCACAAGTCCGATGCTGCTTATTCAGCATATAAAAAATGCAAAGCAAATAAAGCAGTTTATCTTGGAAAAATCCGAGGAAGACAGGAGAAGGCGCCGCACGCTCAATACACTTGACATTGGCGCGGTTGAGGTAGATGATGTCGACTAACAGAGATGAACTGGCGTTTATGGATAGTACAGAAGAAAATAGTCAGTTGAGTGCTGAGGAAATTGCTGCAGTATTAGCAGATACATTGGAGGGTACATATCAGTTTGGCAGTGAGCGTTTTGATGAGGAGACACAAGATAGCGCTGCATATGAGAGAGAAGAAAAGGAACGGCAAGCTCGCAGGCGAAATCGGCTAAAAGAGATGCGGCGCAGAAAAAAACAGCAGGAGTGGATGCGCAGATTGTTAATTCCATGTGTGGTTGTACTGATTATCTGTATCATTTTGATTGGAAAAGGGATTGGAAGTTTGATAAAACAACAACAGAAGAGCAAAGTATCATACAATCTTGCCCTGGAGTTTTCTGTAGCGGGGTGTTATGCGGATAGTGATATAGCGGACAATATTAAAAATACAATTTCTCGTCTTTGTGCGCAGAATGTACAGCCGCTTGGCGGTAAGAGTGTACTTCCGCCATTGACTGCAACCGCAGATGCAAAAACAGCGTTATTAAACAGTGAGGTTGTGAGCAAAAATGGTGTGTTTATTGATGTGGAAGCAGGAAGAATTATGGGGCAGAGAGATGCCCAAACGCGTATTAGTCCTGCTTCTATGACCAAAATTCTTACAATTCTGGTGGCAGCAGAACATATTACAGATGCAGAGGATCGATTTGAGATTACAAGAGATATTACGGATTATAGCTATACAAACAAGTGCAGCAGTATGGGATTTGAGATTGGGGAGCGAGTAACTGTCCGGGATCTTTTTTACGGGACGGTGCTTCCTTCTGGGGCAGATGCTGCACTGGGGTTGGCGGTTTATGTGGCTGGTTCTCAAGAGAATTTTGTGGCGTTGATGAATCAGAAATTGGAGGAACTGGGATTGTCGGATTCGTCGCATTTTACAAATTGTGTGGGACTTTATGATGAGAACCATTACAGCACTGTTTATGATATGGCAGTCATTTTAAAGGCAGCTTGCGATAATAGTTTTTGTAGAGAAGTACTCAGTGCGCATACATATACATCATCTGCTACAGAACAGCACCCCGAGGGAATTATCACATCGAATTGGTTTCTCCGAAAAATTGAAGATAAGGATACGCACGGTGAGGTACTCTGTGCTAAAACTGGGTATGTGTTGCAGTCCGAAAACTGTGCCGCAAGTCTGAGTGTTGGAAAGGACGGAAAAGAGTATATCTGTGTAACAGCACATTCTAGCGGTGCGTGGCAGTGTATTTATGACCATGTGACATTGTGTCAGCAGTTTTTGCCGTGAGATGTTATGGCGGAGTTCTTTTGGGTTAAGATGTGCTCAAACAACAATCCTGCCAAAAACCAAAAAGGAAAATAGTCAATGCGTATCAATCCATTAATATGCCAGCGGTGGCGATTGTAATTCCAAGGACAAAGCGCGCGTTTGGTGAGAAAACGGCCGCTTATATATTCTGCACAGAATATTGAGATGGCATAGATTGTTCCACGCACTATCATATGACAGTGTTTCAGTAGGGAAAATATTGGTTGAAAAAGTGCTGCGCTGCCATAGATGGGGAACATCCAGAGAGAGGTCTGTCCTATTAATGGCAATTCACGTCTTCGGAATGCGCCGAGCGCTGTGAAGAAAATTTCCATGCACCAGCCAGTCACGCCGCATTGGATAAAATTTTTTAATAAAGGTAAAGGATTCACAAGTTTTTTCATGCTATAAGCATAACCTGTCAGCCTTTACCTTATTCATGTTATTTCTTTTTTTTGCTGATTTCTTCCATTGCAGCCCGCGATGCGCTGTCAAATGTGGTGACATTGACCGGACCATAGGCAGGAGTTTTGTAGACCGGGGTCGCTGCGCCAAATTTAGTGAAGTATATATATTGTGACGTTGCATTAATATTGTTGTGAACACCATCCGCTACAACTTCCATATCAGAACCATCACGTCGGATGCGTTTTAGTTGTGGAGTATCACCAGAGGTTTGATAATATATGTAATTGTCCGTTACATTGAGCATATCAACTCTGCCTGTGTCAAGCAATTTCTTACTTCCATCATTAATGTTAAGACTGATAAGAGAGTAGTTGTCGTGGATGTCAATTCCATAGACAACACTGCCATCTATAATGGGCATATACACATCTTCCGCAAGTACTTGACGGGAAGTGTTTGTTCGGAGATCAAGTGCCATTAAATGCAAATTTTTATCATTATTCAAGTAGTAAAATGTAGAGTTCTGTACGCTTACAGGAAGGATATCAAGCTGCAATAGAACCTCTTTTGTTTTTCCGTCGATTGATACTTTTTTTAATGAAACTTGATTATCAGAACAGGTATAGTACACATCATTGTCTGCAAGGAGAACATATTTTCCGTTTACGCGGTCAAGACACTCGGCGTCTTTTGGATTTTTTTTGTTGACACGATAGATGCCAGTTGTACTCAGCACAAAACCTAATCCTGTTCCAGCACCACTGCCAGAACCGCCCTGATAGTAATATAGATACTTTCCGTCTGCATTTAGGCTTGTGACTTCTGTGTACGCCAGTTTTTTCATTTCAGATTCATCGGGTTTCATGCGATAGAGTGCAGAGGAGTCATACGGATTTGCAAAATAGACATATCCATCGTTTTCGCAGAAAAGACCGTTGTTATAGAGATTTCCTGCACTGTTGCCAATTGTTCCGGAAGGATTTTTGGGAACACGGTCAGAGAGATACTTTACAGCTGCTAGACCGGAAAAAACGAGCACGATACAGATAATACTAATTATGGTAATGATTTTTTTCTTCATTGTAATTACCCCCTATGATTGGTATATGATTATAAGTGATTCGCCACAGATATACTGGCGGTCAAAAAGACTGATCGCTCAGTATAATATGATGCGCACAACCGCATAAGGAAATATGCCGCTTGTAAATATTATTATAATTGTTTTTACCAAAAAATGAAAGAATTCTATTTATTATTTTTTACAAACTTTATTTGGTGTGTTATACTGGAAAAAAGTTGTAACAAATAGATTTTTTTATAGCAAGTGGGTTTATTTGAATTATTATAAAAAAGTTAAAAATAAAAGCGGAGGGCAGGCACATGGATTTATTGGAACTTAGGGGAATGCTTGATGGAATTGATTCCCAGATTGTCGAATTGTATGAGAAACGGATGGAAGTATGCGCACAGGTGGCAGCGTATAAGATTGAAACTGGCAAGCGGGTGTTTGACAAGGAGAGAGAACAGCAAAAACTCAAGGCAGTCAGTGAACTGACGCACAATGATTTTAACATGCAGGGTATTAAAGAACTGTTTGAACAGATAATGGCGATGAGCAGGAAGCTTCAATATCAGATGATTACAAAGCACAACGGTGGTGGAAAGCTTTCTTTTATTGAAATGGCAGAGTCATACAAACAAAAGTGCAGGGTTGTGTTTCAGGGAGCAGAGGGTGCATATTCACAGGCGGCTATGATAGAATATTTTGGAGAGGAGGTTGATAGCTTTAACGTTGATACTTTTCGGGATGCAATGCTTGCAATTGATGAAGGCAGTGCCGATTTTGCAGTGCTTCCAATTGAAAATTCATCAGCAGGAATTGTGAGTGAAATCTATGATTTGTTGGTGGAATTTGAAAACTATATTGTGGGGGAGCAAATTATAAAGATTGAGCATTGTCTGCTGGGAGTACCAGGAGCGAACATTGAGGATATCAGGACTGTATACTCACATCCGCAGTCTTTGATGCAGAGCACACATTATTTGTTTGAGACTGGATGGCAGCAGATTAGTATGAAGAATAATGCGTATGCGGCAAAAAAGGTTGCGGAGGACAAGGGCGTGACGCAGGCGGCGATAGCAAGTGAGACGGCAGCAAAGATTTACGGTTTGGAGGTTCTTAAGCGAGGGGTCAATGATTTAAGGGAAAATTCGACGCGTTTTATTATTGTTACAAATCAGAAAGTATATGCAAAGAAGGCTTCTAAGATAAGTCTGTGTTTTGAATTAAGTCATGAGAGCGGGGCACTCTATCATGTGCTTTCGCATCTGATGTACAATAATTTGAATATGACAAAAATTGAGTCGAGACCGCTTGCTGGGAGAAATTGGGAATATCGGTTTTTCTTAGATTTTGAGGGAAATCTTGCGGACAGTGCGGTCAGAAATGCACTGCGGGGATTGCGGGAGGAGACCCGAAATATGAAGATACTTGGAAATTATTAGGAATTGTGAAAAATAATATTATTAGATTACTTCTTTACAGTTTCTTAAATACAAAGATACAAGATTAGGGGAATGAGGTGTGGATATGTCATACAAGACGTTTGCAGCGATAGATGTGGGTTCCTATGAGCTTGCCATGAAAATATATGAGATATCAACGAAAAAAGGAATTAAGGAAATTGACCATATTCGACATAGGATAGAGCTAGGGACAGATTCTTATTTTATGGGAAAAATTGATAGTGCAAGGGTTGATGAACTGTGCAGGATGCTGAACGAATTTACTGCGATTATGAAATCTTACAGAGTGGATGGTTATAGAGCATATGGGACAAGCGCAATTAGAGAATCACAGAACCGTCTAATTTTATTGGACCAGATCGAGACGCGCACAGGGGTAAAGATAGAGGTTTTAAGCAACTCGGAACAACGTTTTCTGGATTATAAATCGGTGGCATCGCGCGTGAAAGATTTTCAAAGCATTATAGAGAAGAGTACCGCTTTTATTGATATTGGAGGCGGAAGTGTCCAGATATCACTTTTTGATGAGGACAGTCTGGTCACTTCCCAAAATATTAGGCCGGGTGTGCTTCGTATGCGTGAGGAGTTGGCTCGTGTGCCCTATCGGAGTTATCAGCTTGAAGATATGGTGGAGGAGATGGTTTGTGATAGCCTAGAAAGTTTTCGAGAAATGTATGTGGGGGACAAAAAGATACAAAATATTATATTGGTAGATGACTATGTGTCATTAATCGTTCAGCGCAATTATCTTGAGACAATCAAAAAAGGACAGGTGAGTACAGAGAATTTTCTGGGATTTGTGGACTCACTGAAGAAAAAGAAAACAAGAGAAATTGCAATGTCTCTTGGACTTGCGCAGGAGAACATCTCGCTTTTATATCTATCGGCGCTTATGCTTAAGTGCATGATAAAGGTTTTGGGGGCAGAGATGTTGTGGGTGCCGGGCGTATCTTTGTGTGATGGCATTGCATATGAATATGCCGAGCAAAATAAATTGTTGTCGTCAGATACAGAAGGAATGCCACATGACTTTGAGCAGGATATTCTTGACTGTGCCAGAGATATTAACAGAAGATATCATAGCATTGAATATCGCACCCGTGAGCGGGAGATGATTGCGCTGACAATTTTTGACAGCATGGAGAAAAAACATGGATTGTCAAAACGAGATCGGTTGCTTTTACAGCTTGCAGCTATATTAAGTGAGTGCGGCAGATATATTAGTTTTGCAAATATTGGTGACAGTTCTTACAATATTATTATTGCGACAGAGATTATTGGATTGTCTCATGTAGAGCGGGAGATTCTTGCAAATATTGTAAAATATGCAACAGAGAAGTTTGATTACTATAAGATACTGGACAGCACAGCTTCCCTCGACAGAGAGTCGTATTTAAAGATTGCAAAACTGACTGCGATTATTCGGCTTTCTGAGGGACTAGACTTGAGCCATCGTGGAAAATGCAACAAGCTAAAAGTTGTAAATGAGGAAGATGAACTTTTACTTACCGTAGAAACCAATGCTGATATGACATTGGAGTTTGGGTTATTTGACCGGTATGCGACTTTTTTTGAGGAAGTGTATAACATTAAACCAGTGATAAGACAGAAAAAAAGCAATATTTAAGATGGGGGAACCAAGATGGGAGACAAGAACAGTAAGATAGACTATAGCAAGTCTGAATATTATTATAACAGGGAATTGAGCTGGCTTGCCTTTAACAACCGTGTGCTGGGGGAGGCAAGGGATAGAGATATACCATTGTTTGAACGGATTAAATTTTTGGGTATTACAGCATCAAATCTGGATGAATTTTTTATGGTGCGTGTGGCATCGCTGAAGGATATGGTAAATGCGGGATATACGAAAAAGGATATTGCCGGAATGACACCAAATGAGCAGCTTGAGGTGATTAACAAGGCAACACATGAGCTTGTCAATATGCAGTATGCCGTTTATAACAGGTCGTTGTTGCCGCAGCTTGCGCAGAATGGACTGATGGTGGTGGAGAGTCATGAAGATCTTACAAAAAAGGATTGTGCATTTGTGGATCGATATTTTCAGGACAATGTATATCCAGTGCTTACACCGATGGCGGTGGATTCCTCAAGACCCTTTCCGCTGATTCGTAATAAATCTCTAAATCTAGGGGCGCTAGTATCCAGGAAAGAAGTTAAAGGGAGAAGACATTTGTTTAATAAAAAGTCTGTACATGGCAAGGAAGTGGAGTTTGCAACTGTTCAAGTTCCGAGTGTTCTTCCGCGCATTGTGCAGCTTCCAGAAATGCCAAGTGGAACGAAGCGCGTGATTTTGCTGGAACAGATTATTGAGCGAAATATGGATAAGCTATTTTTAAATTATAATATAGAGTGTTCTTTTCCATTTCGGATTATGAGAAATGCGGACTTTTCGCTTGAGGAGGAAGAAACAGAAGACTTATTAAAAGAAATCGAGAAACAGCTCAAGAAAAGGCAGTGGGGAGAGGCAATCCGGCTTGAAGTAGAGGAAGGCATTGAGACGCGTCTGCTTGACATTATCAAAAAAGAGCTTATGATAGACGAGAGAGATATCTATAGCATTCCGGGGGCGTTGGATCTTACGTTTCTCATGAAGATGTACGGATTAGATGGATTTGCACATCTGAAAAACCGTCCATATACACCGCAGCCAGTACCAGAGATTGAGGCAGGAGATGACATTTTTGAAAAAATTCGGGAACAGGATATCTTGCTGCACCACCCATATCAAACGTTTGCGCCAGTAGTTGACTTTATTAAACAAGCAGCGAAGGATCCGCAGGTGCTTGCAATCAAACAAACTTTGTACCGCGTGAGTGGAAATTCGCCTATTATTGCAGCCCTTGCGCAAGCCGCTGAAAATGGAAAACAAGTTTCTGTGTTGGTGGAGTTGAAGGCGCGTTTTGACGAAGAGAACAATATTGTCTGGGCAAAAAAACTTGAAAAAGCGGGCTGCCATGTGATTTATGGACTTGTGGGGTTAAAGACACACTGTAAGATTACATTGGTAGTCAGGCGCGAAGAGGAGGGCATTCGGCGTTATGTACATCTAGGGACAGGAAATTACAATGACGCCACAGCAAAACTCTATACAGATTTAGGAATACTCACCTGTAATGAAGCGATTGGCGAGGATGCGACGGCTGTTTTTAATATGCTGTCAGGCTATTCGGAACCTTTGGGGTGGAATCATCTTGCTTTGGCGCCATTGTGGTTAAAGGATAGATTTTTATATTTGATTAATCGAGAGAAATCTAACGCGATGGAAAAGCGACCAGCAAGAATTGTTGCAAAAATGAATTCTCTGTGCGATCAAGATATTATAAAAGCGCTGTACGAAGCGGCTGCAAAGGGAGTAAAGATTCAACTTATTGTCAGAGGAATCTGCTGTCTGCGGACAGGAGTGGAGGGCACAAACGACAATATTGAAGTGCGTTCTATTGTAGGAAATTTCTTGGAACATGCACGAATTTTCTATTTTGAGAATGCAGGGAATTCAGAACTTTACATGGCAAGCGCAGACTGGATGCCAAGAAACCTTGAGCGGAGGGTGGAAATTCTTTTTCCAGTACTTAATGCAGAATTGAAAGAAAAAGTTTGGCATGTCCTTGAAGTGCAGTTGGACGACACGCAGAAGGCGCAGTTTTTACAGGCAGATGGCAGTTATCATAAAATAGACAGCAAGGATAAGGAAACACACAACGCGCAGGAAGAATTTTGCAGGGAATATGAGGCATTGTCTATAAAAAAAGAGAAGGCAGAGCAACAGGCGCGCACATTTAAACCAGAATATAATCAGACAATACAAAATTGATTGGGAGTACACAAGGCTATGATAAAATATATACTTGCATCAGGTTCCCCACGCCGGCGAGAGCTTTTGGAACAAATAGGGTTGGACTTTGAGATTTCACAGGCGCATAAGGAGGAGATTATCACGAAAAAAACTCCAGAAGATATTGTCGAAGAACTTTCACATCAGAAGGCGAGCGAGGTGGCAGAACGCTATCTGCAACGCTATCAAAATGATACAATTGTTATTATTGGTGCGGATACAATTGTGGTGCATAGAAATGAAGTTATGGGAAAGCCAAGAGACAGAAATGACGCTACAGCAATGTTGACAAAGCTGCAAGGGGATTCCCATCAGGTTTATACAGGCGTGACTTTGGTTTTATTGGGAAAAGAAGCACAAAAGCGAAAACAGGAGAGTGTTACGTTCTATGAAAAAACAGATGTTCATATGTATCCAATGACTTTAGAGCAGATTGCGGCGTACGTGGCAACAGAGGAACCGATGGATAAGGCAGGCGCTTATGCGATTCAGGGAAAATGTGCTGCCTTTATCAAATCAATCAACGGAGAGTACAATAATGTGGTAGGGCTTCCAGTTGGCAGACTGATGCAGGAGCTTCTCGCTAGAAAATTAGTGTAGAATGTTTGCGAAAAGGGTTTACAAGTAGGCTAGTATGCTGTTACATTATTAAGTGATGAATAACAGATATTTAATCTATATAATAAAGGAGAGATAATTATGCACGAGTATGATGAAGCAGTATTAACCTGTTTTTTGAAAAACCAGTTAAAGCTGTTACCAGAGAGAGTAGCCGGAAATATTGATGAGGCAGAGGCGTTTCTTGAGGAGTGTATGGCAGTGGTTGTCGACTCTATTGATGAGGTGTGGGAGTATTTCGACGAGGAAGGAATTGACCTTGAGGGACAGGAAAAAGAAGAGATTGTGGATGCGCCCGAGGTATTTGATATTGGCGATGGAAGATACCTGATCGTAGAGAGCTAAATAAAGATAGGAATAGGTAGACAAAGTGGAAAGAAAAACGAACATTTCAGTGTGGCAACTGCGGTTATTTGAGGGCTTTGACAAGGATATTATGGTGATGCAGCGCGATGAGGAGGAAGTCTTTGATAACGCGATTCATGTCTTTTTTGAGAAGGAATACTATGATGCATATGTCGCAAAAGCTGTGAAATACAGCAATCATCAGTATGCGTACCATGAGGATAAGCTGGGCGAGGTTGTAAATCAAATTTTTGAAGAAGGAATATCTGGATTGGTACTCCATATGAGTGCAAATGAGAATGCACCTAAAAATACGCTGTGTGATGAAAAATATATTGCGTCGAAAGAGCTTTTAGGACTTAAAGATGCAGCAGACAGTTATCATATTTTGTATATGGCATCAATAGAGCGATGTGCGCGGGAGGAAGCAATTGCACGTTTGTGGACAAAGAGTGTCTATATTATAGGACAGATTCCTGATTTTCGGGTGCGCCCTAAGGATGGTGAAAAGCCAGTCTTTGCGCTTATGACTATGAGAAGGAAGAAGAATGGCGAGCAGGCGACACAGGAAGATTATGATTATGAGTCCCTAAAGGTATTTTTGACGGCGGATAGTGCAATGCATTTTAATCCCGATAAAAAACCAATCAATAAATATAAGCTTGCCATGTTGTCGCAGATTGTTAGAGGCAGGCTTCAGGTGATTGTGGAGCCGCACCGAAATTATTGGCTGGAATATGATCCTGCAACGCTAGATCTTACAGGGCATTTGGAGATACCACATTATAATGAAGAGATGGTGCAGGCGAGAATCCGTGCATATATGCAGATGGATAACATTTATATTCTGTTGGCACCACAACACAGTGATTATCGCACTGCATGTGGAAATCCGCTGTTGTTAAAACCCGATGAAAACAATATTTTATTATTTTTATTTGAGAAGTATGATGATGCGATAAGCTATGTTTTGCAAAATCCTATGACATTGCCTATCTTTGACAGTGCGTTTCCAATCGGTGTACTAAATCAGAAAGAAGAATTATTTCAGCTTGAGACAGTGCTTGCGCTGGCGGCAAAACTTGGCGTGACAGGGGTAAATTTTGATTTTGACACGGTAGATGCTATTGCCTGTAAGATGGAGTATATCTGGAATGTAACAGGATATCAGCGTGATGTGGAGGAAGTGCTGTCAGAGGAAGTACTGTCGCAGGTTATGCGCGAGGAGGAAGGCGAGAAAAAGTATCGTATGCCAATTGTGCCATTCTGTAATCAGGAAAATGAGTATTATGTGAGCGATGATAGAAAAGTTGAATTGATTGCACATATGGACAAGGATTTCGATCAAGGTGCGACCTATTTAGCGGGATGCAGTGTCACTGAGATGATGATAATGATGCAGGAGGCAGCAGCGCGTTTTGATACGGCTAGAAAGGCGTCAGACGAGGAAACTGTGACAAAATATACGCGACTGATGAATCAGATTACCGTTTCGCTCACAGAAGCACTTTGTGAGAAGCCCTATATTTATACATTAAAAGAAAAAAGTGGAGCGTTCACACTGAAAAATAATATTGTTTATCTGATTACCACAAACCGCTATGAGATGGGACGAAAAGGGGAAGGGCAGCTAATGCCAGCCGGAATTGACAATCCACAGTTTATGGAGAAGCTCTGCGAGACATCTAATATAGCGGCACTCACAGATGGACCAAGTACATTGTGTTTGATGAACACGCAGTTGATGAGTGAGGTGGCGAAACAGTGGAAAAACGGAGAAGCTTTTCGTGAGGAATTTATGATTTATCTGACACAGGGTTGCGGACTTTCCTATCCGCAGGCGACATATTATTATAAACGGCTTCGATCCGACCACAGTATTTTTGTAGAGTTTGCTACGGCAGTCAGAAATGGCGCATATCCGTCAGTTGGAATGCTTGCGATTGAAGGGTTTACTGCGCAAGAGTTGGCTGAGGCAAATGATTTGAATATGTTACAGGCGTATGATGCGCTCTTGACACTGAAGGAGAATCCAGAAAATACGCAGAAGTACAGAAGAACAGAGAGCACAGAGTCTGTGGATGAAACAGCGGAAACCAACACAAATAAAAAAGGGCTTTTTGGAAGGCTATTCAAAAAATAATGTGTGCAGAGGACAAATAAATTTTCCTTGAAAAACCGTACTTTTTATGTATAATAGAAAGTGATGTTTTGGGACAGGTTAGAGCATGTCTGAAAAATGCTCTAAAACAAGAATAATAGGATTAAGAGGAATTTATCATGATCAGTGCAAACAATGTAACCTATAGAGTAGGGAAAAAGGCATTATTTGAGGATGTAAATATTAAGTTTACAGAGGGAAACTGTTATGGATTAATTGGTGCCAACGGAGCAGGAAAATCCACTTTTTTAAAGATTTTGTCAGGAAAGCTTGAGACAACCAAGGGCGACATTGTAATTACGCCGGGACAGCGTCTTTCTGTTTTAGAGCAGGATCACTTTAAATATGATGAGTATTCTGTTATAGATACTGTCATTATGGGAAATGCCCGCCTGTATGAGATTATGAAAGAGAAGGATGCCATCTATGCAAAAGAGGATTTTACAGATGAAGATGGCATTCGCGCCAGTGAACTTGAGGGTGAGTTTGCAGAGATGGATGGATGGGAAGCAGAATCCAATGCTGCGCAGTTATTAAATGGTCTTGGTATAGACACAGAATTACACTATTCTTTGATGAAAGATTTAAACGGCAGTGAGAAGGTGAAAGTGCTTCTTGCAAAAGCGCTGTTTGGAAACCCAGATATTTTGTTGCTTGATGAGCCGACAAACCACTTGGATTTAGATGCGATTGCATGGTTGGAAGAATTTTTAATTAATTTTGATAATACTGTGATTGTTGTGTCTCATGACCGTTATTTCCTGAACAAAGTATGTACACAGATTGCAGATATCGACTATGGGAAAATTCAACTCTATGCCGGAAATTATGACTTCTGGTATGAGTCAAGCCAGTTGCTTGTCAAACAGATGAAAGAGGCAAACAAGAAAAAAGAAGAAAAAATTAAAGAGCTGCAGGAATTTATTTCGCGGTTCTCTGCAAATGCTTCTAAGTCAAAGCAGGCGACTTCAAGAAAGCGTGCTTTGGAGAAGATTGAGTTGGAAGATATTAAACCTTCAAGCCGTAAATATCCTTATATTGATTTCAGACCAGACCGTGAGATTGGAAATGAGGTTCTGACAGTGGAGCATCTCTCCAAGACAATTAATGGGGAAAAAGTACTAGATAATATTTCTTTCATTCTTGGTCGGGAGGACAAGGTTGCGTTTGTGGGTGCCAATGAACTTGCAAAAACAACTCTTTTTCAGATACTGATGGGAGAGATGGAGCCAGACGAAGGGACATATAAGTGGGGTGTCACCACATCACAGGCTTATTTTCCAAAGGATCCAACCAATGAGTTTAATAATGATTATACAATTGCAGATTGGCTTATGGGGTATTCTCCAGTGGATGACATTACTTATGTGCGTGGTTTTCTCGGACGAATGTTGTTTGCAGGGGAAGACGGTGTGAAGAAGGTCAAGGTGCTTTCCGGTGGGGAAAAGGTGCGCTGCTTGCTTAGTAAGATGATGATAAGCGGGGCAAATTGTTTGGTCCTTGACGAGCCGACGAATCATCTTGATATGGAGTCGATTACAGCGCTTAACAATGGATTAATCAAATTTCCCGGAGTTGCAATCTTTGCTTGCCATGACCACCAGTTTGTGGAGACAACAGCAAATCGTATTATGGAGATCCTTCCAAATGGTACTCTGATCGATAAAATTACGACTTATGATGAGTATCTTGCGAATGATGAGATGGCAAGAAAACGGACTTCTGTATATACTGCGGAGGCTGAGGATGAGAGCGGAGAAGATTAAGACAGTAGTCTGATGAAAAGAGACAGGTTTTTTCTGTCTTTTTTCATTGATAGCGAAGGGGAAAAGGAGACTAAAAATGGGATTTGTCGATTTGCATGTACACTCATGCTGTTCTGATGGTACGATGACTCCTTGCGAGTTGGTGAATGTTGCTGTTGAGAAGGGATTGAGCGCAATTGCACTCACTGACCATGACACTGTAGATGGGTTGGATGAGATTATGGATTACGCCAAAGATAAGCCAATTGAGATTGTTCCCGGGATAGAATATTCGACGGAGTACAATGGTCGTGACGTGCACATTCTGGGGTTGTTTATTGATTATAAGGCACCAGTTTTTCAGGAATATCTGACACGCTTTCAACAGTCGAGAACAAACAGAAATCGCAAATTATGTGCGAATTTGCAGGGGGCGGGGATTCGGATTACTTATGAGGCACTTGTGGATTTGTTTCCAGAAGCGGTTATTACAAGAGCGCACTTTGCAAGTTTTTTGTTAGAAAAAGGGTATGTCAAAAGCAGGAATGAAGCTTTTGATAGATATTTGGGTGACCATACGCCATATTTTGTGCATCGAGAGAAAATCACGCCAGAGGAGGTTATTGAAGTGACACTGAAGGCTGGAGGAATACCAGTTTTGGCGCATCCATTGTTGTATCATTTAGGAGACGATCAGTTGGAACTTTTGGTGCACAGATTAAAAGATGCTGGATTGATGGCGATGGAGTGTATCTACAGCACATTTTCTCCGGCAGAAGAGAGACAGATGAAAGCGCTTGCAAAAAAATATTGTTTGCTGCCTTGCGGGGGATCTGATTTTCATGGTGGAACCAAACCGGGACTTGAGCTGGGTACTGGCTATGGCAAGCTTTTTGTGCCCGAGGAAATTTTGGCAGGTTTGAAAAGGACATTGCAGACAAAAATTTTGTTTACAGATTTGGATGATACATTGCTTGACAAGGATAAAAAAATTTCGGATAGAACAAGGCAAAAGATTTTGGAATTGTTGTCGAAAGGACATCACTTTGTACTGGCAAGTGGAAGATCGCTCAAAAGCATTCTTGATGTGTTGCAAACTCTTGATATACAGAAAAGTAATACGGAAGGTAAGATTTATATCTCAGCATATAATGGGGCAGTGCTTTATGACTGTGCAGAACATGCAGTGATAGAACAATACAGCGTTCCAATTGTGACAGCACAGGCAATTTATGATATGGCTCTCAAGAGAGGAATCCATATACAGACTTACACAGATACACACATTGTAAGTTGTGCAGAAGACAGGGAACTTATCTATTATAGAAAAGCGATTAAACAGCCATATATTATTGAGACAGATTTGGAGAAAGAACTTGCACATGCGCCGTTTAAGCTGCTTGCGATTGATATAGATAATCGAGAACGATTGGAAGAATTGCGCAGGGAAGTTGAGCTGTCAGAGTTAGCAAAGGATGTAACTTGTGCGTTTTCCAGTGCGCGCTATCTGGAATTTTATCATAAAAAGGCTGGAAAAGGGAATGCGTTGCGTCGTCTGTGCAATGCAATACATGTTCCGATTCAAAATTCGGTGGCAGCGGGTGATGAAGAGAACGATATTTCTATGTTGGAGGCAGCGGCTGTTGGTGTCTGTATGGCAAACGGGCGTTTGGAAGTAAAAGAATGTGCAAATTATGTTACAATGTGTGACAATAACCATGATGGTATGGTGGAGATTATTGATAAATTTTTTTAAAGCAAAACGGAAGGGAAAGGACAGGGGATAACAATGAACGAAAAGAAAATGGCATTTGCGGAGAGAATAGAGCACAACAGCAAAAATTATTTTCCAAAGGATTTATTTGATTTAAAGGTTGCAGAAGCAATGTTAAGTCAGTTTAATATCAATTTTGGAATTGAGACATTAATGACAGATAGACATGGTAGTATTCTTATGACGATTGGAGATTTTGGCGATTTTGTGCCAGATGTTGTCAATAGACCAGGCAATAAGATTCGGGTAAAGGGCAGGACAGTATGTCATATTTATGCAAAGTATGATTGTGTTCCAGAGGAAAAATTTGACATAGTAAATAAGTTTCTTGGCGCATATATTGAGACATTGGAGGGCTATTGTGAGAAATCGTATCTGGCGAGTGAGCAAGCCGTTTATATTGATGAGCTGGAACAACAATTGGAGAAGGATGCAGGTCATGTAAAGTATTCAGGGGAGAATGATCCACTGACAGGATTGTTGAACAGAAATCATTTTATCAGCCATATGAAGGAGCTTGCAGAACGAGAGGTAGTTCCCACGGCTGCAATCTGTGTCAATATTAATGATTGGAAGTTTGTTGACAATCATTTCGGTGAGGAGGAGAGTGACCGTCTGGTGGTTACAGTGGCGGAAATTCTGAGAAAGAAAGCGCAGGAGGCTGGCTTTTCAAATGCTGTGCTAGGCAGAGTGGAAGGAGATGTATTTCATGTGCTTTTGCCACTTACAGAAGAAGAGGAAGCAAGAGCATATTGTGATGCAGTACAACAGGCGTGCGACAGCTTTGAAGATGATAAGTTAGCACCCAGCGTCGCGGTAGGCTGTGTAATGCGCACCAATGTTGAGGAGCGCTTTAAAGATATTCTCTCAGACGCAGAGTATGCTATGTTAGAGAATAAGTTTGTGATTAAAAATGCGCCTGGATATAAGGAAAGACTGGAAAAAGGATTAAGCGGTTGTTTATAAATCTAAAATAATTATTAAGAGCAATAAACTTTAAAAATGAAAGAAAAAATGAGATATTATGAGTAAATGGAAGAAAATGGGATATAATAAGCCTTAAATCCGTTTGCAGAACGCGTAACAAGAAACTATTATATGATTTGTTAGCACTCAATAGATAGGAGTGCTAATTGAAAAGCGGATAATATTTTTTCATAAACATAAGGAGGCATTTTATATGAAGTTAGTACCATTAGGAGACAGAGTCGTATTGAAGCAGTTGGTTGCAGAGGAGACAACAAAGTCTGGTATCGTTTTGCCAGGACAGAACAAGGAGAAGCCACAGCAGGCAGAAGTAATTGCTGTTGGACCAGGCGGCGTTGTTGACGGGAAAGAGATTAAGATGGAAGTGAAAGTTGGCGACAACGTAATCTTCTCTAAGTACTCTGGAACAGAAGTTAAGATTGATGATGAGGAATTTATCATCGTTAAGCAGAACGACATTCTGGCTGTTATTGAGTAACCGGAAAATATACTGAGGTTATTGAGAGTACGCTGATACAGCGCTTTTCACAGAAAATAGTTCACTAAGAATTTATATTGGAGGATGATGGAATCATGGCAAAGGAAATTAAATATGGAGCAGAGGCTCGCAAGACATTAGAGACAGGTGTAAACAAGCTGGCAGACACTGTGAGTGTGACATTGGGACCCAAGGGAAGAAATGTTGTTCTTGATAAGTCTTTCGGAGCACCACTTATCACAAACGATGGTGTGACAATCGCAAAGGAGATTGAACTTGAGGATGCGTTTGAGAATATGGGTGCACAGCTTGTCAAGGAAGTTGCTACTAAGACAAATGATGTGGCAGGTGATGGAACAACAACAGCTACTGTTCTTGCACAGGCGATGATTAATGAAGGAATGAAGAACCTTGCGGCAGGTGCCAATCCGATTATCTTGAGAAAAGGTATGAAGAAGGCTACAAACTGTGCAGTGGATGCAATTGCATCTATGAGTTCCAAGGTAAATGGAAAACAGCACATCGCAAGAGTCGCAACCGTTTCTTCTGGTGACGAGGAAGTTGGAAATATGGTAGCGGATGCGATGGAGAAGGTTTCCGGAGATGGCGTTATCACAATTGAAGAGTCCAAGACAATGCAGACAGAGCTTGACTTGGTAGAAGGTATGCAGTTTGACCGCGGATATATTTCTGCGTATATGGCAACCGATATGGATAAGATGGAAGCAACGATGGAAGCTCCATATATTTTGATTACTGACAAGAAGATTTCTAATATTCAAGAAATTCTTCCAGTATTGGAGCAAGTTGTACAGCAGTCTGCAAAGCTTCTGATTATCGCTGAGGATGTTGAGGGCGAGGCACTTACAACTTTGATTGTCAACAAACTTCGCGGTACATTTAATGTAGTGGCAGTGAAGGCTCCGGGATATGGCGACAGAAGAAAGGCGATGCTTGAGGATATTGCAATTCTTACAGGTGGTCAGGTAATTAGCGAGGAGCTTGGTCTCGACCTTAAGGAAGCAACATTGGAGCAGTGCGGACGTGCAAAGTCTGTTAAAGTACAGAAAGAGAATACAATTATTGTTGACGGTGAGGGTGATAAGGCAGCAATTGATGCTAGAATCTCACAGATTAAAAAGCAGATTGAAGAGACAACATCTGATTTTGATAAGGAGAAATTGCAGGAGAGACTTGCAAAGCTTGCAGGCGGCGTAGCAGTAATTCGTGTTGGCGCAGCGACAGAGACAGAGATGAAGGAAGCAAAACTTCGCATGGAAGACGCACTGAACGCTACAAGAGCAGCAGTGGAGGAAGGCATTATCGCAGGCGGCGGTTCTGCATATATTCATGCTTCTAAGAAAGTTGCAGAGCTGGTTGAGACACTTGAGGGTGATGAGAAGACAGGTGCTAAGATTGTACTGAAGGCTTTGGATGCACCATTGCATATTATCGTTGCAAACGCAGGTCTTGAGGGAAGCGTTATTGTCAATAAAGTAAGAGAATCCGAGGCTGGTATTGGATTTGATGCAGCGAAGGAAGAGTATGTTGATATGGTAGAGGCTGGTATTCTTGATCCAGTGAAGGTGACAAGAAGTGCGCTGCAAAATGCATGTTCTGTGGCAAGTACACTTTTGACAACAGAATCTGTTGTGGCAAACATTAAAGAAGATACGCCGGCAATGCCAGCAGGTGGTCCGGGAATGGGCGGAATGATGTAAATTGAGAGAAAATCTCATATTGGGAGAACGCAGTATTGCGTTCTCCGTTTTTATGCACAGACCCATGCATAATGTGAAAACGATATATGACAGTTTTTACATAGGAAATAAGCCGCTATGCGGCGCATGGGTCGCGCGGCGAGTAGGGGAAAGATTTTCTCCTACTGCATATAGGTATAAACTTTCTTTACGCGATTATATGGATTGAGAAGATTGAGAGAGTATTATGATAGAACATATGAAAGACTGCGATAATATTCATCTATTTCGGAATATTAAAAAGGATGAAATCGAAAAGATGTTTCGGTGTTCTAAAACTGTAGAACGTTTTTTTGATGAGGGAAATTATATCTTTCGGCAGGGAGAGATACCAAAAAATTTGTTTTTGGTGCTGGAAGGAACTGTAATGATTTCCAAGGATTTCGCATCAGGAAAAAGAGATGTACTTTTTATGGTAGGGCAAGGTGATGTCTTTGGAGAAATGTTTCTCTTTGCGGGGACTAAGACATATTGGTATGATGCCATCGCACAAGAAAAAGTGCAGGTGCTTGAGATTCCGTGGGAATTTTTTTACTGTTTTTGCAGCAATGCCTGTGAACATCACCGTATGATTACTCGAAATATGCTTGAGATTCAGTCTGAAAAAAATTTTAAAATGACTAGAAAGCTACATTTGTTATCGGGGACAACGCTGCGCGAGCGCATTGCCTTATGGCTGATGGAACAGGCTGTGGAGGGTGATATTGTGAAACTTACTATGAACCGTGAGGAACTAGCGGATTATCTTGGTACTACAAGACCATCATTGTCCAGAGAGCTTATGAAAATGCAGCAAGAACATTTGATTGAGACAGAGAAAAATGTAATTAAAATTGTAGACCGCAATGCGTTGGAAACATTGTATTAAGAAAAAAACATAAAAATTTTAAAAATGTAACAATTGTTACAGATATTTTTTCTGAAATTCAATATACTAAAATCACAAAAGAACACAACGCAAGAACAATTGGTATGTTTTTAATAAAAGGAGGAATTATCATGACAGATAACGCACAGGTAAACAATTTGGTAAATCTTTTGGACGGATATGCAACAAAGGGTGGACATCATCTCAATGTAAACGTGCTTAACAGAGATACTTTGCTAGACGCACAGAAGCATCCTGAGAATTATCCGCAACTTACAATCAGAGTTTCCGGTTATGCTGTAAACTTTATTAAACTGACACCGGAACAGCAGGCGGATGTCATCTCAAGAACTTTTCACGAAGCAATTTAGACAAACTTTATAATTCTATTAAAATAGAGGGCGTCATCCTTTTATGGGTGGCGTCCTCTATTTTGTGTGCATAGACCCATTCAGAGGAAATATATCAACATAAAGAACATATTTTCTGGCTGACAAAAAGGTAAAAGAGTCTTTAGAAAAGAATAGACAGAAAATACAAAAAAAGGTAAAATAAAAATAGCAATATCACAAAAGGAGTGTGGCAGAGATGCATTTTGAACTTAGTATAAATATTATATGGATGCTGATTTCTCTTGCGGGTGTTTTTATACCATTGGTAGGTATCTTTGTGCTAATGGGAAAAGAACAAAGCAAGTCGTCTACAAATCTAATGATTGCCAATATTGGTTGTCTTATTATGAATGGAGCTTACTTTTTGTTGCTTCGGACCGGCAGACCCACAGAGGCGACAATGGCACTAAAAATAGAATATCTTGGAAATTTTTTATTTTATTTCTTCTTTATTAAATTTATTCTTTCTTATATGCAGATCGATGTGCGACACAAATGGATTCGTATTTTTACATATATATGGATGTTATTTGAGGTGGCAGTTATAGCCGTTGTGTGGGATGATACTAGACGGGAAGAGATGTTTGCCCACCATGATCTTGAGGTGGAATCCCAATTTGGGTATTATTTTTTTAATATGCAGGGAGGTATTGTATACAAGATTCGATACGGCTTTCTGTTGGGATTTTTGCTTTGTTTAATTGTATATATGATTATTAAACGAGTTCATATTAGGAAACAAGGCGGAGATGAGAAACATAACTTATCTCATTTAATTGTGGCTAAATTTGTTATTATTATACCGCTTATTATGGAAATTTTGTTCAAATTTAGCTTTGAATTTGTGCCAGTTTTTTCTTCTATAGCAGTGTTGCTTATTATATTGAGCGTGGTTGAGGGAGATATTTTCAGTGTTCTTGATATTGGCCGGGGCTGGGTGATAGAGAATTTTGAGGCGGTGTTTATCATTGCGGATAGTACTTATGGATATTTGGATTCCAACAAATTTGCAAAGGAGCAGTTTGTGGAGTTGGAGGATATTCATAAGGGGGAAAAATTTTCTGAGCAATTAAAGAGATTGTTTCTGACAGAGAAGACAGAGATTGTGATAGGGGAGCGGCATTATGAGCGTTTTTTAAAAGAATTGGTTGTGAGAGATAAGGTTAGGGGATATTGCCTAATGTTGTTGGATGTGACTAAAAATTTTAATATGATGGAGGCGTTGAAGGAGGCAAAATTTCGGGCTGAGGAAGCGAACGAATCAAAATCCAATTTTCTCTCTAATATGTCACATGAAATTCGTACACCGATGAATGCAATTGTTGGAATGACTGAGATATTGCTGCGCAGTGATTTGTCAGATCAAGACAGAGGATATTTGATGAATATTAAAAATTCAGGGGCTTCTCTGCTTACGATTATCAATGATATTCTCGACTTTTCAAAAATTGAGTCTGGAAAACTTGAAATTATAGAGGAAGAATATGAACCAATGTCTATGCTCAGTGATTTGAGTATGATTTTCCTTAATCGTATTGGAGATAAGCCTGTAGAGCTAATTTTTGATATTGATCGAAATCTTCCCAATAAAATGTACGGAGATTCCATTCGCATTCGGCAGGTAATTATTAATATTGCTAACAACGCTATTAAATTCACGGAGACAGGATTTGTCAAACTCACAATAAAATTAAATCAGATGACAGAAGTGGATATGATTAATCTTGAAATTTCAATTGAAGATTCTGGGCAGGGGATTAAACCAGAAGATTTAAATAAGCTATTTGGGTCTTTTCAGCAGGTGGATACAAAGAAAAATAGAAATAAGGAAGGAACAGGACTTGGTCTTGCAATCTCTAAGCAACTTGTAGAAAATATGGGTGGGCAGATTGGTGTGCGCAGTGAATATGGAAAGGGCAGTGAATTTTACTTTAATATCCCACAGCGTGTGATTGGGGATCAGATTGCAGCAACTGTCAAGGAAGAAGCCATTCTCCATGAACCAATGGTTGTGAGCGGTCATATGAATGATAGAAGAATTTTAGAGCAGTTGAGAGCGCTAGTGGAAGGATACGGGCTTCGGTATGTGGACTGTTATGAGGCTAAAGAACATAACGAAAAGGTAGATTTTTTCTTTGTGGATGAATCTGTATATAAGGGACTTAAGAATTGTATTGAGGAGTATTTTGTCTCGACAGGGACAGAGCTTTGTGTGCTGCAAAACCCTATGAAGGAGGCAGTGTGGGATGAACAGGCAACGATAGTAAATAAACCACTATATACACTTAATTTCTGTCAGGTAATCAACCATGAAACGACTGCGGCGTTTGTCGAAACAGACAATGTGATGAATTTTATAGCACCGCAGGCACAGATTTTAATTGTGGATGACAATGAGATGAATCTTAAGGTTGCAAGAGGATTGTTGCAGCCGCTTCAGATGAATATTGATACGGCAAGTTCTGGAAAGACAGCAATTGAGATGGTTCAGCTAAAGAAATATCATATTGTTTTTATGGATCATATGATGCCTGTGATGGATGGTGTGGAGACGACACAAAAGATTCGTGCACTGGATGATACATATATGCAGAGTATGCCAATTATTGCCTTGACAGCAAATGCTGTGACAGGGGCGAGAGAAATCTTTAAGGAAGCAGGTATGAATGATTTTGTTCCAAAGCCAATTGAGTTAAAAAATATTTGCAGTAAAATTCGATCATGGCTTCCAAAGGAATTGATACAGAAAATGTCCGCACCTGTTGTGGCGAAAGAACAGATGACGAATCAAGAACTTCCTGTTATTGAGGGACTTAATGTCGCGGAGGGAATTAAAAATTCTGGTAGTTTGGAGTTATTTACCAATCTGCTGGGAGATTTCTATAAATTAATCGACCTGAAGTCGACAAAAATTGAAAAATGTCTTGCAGATGGGATGATTCGAGATTATACTATAGAGGTACATGCGCTGAAAAATACGGCGCGTATGATTGGTGCGCTGGAATTGTCAGAATTGTTTTATCAGATGGAGCAGTGTGGCAATGCAAAGGATGTGGAGACCATCACCAAGGAGAACCCAGCAATTATGGAATTATACAGGAGCTACAAACCGATTTTGGAACCTTATGGTAAGGCAAATGAACAGGACAAAAAAGAAGTTCCCAAGGATGAGATTGTCAGGGTGCTGGACAATCTAAATACTGCCATGGACAATTTTGACTTGGATGGAGCAGATGCTGCACTTGCGGAGTTGGAAGAATACAGGTTGCCGGAAGAACTTGGATCTTATATGGAGGAGCTGCGGGCTTATGTAGCGGATGTGGCGATGGAAGAAGTCATAAATACCGGAAAAAAGATGATTGAAGTACTGGAAACGCTTACAGAATAAAGCAAAGGGGATAGTGTTATGCAAAATGTATTAATTGTGTCGGAGGTGCAAAGTTACCTGCTTGTCTCACTTCAGGAAAAGTTGGCTGAAGTAAACTGTAAAGTGATGAGTGTGCAGGCAAATCCTGACTTGCTCAGCAAAATAAAAGAAGAATTGGATATGATTTTTATTTTTGGTACGGAGGATTTATTAAATCAACGTCAGGGACTTACATATCTCAAGGACAAAGCGCTAGAAGATGATGTACCAATTTTTGTTTCAGGAGATCCACAAGAATTGTTGGAGATTCAGAAGGATATTCCACTACATTTAATCCAAAAAGAGTTTCCTCGTCCAATCAATGTCGGTGAGGTTGCGGAGTCAATTGATTCCTACTTGAAAGTTTTTGGCAAACAGAACAAAAAGAAAATTTTGGTGGTGGATGACTCAGGTGCGATGCTCAGAAATGTAAAAGGCTGGCTGGAGGACAAATACCAAGTAATCTTGGCAAATTCCGGTGCTATGGCAATTAAATATCTATCAACAAATAGACCAGACCTAGTGTTGCTCGACTATGAGATGCCAATTGTAGATGGAAAACAGGTACTTGGAATGATAAGGAGCGAGACTGAATTTTCGGATATTCCTGTAATCTTTCTCACCAGCAAGGGAGACAAGGAGAGTGTCATGCAGGTTATGGATTTAAAACCTGATGGATACCTGCTAAAAACGATGTCTCCGGAACAGATTAAGAAATCAGTCGATACATTTTTTGAAAAGAAAAAAGCGCTCCGCCATTAAGCGGAGCAATTTTTATGCACAGACCCGTGCAGAAAAAACAAGACAGGAGTCGCGTAAATTATGAAGAAACAGGTCGTTATGCCATCTGCATATCAACATATCACACATACGTTTGACCCAGTGTATGATGAGAACGCAAAAGTATTGATTTTAGGGTCTATGCCATCCGTAAAATCAAGGGAGCAACAGTTTTATTATGGTCATCCACAGAACCGTTTCTGGAAGGTACTTGCCCGAATGCTTGACGAGATGGAACCAGAAGATATTGCGCAGAAACGTGCTTTTTTGCTGCACAATAGGATAGCGCTCTGGGATGTGATTGCCTCCTGTGATATTGTGGGATCTTCCGACAGCAGCATCAAAAATGTTAAGGAAAATGACATGCGTGTCATTTTCAACAAGGCAAAAATTCAAGCGATTTTTCTAAATGGTGGAAAGGCATATGAACTTTTTATAAAATACTGTCAACAATATATACAAAAGGATGCACCAAAGCTTGTAAAACTGCCTTCTACGAGTCCAGCCAATGCATCTTGGTCTCTTGAGGAGCTTACGGATATATGGAAAAAAGAATGGATGCAGTTTTCGCAGTAGATGGATTTGAAGGAGATGCGTAGGAATGCAGAATAATCAGCAAAAAAAATACCGCACTAGGCATAAAGAGGCTATTGTGAGTTATCTGGAATTACACAGTGAACATAGTTTCAGTGCTTATGATGTCAACGAATACATGCAGGAGAATGGTATCCAAGTCAATCTGACAACAATCTACAGAAATTTGGATAAGCTCACAGAGAGCGGGGCAATTTTGAAATATAAAACAGCGGAGGATGAATGCTGTCGCTATCAGTGTATCAAGCCTCATGCACGCTGTCATGAACACATTCATATGCAGTGCAAAGTTTGCGGGAAAATTTTGCATTTAGAGTGCAGTTTTATGGAAGAGGTTACAAAACATTTGTACGAACATCACAAATTTCTATTAGAATGTGGTGGTTCTGTTCTGATGGGTGTGTGTGAGGAATGTCAGACAAGAGCAAATGATAAGGTATAGAATAAAAATAAAGGAGAGCAGTCATAATGGAAATGTGGGATATCTATGATGCAGATAAAAGACGTACAGGACGCACGATGCAAAGAAATGATTGGTGTTTGAAGGAAGGGGAGTATCACTTGACAGTACTTGGAGTTGTGGCGCGTCCAGACGGAAAGTTTTTGATTACTAGAAGAGTGATGACAAAGGCGTGGGCGCCAGGTTGGTGGGAAGTGCCGGGCGGTGCAGCGCGGGCAGGAGAGGATTCACTAGATGCTGTGTTGCGGGAAATTCGGGAAGAGACTGGATTGGATGTTTCTAGCTGGGAAGGCGGTTACTTATTTAGTTACAGGCGAGAAAATCTAGGCGAAGGAGATAATTATTTTGTGGATGTTTATCGCTTTGTCTCTGATTTTCAGGAGTCGGAGCTTTGTTTGCAGACTGAGGAGACAGATGGATATCAACTTGCCTCTCATGAGGAAATCAAAGCCCTTGCAAAGCAGGGAATTTTTTTACACTATAACAGTATAAAAGATGCATTTTGCGGAAAGGAGAATTTTTAATATGATGAAAAGAATTTGGGGTGGTATTGCCGGATTTTGGTTTGGAGTGGCATTGCTGTTTACGGCACCAATAATGGAAGTAAATGCGACAGAGTACTCTGTGACAAATGTGGATGCTATCTTGTATACAAATAACAACACAGTTATTCTGGCAGATGCAGATGACAGTACAGTTGTACTTCCCACGGTGGCAGCAAATTTGCCAATACAAGTCACAGGAATAACAAGCAATGGATATTTCCAGATTTCTTTGGATGGACAGACGTATTTCATTCATGGGATTGGTCTGAGTGAGATAGATACACTGAATCCAGAACGTCAAGTATATGATATTATTATGGCGCAAAAGGCGGTTTTTCCAGAAGGGATGCACTGGACAAATGACAATTATTATGGTTGGAAAGGTGGGACTTACATAGGTGGTTTCGGCTGTGCGGGATTTGCTTTTGCAGTGAGTGACGCAGCGTTTGGTGATACCAAAGCAGTCGTTCATAAGGATTATTCTAATATTAGAGTTGGGGATATTTTACGGGTAGACAATGATACGCATTCTGTTATTATACTTGAAGTTAAAGAGAATTCCGTTATTGTCGCAGAAGGAAATTATAATTCTGCGATACATTGGGGACGGGAGATTCCTAAAGCAGAGCTGATTGACCCACACAGCTATATTATGACAAGATATTAAGAATATTGTTATATAATAAGATTGTCTTGAGAGTCTATTAATAGGAAATGGAGGTTTATTAGAATGGAAAAGATAACAAGTTTTACGATTGACCACATTAAATTACAGCCGGGGGTATATGTTTCGAGAAAGGATAATGTCGGGGAGAATACAATCACAACATTTGATCTCAGAATGACATCACCGAACGAGGAGCCGGTTATGAATACTGCGGAGGTCCATACAATAGAACATTTGGCTGCAACTTTTTTGAGAAACCATAAGGAGTATGGCAGTAAGACAATCTATTTTGGTCCTATGGGGTGCCGCACTGGATTTTATCTGCTGCTCGCAGGGGATTATGAATCGAAGGATATTGTTCCATTGATGATTGAATTGTATGAATTTGTCAGAGATTATAAAGATGAGGTTCCGGGTGCAAGTCCAAAAGATTGTGGAAATTATCTGGATATGAATCTGGGAATGGCAAATTATCTTGCGAAAAGGTATCTGGAAAATGTGTTGTATCACATTGATGAGACAAGATTGGTATATCCAAAATAAGTATGAAAGATATGTTGGAAAGGCATATTATGTATATGGTTGTTTTATGGCAAAATAATAGAAAAAGAGGTTGAGAAATATGAGGGTATTAGAAGGTCTAAAACCAGAGAAAGTATTTTACTATTTTGAAGAGATTTGCAACATACCACATGGATCAGGAAATCTGGACAAAATTAGCCAATATCTTGTTGATTTTGCAAAAGAAAGGGGACTGTTTCATATTAGAGATGCGAGTAAGAATGTGATTATTGTAAAAGAAGCAACGCTAGGATATGAGAAAGTTGCACCTATTATTTTGCAGGGGCATATGGATATGGTTGCAGTAAAAACAAATGACGCCCAGATAGATTTGGAGAAAGATTCCTTAAAATTGGCTGTAGATGGTGATAATATTTATGCGGAGGGAACGAGTCTTGGCGGTGATGATGGTATTGCTGTTGCTTATATATTAGCGCTGCTTGATTCACAGAACATTGCACATCCGCGCATAGAGGCTGTAATAACGACAGACGAGGAAATTGGTATGGAGGGGGCGACAGCGATTGACCTTTCTATGCTAAAAGCAAAGAGAATGCTAAATATTGATTCAGAAGAGGAAGGGATTCTTCTGACAAGTTGTGCGGGAGGAATGAGAACAGATTGCCATATACCTGTGAAAATGGAATCAGGCTCTAAGGGAATTTGTCTGGAAATTAGAGTGGGAGGTTTGCTGGGGGGACATTCTGGAACGGAAATCAACAAAGAGCGTACCAATGCAATTAAACTATTAGGAGTTACCTTAAAACAAATACGAGAAAAAGTGCCATTTGGGCTTGTACAGATATATGGCGGAGAGAAAGACAATGCTATTCCACGGGAAGCATGTGCAGTTGTAAGACTGGCAGCAGATACAAAAGAGTGTTTTATCAGGGAAGTGGAAAGGATTGAAAAAGAGGAGCAGAACGAAAATAAATCCAAGGAAAAAGATTTGTTTCTTAGTGTGACAGAAGCTGATACAAAAACGGAATATATGTTCGATATACAAAGTACACAGCGGATACTGTCTTTTCTAACTCTTTTGCCAAATGGTGTGGTAGCGATGAGCGCTGATATAGAAGGGTTGGTTGAGACTTCTTTAAATGTGGGAATTTTAAGAACTACTGACACAGAAGTTGTCGCAAGTACTGCAATTAGAAGTGCGATAGAAACTGCAAAACACAAAGTTTTTCTTCAGGTGGATACTTTGACAAAGCTTTTGGGTGGCTATACAGAGACACACGGCGTATATCCGGGCTGGCAGTTTAACCCAGATTCAAAACTAAGGGCGGACATGGTGCGAATTTATCAGGAGATGTTTGGCAAAGAAGTGAAAGTGGAGGC
This sequence comes from Lachnospiraceae bacterium, assembly GCA_949383255.1. Lineage (GTDB taxonomy): Bacteria > Bacillota > Clostridia > Lachnospirales > Lachnospiraceae > COE1. The sequence continues at coordinate 35,729 of CASJPF010000010.1, read as the reverse complement.
ACTGCATGCCGGACTTGAGTGTGGTATTATGATTTCTAAAATTCCACAGCTTGACTGCGTGTCTTTTGGTCCTAATATATATGATATTCACACTACAAAAGAACGGTTGAGCATTTCTTCGGCGGCGAGAATGTGGGAATATTTACTTGAAATATTAAAACAGAAATAGTGTATTAGTCCTAGCTTTAAAAGAATAATAATTGTAAAAACATTGGAGAGGAAAACAGAATGGCGGAAAACTACAGAGAATTTAATCCCGGAAATGACCAAGAGGACAGGGGGACACACGACAAAAGAACTGAGAATCATTGGAGAAACTCTATTGGTAGGATAACGACAATTGTCGCTATCCTGCTTGTGTTTGCAGTGGTTGTGCTGGAATCTGTTTATTCTATTGGAGAGCAAGAACAGGGTGTAGTCACAACATTTGGCAGTGCAGGAAATGTTGTGACATCAGGATTGCATTTTAAAATACCTTTTGTGCAGAAAGTGACAAAGGTAAACACAACAATTTTGGGGTTTCCAATTGGATATCGTCCAGACAGTGAGGACAGTGCCAGTCAGGAACAGATTGATGATGAATCATTGATGATTACCTCTGATTTTAACTTTGTAAATGTGGACTTTTATGTAGAGTACAAGGTATCTGATCCAATAAAGTATCTGTATTATTCCCAACAGCCAAAAGAGATTCTCAAAAATATTGCGCAATCATGTATTCGCAATATTATTAGCAACTATGTGGTAGATGATGTGATTACGACTGGGAAAAGTAAGATACAGGCAGAAATAAAGGACATGATTATTGAGAAATTAGAGGAGCAGGATATTGGATTGGTGCTTGTCAATATTTCAATGCAGGACGCTGAGCCCCCCACGGAGGCTGTTATTGAGGCATTTAAAGCTGTTGAAACTGCGAAGCAGGGAAAGGAGACTGCAATTAACAATGCCAATAAATACAGAAATCAAAAAATTCCTGAGGCAAGTGCCAAGGCAGACCAGATTTTGCAGGCAGCGGAGGCGTCAAAGCAGGAAAGGGTGAATGAAGGTGTTGCGCAGGCGTCAAGATTTAATGAGATGTATGCAGAGTATGAGAAAAATCCATTGCTTACAAAACAGAGAATGTTTTATGAGGCGATGGAAGATGTGCTTCCAGATGTTAAGTTGATTATTGATGATGGAAGCGGAGATTTAAATAAAACGCTATATCTCGATGAACTTCAATTGGAGGATATTACCAATCGTAATTCTGCGATTTCGCAGGAAACATCAGATGCGCAGGAAGAGTAAATGTCTAAAAGGCAGGGAGAACAAACATGAAGAAAAAATTAGGAAGTGCGTTTGGCGTTGTTATTTTAATAGCAGTGTTGGTGGTTTTAGCAAATTCGGCATTTATAATTCGGGAAAATCAATATGGTTTGGTGCGAGAGTTTGGAAGGATTGAAAGAGTCATATCGGATTCAGGTCTTTATTTTAAAATACCATTTATTCAGGAAAAGGATACTGTGTCAAAAGAGTTGTTGCTTTACGATATTGCAAAGTCCGACGTCATTACACAGGATAAAAAGTCAATGATTGTGGACAGCTTTGTTCTGTGGCGCGTAGTCGATCCGAAAGTTTTTGCGCAGACGCTAAATACTTCAGAGCAGAATGCAGAGGGAAGAATTAATGTTGCGGTATATAATTCTATTAAAAATGTGATTAGCAGTATGACGCAATCTGATATTATTGCAGCTAGAGGGCAGAAATTGACAAATACAATTATGCAGAATGTCACTGGAATCCAGCAATATGGAATAGAGATTACGACAGTGGAGATTAAGTTGCTCGATTTACCAGAAGATAATAAAAATGCTGTTTTTGAGCGAATGATATCTGAGCGTGAGAATATTGCTGCCACCTATACAGCAGAGGGCAATTCTGACGCACAGAAGATTAAAAATACGACGGACAAAGAGACTACTGTGATGATTTCCGAGGCGGAAATGAATGCTGAGATTTTAAAGGCAGAAGGAGAAGCTGCATATATGAGAGAGATTGCCAATGCATATGATGGGGAGCAAAAGGCTGATTTTTATCGGTTTACTAGAAGCCTTGATGCGGTGAAAAGTTCAATTCAGGGCGGCAATAAAACTGTGATTTTGGATAAGGATTCGCCAATCACACAGATATTTTATAATTTTTGATAGATACAGGCACATACAAAAGTTGATGTATGCGCCTGCATCGTGATCGGGCGGTGTTGGTTTATGCTTCTGAAGTAGAATTACCAAGCCTCATATAGAAACATACTAAGTAGAGACCACATACTCCTACAAGCGCATAGATAATTCTGGAGAACCAAGTCATACTGCCAAAGATGGCAGCTACAAGATTGAAGTCAAAGAAGCCGATCAATCCCCAGTTCACAGCACCGATAATCGCAATTGTCAGTGCGATACCATCAATAAATTTATTACCCATATTTTCGCCTCCTCGCAAATAGTATTGACATTTTTATAAAAAGCATACAGGAAAAAATTGTTTTTATTGTTACTTTTTTAGAGCGTGGACATAAAATTTGTAAATTTCAAAAATTTATTCATAAAATTTATGTAAATAAATTGAAATAAGTCGATTAATGTGATATTCTATTAGTGCATATAATTTTGCATTATTTCAGAACCTGCGTTTTCTGACAGATGCAGGCGCAATAGGAGGAGTGCATTATGAAAGTAACTGGCAGTTCAAAACGCAAAGATGTCTCAAAAGATGATTCTGTCTCAGAACGAAAGATAGAATCAGGAAATATGGTTTTGGGGCAAATAAAATTAGAGGATTTAGAGCAGGAGAGGTTAGAAGTGAGAAAATCAGTAGAGAAGAAAACAACAACAAAAAAACCAGCAGAGAAGAAATCAGTTAGCACAACAAAGACAGCTGCAGCCGAGACAAAAGCAGAAGCTACAGCCGTGGCAGAGGCTGAGAACGCAAGTGAAGAAGTAAAAGCAGAGGCGAAGAAGGAGACAACAGCAAAGAAAGAGACAAAGACAGCTGCTGCAAAGAAGGAGACAAAGACAACAGCAAAGGCTGAGAAAGAGACAAAAACAACAACGAAGACTGCAAAGGCAGCAGTTTCTGAAAAAATAGTTCTGCAGATTAATGGAAAAGAAGACTTGGTGATGAGTTCTCTGATTGATAGAGTGAAGGCAGCATATGCTGCGGAAGGAAACAAAGCAGATAATATTAAGAATATTGAAGTGTACATTAAACTTGAGCCTGAGAATATGGCGTATTATGTAATTGATGGATATGCTTCTGGTATTAGTTTATATTAATGCTGTCAAATAGACTTTTGAAGAAATTGCTTTGATATACAAATGGATAGTTGGACTGTTTTGATTGAAAGGGCCTCAAATGTTATATGGAGTTGTATAGCTGCGCGATGAATTTGTTGGCAGCTATAGATATCTCTATGATATTTGAGGCTTTCAAACTACTTTATTTTGATGATATAAGACTCTTTAATCAATCGTTGTCATGAGGGAAAAATATGTTTAGACTGTCGAATTCTTCTTCCGTAATATTTGTGAACTGATCGAAAATAATTGTGATATTATTCTCTTTTGCATTACAAAGAAGATAGATAATATCCACAAGCTGAGAAATAATATCTTTCATACGCAGTGTATCAATTTTTATATGTTTTGTGGTTTTTGTTGCTCTCATAGTAAACCTCCATTCGGCGACTGATAGAGATAAACATTATTTTATTTCTGTGAGCAATGAGTCAAGCGGCTGCGAAGCAGACATTTGGAGAATGCCGTGAGGGTCTAATACCTCATAGTAGGCTGTGGGGTATTGACTGGTCTATAGTAAGTGTAAAAATAAAAAAGACAAAAGATAGACATTAGAACGAAACATTAATTTTTAAATAATTATCAAATGCATCAGAATAGATTTTTCCATAGCAATCTGCTGAAATTTTACCTGAACGATATAACTGATAAGCTTCTTTACAGGCATTTTTTAACTCGGGAGAGTTTCCATACAATTCGCCAATCTTTCGTATTTTTTCAATCTGCTCATATTCTAGTATGCTGTATTTGTGAAAAGATTTCATATCCTGATCATTCCTTTTTGTTATTTGGATATGGGTAAATGACACTGCCTAGTAAATAATATTGGTGCAAAATAGAATACACATTGCTCAAATATGTATATAGCGTAGCATATTCTTTACAAATTATCAATATGAAATTCATAAAAAACTTGACTTTGTATTGTAACATCTGTAGGATTGATTTAGGAACTGTTAAGAAGTAACTTTTAAATAGCACGTTAAAAGTTATTTTTAAACGGTTCTTTAGATATTGTTGTTTATTTCTTATACATTGTAGGTATAAATAGCAATATATTTTGCATACAAATTGAGAAAAATATCAATTTGGCACACGAATTTCATTACTTTGATAGGGATATGATTGTGTTATCGGGTTGTGTAATCGGAGAAAGGAAGGGAAAAATGGATACTGTAGAATTGACAAAGAGACCAATCTATATCGTCGGCCACAAGAATCCAGATACGGATTCGATTTGTTCAGCGATTGCATATGCATATTTAAAAAATCAGTGTAATAACAATTGTGAATATGAGTATGTTGCGGCGAGGGCAGGGCAAATTAATCAGGAAACCCAATATGTATTGAATGCTTTTCATGCGGACCCACCAGTGTATCTTCATGATGTTATGACTGACGCAAGAGATATTGATATGAATGCTGTGGAAGGTGTGACAGAAGATGTTTCTCTAAAAAAAGCATGGCATTTAATGCGGGATAGAGGAGATGTGACAGTACCTGTAATTTCTGCGGATAAGCTTGTCGGTATTATTACGCTGGGTGATATTGCAAATGCTTATATGGATGTGTATGATAATTGCATATTATCGCGTGCTAAGACTTCCTATCGGAATATTTTGGAGACAATTGACGCTGAGGTAATTGTGGGAGATGCCAGCGGATATTTTGAGAGCGGGGAAGTTGTCATTGCAACTGCCAATCCAGATGTGCTAGAAGATTACATACACGCTGGCGATATGGTTTTGCTTGGAAATCGCTATGAGACGCAGCTTTGTGCAATTGAGATGGGAGCTTCCTGTGTCATTGTGACAATGGGGGCAAAAATCTCTAAGACAATACAGATATTTGCCAGAGAACATAACTGTATCCTTATCAGTACGCCTTATGATACAGCCACAGTTGCAAGATTGATTAATCAAAGTATGCCAATAGGATATTTTATGAAGCGAGATAAGCTTACCACGTTTAAGATTACGGACAAGACAGAAGGTATTCGGGCGATAATGAAGAAAAAAAGATACCATGACTTTCCCGTGCTTGACGAGGAGGACCGATATGTTGGTATGATTTCCCGTCGAACTTTGCTGAATTTGCGTAAAAAGCAGTTGATTTTGGTGGACCACAATGAGTCCTCGCAGACGGTTGATGGAATCGATTCCGCGGAGATTTTAGAGATCATCGATCACCATAGGATTGGAACACTTGAGACCGTTTCGCCGGTGTATTTTAGGAATCAACCTTTGGGCTGTACTGCGACAATTATTTATCAGATGTATTTGGAAAAAGGAATTGAAATACCTAAAAATATTGCAGGGTTAATGATGTCTGCAATTATTTCTGATACATTGATGTTTCACTCTCCAACTGTGACAGAGGTAGATAAAGCCGCTGCTGCCAAACTTTCAGAAATTTGCGAGGTAGAGATTGAGGGATTTGCAGTTGATATGTTTGGCGCTGGCAGCAGTCTGAGTGATAAGAGCGCAGAGGAGATTTTTGAACAGGATTATAAAAATTTCTCTGTAAATGGCTTTGAGTTTAGCGTAGGTCAAATTAATTCAATGAACAGTATTGAACTTGAAGAAATTCGAGAGAAAATAGAACCTTATATTAAGGAGCGAATGCCAGAACTTCCTGTTGAGATGTGCTTTTTTATGCTTACAAATATTGTGTATGAAAAGACAGAACTTTTATGTTTTGGAGAGAAGGCACGTCAACTGGTTCGTGAGGCGTTTCGACTTCCAAAAACACAGAGAATATTTGAATTAAAAAATCTTGTATCGAGAAAAAAACAGCTGATTCCTGCATTTGTATCTGTGTTGCAACAATGGGAAAAATAGAGTATTACCTGTTACTGTTCACTGTGTTTGAGTAACAGGTAAAAATCCATGCAAAATCACTTTTGGTGATGTATTTTTACTTGAATGCGATACGTTTTTGCACGGAATTAGCAGTAAATGCTAATTTCTGTCCGAACAGTAGTTATTACATACAATTGTGCCAACCATTTTTTGTAATATTTGTTGACCATTTCTAATTCTTAAAGTATAATTATAGTGTACATTTGCTAAGAATATCATGAATAAAATTCTTGATTTTGACATTTTGTAGTATTTATTACGAAAAAATTGAGAAATACAATGGAATGATTATGATATTTTTTAAGAATAGACATATATTTAGTTGAAAGGAAATGGTTACAAGCATGGATAAAACAAGGGAAGTGTTAGGAAAAAACAGTCAGGTGGTACGATTAAGAAAAATTGTGAAGCAGACAAAAGGGTCTCTTGTGACAGGAGTTATCCTGTTGGTGTTTCTATTTTTCGCCAGTGTAGGCTATGCAATAGTAGCCAATGATCAGCTTGAGAGTACGATGTATCTAAACCAGTATCGTATCGCTTCTAAGGCGTTGACAACTGCAGTGCAGTCCTATGCAGTTTCTGCAGATGAAGTATATTATGATGCTTATATGAAGGAGTTGAACACAGACAAGAATAGAGAGATTGCATGGGCTGGGCTAGAAGCAAATAATATTAAGGATTATGAGTGGGACGAACTTAAGGAAATCGCGACGCTTTCCAATAATCTAGTTCCTCTTGAGGAAGAAGCTATGCAGGCAGTCGCAGCAGGAGATGTTGCGGCAGCTACAGAGTTTGTGTTTGGTGAAGAATATAGCAAAACAATTCAAAAGATTAACTCCTTAACAGATGATGTGATTGATAGGATAGAAGATCGTCTAGGCGTCACAAAGAAAGTGTTATTGTCGATTCAGATTGTGTGTGCAGTTGCGTTTCTTGTAGGATTTATTATACTTGCACAACACTGTCTGCGAGCAATTAAGTTTTCAGAACAAGAACTGTTAACTCCTATTATTAAGGTATCAGACCAGATGGCGCTCCTTGCAGATGGCAATCTCCATACACAACTGGATTTGAAAGAGGACGACAGTGAAGTGGGAAATATGGTTGCGGCAATACGTTTTATGAAAGATAATATGACCGCAATTATTGATGAAATTTCCTATATTTTAGAGCAAATGGGACAGGGAAATTATATCGTAAAAGTTGAGCAGAATTATGTCGGAGAATATGTGCGTATCAAAGATTCTCTGAATCAGATTGTTGATGAGATGCGCAAAACGGTAAGCACGATACAGGATGTGGCACATGAAATTGATAGTGGTTCAGCACAACTTGCCTATGCTGCAGATGATTTGGCAACTGCATGTACAGGGCAAGCCACAGAAGTTTCTGGTTTGATGGTATTGTTGACTGCGCTGAGTGACAGTATTGCATATAATGAAAAAGAGGCGGAGGAGGCTGTTAAAATTTCTAATCTGGCAAGTTCTACATTGATTGTAGGAGCGCAGAAGATGAAAGAACTCATGGATGCCATGAAGGATATTAACCAGTGCTCGGAACAGATTATTGCTGTTATTTCAGCGATTTCTGATATAGGAGAGGAGATTGATTTGCTTTCTCTGAATGCTTCTATCGAATCGGCAAGAGCAGGAGAGGCAGGAAAAGGCTTTGCAGTGGTGGCAGAACAGGTGAAAAAGTTAGCTGAAGCGTCTCAGAATGCAGTAGGGCAGACATCTGAGCTAATTAAGCGGACAGTTGAGTCTGTGGAAGTCGGAACCCGTATTTCACGTGAGGCTGCCGCAAATATGGAAGAAGTACAGATGGGTGCTGAGGAGACAACAGGTCGCATTAATGGTATTGTGGACAAACTAAAACTTGAAGTTGAAAGTATTGCGCATATTAATGAGAGTATTGGCGTTGTGGCAGGAATTGTGGATAATAACTCTGCAACCTCAGAGGAGACAGCGGCTGTCAGTGAACAACAAAAAGCGCAGGTGGAATCTATGGTAGATATGATTAGTAAATTCAAAGTATAAATAGAACAAAATTTATCATTGCGGCATATGATGATAGAAAAGATGTGGATGTTTTTTATGAATGATATAGAAAAGACACAATCCTGCATTATGCAAGTCACACAGCAGGAACCATATCTTACAGGGGAACGTGCAATTATCGCTGTGCTGGACAGTGGAATTGATTACTTTTTGCCAGAGTTTCGTGATGCAACTGGACAGACACGGATTCTAGCAATCTGGGACCAGACACAGCAACCAGATGCACAGCAGGGAAAACAGCCACCGCAAGGTTATCAGGAAGGAGTATTATATACAAGAGAAATGATTAATGAGGCACTCGCTTTGGGACGTGAAGACGGTCAAAAGCGAGTGCCTATTTTTGATTTATCAGGTCACGGAACTGCTGTGGCAGGAGTGGCAGCAGGTACAAATATGGGCATTGCGCCCAAGGCTGATTTGTTGATTATACGATTGGGAAATCCGCAGGCGAATTCTTTTCCAAGAACAACGCAGTTAATGCGAGGGGTAGATTACGCAGTAAATCTTGGTGTTACATTGAACAGACCCGTAGCGGTCAATATTAGCTTTGGTAATACTTATGGTGATCATCAAGGAAATTCTCTGTTGGAACGTTTTATTGACAATGCATCTGAAATTGGAAGAAGTGTAATTGTTGTAGGAAGTGGAAATGAGGGGGCGTCAAGAGGACATACGGCTGGAATAATACAAAAGGAAGGTCGTATAGTAGAACTTGCAGTGGCAGATTACGAGACAGGACTTAATATTCAATTGTGGAAATTTTATCAAGATGTCTTTAATCTGGTTATTACATCACCTGGAGGAGAAAAGACAACCTTGGAACTATCTGCGCTTAAGGAGGCACAGGCGGACAGACGGATTGTAGAGCAAACCCAACTGTTATGTTATCTTGGAAAACCGCTTCCTTATAATGTCCAACAGGAGATTTTTATTGATATGATACCAGTCGGTAGTTATATCAACAGTGGCGTGTGGCGCATAGAGTTGATTCCGATCACTCTTGTGACAGGAGAATATCGTTTTTATCTTCCTGGGTATGCAGTTAGAAATATAGCAACTGGCTTTTTCTTGCCAACACCGGAGATGACAATTACAATTCCATCTACGGCGAGAAGGGCGGTGACAGTCGGTGCTTATGATGTAGCACGCAGAAGTTATGCGGATTTTTCTGGAAGGGGATATGTATATCGCTATAATGACGGCAGGGTAGACACAGCAGGAGGGCAGCAGATTATTGCAGAAGTAAAACCAGATTTAATAGCACCGGGAGTAAATATCACTGTGCCTGTGACTGGTGGGGGATATGAGCAAGTCTCAGGTACTTCTTTTGCGACACCATTTGTAACAGGGGCAGCAGCATTATTGATGGAATGGGGAATTGTTCGCGGAAATGACCGTTTTCTCTATGGGGAACGCCTAAAAGCAAGTTTGATACGAGGAGCACAATCGTTGTCTGGAGTGTTAGAACGACCAGACAGCAGAATTGGATGGGGAAGGCTATGCGTGGAGAATGCACTGAAAAGTCTACAGTAAGTAATGGAAGGAGTATGTGAGTATGCAGATTTATGTAGTCAAAGAAGGCGACACAATTGATCGCATTGCGGCAGCATTTGGGGCGAATGTGGAAGAAATTGCATATGATAATCAGATAGCAGAACCCTATCGTCTGGCGGTGGGGCAAGCATTACTTATACCAGTGGAAGGGAAGATCCGTGAGAAGAGAAGCGTATATGTAAATGGTTATGCATATCCGTATATTCGAGAGGAAGTACTTTTAGAAACATTGCCTTATCTAACAAATCTTTCTGTATTTTCTTATGGATTTACCAAAGATGGTGATTTAATCTCGCCACAGGTAGATGATAGTCGTATGATTGGGGAAGCGTGGAATCAAGGAACCGCGCCAATTTTAGTTTTAACCCCAATTGACCAGACAGGAATGTTTAATAATTACTTAATTAGTGAGATTGTGCATAATATGACAGCACAGCAGAATCTAATTGATCAGATATTATTGATGATGCAAGAAAAAGGGTTTGTTGGAATTGACCTTGATTTTGAGTATATTTTACCACAAGACAGAGTAGCATATGCAGATTTTGTTACAAATGTTAGAACACAGGTAGCGCCAGAAGGATATTCTGTCTCTGTGGCGCTTGCACCAAAAACATCAGCAATGCAAAAGGGACTTTTGTATGAAGGAAAGGATTATAAATTACTTGGAGCTGCTGCGGACAGTGTACTTCTAATGACTTATGAGTGGGGATATACATATGGTCCACCTATGGCAGTTGCGCCGATTAATAAAGTGCGTGAGGTGGTTGAATATGCAATCACAGAGATTCCAACAGAAAAGATAGATTTAGGGATTCCAAACTATGGTTATGATTGGACATTGCCTTTTGTGCAGGGAAGTTCTAGGGCGCGAACGATTGGAAATGTGGAGGCAGTGCAAATTGCAATTGAAAATGATGCTGTGATACAGTTTGACGAGATCGCAATGTCTCCTTTTTTTCACTATGAGAAAAATGGGGTAGAGCATGAGGTATGGTTTGAAGACGTAAGAAGTATGCGAGAGAAATTTCAGTTGATTACAGAATATGGACTGCGAGGAATGGGGTATTGGCAGGTTATGAAGTTGTTTCGCGCAAACTGGTTATTACTTGCAGATACTTTTGATATTGTCCGAGCAGGAGGATAACTTTTTTACTGCGGCGTGCGAGTCAGTGCTACTAATAAATTACAGATTCGCACGCCTACAATTATTTTATTTTCAAAATAGATAAAAGTTAATAATAATTCAGCGTATTCTAGTTAATTGCGATATTTGTTTACAATTGCTTGTATTTCGTTCCATTTTGCTTCCATATCTGCAACCAGCTTAAATTGTGTTCTTGCACGGTCTAAGTTGTGATGTTCGCGGTGAACTTTAAAGTAGTGGTCGCCCGTTAAGAAATCCGCTAAAAATCGAATACCACATTCATAAGTCATCAATTTCGCACCCATAGGAAGCAATTCAATTTCTTTTTGTGTAAGACTTCCGGCGCAGCCTTCCAAATATCCTTTTGTGAAGGCTTCAAACAAAGATAAATCGAGTTCTACTTTGCTTAAATCAGTTTCATCTTCTGCGCCTGTGCTTGCGCCAAAGCGAATAGAATCGCCAAAGTCATACAGAGAAAGCCCGGGCATAACTGTATCCAAGTCAATAATACACAGCGCTTTGCGGGTATCTGCGTCAAACAAAATATTATTTAACTTTGTATCATTGTGCGTTACGCGCAAAGGCAATTTTCCTTCGGCTAATAAATCAGTCAAAACAGATGTTTCTTTTTTTCTGTCAAGGGCGAAAACGATTTCCTTTTGCGCAAGGGCAGCACGCGCACTATTTGCAGTTTGTACAGCTTTTTGAAAGTCTTGAAAACGAGAGGCAGTATTATGGAAATTAGGAATGGTTTCATGAAGCATTTGGACTGGAAAATCTGCCAGTAGTTTCTGAAAATTTCCAAAAGCGACAGCGCTGTCATAAAAATCCTTTTCGCTCTCTACTTTTTCCAGACACATGGACCGTTCAATAAAAGAAAACATTCTCCAATAATTATGCGCGCTATCTTGATACCAATTTGCACCATCTAAAGTTTTACATACGTGTAAAGTCTCTCTCTCAGGGTTCCCTCCTTGAGAGAGAATTATTTTGCGCAGATAAGTGGTTACATGAACCACATTTTCCATTAGCTGCGGCGGATTTTTAAAAATATCATGATTCATGCGCTGTAATATATATTTTTTTTCCTGATTTTCAGGTGTGTTGCAGCGCAACAAAAATGTATCATTGATATGTCCATTTCCATAAGTCTTTTTTTCTATCAAATGATTGTTGTCAGCAATAAATGCTGCAATCGCTTCATTTATTTTGGCACAAGCCGAATTTGTATACATAATTTCTCCTTTTTATCTAAAATTTGAATTTTTAAGGAATATCGACCCAACGCATTTCCATCGGTGCTAAATTAAGATATATAAAAAGAGTGCCCTGTACATATAAATCCGTTTCTTGTGGTTTTTTGGAATTGTTAATAACAGCTATTTTTCCAGTTTGTTCAAAAACAGCAAGTTCTGTATCGATATTAGTGACGTAGAATTTTTTTAGCTCGTCTTCTCTATGTGCGGCAAAGTAAATAGCACGCAGCAAAAGACGGCAGTTTTGGGGAGAGTAGGGCAAACCTGTGAAGTAAACACTTCTGCCTTTTCCATATTCGTTGACTACTAGGCGACTGTATTTTTTGTCCATATTGAGTATTTGATACTGTTCTCCCTGCGCATAGATACGACTTTTTCCTTCTCCAAAATCAATTTCATCGGGAATATCTTCTAAGATAAAATGATTGCGATTAAGCGCATTGTATTTGTCAGTGCTCATTGAAAAGCCAAGCTCTCTGTCAACACCTAGCACATCACTCAGTTGGAAATAGCGCCCTTGATACTGACAGGCACTTGGTTCGCCTATACCAATAAATCCGCCTCCCTCATCAACAAATTTGCGAATCGTGCAAACGACAACCTCATCTTTCCAATTTTCAGCGCCACTCCAAGAAGTATAAGCATCTCCTGCATTGATAATCACTTTAATTGAAGGGTCAATTCCATTTTTTATCTGTTCAAAATCAATAAATTCCACGTCGATAGGCATTCCGCTTAAACATTCAATAACGCCTACATACGAATAGATTTCGCGATACCACAATGCATGATGTACTTGATTGGACATCCAGCGTCGAAGATTACCCCAACAGTTTAGAATTGCAACTTTAAAGGGGGCTGTATATGCTTTTGTACCTTGCATATTTTGATGTATCTGTCGAAATTCATCTACCACCTTTTGAATTTGGTCAATAAAGCCAGGCCATTCTGCAGCGAGTTTAAGATAACCGCCGTATCCAATACGGTCAAGTGGAGAGCGCAAAATTGCTCTGCGTGCTTTAAGCCAGTTATCTTGCGCTTCCCCAATTGGATCACCGCCCTCAGTAAATACATCAGGGAAAAAGTAGGGCAGCAGGCGCCCTTCTGTATAGTTCACACCTTTAATATCTGAAATCATACGCAGTGTGACACCATCTCCTACAGAGCCAACAACGGCGTCAAGACCAATATTTTGAAAATATTTTCCAAAAGGCTCTGTTCCAATCCAGTGATCCCCTAAAAACATCATTGCTTCTTTACCGTAACTATGTACAATATCCACCAGTTCTTTTGCAAGCTTGGAGACTTCAATCTGCTGGAACTCTATAAAGTCACGGAACTCTTTGGAAGGAACGCGGAACGTTGAATTGTGATAGCCTTGGTCCACAATATATTCTGGGCGAAATGGATAGCCAGCCCATTTTTCAAATTGTTCTAGGATATAAGGGCTAACACTTGCGCTATAACCAAACCACTCTACAAATTTTTCACGTTTCTGGTCATCGAAGGTCAAAGTAAATTGATGAAAAAAAGTAGTAAAGCGCACAACATTTACATGTGGATTATCCTCACACCACTTTTTTAGTTTTTCTTTAACATACGCCTGTGTTTTGGGTTGACGCACATCATAAGTTAATTGATGTGGTGCGTCTTTCCAATCATTTGTAATAAAATTGTACATATGTACAGGGTCCCAAATCAGGAATGCAAGGAAGCTGACAGTATATTGATGATAAGGGATTGTCTCAATGACAACCTCTCCTGTCGTTTTGTCATAGTCCCATTTATCTGTTGGAACAATTTCGCCTGTGGTTCTGTCAATGACTTCCCACCAACGTTTTGGAGAATCGATTGTATTGACCTTGAGCTGTTCTGTATGAAATCCCTTCATAAGTTCGATGCGTAAGCAATTGCTTTTCGCGGTTACGCGGTCACTTATGAGATATTCCTGTTGAATTTCTTCTGGATTTTGCATAGCCCATTGATTGTCTTTTCGGGTGGTATAGTATGTTGCGTAAATCTTGGCGTCTTGACTCAATAATTCTTCAGGCATAGTTGTTCCATCGCAGTCTCGCAATGCGTCTGCACCAAGCATATTTTTTAGTTTAATGGTTGTTTCAACCATATCTACATCTGTAGGCAGTGTCAATCTGCCAGTGTTTTCCATATTCATAATAAGAGCCTCCTTCTAGGCATTCTCTTGCATTACCGCTGCCAGACAACGGCTTTTACTGGTATTTTTTGTTATAAAGATAGAGAAGAACTAAAATTCCAGCAAGACCGACAAGCATTGTTAATAATCCTGTTGGACCAATATTGCGCTGCCCTGTAACAATTAATATAATACTGATAATAAAAATAAATACATACAGCAATCGAATTATATATTTCATAATAATTCCTCCTTAAAATATTGCAATTAGCCCTTTAGTCCACCTAAACTCATGCCCTGTGTCAGTTTTTTCTGTACTAAAATATACAGAATTAATGTTGGTAACATAACAATCACAAGTCCTGCGTAAAGCTGTCCATAATTTGCCGCTGCTTTCTGTGCCTGCATTAGTTGCATTAGACCAACAGGAAGCGTTTTGGAGTTTTTGGTGAGCAATGTCATAGAAATGATATATTCATTCCAGAATGACAGAAAATTAAACAGGATTACAGTGATAATACTTGGCAGTGCCATTGGCATCATAATTTGAACCATTGTCCGAAAGTACCCGCTGCCGTCCATATACGCTGCTTCTTCATAATCACGTGGTATTGTGACAAAAAAGCCTGAGAGTAAATAGATTGTAAATGGCAGGGCAGTGGAGGCATATACAAGAGCAACAACAAAAAGGTTATTTAAGAAAAAGCTGTTGCCGCCCAAACTTTTTAGGAATTTATCTGCATCTACAAACATTAGGAAAATTGGGACAACGATATAGTTTACATTGATAAATAGACCACCCATAAACATTATGTTGATTAGTTTGCTTCCAAAAAAGCGATAGCGCGCGAGCACATAAGCTGCGGGGAGAGCAACGACTAACAAAATAGCAAGTGCCAACATTGTTACCAGAATGGAGTTAAAAAAATATTCGCCCATATTTGCTTTTTCAAAAGCATCAATAAAGTTTTGAAAATAAAATCCCTTTGGCATTGTCCAAGGATTGCCATAAAATTCAGAGTTTTCTTTAATGGAGGCTAGAAAGACCCAGCCTACTGGTATTACAATGCTAACGGCAAGCGTTAACAGGGCAACATAGATAAAAACTTTATAGAGTGTATTAAGATTCATTTCTTTCTTTTTATTCTGCATCTGTGTTTCCCTCCTTTAAAATTCTAAGGGTTCTCTTTTGGTAACAAAATTGATAATTGCTGACAGACCAAATGAGAACAGGAATACAACAACACCGATTGCCATACCATAACCATAGGAGGAATTGGTGTAAGCCTGTTTGTACATATAGCTTAGAAATACCTCTGTTGCACCATCAGGACCACCGTTTGTAAGTGCTTTTACAATCAGAAAGCTAATGTTGATGGAACTGATTACAAAGAAAGTTAAGGTTGTTCTAATATTTGTCCAGATTAGTGGTAGGGTAATAGAGAAAAACTGACGGATTCTGCCTGCACCCTCAAGATTAGCAGATTCATAAAGACTTTCTGGCACACTTGCCATACTTGCCATATACATAACCATATAATAACCAATCGCTTGCCAAATCATAGCGATAACAAGACTATAGATAACTAATTTTTGGTCGCCCAGCCAAAGGATTGGTGTTTTTTCACTTCCGCGAAAGATACCAATAATACTGTTTAAAAGTCCGTTATTTGGGTCGTAGATTGCCGAAAAAATTGCGGAGATAACCACCACGGACAAAATGTTTGGTATATAAAATATAATGCGGAAGAAGTTTTGCCCTTTAATTTTTTCGCGGGAGAGAATTGCTGCAAAAATAAGGGAAAATCCCATTGTTACAATTGTTACAATCGCAATCAATAGAACCGTATTTTGGAAGGAACGGAAAAAATTTGTATCTTCCATTAAAATTTTAAAATTATTTAGACCGACAAATTGTTTGGTATTAGAATAGCCGCCCCACTTGTACAGAGACATCTTAAAGACATTAAAAGTTGGAATTAGCATAAAAATAACAAACAATATCACTGCCGGCGCTACGCATAAGGTAATAAAAATCGATTTTCCTCTGACTTTTTTCATGCGCGTACCTCCATTTTCTAAGTTGCAAAGCTCGCTGTGCAAAAAAAGCGCTCCAAAGGTAGAAACCTTCGGAGCGCTCCTAAAACCTTATTCCATTGCGGCTCTCAATTTGTCACTTGCTTCCTCTACAGCAGCCTGCCATTCTGCAACGGTCTTGTCACCGCTTACAATACTGTTGACTGTTCCGCACAGGGTATCAAGCATATTTACACCTTCCACTGGTGCAGTAGAAGCGAATCCGCCCATAACTGCGGTTGCACCATTATCATAAATACTATAGAATAGCTTATTGTCGCCTTCCAGAGAATCGCTAATGCCTGTGATTGGCTGAATTGCTGTGGATTTTGCAAAGATTTTTGCTGCTTCGTCAGAGTACATATAAGCTACAAACTCTTTTGCCATATCTTGGTTTTCTGCTGCGGCTGGAATCCACATTTGCTCAAACCAGCAGAAGGAGCATCCAGCACCGCCATCATTGACTGCTGGGATTGCCATAAATCCCCATTCAAAACCATCTGCTCTTGGCGCATCAGCCATTTCTCCAGGAAGCCATGTACCATTTGGACAGAAAATTGCTTTGTTGTCAAGAATAAGCTGTTGATTCTTTGTAAAGTTGTCATTATTGGCATTGGCAACAGTAGTACCTTCTGTATATGTTCCAAGTTTTGCAATTAATTCAAATACCTTGGTTGCGTTTTCGCTTTCCCAAATACCATCTTCATAAGTCATACAGCTATTAAAGAAATCTGGACCACCTGCTGAAGACAATGTTGCGTATGTAAACGCGTCAAAGTATCCAGTTGTAGGATATGTAAACAATGCAATACCTTCCTCTTTCGCTGTGTCGCCAAGTGCCCACATTTCTTCCCATGTTGTAGGAACTTTCCAGCCTTTTTCCTTGAAAAGTCCTGCATTGTAGAACAGTCCGCAAGGGCTGTAGAACATCGGTGCATAGTACGTTACCCCATCTCCATAAGGGTTCGTTGCCAAGGTATCAAGAAATCCAGGAACAATCTTGTCTCTTACTGTTACACTTTCGCCAGGAACCGTCATATCAAGAACATCTGTCAGCGGAAGAAGTGCTTTTTCTTTCGTGAGAGTTTCTGTCAAAGCTGCTTCACGACCAGTTGCCAAATGTACGACATCTGGATAATCTCCAGCCTTCATTGCAGGGCTAATAACATCTTCCAATTTCTTGTCAATTGTGAGTTCTACAGTTACACCAGGGTGAGAAGCCTCAAAAGCAGCCACAACTTCTGACCACATATCTGCACCATATCCTCCTTCAAAAGCAGCTACTTTTAAAGTTTGTTCCTCAACAGGTGCAGCTTCCTCAGAAGAGTTTTTTTCTGTTGTATCTGCTGGTGTGCTCTCAGCAGGCTTTGCCTCGTCAGGTTTTGCTTCGGTGGTATTATTTGCCGCAGTATTGTCTGCTGGTGTGCTGTCTGCCGGTTTATTGTCAGAACCGCCGCATCCTGCAAGCAATGACGCTGACATAGCTGTTATCAGTAACAATGAAATAACTTTTTTTGATTTCATAGAAATCCCTCCCTTATGCATTTCCGTCATACGATTTTTGCATTATTGCAGACCGTATGGGAATTTCTACTATAAAAATAGTTTATATTTTATAGTAGTTGACTTGTTTTTACGTATAACTTAAGTATAGCGATATTGACAATTAGAATCAATCTGATTATTGCTTCGTATTTTATATATCTTGCTTTTTGTAGAAAAATATTTAAAATAAAACAAAATAAAAATAATAAATTGTATAGAATTAATATAGAAACAGAATTAAATAATAATTTTTTGTGCAAGTTATAAAAATAAAATTTTGAAAAAGAAAGAGAATTGTCATTTTATATGTGCTGTATTCACAAAATAAAGCCTATATAAATTTTAGAAATATTAAGATAGTTGCATTTATAGACAAAATATATAAAACCTGTTATATTTTTCTTATAAAAGCACTTAAAGGAAAGAAGGTTATTTATTGTGGGAAATACAAGACATTGTATTGAGGACAATCAAATTTTAAATTTTGATGGTTTAAAACTATTATATGTCTCTACGTCAAAATACGAAGGAGACTGGCAGAGCATTTTACATTCACATCCATTTAGTGAGCTTTTTTATGTTGTGTGGGGTAATGGTTCCTTTATCACAGAGGGCATGGAATTTCCTGTTAGTAAGAATGACATGGTGATTATCAACCCAAACGTACAACACACAGAAAAATCTTTACAGACAGAACCTTTGGAGTATATTGTGTTGGGGATAGAAGGACTTTCCTTTTCATTTGAAACAATGACAACTACGCAGGAAAGTGTTCATATGCATACTGCGTTTGGCGAAGTGTATCGATATAATACACAAAATTCTAATATTTATGCTTATTTAAATATTATGTTGGAAGAGATTTCTAAAAAAGAGGAAAATTACGAGACTGTGTGTCAGAATTTATTGGAAGTAATTATGATTTGTATGCTCCGAAACAATAATTTATCGATTGTACAGAGCAGTAATATTCTTTTAAATAGAGAGTGTGTGCAGATTAAAAATTTTTTAGATGCAAATTATGCAGAAAATATTACATTGGATATGCTGGCAGAACGCTCACATATGAATAAATATTATATGGTCCATGCTTTCACAAAATATATCGGAATTTCTCCAATTACATATTTGATTCAAAAGAGGATACAGGAAGGAAAATCTTTATTAGAATCCACATCATACTCAATTTCGGAAATTTCAACGATTCTTGGATTTTCTTCACAATCTTATTTTTCGCAGGCATTTAAAAAAGTAACAGGGAAAACACCAAATCAGTATCGAAATGAATTTAAAAATAGATAGACATGAAACGATTTATTCTGTACATGGGCGTTCGTATAAGGGCTGACGAACGCCCTGCTGATTATATTATTTTTTTCCAGTTAGAAATTACTTCCTCACAAGCGTCAGGGTCCATGTCTGCAACAGCCTCACAGAGTCGAATGTACAAATCATGATTCTCGTCTTGGAAACTGTATCCATCGAGCGTGTGGATTGCATCATCCATTTTGTCCATATCAAGATCTTCAATGGCTTGTTTCATTAATGCAAAGACTTCCATTAGCACCGAAGTAGTTATCGGCGGTTTTCCCTCATCCTCTCTTTTTTCTGGAAAATAAGGGCTTAACAGATCATGATAGTGCGCATATAAAGCAAGCAATTCATCTGTATTTTGCAGAATCATATCAATATCATTTGCATTGCCGGCAGCTTCTAAAGCGGCGGCCTTTTCGGAGAGGTCGTCGGCGCCAATCTGCCTAGAAGCACTCTTGAGCGCGTGAACTTCAATTGTATAATTGTACCAGTCCTTTTTGTCGCGATAAGTTTCTATTAATTTTTGTTTTTTTGGTATGACATGATAATAATCTGCAAGGATTGTCATAAAAAGTTCTTCGCTTCCTAAAAGTTTTAGAGCCTCTTTTATATTTAATTCTGGAATATCTGGCAACGTAATTGTTTTTTTTGCGGTAACAGGTCTGACAGAACCAGTATGTTTTTTGATTTTTTCTTTTGGAAGCCATCTGCGTATGGCATTGATCAGCATACGAACTTCAATCGGCTTCGCTACAAAATCATTCATACCTTCTTCGATAAACATTTTTTTGACATTGCCAATCACATTGGCAGTCAATGCAATGATAGGCACATTATCATATTCGGAATGGAAACGCCGGATAATATGGGTGGTTTCAATACCATCTATCTCAGGCATCATATGATCCATCAGTATCAAGTCATACATTGTATCTGATATTTTATTGATGGCTTCATTTCCACTAAGAGCAGTATCAATCTGCATGTTGAGTGGTTCAAGCAGCCCTTGTGCGACTGTGAGATTGATAGAGTTATCATCTACAATTAAAATTTTGGCATTCTCAGCAGTAAAATCATAATATTCGTCAGAAGAAGTGCTGTCGTACTGGCTAAAAGTTTCATGATTGTAGATTCCTGCCAGTGCCAAGACAGACAAAGGTTTATGTACAATCAATACGTTAAACGGCGTATTTGTCACAGATACTCCGTATGGGGCGATAACAATTACATTGAGTTGTTCCTGTTCTTGTATAAAATCCTGTAATGGTTGACTGAAGTCTCGATATGGAATAAACAAGTAAGTATTGGTCAACTGATCTTTATATTCTATCAGAAAGTTTAAAATATCTTTATCTTTTAAGTCTGTGTAGTCAATATCAAGTTTGTGCATATCTCTTTTTAGCTGGACATTTGCGTAAGTATTATTGAGAAACCCTGCTGCATGCTTTGGTGGTGTCTCATTTAAAGTGATAGAAGGTTCTGGATTAATCACTTTTTGTGGGACAGTAAAAGAAAAAGTAGAACCTTCTCCATATACACTTTCCACAGAAATATTGCCGTTCATTAGTGTGATAAGTTGTTTGCTTATTGCAAGGCCAAGACCAGTGCCTTCAATATTACGGTTTCGCTTGCTGTCAAGTTGCTGGAATGATTGAAAAAGTTTATTAATATCCGCTGGTTTAATACCAATTCCTGTATCTGATACAGAAAACAGCAAATTGATGGTATCTTCTGATACGATTTCAAAATCGTACTTTAAACAAATCTGCCCCAACTTGGTAAATTTAACTGCATTGTTTGCCAAATTGGTAATAATTTGTTTTAGACGTACCATATCACCAGAAAGAACCTTGGGAATTTTAGGGTTAATATCAAGGACCAACTCCACGTCATCTTTGTCGATACGCGTACTGATAATAGTTGCAATATCGTTAATTAAAGAAGTCGGCTCATAATCATCTGCAACAATATCCATTTTTCCAGATTCAATTTTAGAGAAATCAAGAATATCATTAATAATCGTAAGCAGCGATTTTCCAGCAGCTTTAATTTGATTGATATAATTTTTGGCAGTGGGAGTCATTTCTTCGCGAAGCGCCATCTCTGTCATACCAATAATTGCATTCATAGGAGTGCGCAGCTCATGGCTTGTGTTGGCCAAAAAATCAGATTTCATGTTTGCAGCTTTTTCAATCTCAATATTGGCCTCTTTCATAATATACTTATGATAAGCAATACTTGAGAGTGCACTTGTAAGTGTGTACAAAAAAAGAGCAGCATTGTCAAGTTTTGATTTTTCTATAGTGGGCACACTCATAACTGATTGCAGATAATTGATAAGGTCAATGCCAATCTCAGCCGCAACCTGCATAATTCGTGTAATGTCAGGAGGAGAGATGAGCACCTGTCCTCCCACAAAACAGCCAACCATTTTATCACCAGCCATAATTGGAGCAGCAAAATCCATAAGCCCCGCATGGCAATAGTATGTAACAGAAGAACCTACTTTTAGAGAGAGCTCTGCGCCATGCTTGTCACACTGTTGGCAGCGCAGGCACCCGATTGGTGAATTTCGAGTGTATTTGCTGCAAAAATCGGTGAAATTTGTCCCTTTTGTGACAGGAACGCCTTCTGCATCAGTGATAATAGCAGCAAACCCAGTCATTTTAGAGAAAGAATCTTGCAGCCGTTGGAGCATCTCCACTTCAAAAAGGTCTGTGATGGTTATCTCGTTATTCATAAAATATGTCTCCAATTATAATAGTAAAGTGTTCGTAGCTTTCAAAATTATAGAAGTAACTCATGTATTTTATTTAACAGTGCATGTTTGTCAACTGGTTTCAGAAGATAGCCTTGTGGTCTTAAAGCAAGTGCACTTTTTGTCTTTTCCACATCATTGATTCCTGTAAGAAATACAATTGGAATTGATGCAAGGCGAGGGTCAGCCCGGACCGCTTCAAGCACCGCTGGACCATTCATATCAGGCATCTCATAGTCAAGTAAAATCAAATCTACTTTCTTCGTTTTTAGGAAGCGAAGCGCAATGTTTCCATTGATAGCAGTGGCAACTTCGTATTTGGAGTCAAGATACCCTTTGATTGTCTTGTGAATAATTGTGGCGTCATCTACAACAAGGATACGAGGGCGTTCTTTTAAATCAAAATTCAGTAATTCTGTATCTGTTGAAGATGTCGGTTCACTCTCAGCAATATCAAACATAGAATCTAGTTGTGTCAACGCATCAAAGGCGCTGCCACCAGCAGAGAATCCTGATGTGGCAGGCGGGGTTTGAGCAGTGGACAGACGCACTTGATGATCCCGAATAAAGTGTGTGATTGCATCCTCCAAGTCGGCGGTAGGAATTGGAAGTTTTAATGTAAGTTCAGGTATGTTATTTGGAATTTTAGATGCGAAATCCATACTGCCACTATCACCAATCACACCATAAGGAATTTTATTTTTTATTAGGACATCATGGAAACTTGCAACTGTGACAAGATCGTCTCTTGTTTCTGCACGCATACAAAGGACAAACATGTCTGGTTTGAAATACTGAATATGGTTTTTTAAATCATCATATATGATAGATGATGTCATACATTCAAATGTCGAGTCCATCTGGGTAAAAAAGGTAGTAATTAATTTTTTGCTGTTTCCAGCCAGTAATAACTTATATTTTTTCATGTTTGCATCCTCCTGTAATGTCAAATATTGAGTGTTTTCAAGTTGTTTTTGTGTGCAGACTCGCGCAGAAGAAATAAACAGATAAGGCGGTGTACGAGTCGCATATCGCATAATTTTTTCTCTTGATTCTACACATATTATAGTAACATAAATCAAAAAAATTAGAAACAGAAAGTTTTGTTTTTAATAAATTTTGAGATTATACTATTGTAATGTTATTTCTTTACAGTTCTATAGAAAAGTGATATGATGGAATCATCAGTTTTGAAAAGAGGTGGAGAAATGTCAAATTTAATAGAATTTTTTAGAATGGTATTGTCTTATTTAATGGTGTTTGCAGTGATTGTTGTGGTGTCAGGGATTGGCGGTTTTATTGGTGTGAAAGTTTGGAAACCGAAGGAATAAGATTGACTTGGAAGTCAGATGTGCGTCATAAGTTCTTAAAGTGTGATAATTTATCTAAAACTGTATATCTGAAATCTACAATTGGCGTTTTGATTACAGAAAAGGTAATACATGTCTTTCAAAAGACTATTGATAAAGATATTGAAATTAAATTGTTTGTATAGGGAGAACTACCCATTGGATTTAGACAATGGGTAGTTCACAAGTTTAGAACAAATTCAAAAAATAAAAAACTGGAGGAAGTTTATATGTTAGACAAGCATTTAATTGCAAAAACAGAACCTGTTGCTTTGCAGGAAAACATAGTAATAGAGGGGAATACACGTATTACTGTTCTGGCGGACAGATTGTTTCGTATTGAGCAGGAACCGAAAGGGCACTTTTGTGATAAGGCGACACAGACTGTATGGTATCGAAAGACATCAAAGATTTCATTTTCCGTAGAGCAGGCAAATGAGGAACTGCGAATTGCCACTGATAAGGCGATTCTTGTATGGAAAGGTTCTGTTGCAGATAGTTATATATATTTGGCAGGACAAGATAAAAAGTTATATCTAAATAATAACGAAAATCTTCTTGGTACATATCGTACTCTAGATGGCTGCGATGGTGATCAATGCATTTCTTTTGAGAATGGCAGGTGTAAGGTGGAAAAACTAACACTTGGATACGGTGTTATTTCCAAAAATGGAGTGGCACTTTTAGATGATAGCCAATCGCTGATTTTGGGCGCAGATGGAATGCTGGCAAAGCGCGAGCATGCGCAAGTGGATTGTTATGTGTTTGCGTATGGGAAGGATTACAGAGAGGCATTGAAGGCGTTGTTTTTTATCTGTGGAAAGACCCCATTGATTCCACGGTTTGCATTGGGGAATTGGTGGAGCCGATATCACGCTTATACAGAGAAGGAATATCTGCACACAATTGAGGATTTTGAGGAGCGCGGCATTCCGTTGACGGTCGCAACGGTGGACATGGACTGGCATTGGTCCACTACCTTGGATGAGCGTAAACAGATTACGGCAGACGGAAAAAACGACACATTGCACGGTGGAAATGACGGCTGGACAGGCTATAGTTGGAATACTGATTTATTTCCAGATTACAGGCGCTTTTTGAGGAAACTGCACGAGAAAAATTTACATGTAACGTTGAATTTGCACCCAGCACAAGGGGTGCGATATTTCGAGGACTGTTATCAGGAGATGGCGAAAGCTGTAGGTATTAATCCAGAAACTGAACAGCAGATCCCTTTTGACATGACAGATGAAACGTTTATTAATGCTTACTTCAAGGTGCTTCACAAACCATATGAGCATGATGGCGTGGATTTCTGGTGGATTGATTGGCAGCAGGGAAGTGACTCGAAGTTGGAGGGATTGGACCCATTATGGGTGCTGAACCACTATCATTTTTTGGACAATGGTGTACAACAGGAGCCACTAATTTTATCGCGCTATAGTGGGATTGGTTCTCATCGTTATCCGTTAGGGTTTTCTGGGGATACCTATGTGACATGGGAGAGTTTGCAGTATCTGCCTTATTTTACAGCAACAGCATCAAATGCGGGTTATTGCTGGTGGAGTCATGATATTGGTGGTCATATGGGTGGTTATAAAGACGACGAGTTGTATGTACGCTTTTTACAGTTTGGGGTATTTAGCCCAATTAATCGTTTGCATAGCAGCGATTCCGACACGTTTACAAAGGAGCCGTGGGCGTACAAGAATGGCGCAGGACTGATTGCAGAAGAATATTTGCGGTTGCGGCATCGGATGATTCCGTTTTTATACTCTGCGTCTGTGGAAGTCGCAGAAAATGGAACTGCCTTGATAGAACCAATGTACTACGAATGGGCTGACGAGGAGGAAGCTTATCAGTGTCCGAACCAATATCTGTTTGGTGGTCAAATGATTGTGGCACCTGTGATAACAAAGAGCGAGGCAGAAGGTATGGCAAAAGTGGATGTCTGGCTGCCGCAGGGAAGATGGACAGACTTCTTTACAGGTGATGTGTATGTGGGTGGTCGAAGGATTACAATGGTGCGTTGGTTGGAAGAGATTCCAGTTTTACTCAAAGAAGGCGGATTTTTTATATTAGATGACCGAAAATATACCAATGATGTGGAAAATCCAGACATGCTAAAAGTATATATTACAAATGGAAATGGAAGTTATACACTGCATGAAGAGCAGGAAGGAAAGCGCATTGATACAATATTTGTGTCAGAGAAAAAGGAAGATGTTCAAAAAGTGAGATTTTCTTGTAAGATAGGAGCGGAAGGTTTCGATATCAAACCAAGAAGATATCAATTTGTGTTCTGCAATATTTTGTCTGGTGAAGTGACTGTTAAAGGAGATGACAAAGCACATCCTGCTCATGTGGACGACAATGAGTGCTTGCATGTCACAATTGAAAAGATTGTACCAGGTGTGCAGTATGAAATATCTGTACTTTTTGCAGAACAGGTGGATAAGAAGAGAAGAGAGGCAATCCGCAAAATCATCACAAGATTTGAGATGGACAATAATCAGAAGAATGAGTTTTATAAAAAATTATGCAAATCTGATGAAGTGACTTATGAAAATATAGTTCAACAGATACCTGTGCCAGATGTTGCAAAGAACAGGTTATTGGAAGTTTGCTTTGCTGATTGCCATCTTGATTTGGATAATAGTTCTGTTCAAAAAATTATAAACAAGAGTGTTTAGACAATATATTTTAAATTGCTTTTGCCAATATTAAAAATCTCGTCTGTATCAATTATTTTTCTACACTTTCTAATTAGAAATAGGTTTTAGGAGTGTTATATGCGAATTGACACATATGTAAATATAATGAAGTATTTTTTTGTCGGGTTATTTTTACTTTCAATTTTGACAGGGATTGTAGCGATTTGGAAACGAATTCAAAAGAAACCATTGAAATATGAGTGGATAAGTCCACTTACAATGATTTATTCAATTTTTGGTTTATGCAATACATTTCTTGCATATATTGCATATGATGATATTTCAGACCCAAATTATAGTAGGTATGAAAACTGGGGATTGCATAATTTTATATTAAATGATTTAAAAATGTTGATTCTATGGCTATTTATCAGTGTGATAGTCTTTGTGATATTTTCGAGAAAACAATGCAAAATTAGTAACCGTTCAGAAAACCTGTTTATCCGTTATATAGTTAAAACATTAAGCATATGGTTGTTGATTGGTATAATATGTTGCTTTATGTTTTTGGTAAAATTGTAAAAATATGGAAAAGGATTTGGTAATATTGTAGAACATTGTAAGGAATTTTTGAATTGCGAGGTTTTATGGAAAGTAATGTTCGTTATATTACATATGGTGCAAATGAAAAAGAGATAATAAAAAGAGGAATTGAAGCAATTAGAGAAGTTCTTATGGGTGATGATAACAAGAAAAAGAAAAGTCTTTTGTTTGCTTTGGATTGGTTTATGGACCCTTATTATAAACAAGATCACTACATTGCTGATTTCTATGATGAGTTAATTGATTTACTTCAAATAGTAACGATCTCATCGAGTGATGATGTGTCAGAAGATGCATTGGATCTCTTGTCTTCCTATGGTTGGGGACCGTTTGAGATTCTTGAAAAAGAGATAGAAAAAGTGTCTGAACAAATAAAACCATATGTGTTAGAAGTGATCAACATGGATAAAGAATGAGATTTATAATAAATTAGTGGTTAGCTTTTGACCACTGGTTGATATCAGCATCCAGCGCAGTAAGCAGGAAAAGATAAATTTCCTGCTTGATTTTAAAAAATGATATTGACTGTATAAGCTTCCCAAGGCGCTGGCAGTTCTAATTTTTGTATCATGTTTTCCAAGACAGGTTCTGGGATATAGCGTGCCCTTTTTTGATTTCTGGCAATAAGATCTTGATAGGGGGTTTCCAGATATAAAATGTGCACGCGAGCACCATAGCCAGCAAAGAGATTGATCAGTCGCTGTCTCGTTTCTTCAATGAAGTTTGTTGCGTTCCAGATAAATGGTTCTTTTTTTCTTAAAAAAATTCTGGCTTGATCTGTTGCAATTTGCGCGATTTTGCCAGAATTTTTTGTGGGAGGCAATCCCAACTGTTCGCGGATTTTGTCGAGAGAAACAACAGGCAATCCTGCGCCGTGTTGCTCAATCCAATAGTCTTTTCCCGCTAGAGGTAGACCAGACATTAAAAGGACATCAAATTCTGTATCATCACATAATTCTGCTTTATGCCATAACTTTTCTCTATGAAAATATTGATATTTTGTATAGGGGTTCGCAAATGCATAAGACTTTTCCCAAACACCTAATTCCTGAGTGTACTCTGCGAATAATTCAACTTGTTCTACAAATGAACTAGGATTTTCTGTAATTCGTCCGTTCACATCAGCCTTTGAGAGTAGATATAAAAGGCGCAAAGGAATGCTTTCTGCCGCTTTGAGTAAATCAAACTCTATTCTGTCTTTGTTCCAAAACCACACAGGTAAACCATGATATCGAATTAGCTTTGCGATTATTTCCCGCTGATAGAAAGTTAAGCCAAACTGTTTTGCTTCTTTGTAAACCATTTGGCGAAAGACTTTTTCTCCGATAATCGTATGCTTTGGCGCTATCCACATACCATTTTCCTGTTTGGTGCAATATATTTTCCCAATATCATGAAAAGCTGCTGCTAAAAACAATAGTTCCTGTTCTTCCTGTGTCAATTCTTTCCATTCAGGAAGTGCCATCAGTTTTTTACAGACCATTTCTGTATGGCAATATACATCACCTTCCCCGTGATACTCGGGATTTTGAGGAATATTTTTCAGCGCACATAGTTCAGGGTAACAGCAGGAGAGCTGAGAAAAAGAAAATTTGCTGTCTCCGATTACTTTAAGAATATTTTGACTCATCAAAGGTTCTCCTTCTCTGGCATTGCAAACAAGTCCACTCCATCTGCTAAACAATTCGTTATAATTGGACGGTTGCTCCAGTGACTTTCTGAGTCAAGAATAGTGTTCAGAAAAGTTCCTCGTACAAACTTTAAGCGGTCGGTAACATAGTCGCCGTCTTCAACTTTAATATAGATTCCTTCCATAATTCCTGTTAAGTCTGTCTGGCGGATAGCTAACGCAGAATCTATTCCACTTTTTTGGCATTGTATAAGAAAATTTTGTTTTTGCTTGTCGGAGATAAACAGGCTTGGACCAATCCATTTTTCAATCGCATGCACTGTCTTAAAAGTCCCTTCTGTTAGTACACGTACAGAACAGATAAACGGGGCTTGATTCAAAAATTCTCTGCGTTTTCTGGTGGAGTAAAAACGTTGTTCTTTTTTGTCAAAAATATCAAATTCCATAAAATAATGGGGTAATTGGTTATAAAATACAGTATGTTTTGCATACAACCATTCCCCGTACATCACATATCGGTCTTCAAGCAAATGATGCAGTTGCGTTTCAAAGCAACCTGCCCAAAGTTTAAACAAATCAAATTGTCGTTCTCCATAACCGCCATTTAAAAAGTGCCCACGGCTTTGCAAGTACATTTTTCCATCTGTGCCAAAACTAATGCCACAGTTTGCACCATCCACTTTTTCTTCAAGAACAAAGTAGTTTCCTTTTACATTATTTAATTTTACGAAGTCTAGGTCTCCATCACCTAATTGCTGTTTAGAGCCTTCCAGATGTCTGGTTCGCGGATATTTAAAAATCTGTTCCATAAAATAGCCTTATTCCTACGAAATTAATTTAATTGTATAACAGTCAAATTTGCTTTGCTGTACATTCATATTATTTTAATATTATATAATGTATTTATTAATGCTGCAAGCTATTTTAATATGGCTTCTAATGCGCAGTTATTTTTCAGTTACTGTTCACAAGCAATGTCATCCAGTTGAGAAGATTTTCCAAATTATGGTCCCGTAAAAAGTTCGATAACAAAAGCAAAATACAGAAGAAATCAAACTTTCGCGGCAAAATCGCATCTGGTCGTCCTGACCATAATAAATGACCAAATTGTCCCAGAGAGAAGTTCGTCTCAGATAGCCTTTTATCTTGATGCCTTGCATTCCAATTCAAGTATGATTTTACGGAGAATTTTTGTTTGCCTTATAGTAGATAAGTTCACCGAGACAGATGAGAAAGGCGTCTGCCTACATAATGGATTAAATATTAATTGCGTAATATGAAACTATAACTGTGGCTAGGCTCACAATACTCATATCCACAAGTATAAATCATAGCATCAATATTCCTAAAAAAGTCATTTGAAAAGTAGTAATCCTGCATTGAAAATTTCCTCCTTAGCAAGTCTTCTATGCCAAATTTGCATTAGATAACAATGTCGTAATGTTCAATGTCAAAGTCACATTTCTCCATAGGAACCTTATTATATCGCGCTATAATATTAATTACAAGAGCAAATAAAAAATATAAAAGTTGCTTCTATTGTGTACTGTGGTCACGGGAAAAATGGAAGTCAAAAGGCTTTTGCAGAAAGAAGAAGGAGCATGGAATGGATGCGAATAAGCGACAAAGATATGAAAAAATCTCCATAGAACTTTGATTCATATTGGGATAGATACTGCGAACTTACAAGGAAAATATTTCACAACACATGTGAAAGATGGAGATTTGGTAAAGAAGGGACAACTGTTGGTTGAATTTCACAAGGAGAAATTTTAAGTTTGTGAAAATATATACAAAAGTAATTAAATTTGATATAATACATTCATGGAATTAAGAAAGGAAATTATATATCAACGGCAATTTCCGAACCGTCAATGGCAAATACGCGGTATCCCTCCCATGTGTTGGGAGGATTTGTGAATCGAAACAGGTCGGTGGATAAATTAAAAATATCTTCAAAAGCATGTGGTGATATTATGTAGCGTGTTTTTGAAAAAGCCTGTTTAGAAATGAAAATACTTTTTTGCCGAAAAACAAATCCAGTTCTGTAGTCAGTGGCTTTTGCGGCATACTTAACACGAAATACATTATGTCTTGGAATGAAAGCTTTCTGTTTCTAGTAAAGGCAGTTTTTTTGAGACAGTGTTTTTGTTTAAACGAAGCAGAAGAAATAAGGTCTTTCACATTTTTAATAAGCTGACAGATACTATTTTTTGAACATATGGATACCTCGCAATCAATAAGATAATTAATTGCAGAACAACATTTTTCGGCATACCTGTCAAGTGTTTTTATTAAATTTTTAGAATTATTTTCTGTTGTGTAAGAAGGGGAAAGTTTGGCTTAAGTTGACGACATTGTTGGAGGGATAAGAGTGAAAAAGGCATCAAATGATAGTCTAAGTAAGTTTATCAGTTTCATATTACGGCATCATCCAGAAGCAGCATATGTTCAGCTTGATAAACATGGTTGGGCAGATGTGGATCAGCTAATATTAGGAATTAACAAAAACGGGAAGAAAATCAATAGAGATATTTTGGAGGAGATTGTCAGAACAGACAATAAACAAAGGTATTCCTTTAATGAAGATAAAACGCTGATTCGTGCCAATCAGGGTCATAGTGTCCCTGTGGATGTTGAGTTGAACGAGCAGGAGCCGCCAGAAATTTTATATCATGGCACTGCGAAGCGGTTTTATGAGAACATTAAAGTGGAAGGGCTAAAACCGATGGGGCGTTTATATGTGCATTTATCAAAAGATATTGAGACAGCGCTCAATGTGGGAAAACGACATGGAAAACCGGTTGTTTTAAAGGTTTTCAGTGGAAGTATGTACCAAGACGGACAGATATTTTATCTTTCTGAAAATGGGGTATGGCTTACTAAAAAGGTTGGTATCAAATATATTGAACAGATAAATATATAAAATTAAAAAAAACTATTGACAAAAGCATTGATATAAGATAATATAAATTTGTTCGCGGAAGTGCTGGAATTGGCAGACAGGCAAGACTAAGGATCTTGTGCTCGGTAGAGCGTGTGGGTTCAAGTCCCATCTTCCGCAGTATTTAAGTAGCATGGATTTTGGTAAAAGCCTTAATTTTATGCTATTTTTTTATACACCACTTTACAACTTTTTTATAAATAGATAATGTTACCCAAATCCTTGAAAATACTACTTTTTCTGCTTCAAAGGGTGTAAATTTTGCTATAGGATACAATATTTGATACCCAAAAAAGTTAAAATTTGAGTCCAAAATATTATTTATCGTTTTGGGATTAAACCTCGAAACCCAGAGAAATTAGTAAGACCAATTAAGGTTTTTTAATTCAGAGAGCCTTGAACAATCAAATCGTCAAAAAGTTGTAAAGTGGTGTCAAGAATTTAATTCTTATGATACATAGAGGGTTCTAATTGTCAGATTATATTTGGTGAACATGCCAATCAAAAGGAGGCGGCAATTAAATCTGTAGAAAAAATTCGATTAAATCAAATAAAAGAAGTGCGTAAAGAATTTTTTAATGAATTACCTCAATTTTATGAAATGTTTTATAAAAGATTAAAATTATTGAAGTCAATAAAATTCTAGTTTTGTGGGAGGAATGATATGAATAAAGATTTTTTGCAATTTCTTTTAGAAAGATTCAAGATAGAAAGAGAACGATTTGATAGATCCGGTGTATACGCTTATACACAGCGCTTACTTGCTTATAACTCAAATAAGATTGAGGGGAGTACACTCACTGAGGAACAAACAGCTTCTTTGTTTGATAATGGAATTTTGCCCAAATCAAATGATTATTACAGAGCAAAAGATGTTGAGGAAATGAATGGACATTTTCTGATGTTCAATAAAATGTTGGATACTTTGGATGAGCCATTGACACAAGAATTGATAAAGAAATTCCACTATGAGTTAAAGTCTGGTGTTTTTGAGGATCGCGCTAATGGATATGCTATTGGCGATTATAAAAAACGTCCGAATATGATTGGTATGTATCAGACTGTAAAGCCAGAGAATGTAGCTCAGGAAATGTATTTATTACAAGATTGGTATAGCAATCAAAAATCAGATATTTCTGTATTGGCGGAGTTTCATGCAAAATATGAGAGTATCCATCCGTTTCAGGACGGTAATGGCAGAACTGGAAGATTGATTCTTTTTAGAGAATGTTTGAAGAATGGTATTGTGCCAGTAGTAATTGAAGATGCTAACAGAAATGAATATCTGGAGTCTTTGAAAGCCTATAGAGAAGAAAGGAGTTTGTTTAAATTAATTGAATTATTCAAGAAAGAGCAACAGTTCTACTTTGAGAAATGTAAGTATTTTATGTAAGATGGACATGAATGTTTCGTTTTAAGAAAAACAAATAATATGAGATATGTTTATTTAGATTAAAAAAATTATAATAACGAAGAAGAAGCTGCAAGATTGCTATCTGAAACTACTTGGATATATGGAGACTGTTCACCAGATAACAAAGAGCAATGCCAAGAGTGTTTAAGTGATATTTTAAAAAGCCATTTAGAAGAAATAGAAATACTTAATTAATAAATGCGAAATTTCGAGAAATAGAAGAAAGTGTGAAGAAAGCTATAAAAAATAGAATGGGGAAAGAAAATAGGTGTTGTTAAACAAGTTTAAGGATAGATGGCAAGTGACTGTGTTTTCGAGGATGGTGACACAATAAAATAACTATTTGAAGACGCTATAAAATATTCTTGATATAGCATTCATTATAAGGTACTATATTGTATAGGGGGAGGAGGTTGACAAGATGGATGTAGTAAGAGACTTTGAAATATATACAATAGATGATATCTATGCGTTGCCGGATGGAGAGCGCGCAGAGCTGATTGATGGAAAGATTTATTATATGGCTCCACCAAATACGAAACATCAAAGATTGCTTAACTATATTAGTACAGAAATAAATATTCATATTAGGAACAATAAAGGTGATTGCGAGGTTTTTCCAGCTCCATTTGCTGTATTCTTAAATGAAAATAATGAAAACTATATAGAACCAGATATATCAGTTATTTGTGACAAAAATAAGATTAGTGATAAAGGTTGCAACGGTGCTCCAGATTGGGTGATTGAGATAGTCTCACCAGGTAGTAAGGCTATGGACTATTTTACAAAGCTGTTCAAATATAGAACAGCAGAAGTTAGGGAATACTGGATAGTTGATCCTATGAAAGAATTGGTGACAGTGTATCAATTTGAAAAAGAAACAATGGAACAGTATTCTTTTGATGAAGATATTCCAGTTGGAATATATGATAATTTTTCTATAAGAGTACAGTGAATAAAATATTATTACAACAAGAAGTGATACTTATTGAGATGGGTATCGCTTTTATGTTCCAATTTAGAAACCGTAATTTTTGTTATACTAACACCAGTTTACAACTTTTGGACATTTTTAAAGCCCGATAAGACATAGTTCTCAATTATTTTGACCAGAGCACATGATTTTTTCACAGTTTCGAGTTTTCCCACGAAACTGCTAGTCAGAATCCTTCTATGGCGTTTATAGTGTAAATAAGCCGTCTGACTGCCTCCGAATACTTGAAATAGGTGGAAAGGGTTACCCAGTTATCATACCAGGATTTATAGATTTTTGGATATTTCGAGTCCCATATCCCGCATGACGGAGTTGACATCGGTTCCGCTTTTGATGCTGATGTCATTATTTTTCAGATAATTATGCATCATTTTTCTCATTGCAGTTTTTTGTAGGCTTTCGTTTTTTCTTGCCATAATTAAACCTCCAAACTGAGTAATCTTATCTTACATCAGTTTGGAGGTTTACACAAACTTTAGGATATCCCGATCTCTATTTCTTAAAAAATGGGGTCAAACCATATTTAATACTCCAAAAACCTTAAATTATAAGGCTTAATCCAAATGGAGTAGACGGGAGTCGAACCCGTGTCCAAAAAACCATCCCATGTACTTCTACAGATTTAGTTGATTTTTTCGGATAAAACCCATTTCCCTTCTGGATAGGCGAATCAACCCCCCTATGCAGTCAGTAGCTTCATAATACGCCCACATACGCAAAGCTTTGCATGTGTCGTTTCCTACAAAATCAATGCCCGAGTTCTAATGTGTAGGTGCACTAGATCAGACAGCAGCTCTTAAGCTGCAAATGCTAAATTATCTTCAGCGTTTAATTTTAATTTTGGATTTAACGTATACCTACGACCTGCTTCTCCATCTTCAAGTTCCCTGTCGAAACCTTTACTACCCCTTGATTTAACAAGGTCAATTTATTTTAGCAATAAAAATATATTTTGTCAAGCACAAGTGACACAACTTTCGCAACAAATGTATAAATATGTTCTATAATTAAAATTGTGCATTTGATTAAGAAACTTATAAATTCATTATTTGCTCCAAATATTTTTCTAGATTTGTACCAATTGCAAACCGCTTCTTTTTCAGACTTAGAGAACTGTTTCCAATTTCTATCAATTTTAATATATTCAACAACAGCTTTTTCATAATATTTAAATTATAAGATGTTTGTTTGTCTAATGTATGTTATGTTCCATTCTGATTGTGGTTCATAGTATACAGCATCTACTTTCCGACAGCTTTTAGATTCTTTGAACGTAGTACAGTCCTTTTCACAAAAGAATCCCCCTTTGATAATGCTGTCTGTTGCCTTCCCGGATTACAAGACACCAAATGAGATAGAGGCTGCTTACTGAAAGCAGAAATAATACTGTTTCCAATAAAAATCTTTCTAAAATTGTGTCTACTCTATTGACTATGGTCCAAAAGAGACTGTCTCGAAAAACAAGAGGCGGCTCTAATTGGGATAAGGCGAGATTACAAGAACAAATTGCAAATCAGCGAAAGGATTTCTTACAGAAACTTTCTACATATATTATTCAGTATAACAATGTAATCTGCATAGAGGATCTGCAAGTGAAAAGTATGATGAAGAATCACAATCTGGCACAGTCAATATCAGATGTGTCGTGGTCAGAATTTGTGAGGCAGCTTGAATATAAAGCAGATTGGTATGGTAAGGAAATTGTAAAAGTAGGAAGGTTCTTTGCAAGTAGCCAGACTTGCAATAAATGTGGTTATAAAAATAGGAATACAAGAAATTTATCCATAAGGGAATGGAGTTGTCCCACTTGTGGAGCGCACCATGATAGGGATGTTAATGCAGCAAAGAATATTTTGAAAGAAGGACTTAGAATGCTGCAGACTGCTTAGGTAATAAATTCTAGGGTTGGAGCAATCCGAAGTTACGCCTGTGGAGATGGAGGTTACGAAGTCTATGAAGCAGGAATCTCGTGGCTTTAGCCATGAGAGGTTCAAATAGAGAAATGCAAGTGTTTTATGTAGATTGGACATGAATACACCAGTTTACAACTTTTGGACATTTTTAAAGCCCGATAAGACATAGTTCT